>JAZLJJ010000044.1:0-73980 GCA_045597325.1 Lachnospiraceae bacterium
GACATATCTTGAAGATGGCAGATGCAGTCTTTCAAACAACTTAACTGAGAACACAATTCGCCCCATAACCTGTGGCAGGAAGAACTGGCTGTTCTCGGATACTCCTGACGGCGCCCATGCCTCAATGGCTGTATATACACTTATCGAGAATGCCAAGGCACATAATCTTAAGACCTATGATTACCTCAAGTTCGTTCTTGAATCCCGTCCGAACGAAAACATGACAGACGAGAAATTGGAAACCATCGCTCCATGGAGCGAGGCTGCACAGGCAGCCTGTGGCAAAACTCAGGAATAGAAAACTATACGGAAGCCGGAAACGGCTTCTTTTTTTGTCAACACACCCTTTTACTATGCGCTTACTACTTTTTGTCTGCTTCCCGAGGTAAAAAAGTGAATAAAAAAAGCAAAATGATGTTGACAATATTTTACATTGTGTTAAGATATATTAGATGGTTTATTTTTTGAACAAGAAAATTTAACAGATATTCAATATACATAAAAAACTTTTTGTAATATAATAAAAAAGTGCGCAATTACGGAATGTTTTCGGCAACAGACTGTTGTTTTGAATGACGGAATCTTAGAATCATCGATTCATTGTAATATTATAGCAAATCAAGAAAACTTTTTGTGAGGAAATGTTCATGAACAAAAAAACGAAACTGATCCTGGCATCCATCTTTGGAGCAATCGTACTGGCGACGGTTGCACTGGTATTACTTTTTGTGTTGAAAAAGCCAAAAGACGCGAAAACGCAGGAAAACATCGGAAAGACAAGACCGGTTCCTACTACAGATATTGTGGAACTTTCATATGAGTTAAACGAAGACGGAACCGGGTATATTTTAGTCGATTGTTCTTATACTTCGATAGAGAACAAAGATTCTCAAAAAATAGTCATTCCGGAAACTTATGAAGGTTTGCCGGTAGTCGCTGTCGGAACGAATGCTTTTTATGGTGCGACAGAAGTTGATGAAATTGAAATTCCGTCGTCAATAACGAAGTTTGGAGCGTATGCATTTCGAGAGACAGAATGGTTTGAAAAGAAGAAAGAGACAGAAGACTGTATTATTCTCAATGGAATATTGCTTTGGATAAATACACAGGAAGAACGAATTGAAATTCCGGACGGAGTAACCGGTATTGTAAGTTACTGTTTTGATAATCAGGAAAACCATGTGAAAGAAGTTCGAATTTCGAACTCCGTTACGGAAATCGGCGAGAGTGCATTTTGCAATTGTGAAAGTTTGGAAACAGTAACGATTCCGGATTCAATCACAACGATAGGCGAGAGTGCATTTCGCAATTGTGAAAGTTTGGAAACAGTAACGATTCCGGATTCAATCACAACGATAGGAGACTGTGCATTTTATGACTGCTGGAGTTTAAAGAAAATCGAATTGCCGGATTCGGTAACAACGATAGGAGACTATGCATTTTATCACTGCCGGAGTTTAAAGAAAATCGAATTGCCGGATTCAATCACAACGATAGGTGACAATGCATTTCATGACTGCTACAGTCTACAGAGTATTACCGTTCCGGCGTCCGTTTGCCAAATCGGTAGTAGTGTTTTTAGACACACTCCCTGGTTAGAACAACAGATGAAAGACAATGACTTTGTAATTATAAATAATATCCTGATAGCATTTAAGGATCAGGAAAATGTTGTCATTCCGGACGGAGTCACAACGATTGTAGGAGACGATGAAGGTCATGAAATGGTACAATCGATAACAATACCGGATTCGTTGACGAGCATTGGGAAGAGCGCATTTGCTGACTGTACCGGATTGAAATCGATACAGATACCGGATTCGGTGACAAGCATTGGAGGTGAGGCATTTTATAAATGTTATAGCCTGGAATCAATCCGGTTACCGAATTCGTTGACCGGAATTGAATACTGGGCATTTGCTGGCTGTACGAGTCTGACATCGATTCAGCTACCGGATTCGGTGACAAGCATTGGAGATCTTGCTTTTGACGGATGCAACAACCTGACATCGATTCAGCTACCGGATTCGTTGACGAGCATTGGGAAGAGCGCATTTGCTAACTGTACCGGATTGAAATCAATCCAGATACCGGATTCGGTGTCGAGCATTGGGGAAGGTACATTTAGGTCATGTACGAGTCTGACATCGATTCAGCTGCCGGATTCTGTGACAAGCATTGGAATGTTTGCATTTGCTTTTTGTACGAATATGGTGGATATTACTATTCCGGAGTCTGTTTGTGAAATTGGATGGGATGCATTCAGTGATACTCCATGGTTATATGAACAAAAGAAGTACAATCAGTATGTGATTGTCAATCATATCTTAATCGCAGTATCGGATGCAATTAAGGATGGGAAGATTCCGGAATCGGTTCTGGTAATTGCTCCCGGAGCATTTGAAAACAGTAATATTATGCGTATGAGTTTACCGGAAAGATTTACAGAAATTCCGGATGGCATGTTCTTAGGATGTAAGAAACTGAGTGAGATATCCCTGCCGTCCGGACTCACAGCAATTGGTATGTCCAGCTTTGAAGATTGTACTAATTTGAGAAATATAAATCTTCCGAAATCCTTATTGAAAATTTGTTATGGTGCATTTGATGGGTGTAGCAGTCTGCAGGAAATCTACATACCAAAGTCTGTGAATAGTATCGAATTTGGAGCTTTTGATGGTTGCACTTCGTTGCAAACCGTTACCATTCCGGCACATTTAGTAGGGCAAGTTGGTTGGTTCGGATTGGATATGGGAACCGAAGTCAAATGTTATGAAGATTAGATGCCTTGAAACAGGAACTATCGGTTCTCGTTAATGGTTTCGGGGATAGTTCTTTTAACGGTGCAAAGCCACTGAACTGCCGGTTTATGACATCAAAATTGTTTTTAGGAGAAGTCTCATGAATAAGCGAACGAAATTGATCCTGGCATCCATCTTTGGAGCAATCGTACTGGCGACGGTTGCACTGGTATTACTTTTTGTGTTGAAAAAGCCAAAAGACGCGAAACCGCAGGAAAACATCGGAAAGACAAGACCGGTTCCTACTACAGATATTGCGGAACTTTCATATGAGTTAAACGAAGACGGAACCGGGTATATTGTAACCGGTTGCACTCTGAAAGAAGGGAAAAGTTCTTATAAAGCAGTCATTCCGGAAACTTATGAAGGTCTGCCGGTAGTCGCTGTCGGAAGACTCGCTTTTGCTGGTGCGTCAGAAGTTGATGAAATTGAAATTCCGTCGTCAATAACGAAGTTTGGAGAGGATGCATTCAACGGAACAAGATGGTTTGACAAGAAGATTGCGAAAGAAGACTATATAATTATCAACGGAATATTGCTTTGGATAAATACACAGGAAGAACGAATTGAAATTCCGGACGGTGTAACCGGTATTGCAAGTTACTGTTTTGGTAATCAGCAAAACCATGTGAAAGAAGTTCGAATTCCGAACTCCGTTACGGAAATCGGAGAAGGTGCATTTTACGGGTGTAATTCGCTTGAAACGATAACGATTCCGGATTCAATCACAACGATAGGAGACTATGCATTTTATGACTGCAACAGTCTACAGAGTATTACCGTTCCGGCGTCCGTTTGCCAAATCGGTGGTAATGTTTTTAGACACACTCCCTGGTTAGAACAACAGATGAAAGACAATGACTTTGTAATTATAAATAATATCCTGATAGCATTTAAGGAACAGGAAAATGTTGTCATTCCGGACGGAGTCACAACGATTGTAGGAGACATTGAAGGTCATGAAATGGTACAATCGATAACAATACCGGATTCGGTGACAACGATAGGGAACTGTGCATTTTACAAATCTGAAAGCCTGAAATCAATTCAGATACCGGATTCTGTGACAAGCATTGGAAATTATGCATTTGCTTTCTGTAATAGTCTGACATCAATTCAACTGCCGGATTCGGTGACAACGATAGGGGACCGTGCATTTTACCACTCTGAAAGCATGAAATCAATTCGGATACCGGATTCGGTGACAAGCATTGGAAATCATGCATTTGCTTTCTGTACGCTGACATCGATTCAGATACCGGATTCGTTGACGAGCATTGGGAAGGATGCATTTGCTGACTGTAAGAGTCTGACATCGATTCAGATACCGGATTCGGTGACAAGCATTGGGGAGTATGCATTTGCTTTCTGTGAGAGTCTGACATCGATTCAGATACCGGATTCTGTGACAAGCATTGAAGACTGGGCATTTTATTTCTGTGAGAGTCTGACATCGATTCGGCTGCCGGATTCGTTGACGAGCATTGGAGTTGGTGCATTTGCTGACTGTACCGGCTTGGAGGGAATAACAATACCGGATTCGGTGACAAGCATTGGAGATTATGCATTTTATGGATGTACGAATATGGTGGATATTACTATTCCGGAGTCTGTTTGTGAAATCGGAAAAGATGCATTTTATGATACGCACTGGCTTTACAGACAACGAGAGAATTATGACTATGTGATTGTCAATCATATCCTGATTGCAGTGTCCGATTCGATATCGGACGGACTGATTCCGGAATCGGTTTCGGTAATTGCTCCGTCTGCGTTTGCAGACAGTAATATTGAACATATAATTTGGCCGGAAAGATTTCCGGAGATTCCGGATTTTATGTTCGCCGGATGTGAGAAACTGAGTGAGATATCCCTGCCCTCCGGTCTCACATCAATCGGTAAATCCGCCTTTGCGAACTGCAGGAATTTGAAAGAAATAACCCTGCCCTCCGGTCTCACGTCAATCGGCGCCTCTGCCTTTGAACGTTGTGAGAGTTTAACGAAAATAGAGCTGCCTTCCGGCCTCACGTCAATCGGTGAACGCGTCTTTTATTACTGTGAATATCTGACGGAAATAACCATGCCTTCCGGCATTACAAAAATCGGTGCCTCTGCCTTTTGTCATTGCGGAAAATTAGTCGAAATAGAGCTGCCTTCCGGCCTCACGTCAATCGGTGAGGGGGCGTTTCGAGGTTGTACCGGTTTGAAAACCGTAAATATTCCAAACGGTGTTGTTGATATCGGTGCATGTGCTTTTAGTGTGTGCGAGAGCATTGAAACCGTGAATCTCTCGGAATCATTGCTTCGAATTGGAGTACAGGCATTTGATCAATGTAATCATCTGAAAGAAATCTACATACCGAACTCTGTAATCCAAATCGGAATGTATATGCTTGACAGATGTACCGCGTTACAAACCGTTACCATGCCGGCACATCTGGCAGAATATGAGGCGTTGCTCGGACTGGGAGATGCACCGGAAATCAAGTATTATGATGAATAGATGTATTAAAACAGAATAAATTACAAATAATTCGTATTGTTTTAGGAAGATGGAGTCACATAATGAATAAGAAAACAAAGCTGCTATTGGCAACCATATTAGGGACAATAGTGCTGGCAACAATCGCGCTTGTGATGTTTTTGGTGATAAAAAACAAAAACGAAAAAGATGAGAAAAATAATGACTTCAGGAACGAATATGTCGAGGAATTCTCGTTTGACTTAAAAAAAGACGGGAGCGGTTATGTTCTGACAGAATACAACCCGAAAATCTGGCGTTCGGAAGTAAGCATTCCGGAAACCCACAACGGATTGCCGGTTGTTGCAATTGTCGGGAATGTATTTTCCGGGCATTGGGAAATCAATAATATTACCATTCCGAAGTCAGTGACAGAAATGGGCATGATTTCCTTCTATCATACTGCATGGTATGAGAAAAAGAGCAAAGAAGAGGATGTCATTATTATCAACGGTGTTTTGCTGCAGATTCGATCCGATGAGGAACGTATTGAAATTCCGGAAGGCGTTGTTACTGTGGGTGGGCATGCATTGGATTCCGTTCTGTGTCCGAATTTGAAGGAAGTTTGTATTCCGTCTTCGGTAACAATACTGGGAGAATATGCATTTACAAATTGCGACACGCTGCAGTATATTAATATTCCGTCTTCGGTGACAGCAATAGGGTCTATGGCATTTTATGGATGCAGCGGCATACAGTCAATTACAATTCCCGATTCCGTAACTTCAATCGGAGATATGGCATTTGAAAGTTGTAACAATTTACAGATGATTGAAATCCCCCAGTCCGTTACCGACATCGGTTACAGTGCATTTCTTGGTACTCCATGGGTCGAAAAACAGTGTCGTGAGAATTCGTTTGTAATGGTTGGGACCGTTCTTATCTGGTTCAATGATCAGGAAAATGTAGTGATTCCGGACGGAGTTACGGCTATTGTTGCCGGAAATTACAATTCGTCAGTATCCATTATAAAAGAAGTGCAGACAATTACTTTACCGGATTCTCTGAAGACGATTGGAGATTATGTTTTTTCGAATTGCCCGAATCTGAACGAGATCGAATTGCCGGATTCAGTTACCACAATTGGTAATTCGGCATTTGAAAAATGTATCAATTTGCATAAACTGACACTGCCGGATTCGGTAACAACAATCGGAGATTTTGCATTCGCCGGTTGTTGTTCGCTAGAGGAAATCCGGATACCGGAATCGGTTACAGCAATCGGCGCGGGATCGTTCAAGGATTGCAGACTTCTTCGTAAAGCAGAACTTTCGGATACGTTAACGGTTATAGAAATGAACTGCTTTGATGGGTGTGACTCACTGCAAAGCATCTGTTTGCCGAAAAATCTGAAAGCCATTCGAAGCGAAGCGTTTAGTTATTGTTGTGACCTGGAGGAAATTACAATTCCGGATTCCGTCCGGGAAATCGGAGAAAATGCATTTGAATTAACCCCCTGGCTTATTGGAAAATGTGAGAAGGAGAATTATGCTATTGTCAATCATATCCTGATTGCCGTATCGGATGCGGTAACCGAGGCGGTCATCCCGGAAACGGTTATTGATATTGCACCCGGTGCATTTTGTGACAGTAATATTGAATCCGTCGTGATTCCGAAGGGAATTACAAAAATCGGAAAGGAAATGTTCTTGTTCTGCGAAAATTTAAAAAATGTAGAATTGCCGGAAGGAATTACGGCAATTGAGGATATGGCGTTTTTCGGCTGCGGTGAATTACGTGAAATCAATCTTCCGACCGGAATACTTGTGATAGGAAATGACGCGTTTGGACAGTGTGTCAAACTGCAGACCGTTACAGTTCCGGAAGGTGTTACCGGAATCGGAATCCAGGCATTTAACGGCTGCAGGGAGTTAAAAACGATTTTTCTGCCGGATTCATTACTGGCGATTGACAGAGGGGCATTTAAAAACTGTATGATGTTACAGTCACTGGAAATCCCGAAATCCGTGATTTTCTTTGCAACGTTAGAGACAGTATCAGGCTGCAATAATCTGCAAACCATTACCATACCTTCAGCTTTAAAAGTTTATGAGGCGGCACTGACAGCAAACGACAATATGGAAATCATTTATACGGAGTAACGAATCTGCTCGGCACAAAAATTCGACATAGGAGCAACAGGTATGAACAAGAAAACAATACGGATTTTGGCGGCGATGTTTGGTGCCATCGTGGTGGCCAGTATTTTGCTGGTTGTATATTTTGTTTTAAAACAAAAGGAAACACCGTCAAAACCGTCAGAACAGGAGCAGCAACAGAAGGAACCGGAGAATGAAAATCCGGAGCCTGAGGTAAATCCGGACGAACCGCATGACAAAATTGTGGAGTCGGATGAGTTTGTATTTCGCTTAAATGATGACGAAACGGCATATATACTGTCAGAGTACCGGTCCTGCGAAAAATCTCAAATTGCGATTCCCGAAACCGTACAGGGGTTACCGGTTACCGCAATCGATGAGTTTGTTTTTAGTACGCATCGGGAATTGAAAATGATTGATATTCCGGAGTCGTTAACCGGTATTTCATTGAATGCACTGTACGGAACAGAATGGTTTGACAGACAGTGTTATGAAAATGATGCGGTTGTCATTAACGATACGCTGGTTTTAGTGAGAGACAACGGGGAAACGAAATTTTCGATTCCGGACGGTGTTAAAAGAATCGGAAAAAAAGCATTCGATTCGACGGATTTTGAAGAGGTGACGTTTCCGGAATCGGTTACCGAAATCGGTGAAGCTGCGTTTTGGGATTGTAAACTGTTAAAAACAGTTCGTTTTCCGGAATCGTTAGTGACGATTTCCAAGGAAGCATTTTCCGATTGTGAAAGTATTTTGCAGATAACAATTCCGGGGGCTGTTACCGATATCGGCGAATATGCTTTTTACGGATGCAGTTCTCTGTGTTCCGTAAACTTTTCGTCTTCGGTCAAAACAATCGGAAGAAATGCATTTTTCGGGACGAATCTCTCGGAAGTCATTATTCCGGAATCGGTGACAGGCATCGGCGCAAATGCATTTGCATGCTGTGACAATCTGGTTGATGTTGAAATCCCCGAAACGGTAACATCCATCGGAATCGGGGCATTTCTCCAGACACCGTGGTTCAATAAAAAGATTGAAGAAAATGAATTTGTAATCATCAACAATATTCTTCTGAATGCAAAGAACCGTGAAACGGTAGTGGTTCCGGACGGCGTAAAATGTATTATGGGTGCATTTTTGGAATGTGATAAGATGGTATCCGTAACCATTCCCGACAGTGTAACCGAAATCGGAGACTGCGCGTTTGAGGGGTGTACGTCGCTGACCGGTGTGGTACTTCCGAAAGGACTGATTTCAATCGGAGAAGCCGCATTTTTGTATTGTCAGTCGTTACGGGAAATTGAGCTTCCGGACTCGTTACAGACGATGGGGACGGATGTGTTCCTGCAAAGCGGACTGGAATCGGTTGTACTTCCGAATTCTCTGGAACGGATTCCCAACAATACGTTTACGTCGACTCCTTTGAAAACCATCGTTTTTCCGGAGAACTTAAAAGAAATCGGTCTCGCTGCGTTCTCAGATTGTAACGAACTGACGGAGATTACACTTCCGAATACCGTTACAACGATTGGCGACTATGCGTTTTCAAGATGTGAAAATCTGAGACAGATTACGTTGCCGGACTCTGTGAATACCATTGAGGATTATGCATTTCAAGGAAACGGTCTGGTGCGGGTTGAACTTCCGGGTTCCCTGCAGAGATTGGAATCCGGGGCATTTTCCGGCTGCAGATACCTGTCCGAGGTGACCATTCCCGATAGCATAACGGAAATTCCGGACTATTGCTTCAATTTTTGTTTATCCCTGAAATCCATTCAGTTACCGAAGAATCTGAAAACAATAGGCGAAAATGCATTTTTCGGGTGTGAGATGATAACAGACTTGGAATTCCCGGAAAGTCTTGTGATAACGGATGGATGTGCATTTGAAAATACTGCCTGGGAAAACACACAGCTCAAGCAGAATGATTATTTGATTGTAAATCATGTGCTGATTGGCATAAATCCGATGCTGACGAACGTTGTAATTCCGGACACCGTGACGGAGATTGCCGCATATGCGTTGTCGGAATCGGCCGTTCAGCGGCTGGTGATTCCCGACAGTGTTACCAAAATCGGTAAATATGCATTCAGCCGATGCCATGATCTCGAAGAAATCGAGCTTCCGAACAGCATAAAGACAATTTCGGATGGTCTTTTCGTGGAATGTGACAGATTACGAACCGTAACGATTCCAAACAGTGTGACAACAATTGGGGAGGTGGCGTTTGAAGGTTGTATCGGGTTGTCCGAAATCCTCATTCCGAACAGTGTGACGGAACTTCAGGACATGGCATTCTATCGATGTGAGAATCTGACATCGGTGACACTGTCTGACAATCTGGTATCAATCGGAGATTATGTATTCGATTTCTGTACGAAACTGAAGTCCGTTACATTGCCGAACAGCCTGATGTGGATGGGTTACGCGGTATTTCGCGATACGGGAGTGGAAACTCTTGAAATTCCGGAATCCGTCATTTCAATCGGGTATGACAATTTCTTTTTTGACGGAACTCTCAGGTCCGTGAAAATATCGAGGCAGCTGATGAAGCAAATCAATACCGACGAAATCGATCCGAAGATACAATTCATTTATTATTAATTCGGATTCCGATATCGTTTGTTACCCGGAGATCTGTGAGAAAATACTTGCAAAAACAATTTAAATACTATAAAATGCTAAACGGACTATACACAGGCTCATTTTGCCTGCTAAATAAAGGAGACGAATTATGGCTAAGAAACCTATCGTATTGTTGATTTTGGACGGTTACGGATTGAATGATAAAAAGGAAGGAAATGCGGTTGCACAGGCCGGTACGCCGGTTATGGACAAGCTCATGGCAGAGTGCCCGTTTGTGAAGGGAAATGCATCCGGTATGGCTGTCGGTCTTCCGGACGGACAGATGGGAAATTCGGAAGTCGGACATTTGAATATGGGCGCAGGCCGCATCGTATATCAGGAACTGACAAGAATTACCAAGGAAATCATGGATGGCGACTTCTTCCGGAACGAAGAACTTCTGGCTGCCATCGAGAATTGTAAGAAAAATGATTCCGCACTTCATTTGTACGGCCTGTTGTCCGATGGCGGTGTTCATTCGCATAACACGCATTTGTATGCCCTGCTGAAACTGGCCAAGGATTGCGGCCTTTCCAAGGTATATGTTCACTGCTTCCTGGACGGACGTGATACACCTCCGGCAAGCGGTAAGGATTTTGTTGCGGCATTGGAACAGGAGATGGCATCCATCGGTGTCGGCGAAGTTGCAACCATCAGCGGACGGTATTATGCGATGGATCGTGACAAGAACTGGGACCGTGTCGAAAAGGCATATGCGGCGCTTGTTTACGGAGAAGGCAATCAGGCTGACAGCGCGGCACAGGCGATGGAAGAAACCTATGCAAACGGCGTTACCGATGAATTCGTAATTCCTACCGTAATCATGAAGAACGGAGCTCCGACAGCAACGGTTCAGGCAAATGATTCCATCATTTTCTTCAATTTCCGTCCTGACCGTGCACGTGAAATTACAAGAACCTTCTGCTGTGAAGATTTCGACGGATTTGAGAGACGAAACGGATTCCTTCCGCTTACCTACGTATGCTTCTCCGAATATGATGTTACAATCCCCAACAAGACGATTGCGTTTAAGAAGGTGGAAGTGACCAATACGTTCGGCGAGTGGCTTGCGGCAAACGGACTGAAGCAGGCGAGAATCGCCGAAACGGAAAAATATGCGCATGTTACGTTCTTCTTTAATGGCGGTATTGAGGCTCCGAATGAGGGCGAGGACAGAATTCTGGTAGATTCTCCGAAGTATGTTCCGACCTATGACAAAAAGCCGAGAATGAGCGCATATACGGTTTGCGACCGTCTGAGTGAAGCAATTACGAAGAAAAATGATGACGGAGAGGCATATTACGATGTTATCATTTGTAACTTTGCAAATCCGGATATGGTCGGTCATACCGGCGTTTTGGAGGCTGCAAAGCAGGCAATCGAGGATATCGACCGCTGCGTTGGTGAGGTTGTGGAATTTGTGAAGGAAGTCGGCGGCGTTATGTTCATTTGCGCTGACCACGGAAATGCGGAGCAGCTCGTTGATTACGAGACCGGTGCACCGTTTACCGCACATACCACCAATCCGGTTCCGTTCATTCTTGTTAATGCCGATGAGGGAATCAAGCTTCGTGAAGGCGGATGCCTCGCGGATATTATCCCGACTCTGATTGAATTGATGGGCAAGGAACAGCCGAAGGAAATGACCGGAAAGAGTCTGATTGAAAAATAAATTTTATGCTTGCAATACGTGATAAAGTATGATAGAATTATCGCGTTGTACTTATTCAATAGAGTGTAAAGCGAATTTTGGAGGTCTGTTATGGCTGCTTTTAAGGTTGTACTTGAGATTTTATATTTTATTATATGTGTAGTTTTGGTCGCTATCGTTTTGATGCAGGAAGGCAAGAACGCCGGTCTCGGATCCCTTTCCGGTTCGACGGAAACCTATTGGAGCAAGAACAAAGGTCGCTCCAGAGAAGGAAAGCTTGTTATTTGTACGAGAATTCTGGTGGCTGCGTTCATCGTTTTCTCCATCCTTCTTCAGTCAAAATGGTTTAACTGAGTAATATCTGCGGCACTCCGATGAGTGCCGCTTTTTATTTCTGGTAAGATGCGGAGTATCCGATGAAAAGTTGGGAGATAATACGATGATTGTTATCGATGAAAGAAAAAAAGAAATGGTTATGGCACTGATTCAGGACAAACAGTACCATCCGATGAAACTGCGGGAAATTGCGGGATTTCTGCAGGTCCCGAAGTCTCAGCGGGCAGAACTGAATGCGATTCTGGACACCCTGACCAATGAGGGACGAATCGGAACCGATCGGGAAGGTCGGTATATTCCGATATCCGCAGTTACGGCAGAAGGCATTTTCCAGTCGACGGATCGCGGGTTCGGTTTTGTGACCGTGGACGGAGAAACGGATGACTGGTTTATTCCGGAAGAAGCGACCATGAATGCGGTTCACGGAGACCGCGTATGCGTTGTTCGTGTCAAATGCGGCAGCGGTACGGATAACGGAAAGAAAATACGTACCGAGGGACGAATTACCAAAATCTTGGAACGGAATACGACGGAACTTGTCGGCATTTTCCATAAGAGCAAAAACTTCGGATTTGTCGTACCGGACCGTTCCAAACTGAATTTTGATGTCCATGTTTCCAAAGAACATACCAAGGGTGCAGTGAGCGGACAGAAGGTATGTGTGAAAATTACCGACTTCGGGGATGACCGACATCAGCCGGAGGGACGGATTACGGAAATTCTCGGTCATATTAACGATCCCGGAGTTGATATTCTGTCGGTTGTCAAAGACTATGCGCTGCCGACGGAGTTTCCCGATGCGGTAAAGGCTCAGCTGGAAACGGTGCCGGAGGAAGTCAGCGAAGAACAGACGGAAGGTCGTCTGGATCTTCGGGATGTGATGACCGTGACAATTGACGGGGAAGAAGCAAAGGATCTGGATGATGCCATTTCGCTGACGATGGAAAACGGTCATTATATTCTGGGCGTTCATATTGCGGATGTCAGCCATTATGTGACCGAAAACAGTCCGCTCGACAGGGAAGCAATCAACCGCGGAACCAGTGTGTATCTGACCGACAGAGTCATTCCGATGCTGCCGCATGCGTTGTCCAACGGAATCTGTTCCCTCAATATGGGGGAAGACCGTTTGGCCCTCAGCTGCATTATGGAAGTGGATGGAAGCGGTGCTGTCGTTTCACACAAAATCTGCGAAAGTGTCATCCGTGTCAATCACAGGATGTCGTATACGAAGGTATTTCAGGTGCTTCAGGCTCTGGATGTGGACGGAAACGGAGACAATCCGGTTCCGGAATATGAGGATGCGGTGCCGATGCTTCTGCAAATGAACCGTCTGTCTCTGCTGACCAGAGCAAGACGGGAAAACCGCGGTGCCATTGATTTTGATTTTCCGGAGAGCAAAATTCTTCTCGATGAAAAAGGAAAAGTGACCAGCATTGTTCCGCACGAGCGAAACCGTGCCACCGAACTGATTGAAGATTTTATGCTTCTGGCCAACGAGACTGTTGCGGAGGAGTTTTTCTGGCTTCAGCTGCCGTTCGTGTATCGAATTCACGAAGAACCGGATTTTGAGAAAATGGAGGATCTTCGCAAGTATGTGTCTCATTTCGGATATTCCATGCATTTGTCCAATGAAACCGTTCATGCCAAGGAAGTACAGAAGCTGTTAAAGAGCATCCAGGGGGCTCCGGAAGAGAATTTGCTGAGCCGTTTGACGCTTCGTTCCATGAAGCAGGCCAAGTACTCCACCGAATGTCTCGGTCATTTTGGTCTGGCAGCAAAATATTACTGTCATTTCACATCGCCGATACGTCGGTATCCGGATTTGCAGATTCACCGGATTATCAAGGAATATTTGCACGGAAACCTGTCGGAAAAGCGCATTTCCCATTATGAAGCGATTTTGCCCGAACGTGCCAAACAGTCGTCAATGACGGAACGCAGAAGCGAAGAAGCCGAGCGTGAAGTGGAGAAGATGAAGAAGGCGGAATATATGAGAGGCTTCCTCGGAGAAACGTTTGACGGATTGATTTCCGGTATTACGTCCTGGGGAATTTACGTGGAATTGCCGAATACGGTGGAGGGAATGGTCCGCTTGACGGATCTGCGAGGAGACTATTTCCGATTTGATGCGAAAACCATGACTCTGACCGGTGAACATACGAGAAAATGTTATACCATCGGGCAACCGATGAAAGTCCTTGTTGCGGCCGCGGACAAAATGACCCGAACAATTGATTTTGTGCCGGCCAAGTGATACAATAATCAATGTGAAAATCGATTTGCGGAGGAACAGTCCTCAGAAAGAGAGAGTATGGGAAACAGCACGATTCGTCAGATTGCCAATAATAAAAAGGCATTTCACGATTATTTTATAGAAGAACAGTATGAGGCGGGAATTGCACTTCACGGGACGGAAGTGAAATCTGTTCGGATGGGACAGTGCTCGGTTAAGGAAGCATATGTGAACATCGTAAACGGAGAGGCACTTCTGTACGGAATGCACATTTCACCGTATGAGAAGGGGAACATTTTCAATCGGGATCCCCTTCGTGTCAAGAAGCTTCTTTTGAACCGGCACGAAATTAATAAACTGGCCGGAAAGATGCAGGAAAAAGGGTACACAATCGTTCCGACAGCGGTTTATTTGAAAGGAAATCTGGTCAAGGTAACCATTGCCGTCGCAAAGGGCAAAAAGCTGTATGACAAGCGCGACAGTATTGCCAAGCGCGATATGCAAAGAGAAGCGGAACGGGAGTTTAAAATCAAGAATTTGTAAGCTGCAATGCCCTGTCGGAAATGCTCCGGCAAGGGCATTTTCAATTTGACAAACGGGGCATATACTGTTACACTGTTCGTATAACAAATATAACGTTACAGATTTTTGTGATATGCTGCGGAAAAGTGCCGGACGGCACAAAAAAGTGAGGGAAGATATGTTGGTCAGAATTGATTTTGACAGTGATGAAGCATTTTATATGCAACTGAGAAACCAGATTATTATGAGAATTGCCATGGCTGAAATTCGGGAAGGAGACAGCCTTCCGAGTGTTCGTGATTTGGCGGATACCGTCGGTATCAACATGCATACGGTGAATAAGGCGTATACGATTCTGAAGCAGGAAGGATACCTGAAGCTGGATCGCAGACGCGGTGCCGTTGTAGCCATTGATCCGAACAAACGAAAAGCAATCGAGGATCTTCGCGAAGAACTTCGGGCGGTCGTTGCACGGGCAATTTGCAAGAATGTTTCCGGAAGCGAAATTTGTGACATTTTAAGTGAAGTAGTGGAGGAATTCCAAGGATGATACAGTATACCAAAGATGCCGAGACGGTTTTGAAAGAGGCAAAACTGCTGGCAAAGTCGTATGACATGGACTATGTCGGAACCGAGCATGTGGTGGAAGCAATGCTCAATCATGACAATCTGGTCTGTGAACTGCTGATGCGTGAATACGGTGCAAAAGTCGCATTCTTTTCGGCGGCAAATCCCGATCTGACATCGGCTCAAACACAAACAAAACGAAAAACTCCGGAGATGACACCGAAGCTTGTGAGGGTGTTGGAGCGCAGCCGTGAATTTGCGGTACTTCTCAATGATGAATATGTCGGAACCGGCCATATTATGTTGTCCGTACTGCGCGAGCCGGAATCCATGGCGGTGAGAAAACTGGTTGAATACGGAATTGACAGTGCGACGCTGTTTAAGCAGATTCTGGAAGAACTGGGGATTACCGGAAACGGTGCCAAAAACTTTTTGGAAAGTCTGAAAGCCAAGAAAAAAGCGGAGCATGGCGGGTATTTAATGCAGTATTGCCGGGATTTGACGGAACTTGCCGCGGATGGAAAGACCGAACCGGTGGTCGGGCGAAATGAGGAAATCGGACGATTGATTCAGACACTTTGCCGGAAGAAGAAAAATAATCCCTGCTTAATCGGGGAACCGGGTGTCGGAAAAACGGCTGTTGTCGAAGGTCTGGCACTGCGGATTGCGGCCGGAACCGTTCCGGAACTGATGAAGGACAAGCGTATTTTGTCCCTGAACATGGCATCGCTGGTGGCAGGATCCAAGTATCGCGGCGAATTTGAAGAGCGGATGCGCCAGCTGTTGTCGGAACTGGAGAATAATAAGAACATCATTTTGTTTATTGATGAAGTGCATACGATTATCGGTGCCGGAAGCGGAGAAGGCTCACTGGATGCCGCCAATATCATGAAACCGGCATTGTCCAAGGGGCTGATTCAGCTGATTGGGACAACAACACTGACCGAATATCGTAAGCATATTGAGAAAGATGCGGCACTGGAACGTCGGTTTCAGCCGATTACGGTGGAGGAACCGAGCGAAGAGGAAGCGTGTCGGATTCTGGAAGGAATTCGGGCAGGCTATGAGAAACACCACGGAATCCGTTATACCGATGAGGCAATTCGCGCCTGTGTTACGTTGTCGGCAAGATATATCAATGACAGGCATTTGCCCGATAAGGCAATCGATCTTCTGGATGAAGCCGGAAGTCGTGTCAAGCTTAATTCGTTTCTGACTTCACCGGATACGATGACGGTCGCTCAGGAACTGACCCGTCTTCAGAGCGACAAAGAAACCGCATTTTTAAACGGAAATACGGAAGAGGTGAAGAAGCTGAATGCCAAAATCCGTTCTTTGTCCAGAAAACAAAAGAAAGAAACTGCGGCGACAAAATTGCAAGCAGAGGCATGCGTTACCGAAGAAACCATTGCCGAACTGGTAGCGGCGCAAACGGGGATTCCCGTGTCTCGAATCAATAAAACGGAGCGGGAACGGCTGTTGGCTATGGAAGAGGAACTTCACCGTTTTGTTATCGGTCAGGAAGAAGCGATTTCGGCACTGTCCAAGTCAATCCGTCGCGGTCGTATCGGTCTGAAAGACCCGAATCGCCCAATCGGCTCCTTTTTGTTTCTCGGACCGACCGGTGTCGGAAAGACGGAATTGTGCAAAGCACTGGCGGAAACACTCTTTGGCGATGCCGATGCGATGATTCGAATTGATATGTCCGAATATATGGAGAAGCACAGTGTATCGAAAATGATCGGAAGCCCGCCCGGATATGTCGGATTTGAAGAGGGCGGTCAGCTGAGTGAGCGGGTACGCAGAAAACCGTATTCCGTATTGTTATTGGATGAAATTGAAAAGGCGCATCCCGACGTATTTAACATTTTGCTGCAGGTTCTGGATGACGGACGGATTACCGATTCCAACGGTCGGAAAGTTGATTTCAAGAATACGGTTATCGTTATGACGTCCAATGCGGGAGCAACCCGGATTATGAATCCGAAAACATTGGGATTTGCTACGGAACAGGATGCGGCAAGAGACTATAACCGAATGAAGGAAGGCGTGATGGAGGAAGTCCGTCATTTGTTCAAACCGGAATTTTTGAATCGAATCGATGAAATTCTGGTATTCCATTCGCTGACCAGGGAAGAAGTTCACGGAATTGCGGAACTTCTGCTGAACCGGTTTGCAAAGAAGTGTAAGAGCACGGCGAACCTGACCGTTCATTTTACGGAAGCCTTGACGGATGCCGTGGCGTCCAAAGGGTATGACCCGCTGTACGGAGCGAGACCTGTAAAGCGCGTGATTCAGGACACCGTGGAAAATGCATTGACGGAAGCTCTGCTGAAGGGAACGGTGGAGAACGGAGCGGACGTAACGCTCGACTGGAAGGACAATGAGGTAGTTATTCGATAATTGGGGTAAATGCTATGGCAAAGGAAAAAACGGTTTATTTCTGCAGGGAATGCGGAACGGAATCGTCCAAATGGCTGGGACAGTGTCCCGGCTGCAAAGAATGGAATACAATGGTGGAAGCACCGACCGGAGCCATTCGGAAGACGGCTTCCGGGGGAAAGGGAATACGACCTGCGGCGAGTCCGAAAAATCTTTCGGAGGTGACGACCGAGGAAGAAGACCGTATCGGAACCGGAATGAAGGAAATGGACCGCGTTTTGGGCGGCGGAATTGTCCGCGGTTCTCTGGTGCTGGCATCGGGAGATCCGGGAATCGGCAAATCCACACTGCTTCTTCAAATGTGTCGAAATCTTGCATTGGCAGGGGTGTCAGTACTGTATGTGTCCGGAGAAGAGTCGCTGAAACAGATTAAGCTGCGTGCGGTTCGAATCGGAGACTGCCCGAACAATCTGCTGTTTCTGTCGGAGACCGACATGCATGCGGTGAAAGAAAGTATTTTAACCCTGCATCCCGAAGTGGTTATTGTCGATTCGGTTCAGACGATGGTTCTGCCCGAACAGGACAGTACACCGGGAAGTATAACGCAGATTCGCGAGATTACCACATTTTTGATGCGGTTGGCGAAGGAAGAAGACATTTCTGTATTTATGGTTGGTCATGTAACAAAGGAAGGAACGGTTGCGGGGCCGAAAATGTTAGAGCATATGGTGGATACCGTGCTGTATTTGGAAGGGGATTCCACGACCGCATACCGGTTGCTTCGGACAATTAAAAACCGTTTCGGGTCCACCAACGAAATCGGGGTGTTTGAAATGGAAGCAAACGGCTTGACCGAAGTGGAAAATCCGTCGGAGCATATGCTGCGCGGAAGACCGGAAGGGGAACCGGGGTCTGTGGTTGCGGTAACGATGGAAGGCACAAGGCCGATTCTGGTAGAGGTGCAGGCGCTGGTTTGCAGAACCAATTTTAACCTCCCGAGACGGACTGCGGCGGGAACCGACAGCAATCGCATGAATCTGCTGATGGCAGTTCTCGAAAAGCGTTTGGGAATGAATCTGTCCACATGCGATGCGTATCTGAATGTGGCCGGAGGAATGCGGATTACGGAACCGGCAATTGATTTGGCTATCGTGCTGGCGCTCATTTCCGGATATGATAACGTGCCGCTGGAAACCCGGACGGTTGCGTTCGGTGAGGTTGGACTGACAGGAGAATTGCGCTCCGTCACACAGGCATTGCAGAGGATTCGGGAAGCCGCAAAACTCGGATATCAACGATGTATTTTATCACATTCCGATTATGAGAAAATGAAAGATGTTGCACCGGAAGGAATTCAACTGGTCGGAATTTCCAATGTACGGGAACTGAAACAGATTTTACGAAAATAATAGGAAACAGGGAAAAAAGATGAACGGAAAAGTATTGATTTGCATTATGGGGTTGGCAATTGCATCGGTACTCGTCGGATGCGGAAAGGAAGATGATCCGGGCACCGGTATCACGTTGGCGGAAACAACAAAATATGAGCATATTGTGACCGGAGTCGCGAAATCGGGAGAAGACGACGGAGAGAATCACCGGCAAAAGGATGCGGAAGGCTATTATGTGGTTCAGGACACCGTGTATGTACGCTCGAATACGCTGAATATCCGCCGTCAGCCCAGTACGGAATCGGAAATTATCAGCACCGTAAACTACGGAACAAGCCTGAATCGGACCGGAATCGGGGAAGACGACTGGGTTCGTATTTATTATCAAAATGAAACCGCATATGTCAGTAAGTCCCTGGTTACGGAACTGACAATTATGGAAGATAAGAAATTTGAGCCTTCGAAAGCGGTATTGTCCACCGTGGACACTTCACGGGAGTTTTACAGTTATGATTCCATGTGCGGCGATTTGTCTGAACTGAAAGAACGGTTTTCCGATCATATGAGACTCAATTGTATCGGAACGACGAAAGATAACAGGAACATTTTCGAGGTTATTATCGGAAATCCCGATACGGCAAAGAAACAGTTGTTTTTCTGCGCCGGGGTTTGCGGAACGGAGTATATGAGTACCCTGGTGTGCATGAAGCAGATTGAATATTATCTGACATTCTACGAAAAAGGCAACTACAAAGGATTTCCGTACAAGGAACTGTGCGATAATGTGGCAATTCATGTCATTCCGATGCTGAATCCGGACGGTGTTATGATCAGTCAGGATTTGGAGGCGAAGATTTCGAGGGAGGATATCCTGGCCGATTTGAACAAATGGTTCAAACGGGATAAACAGAACGGAGGAACCAGTCTGTCCAAGGACAATTATTTGAAATTCTTCTATGCCAATGCAAACGGAGTGGATTTGCGACGGAATTTTGATTATATGTGGGATCAGGTATCGGCGGAGTTGGAAGCGGGCTCTGAGGGGTATCGCGGAACGGAACCGGCAACGGAGCCGGAAGCCCGTGCACTGCTCGGACAGATTTCCGAATATTCACCGGATTTGATAATCGTATATCATACATCGGGACCGACGATTCAGTACAATTTCGGTCAGGATGAACGGAAAACGGCCAATGCGAAGAAATATGCGGAGCTGTTGGAAGGCATTATGAATTACGAAAAAATCGATTCTGCAGTCGGCGTAGAGGGCTTCGGCTCCTATGAAGGATACTGCAACAAGGAACTGGGAATTCCGACCATGTCGGTTTATCTCGGAAGCGGAAAGACTCCGCTCGCGTTAAATGAATTTAATGCCATTTGGAATGCGTGCTGCGATTCCTGGGCAGTCATGCAGCTGGCGGTTATTGATTACTGAGAAGAGAGGAAAGCCTGATGAGAATTCTGTTTTTGCTGGTGTTGATAGTATTGGCGTATCTGTTGACACGATTCTATTACAGAAAAAACTGGAATAAAAAACTGCAGTGTACTCTGACCTTTAGCCAGGCTACGGCACACGAAGGAGAGTGGCTGTCTCTGGAAGAGGTAATAACAAACGGAAAGGCAATGCCTTTGCCCGCACTCAAGGTCAAGTTTCAGCTGTCGAAATATATGTGGCTGGAAAACAGCAATACCCACAATGTAACCGACCATTATTACCGAAATGAATTGTTCTGCGTCGGCGGATATAAAAAGGTTATCCGAAGAATTCCCGTAATGGGAACCAGAAGGGGACCGTATCGTGTGGAAGGTTTGCAAATGATCGGAACCGATAATTTTTTTGCAAAACAGTTTCCCGTATTTTGCGAATCCAAAACGGAACTTCTGGTAACGCCGAAGAGCTATGCGATTGAAATGGGAGACCTTCCGTTCCGTACCATGTGGGGCGATGTGGTATCCAAGCTTCGGTTGTATGAAGATTTTGCGGCATTTGCGGGACTGAGGGAGTATCAGCCGGGAGACCCGATTCAGAGAATCAACTGGAAGGCATCCGCAAAATCCGGTGATTGGCAGGTCAATTACTACGATACGACAATGGATAAACGGTTGCATATTGTGCTCCACGCCGAAATGGGGCCGTTCCCGTATGAGGATGATTTGCGGGAGGAACTGCTGCGACTCGGTGTCAGCTTTGCTTCGTCGGCAATGGGAATCGGCCAAAGTGTTTCCATGGAATGCAATGTATCGGGAACGGACGGCGGAGAACCGTTACTGATTTCCGAAGGAAGTTCGATGGATCACATGGATACGATTGAAATCGGTCTTGCCCGAATTGATTTTGAAACCATTTTCGATGCAAAAAAGATGAAGCAGGCGATGTATACGAGGGCAGAATTCGGTGACAATACGGATTTTTCGTTGTATGAGGAAGATCAAAATATCAGTGTTCTGTATGTTACGTATGCACTTCGACGGGAATTTACGGAACGGATCTGTGCCAGAATCCGTACCGGAGCGCCCTGCTGTCTTGTATATATCGGTTCGGAGCTGCCGTCACTTCCTCAGGAACTGATGAGCTGTGCGGTACTTTGGAAACCGAAGAATATTTAGGAGGTATCGCTGTGAGAAAAACCTATCGACTTATAGATTACGAAAAACAGCTGTACCGGTTCCGCTTTGTATTTGTCGGTCTCTGTTTATATGCGGTTGCATCAATTGTTATGGACAATTTTGTCAAGGACAATCTGTATATTCTTTTGGGTGCCCTTGTCGTACTTGTCGGCGGCTGTTATTTACTCGGCTGTCTGATCAGCAACATTGTTGCAGAGAAAAAAAACAACCGGAAAGAACGGGTGTTTTGGCCGCTCGGATTTGTTAATATCGCCGCGTATCTGATTTCGGCCGCAATGGAATGTCTGGGATTGCAGTATGTGGAACTGATTGCCCTGTTTTTGTTTGTGGCGTTGGCGGTATATGCCCTGTATTTGGCTCATTTGATTAAGTACATGAAAGATAACAGGGATGTGGAAAAAGAAGCGATGCATCATGTTATTATCGGTAATATGAGAGCCTTTCGTCTGTGGTATCTGGTTGTTACTCTGGTGGTACTGTCGTTTGCGGTGCTTCCCGTTTGGACGCTGTTTGACAGTATTTGGAAATGGTTTATCGGCTTAATCAGGTCGTTGCTCGGCAATCATTTGAACTTTGATTCGACGGTAAAAAATCCGGAGTTGAATATCGGTGATGCACTGAATCCGGACGCTCAGCCGATTTTGAACGTTTCCGAAAAGACCGGTTCGTTCTGGACCGAAATTCTGCCGTTTTTGATTCTTGCCGTAATTTTTCTGGTTTTGGCGTACTGCCTCGGTAAGTTCCTGATTTCGAAAATCAATGACCAGAGAACGACGATGATGACGGACCGTGTCATTGATTTGAAATTCTCCGCGCCGGAATATCGGGACGAAATTATTCGAACGAGAAATGAAGACGTCGAGGATGACAACATTTACGCAAGACGAATTCGAAAAACCTTTAAACGAACTGTGTTTGACCTCTTCGGAGAACAGGATATTCCGGAAAAAACTCCGGAGGAACTGCTGAACCCGGACAACGGAGCTCATGAGGTTTTGCTGGAAAAATACGAAAAAGCCAGATATTCGGATATCCCCTGTACGTCTGCCGATGTGAAAGCCGTTAGGGAGAGTGTAAAAAAAGAGAAAAACGAGAACAACGAAAATGGAATTTCTTCTTGACAATTGCATTTTCTTGTTGTACGATAACGTCCGTCAGGTGAATGCGATGAAGAGGAACAGTAGTCATGTGTCCGGTTCAGAAAGCTGTTGGTTGATGCGAAACAGTCGACGATATATGATGAACTCGCCTTGGAGCTGCGGATTGAAGACAATATGTTGTGTAGATTCTGCCGGAAGCCCACCGTTATAAGGGAATCAGCATCGAGAAGTCTGTGCTGACTGAGTGCATGAGAAATCATGAAATAGAGTGGTACCGCGTATTTTACGTCTCTATCCGGAAACGGATGGAGACGTATTTTTATCTCATAGGAGAGTTCGTCCTATGAGGTAAAAAAACGCTCCGCGAGGATGCACACGCCTGTGCAGAGGAAAAATGTCGCTTCGCGGCGCACAGGCGGCGCGAGCATGTCCCAAGCGACATGCATTCTTGTTCACAAGGCCGTGCAGGGAAATCGGTTCCCGCATAACATACGGCCGGCGAGGCGGTCAGAAGTTACCGCCTGCTCGATAGTAAATTTGAGATAAAACGGGTTATTTGTAAGAAAGAAGGAGTCACTATGAAAATCAGCTTTTCAACTCTCGGATGTCCGGATTATTCCTGGACCGACATTTACACCATGGCGAAAGATTTGGGATACCACGGAATCGAAATCCGCGGCCTCGGAAATGATATTCTGGCCACCAAATCCAAACCGTTTTCCGAAGAGCAATTGCCGAAGACGGTTGCCAAATTGAGAGAAATCAATGTTGAAATTTCCTGCCTGTCATTCGGAACCGCATTGAAATACCAAAATAAGCTTCCCAGAATCATTGAAGAACTGACTGCATATGCAAAGCTTGCCAATGCGTTGGGAACCGCTTACATCCGTGTTCTGGCGGACGAACATCCGGCTCCGGACGGAGAAGTGGACGACAATGTGATTATTGATGCCCTGAAGCAGCTGGCTCCGATTGCGGAAGAATACAATGTGACCATGCTGGTGGAAACCAACGGTGTATATTCCGATAGCAGGAGACTGAAGGCCGTACTGGATGCGGTCGGAAGCAGAAAAATTGCGGCATTGTGGGATATTCATCACCCTTACCGGAATTTTAACGAAGCACCGAAAGAAACCGTGGATAATCTCGGAGAATATATTAAGTACATTCATGTTAAGGATTCCGTATTGCGGGACGGAGTTGTTTCCTATCGAATGATGGGTGACGGCGATATGCCGTTAAAAGACATTTTCGCCGCACTGGAGAATATGCATTATACCGGATATGTATCTCTTGAGTGGGTAAAAAGATGGTCCCGTGAACTTGCCGATGCATGGGTTGTATTTCCTCAGTTTGCCAACTACATGAAACCGTATCGCACCAAACACAAGCATCCGATTCAGACGGATAACCGCGGTACCGGAAATTACATTTGGCCGAAGGAACGTCTGATTGACTATACATTTCCGGATGTTCTGGATCGAATCTGCGAAGTATTTCCGACTCAGTATGCGTTCCGCTATACCGAACTGGATTATACAAGAACGTATCCGGAATTCCGCGATGATGTAGATAATTTTGCACGGGCTTTGATTGCCATGAATGTCAAGAAGGGAGACCATGTTGCAATTTGGGCAACCAACGTTCCCGCCTGGTACATTACATTCTGGGCGACCACGAAAATCGGTGCGGTTCTGGTTACGGTCAATACCGCATATAAGATCCATGAAATCGAATATCTGCTTCGTCAGTCCGATACCCATACGCTGGTTATGATTGACGGCCATAAAGACAGCAATTACATTGAAATCATCCGGGAACTGTGCCCGGAACTGGAAACCTGCAAGCCCGGTGAACTGGAGAGCGAACGCCTTCCGTTCCTGAAGAATATTATCACCGTGGAAAGCCGCCAAAACGGCTGCTTTACCTGGGATGATGCACTGAAGGCCGGTGAAGCGGTTCCGTTGACGGAAGTAGAAAACCGACGTCGTATGATTGATAAAAATGATGTATGCAATATGCAGTACACATCCGGAACCACCGGTTTCCCGAAGGGCGTTATGCTGACACATTATAATGTGGTCAATAACGGTAAGGCAATCGGTGACTGTATGGATTTGTCCACGGCCGACCGAATGATGATTCAGGTCCCGATGTTCCATTGCTTCGGTATGGTACTGGCAATGACGGCATCGGTTACGCACGGTGTTACAATGTCCCCGATTACGGCATTTTCACCGAGAAAAGGCCTGGATTGCATCAATCGTGAAAAGATTACCTGTTTCCACGGAGTTCCGACCATGTTTATTGCGATGCTCGGTCATGAGAATTTCGGGAAAACGGATTTCTCCCATATGAGAACCGGTATTATGGCAGGTTCGCCGTGCCCGATTAAGGCAATGCAGGATGTTATTGAGAAAATGCATATGCCAGAAATTTGTATTACGTACGGTCAGACCGAAGCGTCTCCCGCAACCACGATGAGCAAGACCACCGATTCCCTGGAAACCCGTGTCAATACCGTAGGCGGACCGATTTACGGAGTTGAGTGCAAAATTGTCGATCCGGAAACCAATGAGGAACTTCCGAACAATGTTGACGGAGAATTCGTGGCACGAGGATATAATATCATGAAGGGATATTATAAGATGCCGGAAGCAACCGCAGCGGCCATCGACGAAAACGGCTGGCTTCATACCGGAGACCTTGCAAGACGTCTGGATGACGGTAATTACAAGATCACGGGTCGAATCAAGGATATGATTATCCGAGGCGGAGAGAACATTTATCCGAAGGAAATCGAAGACTTCCTGTATACATACCCGAAGATTAATGATGTTCAGGTCATCGGTGTTCCCGACAAGGATTACGGAGAAGAAATTATGGCCTGCGTTATTCTGAAGGAAGGGGAAAGCTGTACCGAAGACGAAATCAAGGCGTATGTCAGAGATCATATGGCAAAACACAAGGTTCCGAGATATGTGGATTTTATGAACAGCTTCCCGATGAATGCTGCCGGAAAGATTCTGAAGTACAAGATGAGAGAGGAAGCGGTGGAACGTCATAATCTCCATCTGGCGAACAAAATCGAAACCGCATAATATTTTGCCTTTATCGATTCAAATTTTGTAAAATTTGATGATTGACAACGGTTTGATATTTCGATATTATTCTTTTTGTTTGATACAGCAGTTACAGTTTCAAATAAACTATAAATCAAGGAGAATTTAAGATGGGAAATAAGCTTGTTTATTCTGGAAAAACCAAGGATGTATTTGCTCTGGAAAACGGAAATTACCTGTTGAAGTTTAAGGATGACTGCACCGGTAAAGATGGTGTATTCGATCCGGGTGAGAACTCGGTAGGTCTTACCATCGAAGGTGTCGGCGATGTAAACCTTCGTATGTCGATTTACTTTTTTGAGAAGATTAATGCTGCAGGTATCAAGACTCATTATGTCAATGCAGATCTGGCTGATACCACAATGGAAGTTCTTCCGGCAAAGGTATTCGGCAAGGGTCTTGAGGTTATTTGCCGTTACAAGGCAGTAGGAAGCTTCTTCCGTCGTTACAGCGATTATGTAGAAGAGGGTGCAGATCTTCCCGCATATGTAGAAATGACCTTCAAGAACGATGCAAAGGGCGATCCGCTTGTTACCAAAGACGGTCTTGTAGATCTCGGTGTTATGACTGCTGAGCAGTATGATGATATGAAGGCTATGACACAGAAGATTACCAAGATTGTAGCGGATGATTTGAAGGAAAAAGGACTTGTTCTGTATGATATCAAGTTCGAATTCGGTTACGATAAGGATGGCAAGGTTATGCTTATCGATGAAATCGCTTCCGGCAATATGCGTGTTTACAAGGATGGCCAGTATATCGATCCGATGACTCTGTCCAAGTTGTTCTTCGCATAATTCAGTATAAAAAGGCAAAATACAGGTTGACATATTTGTTGATTTGTAGTAATATGTAAGCGGTTCGCAAGAGCCACACATATAAAGGGGTATAGTTCAGCTGGTAGAATAACGGTCTCCAAAACCGCAGGTCGTGGGTTCGAATCCTACTGCCCCTGTAAAGGCCAATGCATAAGCATTGGCCTTTATTGCTTATATGGGACAAAATGCTTCCGATTGTTCCATCATTTTAAGCCACGTGGAGGAATTAACATGAATAGAAAAAGACTGCTTATAATATGTTGCATGATGGTTATGTGCATGATGATGTGGAGTTGTAAGAAGGCAGAAGATCCGAAGGATACGAAACCGACCGAAACTCCGACGGAAACACCGACCGATGCTCCGACGAATACGCCGGACGCGGAAGTATCTCCGACCCCGGAAATGTCTCCGACCCCGGAGGCTACTCCGACTCCGGAAGCAACTCCGACTCCGGAAGGAATGACACGAAGTGCGCTGACCAATGAGTGGATTCCGGAGGAACTGGCAAACAGACGTCCGGTTGCAGTCATGAT
Source organism: Lachnospiraceae bacterium (assembly GCA_045597325.1). GTDB lineage: Bacteria > Bacillota > Clostridia > Lachnospirales > Lachnospiraceae > ISDg. The sequence goes on from JAZLJJ010000044.1 coordinate 27,339, forward strand.
GAATAATGTTCCGGCAGCGGTTCCGCAGGCCGGAATCAACAGTGCCGGCGTTGTCTATGAATGTGCTGTTGAATATAACGATTCCCGTCTGATGGCAATCATCGAGGATTATGATAATTTGGAGAAAATCGGTTCCGTAAGAAGCTGCCGTGCATATTATGTTTTCTGGGCACTGGAATGGGATGCGTTGTATTGCCATTTCGGCGGTCCGAAGATTTATGTGGATGAACTTCTTGCCAGAGATGATGTCAACAATATCAACGGCATTTATCTGGAAGGAATTGCATATTACCGTACCAGCGACAGAAAGGCCCCGCACAATGCGTATACATCGGCGGAAGGCATTCGTGCAGGTATTAAGAAGCGCGGATATCAGACCAATCATACCGACCGTTACATCAAAGAGCATTTCCAATTTGCTCCCGATGAGCAGGAAACGGTATTTGCGGACGGCATCCCGGCAACGTCGGTAAAGACCGGAATGGTTCATAACAAGCCGGAGTTCATTTACAACGAAGAAGACGGTTTGTATTATCGTGAGCAATATGGGGAAGCTCACATCGACGAGCTGGACGGAAAGCAGATCAGCACCAAGAATATCATCATTCAGTTTACCGGATGGAGACAGCTCGATCACAACGATTATCTGGCATTTGACGATATTGATTCCGGAAAGGGCGGATATTATATCACAAACGGAAAAGCAATTCCGATTACATGGAGCAAGAAGGGCGAATTTGAACCGACGAAATATTTCGATATGAACGGAAATGAAATTCAGCTCAACACAGGAAAAACATGGATTTGTGTTGTGAAAGACACAATGGCAGGTAATGTGGAGATAAAATAATGGCTACTGAGGAGAAAGTATTAACGGATGTTACAGGGGAATTCAAAACTGTCAAGCAGTTTCCCGATTTGTATAAATCCTGCCTGGAAGCACAGGATTTTTATACAAAGGGACAGTACGGTAACTGCAGGGAATCGGTTGTCGACGCATTTTTTACAATGATGAAGAAACTGTCCGGCGTAACCGATATTGAGGAAGGGCTTACCATACTGAAAGAACAGAATCTGCTGACTGAATTGTCGATGGCAAATTACAGCAGACTGTTATCCGGGCAGGATCCTCTGAAGGAAGATCAAAATGACGGAATGAACGCATATAATGCACTGGTGGAAGAAGTGCATAAATTTGCGCAATTCTATGTTAAGGGAATTTCGCCGAAAATGTTTGATGAAATCATGGAGAGCAGGAGTGACGGAGTTCATTCCGCACGAGGCGACAGAATGTCGTATGACGGCATTTTCAGCATGATTTTGATTATCGGATTCTTTTTGGCGGGAATCACTTGCCTGATTCTGTCAACAAAATGGTTCCCGAACCTGCTTCCGGCCGGAATTGTAACGGTTTTGTTTGCCGTATTTCTGGTTATTCTGAAGTTGAATGCTACGAAGTAAGGATGGTACCGGTATGTATCGAATTATCAATCGCGACGGATGGGCAAAACGGGGAGAACTGACAACTGTTCACGGAACGATTCAGACACCGGTGTTTATGAATGTCGGAACCGTTGCGGCCATAAAAGGTGCTGTGTCCTCCGTTGATCTGAATGACATCGGAACGCAGGTGGAATTGTGCAATACGTATCATTTGCATGTACGACCTGGAGATGAAATTGTCAAAGAAATGGGCGGTCTTCAGCCGTTTATGCATTGGAACAAGCCGATTTTGACAGACTCCGGTGGATTTCAGGTATTTTCGCTGGCAAAGCTGCGAAAAATCAAAGAAGAAGGAGTATCCTTCAACAGTCATATCGACGGACGCAAGATTTTTATGGGTCCGGAGGAAAGTATGCAGATTCAGTCTCATTTGGCATCAACCATAGCAATGGCATTCGACGAATGTCCCTCAAGCGTTGCGGAAAAGGATTATATCCGGAAATCCGTAGAACGTACGACAAGATGGCTGAAACGCTGCAAAACGGAAATGGAACGGCTGAATTCTCTGCCGGATACCATCAATAAAGAGCAGCTGCTGTTCGGAATCAACCAGGGCGGTATTTATCAGGATATTCGAATTGAGCATGCCAAGCAGATTTCGGAATTGGATTTGCCGGGATATGCCGTCGGCGGCCTGGCTGTCGGAGAAACTCATGATGATATGTATCGGACACTGGATGCGGTAGTTCCGTATTTGCCGATAGATAAGCCGGTATATCTGATGGGTGTCGGAACTCCGGCCAATATTCTGGAAGGCGTGGAACGCGGTGTGGATTTCTTTGACTGTGTATATCCGACCAGAAACGGACGGCACGGACATGCGTATACAAACCGGGGACGTCTGAATTTGAAAAACGAACGTTATAAAACCGATGAAAGACCGATTGAGGAAGGCTGTGATTGTCCTGCCTGCAAAAATCATTCGAGAGCATATATCCGTCATCTTTTGGTTTCCGGTGAAATGCTCGGTATGCGATTAATGGTCTTGCATAATTTGAGATTTTATAATAGAATGATGGAAGAGATACGGGACGCAATAGAGCAAAACCGATACTCGGAATATAAAAAAATGAAGCTCGATGGTTTTGCTCGCGGTGCGGAAGACTGATCGATACGGAAAGAGGTAATTTATGTTGAAGTTTAACGGTGTATTTTTGGCGACTCAGGGAGGAGTGACGGCACTTCCTTTGCTGATTACGCTTGGTATTATGGTATTGATCATGTATTTCATGATTGTTCGTCCGGAAAAGAAGCAGCAGAAGAAAATGGAACTTTTGCTTAGTTCGGTTGAAATCGGTGACAGTGTTATTACAACAGCAGGATTTTACGGGGTGGTTGTGGATACATTGGAAGCTCAGGGAGTTGTTATCGTAGAGTTCGGAAGCAACAAAAACTGCCGTATTCCCATGAAGAAAACATCGATTATTGAAGTAGAGAAGAAAAATGCCTGACTGTCCGTAGCGGATTAAAGTGACATATTTCCTGGGGTGTACGATACCTCCGTCATTTTTGAACCTACAAAACTTTAAACGGGACTCCGATATTTGGATGTGGATGTCAGGCCTCCTTAATCTTCGGATTATGCCAGTGGAAGGCAGAAGCATACGTGAGGGAACCCACCTGGCTTATGGCTAGGAGTCAAAAAGCGGAACCGGCATTCCGGGATTTTTTGAAAAATCAGCAAACATTTGTTCGAACAGATGTTTGCTTTTTTTGTTGCCCTGTGCTATAATGACAGAAAGGCATGAAAAACGGAGGCGAAGGTATGGGGCTCACATTTATTTTGGGAAATTCGATGAAGAATAATCGTGATGTATTAACAGAACGATTGCTGAAAGAAAGCATGAACGGACAATCGAAGCTGTACTTTTTTGTGCCGGAACAGGCCACACTGGAGGCACAGAAAGAATTAAGCGGGAAGCATCCGGCACATTGCGTCATGAATATTGATATTTTAAGCTTTCGAAGACTGACACATCGCCTGATGGATGAACTCGGTGACAGAATCCCGGAGGTTTTGGACGATATCGGGAAAAGCATGCTTTTGAAACGGGTTTTGACCGAACATCGAAACGAACTTCGTCTGTATGGGAATAAGGTCAATAAACCGGGATTCATTGAAGAGATGAAATCTCTGATTTCCGAATTTGCAAGATGTGAAGTCAGTGCGGAACAGTTGTCGGATATTTCCGGGAAATCGGATGATATGCTTCTTGCGGACAAATTATCCGAGATGTCAAAGATTTACGGATGGTTTCATGAAGCCTGCGGAAATTCGCGTATCACAGAAGAGAGCGTTTACAGTGCCATGTGCCCGCTTGTTAGGGAATCGAAAGCACTGACGGACAGTACATTGTATTTTGACGGATATACCGGGTTTACCCCGACTCAGTATGCATTACTGAAGGAATTAATGTCAGTATGCCGGGATGTGGTAATCAGCATAAAGACAGATCCCGACATGTATGAGAAAGAATCCAAAGCCGGATGCTTTCGTATCAGTACAGACACCATGCAGAGGTTTCGCGAGCTTGCAATGTTGACCGGACATACCGTCCATTCGCCGATTTTCGTTACGCAGCAGGAGAATGCTCAGAATGACGCGATACGGTATTTATCGGAATCACTGTTTCGTAAGGGAAGTCGGGTATATGAAGGAAACTGTGCGGATGCCATCCGATTGTATTGCGGGACGACCGTTCACGAAGAAGTCAGATGGGTTGTCGGACGTATTTCCGATTTGGTTCGGAACAGGAATGTTCAGTACCGGGAAATCGGTATTTTGTGCGGAAATGTACAGGAATATACGGAAGAATTGAGAGCTGCGTTAACTCAAGCCCAAATCCCTTTCTTCGTTGACTATAAGTCGGATGTGCTGCAAAACTGCCTTGTTGATTATATTCGTAGCCTGATTATGACGGTAGAATCCGATATGAAGACAGAATGGGTTATGAGGTTTTTAAGAAACCGGTTGAACGGATTTGATGATGCTACGCTCAATTACCTTGAGAATTATTTGCTTGCGCGGGGAGTGCGGGGGAGAGGCAGATGGAAAAAAGGATTAACCGGAGATTATGACGGAAAACGAGTTGTCGCTTCGGAGAATGTAGAAACGTTCGGACAATCGGTGCTGGACATGCTGGAACCTGTCTGGTCCTGTCTGGCAGACGGAAAGTCAACGGTTGCACAGAAAACGGAGGCATTATACGGTTTTTTGAATGAGCATGAAATATATCAACGTCTCATGGAACTTGCCGAAGAGTTGAAAGAAGAATCGATTCCGTGGAATTTGCGTCGTGTGAAAGAACATGAAGCAATTTATAAGGCCATCGCAGAGTTGCTGAATACGGTTCATTCACTTCTGGGAGATCAGCCGATTTCCGCCAAGGACTATCTGAATTTGCTGGATGCCGGATTTGCGGAACTGAAGGTTGGAACGATACCACCGGAAACGGACTGTATTTTAATCGGAGATATGAAACGCTCAAGACTTGCGGGAGTGCGTCATTTATTCTTTCTCGGAATGAATGATGGTACGGTACCTGCCGGAAATCATTGCAACGAACTGTTAAATGTGCGGGAACGTGAGATTTTGAAGGAAGAATACCGGATTATTTTGTCAGAAACCGAAAAAGAAGCATTGGATACCGATGAGTTTTATTTGTTGATGGCATTGGAGAAACCGTCGGAGTCTCTTACATTGTCATGGAAAAAGCTGGGTGAAGACGGAAAGGAAACCGCAGAGTCGTATGTAATACGTCGAATTCAGCGTTTATTTCCCATGCTTACAATTCATACTGAACGAAGTGACAGGAAAACATTTTTTGAAACGATTGCCATTGACGGCGGACGGGAAAACCTGCTGGAGCAGTATCACCAACTGTCGGATCCGAACGAAAAAAAGGAACTTCTGGCATTATATCGCTGGTTCACGGAAGACCGGGACAGTAATTCGGAGATGATTGACAGAAACTTGTTGAAAAACGGCGAGAACGGTATTGTGCGGGAGTTTTCATTGTCGCCCGAATTGGCGGGGGAACTTTGCGGTAACGGAGAAATCTATTCCACGTCGAGACTCCAAACCTATGCCAATTGTCCGTTCTATCATTTTATGCAATATACACTTGCAACAGAGCCGCGCAAAACTTATGAACCGACCACTCTGGATGTCGGAAATGTATATCATGAAATCCTGGATTATATCGGTAAAACAATGGTTGAGAAGGAACGCAACGGAGAAGCCGTATCGGAGGCGACCGTCAATGGGATAATTTGTGACGGGATGGCACGGATACGCGAGAATAAACGGTACGAAACCTTTACGGATACCGCAAGAAACCGGTATCGTCTGCAAAAACTGGAAGAGGATTTGCGGTTCTTTGCTCCGATTTTGCTGGAACAGTATCGCTCGGGCGATTATCATGTAAAAGCAACCGAATGCCGATTTGAACAGGAGATTGAGGGGAATCGGTTTGTCGGCAAAGTCGACCGAATCGATGTCTGTGAAACAGAAGACGAAACCTTAATTAAAGTAATTGATTACAAATCGGGAAATCACGAATGGAAACAGGAAGATGTGCTCAGCGGAAGAGATATTCAGCTGCCGGCATATCTGGCTATTCTTCGAAAGGAAGCAAATCAGAACGGAATTCCGACCGTACCCGCTGCGATGCTGTTTAATACCATCACCGACTCGATTAAGAAAAATGACAAAACAACCTCCGAGGCGGATTTGACGGAATTGATGAAGCCGAACGGTTTGCTTGTCTGCGAACAGGACGGGGATGACACGACGGCATTACCGCATGTGACCGATAAGTATTTGGGTCATCTTGACCATGCATTTAACAGTGTCAATGCGGGATATAAGTCTGCGGTTCTGGATGCCAGAACCGATAAAGACGGCAACATTATATGCAATTCCTCCGCATCGGAAGAGGCCATGAATGTTCTTTTGGACTATACCGAAGAACTGATTCAGACCGAAATTCGGGATATTGTTCACGGTAACATTGCGGCAATTCCGTATCAGGACGGGAAGAAATCGGGGTGCGAATATTGTAATTTTGCGGGAGTCTGTCGAAAGGACAGTCGTACCCGAATGATGACACGAAATGTACACGGATTTGAGGAAACGGAACAGGAGGAAGAGTAAGCATGGATTTTTCGAAACAGCAACAACAGGTCATTGATGCGCCAATCGGAAATTTGCTTGTTTCCGCGGCTGCAGGTTCCGGCAAAACGGCCGTTTTGGTTGAACGAATCATGAAAATGATTACCGATTCAAAGAATCCGATTGATATCGACCGGATTTTGATTGTTACATTTACGAAAAATGCGGCAGGAGAACTGAAAACAAGAATTGCCAAGGCTATTGAGAAGCGACTGGAAGAAAATCCCGATGATGAGAATTTGCTCCGTCAATCGAGAAATTTGAATTTCGCGGTGATTTCTACCATTGACAGTTTTTGTCAGATGACGGTAAAAAGATATTTTCACAGAATCGATATCGATCCGTCATTTCGCATTTTGGACAAGTCCGAACAGGATATGCTGGAAGAAGATGCATTGAATGAAATTCTGGAAGAGGCCTACGGAAGCGAGGATGAAACCGAACGGGAGGCGATGGTATATTTGGCGGATCGGTACGGGGACCGGATTCAGAATTCCCAATATACCGACAACAGTATCGGGAAGATGATAACCGATATTTATAAATATGCCGTTTCGGAACCGTTTCCGAATCAATGGCTGGATCGTATGATTCGTATTATGGAACAGGAGGGAACGGAGCCTGATTTGTTTTTGGATGAACAACAGATGCTGATTACGGAGAGCTGCCGTTCTGCATTGAACTGCGCAACTTATATGGCAAGGGAAACGGCTGAACTCGGATTGGTAAAATTGTCCTCTACGGCGTCAAAGGATGTTGAGATGCTGGAAGAGATTCTTCGCCGGTCCGACCGTTATCAGACGCTGGTCAGTCCGAATCCGATTGAATTTTCCCGATTAACTGCGGATAAAGCTACCAATGAAGACGAAAAGAGCAGGATTGAGTATTGGAAGAATTATCGAAACCGGTATAAAGGATTTCTGAGCAAGGATGCCCTGGCGGATATGTCAGAAATCGCGAGAGAAGAACGAAAGGAATGCCTGCCTGTTTTAAAAAGCCTGATTTTGCTTGTCAGACGTTTTATGGACAGGGTTTCGCAAAAAGAACAGGAACTGAATGCATACGATTTTTCCCATGTGGCTCATTTTGCATTGAATATATTGAGAAATGACGATAATACCATAACGGAAGCGGCTGTTCAGATGAGTCAGAACTATGATGAAATCATGATTGACGAATATCAGGATTCCAACTATATTCAGGAATCGGTACTGACGGCCATTGCCAAAGTGCAGAACGGAAAACCGAATCTGTTCATGGTAGGGGATGTTAAACAAAGCATTTACAAATTCCGAAAAGCATGTCCGGAGATGTTTTTGGACAAATACAGCGCTTTTGGCGAAAATCCCGAGATTGGAACCAAGATAGACCTGCAGCGAAATTACCGAAGCAGAGAACAGGTGCTGGATTCCGTCAATGAGATCTTTCGATGTGTTATGAAGAAGGCGGTTGGAGGAGTCGAATATGATTCCGCAGCGGAGTTGTATTATTCGGATTTGTATTTGCCGGATGAAGCCGAAGAGGATGCGAACGGGAAATCGGAATGCGGACATGCAAATGCAGGTGATATCGAATGCAATTCCGATGGAGACTTCCGGTCAGACGGCGAACAAACGGAAACCGGAGATTTCGATGCATATTCCGGTGAATGTCTTTTGCCAAACAGCGAAACGGGCAACGAGGACGATGAGATTCATATTATCATAAATCGAATCAAGGAACTGACAAATCCGGTGACCGGTCTTGTTATCAATCGAAAAAGGGAACCGAAGGATTCGAATGACGTTCCGAGAATTGCACGGTACGGAGATATTGCGATTTTAACGCGAAAGAACAAGGCATTTGCGGCAAAACTGTTAACGGAACTGCGAAATGCCGGAATTCCGGTTGTGTCCGGTTCGATGAAGGAATATTTTCATTCCGTGGAAGTGAATGCGGTGATTTCGATGCTTCGAATTCTGGATAATCCGTTCCAGGAAATCGAACTTGCCACAATACTGATGTGTCCGGTTATCGGATTTACTCCGGATGATATGGCAAAGCTGGCTGTTTTGTGCAGAAAGAAACGGCAACAAAGACGACTTCCGTACACATTTACAATTATGTCTCGGATTGCGGATGACCGAGACGGTGCATTCGTACCGGTCGATGACGGTTTGGCAGAGAAATGCAGGAAATTTATGACATTGTACCGTTCCCTGAAGAAGCATATGACCTATTTGACAATCCATGAACTGATTCAGGAATTTTTCCAAAGTACCGGCTACTATGAATACTATTGTGCCATGGAGGACTGTTCGATTCGGAAAAAGAATCTCCGCCTTTTGCTGAAGAAAGCGAAATCGTTTCAGACCTCGTCGGATATGAATTTGCAGGGCTTCATTTCGTATATCGATATGATAGTGAAAAATGAAGAAGAAATCGAAGATGAGCTCGGTGAAGAAGATGACAATGCCGTTAAAATGATGACGGTTCACAAGAGTAAGGGACTGGAATTTCCGATTGTTTTTCTTGCCGATGCCGGAAGTACGAATCAGAAACAGGACGCCAAATACGATTTGACGGTTCATGAGAAAATGGGAATCGGACTGATGCTGGCGGACCCCGAACTGCATAAAAAGAATTATACATTTCTCAGAAGAATGATTGATAACCGTGTCACGACTGAATCATTCGGCGAGGATTTGCGTGTTTTGTATGTTGCGATGACAAGAGCAAGAGAAAAACTGATTGTAACGGCACATACCGGTCATAAAACAGTGCTTCCCGCCATAGGAAGACGACCGGAGACAACGGAATACGGAATGACTTATTCGAGCCTGATGAAATGCGATTCCTTCCTGAGTCTGATTCTGTCCGCAACGCTCGGAACACTGAATTGTATCGAGTCGGAAGAGCTGAAGGAACAGCTGCAACAGGCATTCGGAACGACCGATACGGAAACGCAAATCGGGTCTTGGAAATTCTGTTTTTATAATGTGACAGGTATTTTACAGGAGAAGGGTGCGACAAAGAAAGACATTCCCGCATATCGGTTAAATGATTCGGAATATGAAAGATTTCGTGAGGAATTACTGCGTTATCACCGGTTTACATACGGTTCGGCAAACAAAAAATCGGTACCGGTAAAGGTTTCGGTATCGGAACTGAAGAAACAGGCATACTTGGAAAAGGAGGCATCGGAAGAACAGGCGGAATCGTCTGTTGCGGTGGCACACGTTTTCCGGACGGACAATGAAATGACCGAGATTCCGGTTCCCGCATTTGCAAGAAAAACAGAAAGTCGGAAACGAACCGGTGCGGAATTCGGTACGTTATGCCATCGGGTCCTTCAGCTGCACGATTACAGTCTTGAAGAAACCGAAGAGGAATGCATCAAGGAATGGGAACGCATGGCAGCGAAGAACCAAATTGATATTTCGGATATTCCGTATCTGAAAACAGACAAACTGGTTGCATTTTTCCGGAGTCCGATCGGACAGCGAATGAAACTGGCGGCACAGAACGGTACTTTGAACCGGGAACGGGCATTTGTCATGTCGGTTTCCGCAAAAAACCTCGGCGAGGAATATTCTGACACGGATTCGGTATTGGTTCAGGGAATTATCGACGCCTGGTTTGAAGAAGAGGATGGGATCGTCTTACTGGATTACAAAACCGATACCGTACCGGCAGAAAACGGAGAAGCGGAACTGCTTAAACGATATGAGAGACAGTTACAGCTGTATGCTTATGCAATCGAAAACGGAACCGGGAAAATTGTGAAAGAAGTTTTAATTTATTCATTTTCGCTTAACAAACAGATTTCTATCGGTTATAATAGACAGGAAATTACTATGTAACCCATTGAGGTGCGTTATGAGAGAAAAGATTTTGTTTATTTATAATCCGAATGCAGGAAAGAAGAAAATTGTAACCAAACTGAATGATGTTATCAATCAGCTGATTGATGACAATTATGATTTGGTAATATCTCCGACCAAAAAGGCAAATGATGCAAAGGATGCTGTCATTGCCTATATGAACGAAGGAAACTGTACAAAGATTGTCTGCTCCGGCGGGGACGGCACGTTGCACGAAGTTGTGGACGGATTGATGCAGGTGGAAAAGAAGGCACCGATTGTCTATCTGCCGGCGGGAAGTACCAATGATTTCGGATATTCCCTGGATATTCCGATGGATATTGTAGATGCTGCCGCATTGGCAAAGGACGGAGAACAGTTCAATTGTGATATCGCATGTATGAATGGTACGAATGTGGTTTATACCGCTGCATTCGGTCTGTTTACCGATGTATCTTATGCAACCAAACAGTCCATGAAGAATGCACTCGGACATGCGGCATATATTCTGAACGGCGCCGGTGCGCTGACACGAATTAAGAATTTTAAGACAATTGTCACGATTGATGATAACGAAGTAATCGAAGATACTTTTATTATCGGCATGGTTGTCAGTGCCGCATCCATCGGCGGATTCCGCGGAATTACGGGACCGGATGTGAAACTGAATGACGGTAAATACGAACTGTTCTTAATCAAAAATCCGGGTGTTTTGCACGTAGCAGGATTGGTTATGGATATGAAAAAGCATAATTTTGATAATCCGAACATCATTTACCGACATGTCAATAAGGTGAAATTTGAATTTGAAGAAGAGGTTCCGTGGACGGTTGACGGTGAATACGGCGGCTCTTTTAAGGAAGCGGATATTGTTGTCAATAAGAGTGCGGTCACATTTATGATTCCGAAGCCCGAAGTGCTGGAAAATGCGGAATAAATTTCTGTCCGAGGCATGACGAAAACCGGACCGAAATGCGATAGAACAGTTCGAAATGCGCTAATAAAACAGTTCGAAATGCGAAAAAAACAATTCGAAATACGCAAAAAACAATTCGAAATACGCTAAAAAAAACAGTTCGAAATGCTCTGCAAAAACCGGTCCGAAATGCTACGAAAAAACCGTATTGAAATACGATGTAAAAACCGTATCAAAATATGACGAAGCGACCTCAAATACTTGACATTAGCCACCGAATTGGGTAAGATATAATTCGGTGGTTTTTGGTTGTCGAAGGACCCCAATAATCCAATCTTTATCATGGAGGATGATTATATGTACTATATCGGTGTGGATCTTGGTACGTCTTCCGTTAAGCTTCTGATGATGGATGCTGACGGTACGATCAAGAATATTGTTTCGAAAGAATATCCGTTGTATTTCCCGAAGACCGGTTGGTCGGAGCAGAAGCCCGAAGACTGGTGGACACAGATGAAGGCAGGCCTGAAGGATCTGTTGAACGGTTTTGATGCATCTCAGGTTGCCGGAATCAGCTTCGGCGGTCAGATGCACGGACTTGTTATTTTGGATGAGAATGATAAGGTACTTCGTCCCGCAATTTTGTGGAATGACGGACGTACTCAGGAGGAATGTGATTATCTCAACAATGTCATCGGACGTGAGAAGATCAGTTCCTATACCGCAAATATGGCGTTGACCGGATTTACGGCACCCAAGCTTTTGTGGGTGAAGAAAAATGAACCCGAGATTTTCGCGAAGATTCAGAAAATTATGCTTCCGAAAGACTATCTTGCATATCTGTTGTCCGGCGTTCATTGCACCGATGTTTCGGATGCATCCGGTATGCTTCTGTTCGATGTAAAGAACAAGTGCTGGTCCAAGGAAATGTGCGACATCGTCGGCGTTAAGGAAAGTCAGCTTGCCAAGATTTTTGAAAGCTACGAAGTTGTCGGAACGATTCTTCCCGAAATCGCTGAAGAACTCGGACTTCCGAAGACCGTTAAGATTATTGCCGGCGCAGGTGACAATGCCGCAGGTGCCGTAGGTACCGGAACTCTTGAAAACGGTATGTGCAGTCTATCTCTCGGAACATCCGGAACCGTATTTATCGCTTCCGATGAATTTGCCGTAGATGACAAGAATGCAATGCACTCATTCGCACATGCGAACGGACGCTATCATTTCCTCGGCTGCATGCTTTCCGCTGCATCTTCCAATAAGTGGTGGATGGATGACATCATCGGAACCAAGGATTATGCCGCAGAGCAGAAGAACATCAAGGAAATCGGCAAGAATAACGTTTACTATCTGCCGTACCTGATGGGAGAGCGTACGCCTCACAACAATCCGAACGCAAGAGGCTGCTTCGTCGGTCTTTCGTTGGATACGAAGCGTGAGGATATGACGCTGGCTGTTATGGAAGGTGTTACATATGCACTTCGCGATGCTGTTGAAATTGCACGTTCCTTCGGTGTGAAGATTGAGCGTGTACGTGCAATCGGCGGTGGCGCCAAGAGCCCGCTCTGGTGCAGGGTAATTGCCAACATCATGAATGTTAAGGTGGATAAGATCAACTGTGAAGAAGGCCCCGGATACGGCGCAGCGATTCTGGCGGCTGTCGGTTGCGGAGAATATGCTTCCGTTGAAGAAGCTGCCGGCAAGCTGATTCGTGTTGTCGATACAATCGAACAGGATCCTGCCATTGTTGCGGAATATGAGAAGCGTTATCAGGTATTCCGTTCCATTTATCCGGCACTGGTTCCCGTATACAGTGAAATTGCTGAATTGAATCAATAAATGATGAATCGGGAGTTGCCTTTCGAAATATACGGAAGGCAACTCTTCGGTGCATTTTATGAAAGGAAACTCATGGATCAGTATACTACGTTTGCGAGTATCTACGATAACTGCATGGATAATATTCCTTATGACGAATGGGTTGGATATTTATGCAATCTGTTACGTGATAACGGAATCAATGACGGCCTGGTGGCCGAACTCGGATGCGGTACCGGAGAGATTTGCATGCGCCTTCAGGAATGCGGATACGATGTAATCGGAATCGATCAGTCGGAGGAAATGCTGGATATTGCACATGCCAAGGAAGCGGACCGGATTGACCGAATACTGCAGAAGTCTATGGCGGAAGCAGGCCTTTCCGAATCGGATCTGGAGGATGAAAACAGTCCGCTCTTCGAATCGGTTTTAAATCAGTCGATTCTCTATCTGCAACAGGATATCAGAAATCTGGAACTGTACGGAACGGTCGGTGCGTTTGTCAGCATTTGTGATACGATGAATTATTTGCTGACCGAACAGGATTTTATAAAGGCACTGAAAAAGGTTAATAATTATTTGGACCGAAACGGTGTGTTTATCTTTGATCTGAAGACGGAACATTTTTTCGCGGATATACTGAAGAACGTGACAAGAACGGAAGAAACAGAATCCTCATTGCTGATTTGGGACAACGAATATGATACGGAGAGGAAAATCAATCAGTATCATTTGACGATTTTTGAAGAAGAACCGGACGGGCGTTATGTCCGGTCGGACGAACTGCATGAACAGCGTGCCTATTCAAGACAGCAGGTGGAGGAAATGATTCGGCTGGCCGGAATGGAGTTTGTAGCGGCGTATGACGCATTTACGAAAGAGCCGGCAACGGACCGGTCGGAACGGATTTATTATGTTGCAAGAGAAAGATTTCAGGAAAACAAGCACTATGAATAACAGAGATTATATTGTAAGGGCTGCGGCTGCAGACGAGCAGATTCGCGCCTTTGCGACAACCACAAAAACAATTGCCGAGACCGCAAGAGTCGCACATAATCTGTCTCCGGTGGCAACGGCGGCACTGGGACGTTTGATGAGCGCCGGTGTGATGATGGGAATCATGATGAAGGGGGACAGAGATTTGCTTTCGGTCCGAATTGATGCGGACGGTCCGCTTCAGGGGCTGTTGATTACGGCGGATTCTCACGGGCACGTTAAAGGCTATGTCGGTAATCCGGATGTTACGGTTCCGGATCATGAAAACGGGCATTTAAATGTCGGTATGGCAGTCGGAAACGGGATGCTCAGCGTTATTAAGGACCTGGGGCTGAAAGATCCGTATATCGGCAACATTGAACTTCAGACCGGGGAAATTGCAGAAGACATGACCTATTATTTTGCGGCATCGGAACAGACCCCGTCCAGTGTCGGACTCGGAGTTCTGGTGGACCGTGACGGCTCGGTATTACAGGCAGGAGGCTTTATCGTACAGCTGATGCCGAATGTTACCGATGACGTGATTGACCGGCTTGAATCCAATATTCGGACGCTGCCGTCCGTCACCGATATGCTGCGAAGCGGAATGACGCCGGAGAATATCCTGAATCGGATTTTGGACGGACTGCAGCCGGAATTCTATGAACAGACCGAAGCATCATTTGTCTGCGGCTGTTCCAAGGAACGCTACACCAAGGGGTTAATCAGCTTGGGCCGGAAAGAATTGGAAAAGCTGATAACGGATGAGGAAAATATTGAAGTACGTTGCCAGTTCTGCAATCATTCTTATATTTTTACCACAGATGAAATTCGTGAAATGATGCAGTTTGCAACCAAATAAATCAAACCGTGAGAGGTGACAGTATGAAACGGGAAGACACGAAAATAACAAATGCATGGTTAAAATACTCCGCCGCGGATATGAAAAAAGTCGAAGAGTTTTGCGACGGATATAAGGCATTTATCTCGACCAACAAGACGGAGAGGGAATGCGTTACGGCAACCGTTGACAAGGCAGCTGCTCTCGGATTTAAGAATCTGACCGAATGCAAGAAACTGAAAGCGGGTGACAAGGTTTATTATAATATGATGGGCAAAGCTCTTGCGATGTTTGTCATCGGTTCGGAGCCGCTTGAAAACGGAATGAACATTTTGGGAGCTCATATCGATTCTCCGAGACTGGATGTCAAGCAGAAGCCACTGTATGAAGATACCGGGCTTGCGTTTCTGGATACTCATTATTACGGCGGAATCAAGAAGTATCAGTGGGTCACATTGCCTATGGCGATTCACGGAGTTGTTGTGAAAAAGGACGGAAGCGTTGTCAATGTCGTAATCGGAGAAAAAGATGACGACCCGGTTTTCGGAATCAGTGATTTGCTGATTCATTTGGCGGCCGATCAGCTGACCAAAAAGGGAAGTAATGTCGTAGAAGGTGAAAAACTGGATGTTACATTTGCTTCGAGACCGTTGCAGGGCGAGAAAAAAGATGCCGTTAAGATGCAGGCACTGAATCTGTTGAAGGAACAGTACGGAATCGAGGAAGAAGATTTTCTGTCCGCCGAATTGGAAATCGTACCGGCCGGAAAAGCAAGAGATTACGGCATCGACAGAGCATTGATTATGGGTTACGGTCAAGACGACCGGGTATGTGCATATCCGTCCGCGGAAGCATTATTTGCAATCAAAAAACCAAAGCGTACGGCCGTCTGCCTGTTGGTGGACAAGGAAGAAATCGGCAGTGTCGGTGCGACCGGAATGCACTCCAGATTTTTTGAAAACTGCGTAGCGGAACTGCTTGAGCGGATGTCCGAGTACAGTGAAATCAAGGTTCGCAGAGCGTTACAGAACTCGTATATGCTGTCATCCGATGTCAGCGCCGCATACGATACCAATTATGCCGAAGTGTTCGAAAAGAAGAATTCCGCATATTTCGGGAACGGACTGGTATTGAACAAATACACCGGTTCCAGAGGAAAATCGGGTTCCAATGATGCCAATCCGGAATTTTTGGCACTGCTTCGGAAAATATTTGACGATGCAACAGTTTTCTATCAGACGGCAGAACTCGGAAAGGTTGACCAGGGCGGCGGAGGAACCATCGCTTATATTATGGCCAATTACGGTATGAACGTTGTGGACAGCGGAATTGCCGTTCAGAATATGCATGCACCGTGGGAAGTAACGAGTAAGGCCGATGTATACGAAGCATATCTCGGATATGTTGCATTTTACAAAGGAATTGAAACATTCGGAGACAATGTATGGAAGAATTGAAAATTCGTTATATCAGCAAAGACATCGACAAACTGACGTATGTGAACGGAGTATCCGACTGGATTGATTTGAGGTCCGCGGAAAATGTGACTCTCAAACAGGGAGAATGGCGCCTGATTCGTCTCGGAATCGCAGTAAAGCTTCCGGACGGGTACGAAGCTCATATTGTCCCGAGAAGCTCCACATATAAGAATTTCGGAATTATTCAGACCAATCATATGGGCGTTGTGGACCACAGTTATTGCGGAGATGACGATGAATGGAAATATCCGGTATTGGCCCTTCGCGATACGGAAATCCATGTAAATGACAGAATTTGTCAGTTTCGTATTATGAAGAATCAACCCGAGCTGGTATTTACCGAAGTGGACCATTTGGATGGTGTGTCACGCGGTGGATTCGGAACGACGGGAATTCAATAAATTATTTCAATAAGCCTGAAATCGGCTTACGATAAGGAGAAAACATGAGTAAAATCACTATCTTTTCCGGCTTTTTGGGAGCCGGTAAAACAACATTGATTAAAAAACTGTTGGCGGAAGGCTATAAGGGCGAAAAAGTTGTCCTGATTGAAAATGAGTTCGGAGAAATCGGTATTGACGGCGGCTTTCTAAAGGATGCCGGAGTTGAAATTACCGAGATGAATTCCGGATGCATTTGCTGTTCGCTGGTCGGTGACTTCGGTGAAGCATTAAAGAAAGTTAAAGATCAGTTCTGTCCGGACCGCATTTTGATTGAGCCGTCCGGTGTCGGAAAACTGTCGGATGTCATCCGTGCGGTTGAGAATATCGGAGATCCGGATATGGTAATCGACGGTCTTGTCACGGTTGTTGATGCAGGAAAATGCCGCATTTACATGAAGAATTTCGGTGAATTCTTCAACAATCAGGTGGAATATGCACGTACCATTTTGCTGAGCCGCAGTCAGAATGTTTCGGAGGAGAAACTTCAGGCATGTGTCGCAATGCTTCGTGAGAAAAATGCAGATGCAACGATTGTTACCACACCTTGGGATAAGCTGACGGGTGAGCAGATTATTTCGGCAATGGAGACCAAGGTGGATTTGGCAAAACAGATGCTCGAGGAAGAGGATGTTTGTCCGGAATGCGGACATCATCATCACCATCACCATGACGATGATGACGAATGCTGCTGCCATGAGCATCATCACCATGACGACGATGACGAATGCTGTTGCCATGAGCATCACCACCATGACGACGATGATGATGACGAATGCTGCTGCCATGAGCATCATCACCATGACGATGACGACGATGACGAGTGCTGCTGCCATGAACATCATCACCACCATGACGACGATGACGATGACGAGTGCTGCTGCCATGAGCATCATCATCACCATGACGATGACGACGATGACGAGTGCTGCCATGAACATCATCACCACCATCACGACGAAGAAGGAGAATGCTGCTGTCATGATCATGACGGACATCATCACCATCACCATCATGCAGACGAAGTATTTACAAGTTTCGGCCGCGAAACCGTAAAGAAGTACGAAAAAGAAGTACTTACCGATATTTTGGAAAAGCTTGCGAATTCCGAGGAATACGGAATCATTTTGAGAACCAAGGGAATGCTTCCGGATGCGGAAGGAAACTGGCATTATTTTGACCTGACTCCGGGAGAATATGAGATTCGTGACGGTCAGCCCGATATCATCGGCAGAATTTGCGTCATCGGAAGCAAGTTGCAGGAAGATGCAATCAAGGCATTATTTGAGTTAGTATAGTGAAAGGAAGGACAGGTCGTTATGGATAAGCCTGTATTTATTGTAAACGGTTTTTTGGACAGCGGTAAAACGTCATTTATACGGGATACTGTTCAGGACCCGCAGTTTCTGGATTCCGGAAAGCTTCTTCTGATTCTCTGCGAAGAGGGCGAAGAAGAATATGATGAATTGGAACTCGCCAAGAAGGGTGTCAGCATCATTTCCGTAGAAGAACAGTCCCAATTGACGGAACAGTTTTTGAAAGGGCTGGAGAAGTTCTATAAGCCGAACATGATTATGTTTGAATGGAACGGCATGTGGCCGCTGACCGATCTGCTCGACCTTGATATGCCGAGAGGATGGGAAATCGCACAGATTCTGACAACAGTGGACGGCACCACCATCGAAATGTATCTGAACAATATGAAATCCATGATTATGGATGAGGTTCGGTATTCGGATGTGGTTATTGTGAATCGTTGTGACGATTCCACCAATAAAGCGATGATTCGTCGAAATATTAAGGCAGTTAACCGCAAAGCGCAGATTGCATATGAACGTGCGGACGGAAAGGATGTTTCCGAAGAAGAGGAAGAACTGCCGTATGATATGACGCAGGATCATTTGGAAATCACCGATGCGGATTACGGTATCTGGTATATTGATGCGTCGGAGCATGCGATGGCATATTCCGGGAAAACGGTTCATTTTCTTGCAATGATGTATACATCGCCGAAACTTCCGAAGGGCTATGTCGTACCGGGAAGAATGGTTATGACATGTTGCGCGGCGGATATTCAGTTTATCGGATATATGGCCAAATTACCCTCAACGGTATCGCCGTCGTCCGTTAAGAGCAAGACATGGATGGACATCACCGCACGGATTGAAATTGAGGAAATGAAGGAATACAAAGGCGCCGGCCCGGTTCTTCATATCCTGAAAATGATTCCGGCCGAAGAGCCTGCCGACAAGGTATGCTATTTTTCGTAAAGAATACGGGATAGCGAACGGAAAGTGGATTAATTGCTGCCTGCTGCGGAAACAAAACGTATCCGCAGCACGGTTCTTTTTTGCTCGAAATGAGAGCTTCCCGCATGAATGCGGGGAGAATTCCAAACGAGTCTCAAATGACGGAGGAAGTATGCAGAAGGTTACTGTTTTTACGGATGGTGCGGCAAGAGGAAATCCGGACGGACCGGGCGGATACGGAGTTATTTGCCGGTTTACGGATTCTCAGGGAAACGAACATGAACGGGAATATTCCTGCGGATATGCAAAGACAACCAATAACCGGATGGAACTGATGGCTGCGATTGTCGGATTGGAGCAGTTAACCGTCCCTTGTGAAGTAACGCTGTATTCGGATTCCCAATATCTTGTGAAAGCATTTGAAGAACATTGGATTGATTACTGGAGAACCCATAATTTTACCAATAAGCAGAAGCAACCGGTGAAAAATGCCGAGCTTTGGCAACGTTTGCTGAAACAAACCGATCGTCATACCGTTCGGTTTGAATGGGTCAAGGGGCATAACGGGCATCCGGAAAATGAGCGCTGTGACGGTCTGGCAACAACGGCGGCAGACGGTACCGAATTGTACCTTGATGACGGCGGAGACCTGATTCAACCGATTCTTGCACAATCTGAAAGAACGGAAGACGAAACGAAGTGTGTCATCGATGCCGGTGCGGCGAACAGCGCACAGAGGGAATCCGGGGGCGATGCCGGTGCGGCAAACAGTGCACAGAGAGAATCCGGGGGCGATGCCGGAACACCGGACAGAGAACGGTTATATGCTCAAATTCAAGCGTTACGAAAGCAAATTGAGGAGCTGAACGAAACCCTGACCGAACTGGAAGCCGAATATTATTCGATTCCGTAAAACGGTTCCACGGCCTTCCCGGTTCCGGTACCGGTACGCAAGTTGTACGATACCGCCCGAACAAAAACGACAGTCATGATTGAATCCGATAAGAAGGAAACACGAAATGAGCGAACAATTATCTCCGATGATGCAGCATTATATGGAAATGAAACAGAAGTACAAGGATTGTATTCTGTTTTATCGTCTTGGTGATTTCTATGAGATGTTTTTTGAGGACGCGGAACTGGTTTCGAGAGAGCTGGAACTGACGTTGACAGGGAAAAACTGCGGTCTTTGCGAGCGAGCACCGATGTGCGGAGTTCCGTTCCATGCGGCAGATACCTATATTACCAGACTGGTTGATAAAGGATACCGGGTTGCCATTTGCGAACAGCTGGAAGATCCGAAACTGGCTAAGGGAATGGTAAAACGGGACGTTATTCGCGTTGTCACACCGGGTACCATTACAAATTCTGCCACTCAGGATGAAACAAAGAATAATTTCCTGATGTGTATTCTGTGGATTGATAAATCGTTCGGAATTTCTACGGTTGATGTTTCCACGGGAGATTATTATGTTACGGAAGTGAATGAACTTCGAAAGGTCATTGATGAAATTACCAAATATGCTCCGTCGGAAATTGTGTGCAATCCGGCCTTTTTGATTTCGGGTATCGATACCGAAGATTTGCAGAACCGGCTGAATATTGCCATCACGCATTTGGACGACTGGATGTATGACGGAAAAAACTGTGACAGGATACTGAAGGAACATTTTCATGTCAGCAACCTGTTCGGACTGGGACTCGGCGATATGGAAACCGGCTCCAATGCGGCCGGTGCGGTACTGAATTATCTGTATGATACGCAGAAAACGTCGTTAGAGCATATTACGGCAATTCAGCCGTATACGACGGGAAAATATATGATTATCGACAGCTCCACAAGACGAAATCTGGAGTTGACGGAAACATTGCGGGAAAAGCAGAAACGGGGTTCGCTGTTGTGGGTTCTCGACAAAACCAAAACCGCTATGGGCGCTCGACTGCTTCGACTTTTTCTGGAACAGCCGTTACTCAAAAAAGAGGATATCGTAACAAGGCAGGCGGCAATCGCGGAAATGAATGAGAATCTGATGACCCGCGAGGAACTTCGGGAATATCTGAATTCCGTTTATGACCTGGAACGACTGATTTGCCGGGTCAGCTATCAGAGCGCCGGCCCGCGTGACATGCTGGCATTTTCAAGCTCGTTGGCGATGCTTCCTCCGATTCGGTTTTTGTTGAAGGATTTTCACAGTAAGCTGATACAAAATGAACTGAACGAACTGGACACGCTCGAGGATTTACAGAAACTGATTGAGCAGGCAATTAATCCGGATGCTCCGTTAGGTGTAAAGGAAGGCGGAATCATTCGGGACGGTTATAATGACGAAGTGGACCGTCTACGTCAGGCAAAAACGCAGGGAAAGAGCTGGCTTGCCGAACTGGAAGCAAGAGAACGGGAAGCAACCGGTATCAAGGGCCTGAAAATCAAATATAACAACGTGTTCGGATATTTTCTGGAGGTGACCAATTCCTTTAAGGAGCTGGTTCCGGATACCTGGACAAGAAAGCAGACGCTGACCGGTTCGGAACGATATACGACTCCGGAACTGAAGGAACTGGAAGATACCATTTTGAATGCGGAAGACCGGCTGTATTCGCTGGAATACCGAATCTTTACGGAAATTCGGAATGCGGTTTCTGCGGAAGTTCCCAGAATTCAGAAAACGGCAAAGGCAATTGCCATGATTGATGCGATTGCATCGCTTGCCTATGTTGCGGAGCACAATCATTATGTATGTCCGAACATTAATCGTCAGGGAACGATTCAGATTACGGATGGACGCCATCCGGTTGTGGAGCAAATGATTCCGACCGGAACGTTTGTTGCCAATAATACGCTGCTGGACGATAATGAGAACCGGGTGGCGGTTATTACCGGCCCGAATATGGCCGGAAAATCCACGTATATGCGTCAAACCGCGTTAATCGTGCTGATGGCGCAAATCGGAAGTTTCGTGCCGGCAAAGGAAGCGGATATCGGGATTGTGGACAGAATCTTTACCCGAGTCGGAGCATCGGATGATTTGGCCAGCGGGCAAAGTACGTTTATGGTGGAAATGACCGAGGTCGCGAACATTTTGCGGAATGCGACAAGAAACAGTCTGCTTGTACTTGACGAAATCGGACGCGGAACTTCGACATTTGACGGATTATCCATTGCATGGTCGGTAATCGAGCATGTCGCAAATAAGAAGCAAATCGGAGCAAAGACTTTATTTGCCACGCATTACCATGAACTGACCGAACTGGAAGGAAAACTGGACGGAGTATGCAATTACTGTATTGCCGTCAAAGAACAGGGAGATACCATCATTTTCCTGCGAAAAATTATTCGGGGCGGTGCGGACAAGAGCTACGGAATTCAGGTTGCACGGCTTGCGGGAGTTCCGGAATCCGTACTGAGGCGCGCTTCGGAAATTGTGGAGCAGCTGTCGCAAAATGATCTGTCGGAACGGACCAGAGAAATATTCCGTCAGTCGGAAAATCCGGATGAGGTCTATACGCCGGCCGGATGGATTGTATCCAAACACAAAGAAGCGGCGGCGGGACAAATGTCCCTGTTCGGAAGCACCGATTATTCTGCGATTATTGAAAAATTGCGGGGAATTCCGGTTTCCAACATTACACCGATTGATGCCTTGAATACATTATACCAATTGCAGAAAGAACTGAATGAGTTATAATTAAGGCCGGCAGATGCGAAAGAGTCTGCCGGTACATTTGTGAATACACGATTTAGGGGGACAGTATGCTCGAAATATGTAACGTAACCAAGATTTATCATTCCAAACACGGTGTTAACGTGACTGCGGTTGACAACGTGTCCATACGGTTTCCGGAAACCGGAATGGTATTTCTACTCGGAAAATCCGGAAGCGGAAAATCCACACTGTTGAATCTTCTCGGCGGATTGGACCGATATGATTCGGGAGAGATTCGAATTCACGGGACGTCCATCAAAGATTTTAAAGATTCCATGATGGATTCCTATCGAAACACGTATCTCGGATTTGTATTTCAGAGATACAATCTGATGTATGAATTTACGGTCCGTGCCAATATTGCACTGGCTATTGAATTGCAGGGAAATAAGGCAACGGCGGAAGAAATCGAACGCATTTTGAAAATGGTCGGTTTGGAAGGACTGGCCGACCGCAAACCGAATGAGTTGTCCGGCGGACAGCTGCAGCGTGTCGCGATTGCCAGAGCACTGGTGAAAAATCCGGACATCATTTTGGCGGACGAGCCGACGGGAGCACTGGACAGCAATACCGGAAAGCAGATTTTTGATTTGCTGAAGGAATTGTCAAAGACAAAGCTGGTTATTGTGGTTTCTCATGACAGGGAATATTCCGAACAGTATGCGGACCGAATTATCGAATTGTCGGACGGACATATCATTTCCGATGTGGAAGCCTGTGCCAACGAGAAACTGGACGAGCCAATCCGCATTCAGCTCCGGGAAGACGGTATGCTCGAGTTGAACGAAGAGGGAATTACCGTTTCGGGTGAATATGAACTGACGGAAGAGGAGCGGAAGCAAATCAACCAATATCTGATGCTTCGGAAAGACAAAAATCTGGTTGTAAAGGACCGATTTACGGCTGAGGCAATCCATGATCAGTTTCATCCGACCGATTTGTCGAAACAGACGGAATCAGATAAGAAAATGAGTCTGATCCGTTCCAAACTGCCATGGAAACAGAGCTTCGGAATCGCCCTGAATTCGTTAAAGTATAAGAAAATTATGCTCATTTTCACAATCCTGTTATCGGTGATATCCTTTTCGCTGTTTTGTCTGGCGGATGAACTGGGGTCCTTTGACAAAGGACAGTGTATTGCGCAGACGGTGCAAAACTCCGGAGTGAAGTATATTGATTTCAATAAACAGCAGCTCCGCGAAGGATGGATGGAATCCGAAAACCTTACCGAAGAGGATATCGAGAAACTGGAATCCGAGATCGGAACACCGTTACTTCCGATTTATTCCCTCGCGATTAATATGGATAACGTAATCCGTATCGAGGAAACCGTAAAAATGACGGATGCGGAACGAAGCGTATATCCTATGTTGAGTCTCAGTGCCATTGTCACAGACAGTCCTGCATTTCAGTATATGGAGTTTCCGCTTTTGTGCGGTTCGTGGCCGGAGAAAGGAAAACATGAAATCTGTATTTCCGATGCGTTAGCAAAAGCGATGCTTTTAAGCGAGGAGGAACTGGCCGGAAAATCCATGGAGGATTTAATCGGTTATCAGATTTCTCAGAGAGGATTCAGAAGCGAAAGCGAGAGTTTGAAGGAAATGAAATATAATCGCTGGACCATCAGCGGAATTGTCAATGAATCGATTGATGCCGAACAGTATGTGAAGCTCCTCGAAGAGAGTGAACGGTCAATAGACGAGGCATCGAGGTTAAAATACCAGATTTACACACAGATTGCCATCAGTTATATCCGATACGGCCTTCCGTCCTGTGTGTTTGTGACCGAAGAAGATTTGTGCGAACTTCTCTATACGAATCGGTTCTGCCTGACGGAAGAACTCATTTTCGATGAGTCGCAAATGCATTCTTACGGAATCACTTCACCGGCCCGAATTCCGTCACAATACGACGTATGGCTTTTGAACGGGAAAACCGTGGATACTCTGGAAGACGACGAAATCGTTGTTCCGGCGGGATTCTTTATGAATATAATATTGCATTCTTTGAATCAGAACAGGGACGGCGTGGAAATCACGGCAGAGAATATTCCGGATATTATGAAGTTGGTGAATGCCAATCCGGAGCTGATTTCCAAAATGCCGGAGTTGAAAATTGACGATTTTCAAAAATCGTTACGGATTGTCGGTTTTTATTTGCAGAAAGAGATTCCGACGGAAAATACGGACGAAGAGATGGGCGATATCGGTAATACATACAACCAATTCTGTATTGTCAGTGACTCGCTGTACGAACAGGTTTATGCAAAACTGAAGAGTATCAAACCGGAAATTTCCACACTGTATGTCAAGACTCCCGATAAAGCGAGAGATGTCCTGAATATTGCAACGGCCTGCGAGAAACTCAGTTCCGAAAAGATAAATTACAGTATTGTGTCATTTATTTATGGAGAAATGGAACTCGTGGACGAATTGGTTACGATTTTTAGACCGACATTTACATCGCTCGGAATCTTTATGGCGATTTTCGCAACGATGCTGTTCTCCGTTTTTATCGGCAACAGTATTTCTTACAAAAAACGGGAAATCGGTATTCTTCGGGCAATCGGCGCCAGACGTCAGGATGTATTCCGTATTTTTATGAGTGAGAGCGGAATGATTGCACTGGTTAACGGGCTGCTTGTATTTCTGGTTGTTTCGTTAGCTACCTCGATATTGAATCGCCAGGTGATGTTCGGAGCTCTGAATATTGCTCTGTTACATTTCGGAATCCGACAGATTTTGTTAGTGCTTGCACTGTCATTCGGATTTGCTTTTATTGCAACCGTTCTTCCGGTTTGGCTGTTTGCAAGGAAGAATCCGGTTGATATTATTACCGACCGGTAATTTGGAGGAAAACGGGGAAACAGATATGATTGAAGTAATAGATTTATGCAAACGATATAAAACACGCAAGACTGTGGTGGAGGCGTCCAGAAATATATCCCTCCGCTTTCCGGATAAGGGAATGATTTTCATACTCGGAAAATCCGGAGGAGGAAAATCGACTCTTCTGAATCTGATCGGAGGACTGGACCGGTGTGACAGCGGAGATATCTGCGTATTCGGTCAATCCACAAAGGAATATTCACAAAAGCAGTTTGATTCGTACCGGAATACGTATCTGGGATTCATTTTTCAGGATTATAATATTCTGCCGGAGCTGACGGTTGGCGAAAATATTGCCATTGCACTGGAATTGCAGGGCAAAAAAGCAACCAAGGAAATTCTTGATGAAATTCTGAATAAAATGGATTTGAACGGATATGCCGACCGGATGCCGAATGAGTTGTCCGGCGGGCAGCTGCAGCGGGTTGCCATTGCAAGAGCACTGGTGAAAGAACCGAAAGTCATTTTGGCCGATGAACCGACGGGAGCACTCGACAGTAATACGGGACGTCAGATATTTGAACTGCTGAAGGAACTGTCCAAAGAAAAACTGGTCATTATCGTGTCGCATGACCGGGAATATTCGGAACAATATGCGGACCGGATTGTCGAAATTTCGGACGGTACGGTCATTTCCGATGTGATGAAAGTGACGGATGAACAGGATTGTCAATATGCCATGAAGCGTCATGACGGTGTTTTTTATGTGCCGGAGGGATATACCTTGACAGAGTCGGACATCCGTGAAATCAACCGGTATCGGAGCACTGCGAACGAACCGGTTTCCATTGTTCCGGATGATTCCATGACGAGAGGATTTCGATTTGAGCCGACAACCGAGGAGAGCATTCCGGAAGAATCGGAAAAACCGAACTTTGTATCATGTCGGCTTCCGTTAAAACGGGCCGCCAAAATCGGTATCACCGGAATGTCATTTAAGAAGGTGAAACTGGCGTTTATCATTTTGCTGTCCGTTGTCGCATTTACACTGTTCGGAATTGCGCTGGTTACGGCAGATTATAATCATGTGAATTCGGTCGGTAAATCTTTACATAACAAGAACACATCATTTGTCAGGACCAACATGATGGCTTATGAAACATTTCAGGATATCTACATGGATGAGCCGTATGAAAACTGGAATCTGTCCTATATGACCGAAGACGATTTACAGAAATTGAAGCGGGGAAACGGTTCCGATGACGTGTTCCCGGTGTATCGGCTGTTCGGTGTTCGGGTGCCGATACAAAATCAGGTGAATTCCGATGGCATCAATATATCGGAAATCAGTGAGCTGCTTCAGATGGACGGAAGCGAATTGCTCGAAATTGACGAATCGGTTCTTAACGCATTGAATTGTACGATAGTGACCGGAAAACTGCCGGATGGTACCAAAAATGAGATTGCAATCAGCAAAGCCATGTATGAAAGCATTCGCAATACCGCAATTTTGAACGGAACCAAGATTCCGATACTGAATGACATGGTCGGACAGGAAATGCTTTCAATCGACGGAACCAAAATGACGGTTACCGCGGTAATCGATACCGGATTTTCCTATGCGGAATATTTTTCGGAAGCGATGGGATATCTGAAGAACATTGATGAAAATAAGATTATCAGCACCGATACAATCAAGCTCATGTTGTTGATGGAGAAGTTTTTCAGTGAATTCAAGGGTTCGCCGGCATCCATGATTATGGTCGGCAAAGGATTCTGCGAAAGAATCATGAACTGCCGGCAGATTTATGAAATCGATTCTTCCATGGCATTGTATATGGTAAGTGAAAATGATGCATTCCATAGTTTTGATTGCTGGGAATTCGGAGCCGGAACATGCAGTGTCGCCGATGAATTGTTTACGGTTGCTTATACGGAGTCCCATGGTACGAATTCCGAAAATGAACTGTATATTACGAGAAGAATGGCCGAGAAAATACTGTGCAGTATTATTACGAAAGAGATTGCGGAACAACTCGAACTGAATGACAGAATAGAAGAGGTAACGCAAACGGATTTTCTGTTTCAGTATAATCAGCCGGAAGATTTTGATGAAATGGAATATGCCGATATCTATTTCAATCAACAGGATTACAAATACTCCGAAAAAGCGGAATACTATCTGAAGAAATTGTCGTTGACGGAAATTGCAGCGATATACTCCGGACTTCAGACGCTTGGATATTGTCCTCAGCTTCAGATTTATGAGAAAGGATTGTATGACAATTTGAACATCGGAGGAATTGTTGATGATGATGCGATTCCGTTCAATGTATTTTGGATGACCGATAACCTGATGACGAATTGCTTCGGGGAGTATCAGATGAAATACAATGGCGCATTTTGCATCATTCCGAACAATGAAAAGGAACTTCGTCAGGTGCTTGCCAATTGGATGACAGAAGACGATAATCGGAAATTCTATACCGTCACCAAATACAGCATTTGCTTTGACGTCAGTGAAGACATCATGAACATCATAACAAAGATATTTGTTGTGCTGGGAATTGTCCTTGCTGTGTTCTCGATGCTGATTTTTACCAGCTTCATTGCCAACAGTATTACGCATAAGAAGCATCAAATCGGAATTCTTCGGGCTATCGGCTCCAGCGGTCGGGATGTCTTTCGGATTTTCGGCTCGGAAGCGATTTTCCTGGCCGGCATCTGTGCCGTCATAGCATCGTTACTGTGCTGGCTGCTGACATTTATGACAAACCGTCTGACCGACAGGTACTTTGATGTGATGCTGCTTCAGTTCGGTCTGAAACCGATTGCCATGATTTTCTTAATTGCAATCGGAACCGCCTGCATATCCAGCTATCTGCCAATCAAAATCAATTCAAAAAAGAAACCGATTGATTCCCTGAGAGAGCGGTGATGGGAACGGAATACCAAAAAACAATACGGGCGTCGACGTTGTTCGGCGCTCTTTTTGCGTTATTGGAAATGTGTCCCAGCAAGTCGGAAGAAGATTACAATGACCTGTTGTCAGACACGTTATCCGAAAAAAACGGAATGCCAAAATGACATAAAATGCCGTATTGAAGTCATAAAATGCCACATCTAAATTCTTAGTTGCACATAATAAAAAGAGGTTTATCAAAAAGGAGAAAAGCCCCGTGATATCATGATATATTCGATTATATTGTGCAATATCGCAAATTCCCGTTAACGGAATTCATAATTTAAATGGTCCTTTTGTTACAAATGACGAAGAAGACTCGAAAGAAAAATTAAAATCAGATTCAAAAAAATAGATTTATACGATTTATATGTACATCCTGTGACAAAATGACGTCAAAATGCACAAAATACAACAAAAAACAGGTCTTTTCCATGTGCTTGTTAGTATAATATTACTATTTTTTGCTTGCCTAAGACCCTGTTGTGTGGTATCATTAAGGGTGGTTAAGAATAACTCTTTTTCGTTTTGTGCCGTTCTTCATATTCTTTTTCGGCACAAAAGTCGAGAAATGTACAATTTCGCGACAATCTGTTACGGAGGAACGATACGTTGAAACATACCTTATTCAGCATGGACGGACCGATTATCCGTTGTATGATTTATATGGGGAATCTGATTCTTGTTTCCTTCTTCTGGATTGTTTGCTGCCTCCCGGTAGTGACCGTCGGCTGGTCAACCACGGCAATGTATTATTCCGTAGTGAAAGCGGTTCGTTTTGACCGGGGAGACTGTGTACGCGAATTTTTTGCGGCGATGAAGAGAGAATGGAAACAGGGCCTTCTGTATTCCCTGCTGTTTACGGGAGCAACCGCGCTGCTTATTTTGGATCTTGTGATTTGGAAAAACGGGACTAACAAAATCGCATTGATTTCCACGGGAATTTGCATCCTTCTGCTGTTTCTTTTGTTTGCGACGGCAAGCTATCTGTTTCCGCTCATTTCCCGATTTGAACTGACATTTACGGACGGAATCCGTCTTGCGGCATTTTTGTCGATGAAACATTTACCGTATACGGCCGTTCTGTTTATATTGGAAGCCTTTTGCGGATATGCAATGTACTGTATTCCCTGGATGTGCCTGGTATTACCGGGGATTACGACACTGGTGAATTCCCTGATGTTGGAGAAAATCTTCCGAAAACTGACACCGACGCCAACGGATGGAAACGCAAAATGGTTTGATGACGAAGAAAAGAATCCGGAAGAAGAAAAAGGAGAATTGTGATGCGCTTCAGACATGTTTTGAAAAACGGACTTGTATGGCTGCTTGTACTGGGAATGACGGTGCAAAGCGTTGCCATGGGCAACAGTACCGCATTCGCGGCCGAAGAACAACAGACGGAATCCGAAGCACAACGTTCCGATTTGTACGACGTACCGGCGTCTGCAGATTCTGTGACGGCATCGGTCTCCGATGTATATCACAAGACTTTGGATGATTATTTAAATGATATCGGAACTTACAGTATCCGGGATGATATTCCCACATACAAAGAATATATTGCCGCGTATCCGAATGTCGAAACAACCGAACCGATTCATATTGCGGCATCCGAATTCTTACCGGATGCAACGGAAATGACAGCGGAAGTGGTTGAGAACAGCACCTATCCGGGAAGCGGGAAAGTGCCGGTGGAACAGGGCGGACAGTCCCTGCTGACATCGGAAGAAGGATTTGTATCATGGAAATTTACGGCGCCGCAAACCGGCTACTATTATATCGGATTAACGTACTATCCGGTAACCGGAAAAAATGCGGCGATCGAACGAGCGGTTTTCCTGGACGGAACGCTTCCGTATGCCGAATTTTCCTCGGTTCAGTTCTCCCGAATCTGGACTAATGATATTACCGTCAAATCGGAAGAAACAAACGAATGGCTTTGGAAAAAGGACAATCAGAACAATGATTTAAAGCCGACGCAGATGGAAATTCCGGACTGGATGCAGGAGTGGCTGTATGACAGTAACGGATATATTTCCGGAGAACTGCCGATTTATATGGAACAGGGTGAGCATGTCCTGACACTGGTTTCGATTCGGGAACCGATGCTCATTTCCGATATTACTCTGACATACCGGAAACCGCTGCCGACGTATCGGGAATATAAACAGTCATGGGATGCAAAGGGAGCCGTTAAGGCCAACTCCGATGTCATTATTATCGAGGGTGAATCGACGGATAGAAAATCCTCTCAGATGCTGTATCCTCAGCAGGATCAGTCGTCACCGGCCGTCAGCCCGTACAGCCCAAGATATTTGCTGAACAATACCATCGGCGGACGTTCCTGGAGAATGGTCGGACAATGGATTGAATGGGATTTTGATGTACCGGAAGACGGTTATTACACCATTTCCATGAATGTTCGTCAGAATTTTTCCAAAGGTATTTATGTTTCCAGACGAATTTCTTTCGACGGGGAAGTTCCGTTCCGTGAATTCGAAGCATACGGCTTCAAATACAAGGCAAGATGGCGCACCGAAACGCTTTCGGACGAGAACGGTGATGCGTATTATCTGTATTTTACCAAGGGACACCATGTTATGAAAATGGACGTGGTGCTCGGAGAATTTGCATCCATCGTATCGGATGTCCAGTTGAGTGTGACGAAACTGAATGCGATTTACCGTGAAATTCTCTGTATTACGGGACCGAGCCCGGATGCCTGGAAAGATTATCAGATCAATGCAAATATCCCGAAACTCGGAGAGGAGTGCTCCGAAGTCAAGGTGTTGCTGGATGATGTCATTTCAAGGCTGAGAGAACTGGTCGGAAAAGGAAGCGACAAGGAAACCGTATTGATTACCATGCGGGACCAGCTGGAAGATATCGTTGACGACCCGGAATATATCGTAAAAATCGTTTCAAGCTTCCGAACCAACATTCGTGCATGCGGTAACTGGATTACGCAGGTAATCGACCAGCCGCTTGCCATTGATGCGATTTATATTACTCCGGACACCAAATCGGTTCCGAAAACAAATAATTCCTGGTGGGCTCGATTTATCCATGAATTAAAGAGACTCTTTTACAGCTTTATTATTGATTACAATATGATCGGAGATGTTTCCGACGGCGGAGAATCCGTTCCGATTACTTTGTGGGTCGGTACCGGACGGGATCAGGCAAATGTCATCAAATCCATGATTGACGAGACGTTCTCGACTAAGAGTTATACCGATTCCAAGGGAAATACATATAACATCAGCGTCAATGTGATGCTGGTTGACATCAATTCCCTGCTGCAGGCAACACTGGCCGGCTCGGGACCGGATGTCGCAATTCAGGTTGCCAACGACTGGCCGATGAATTACGGAATTCGAAATGCGGTAATGGATTTGTCGCAGTTCCCGGACTGTGAAGAAATTACGAATAAGCGGTTCCGCCCGAGTGCAATGGAGGCATTTATCTTTGAATCCGGCGGTGTCAAGCATGTATACGGATTACCGGAAACGCAGACATTTGCCATGATGTTCTATCGAAAGGATATTCTGAGCGAACTGAATCTGGAAGTTCCGAAGACCTGGGACGATATGAAGGTCGTACTTACGGTTTTGTCACAGAACAACATGGATGTCGGAATGCTTCCGACAGAATCCAATTTTGCAATGCTTCTGTATCAAAATAACGGCGAGTATTACAACGAAAGCGGTTCCAAGTCCATGCTGGATTCCGAAGAAGGCGTAATGACATTCCGGAAATTCACGGAATTTTATACCGATTACGGTATGGACACCAATACGTCCGTAGAAGAGCGGTTCCGTACCGGTGAAGCACCGATTATTATTACGGATTACAATTATTACAATACGTTGCAGGTATCCGCTCCGGATATTAAAGGCCTTTGGGGAATGTCTGTTGTTCCCGGCGAGAAAAAGACCGATGCGGACGGCAACCGGTATATCGATAACACCGTAGCCAGCAGCGGTACCGCCTGTGTTATTATGAAAGCAACGAAGGAAAAGGAAGCCTGCTGGGAATTCCTGAAGTGGTGGACGGATACCGAAACGCAGTATCTGTACAGCAGTGAAATGGAGTCCCTGATGGGAGCATCGGCACGTGTTGCAACGGCCAATATCGAGGCATTTGATTTGATTCCCTGGCCGACCGAAATTGCCAAGGAACTGAAGAAACAGTTTGATAATGTTCGGGGAATCCGTCAGGTACCGGGTGGATATTTTACCTGGAGAAATGTAAATAACGCATTTTATTCGATTACCACGAACCAGGACGCGGCAACTCCGAGAGAAGAGCTGATGGACCGTGTTATTTATATCAACGAGGAAATCGCGTATAAGCGAGCGGAATTTAATCTGGATGATTAGAAAGGAGAAAACACCATGAAGTCTGTCAAAGAAAAGAACGGACAGGGAATGACACTGGCGCAGAAGATTTACCGGTATCGTTATTCCTATATCATGATTGCTCCCTATTTTATCCTGTTTTTCTTCTTTACGATTCTGCCGGTTTTGATTTCCATCGTATTGTCGTTTACGTATTTCGACATGCTGGAAATGCCCAAATTCAGCGGATGGACGAACTATGTTAAGCTGTTTTTGCAGGATGACGTATTCCTGATTGCATTAAAAAACACGCTTCTGTTTGCGGTAATTACGGGACCGATCAGTTACATCATGTGCCTGTTGTTTGCATGGATTATCAACGAATTCAAGGGCAAGCTGAGAGCACTGCTGACACTGGTCTTTTATGCACCGTCCATTTGCGGACAGGCATTTTATGTATGGAGCCTGATTTTGAGCTCCGACCGATACGGGTACATGAACGGTATTTTGCTCCGTTGGGGTATTATCGATGAGCCGGTTCGCTGGTTCCAGACCGAAGCCTATGTGCTTCCCTGTCTGATTATCGTTCAGCTTTGGTTATCGCTCGGTACCGGATTTTTGTCCTTTATCGCCGGTCTTCAGACAGTGGACCGTTCTCTGTACGAAGCGGCGGCTATGGACGGCGTAAAGAACCGTTGGCAGGAACTTTGGTACGTTACCCTTCCGGCCATGAAACCGCAGTTGATGTTCGGTGCCGTAATGCAGATTACGAACTCCTTTGCGGTGTCCGACGTGTCGATTCAGCTCGCCGGAAATCCGTCTGTCAATTACGCGGGAGCCACCATTGTTACGCACCTGCTCGATTACGGTACAACCCGTTTTGATATGGGATATGCATCCGCAATTGCAACCGTGCTGTTTTTGCTGATGGTCGGCTCGAACAAGCTGGTACAGCGACTGCTTCGAAAGGTGGGTGAATAAGATGGCAAAGAATCCGAACACCACCGGAAAGCGAAGACTGTTCCACCGGGAAAAACAATTAAACCGTTCGAAAGCGGGAAATGCACTGTTGTTCTTTATGATGGCGGTATGCGGCATTTTTATGGCGCTGCCGTTGGTTATCATTGTGAACAATGCATTGAAACCGATGGATGAAATTTTCCAGTTCCCGCCGAAAATTTTTGTACACAATCCGACACTCGATAATTTTGTCGATTTGTTTAATAACATGAATGATTCCTGGGTTCCGTTTTCCCGGTATATTGCCAATACGATACTGATTACGGGGCTCGGAACGGTAGGTCATGTTATTGTCGCATCGCTGGCGGCATATCCGCTGGCAAAACATGATTTCCCCGGACGAAATCTGCTGTTCCGTCTGGTTGTACTGTCCCTGATGTTCTCCTGGCAGGTTACTCAGATTCCCATTTATATTATTGTATCCAAGCTCGGAATCAACAATACACATTGGGCAATTATTCTGACATCCTGGCAATACGGACTCGGATTGTATCTGATGAAACAGTTTATGGAGCAGATACCGAATTCTCTGATGGAATCGGCCAGATTGGACGGTGCAAATGAATTTACGGTATTCTGGAAGATTATTATGCCGAATGTTAAGCCGGCATGGCTGACACTGGCAATTTTCCAGTTCCAGCAGATGTGGGGAAACACCGGTTCCACGTATTTGCGAAGCGAACAGTTGAAACCGCTGCAGTATGCGTTACAGCAGATTGCGGGAGGCGGTGCCGCGAGAGCGGGAGCCGCTCAGGCCGTAACGTTCTGTTTGGCCGCGGTTCCGATTATTTTCTTCCTGATCTGTCAAAGCAACGTACTGGAGACCATGACGTCTTCCGGTATGAAGGATTAAGGAGGAACGGACATGAGAAAAATGAAACAACGCCTTCGGTCCGTTCTATGGATGGCCGTATTGGTTTGTACACTGATGACATCGGTCGGATTGGCGGACGATGTTCCGTATACAACATATAATTACGATTATTGGGATAATATTGTATATACGCCTGCCGCATATATTCCGAACGGAAAAATCGAAACCTCGTCCATGACGGATGCAGACGGAAATCCCGTCGGTTCTCTGAAAGGACCCGAGGATGTTTATCTGGCTACGGACGGCCGCCTGTATATTGCCGATACCGGCAATAATCGGATTGTTGTTCTGAACGCCGCGGATTATTCTTATATTACGAGTATTTCCGAGTTTACCGTTGACGGTGAAACCGAGACATTTTCAAAACCCTCAGGCATTTGTCATTCGCAAAAGCCGGACGGAGATTTGTATATTGCCGATACCGAGCACTACCGAATTGTAATTCTGGATAACGAGTATCGGTTCAAAGAGATTATCGAAAAACCGCAGAGAGAAAACAATGTACTGGAAGACGACTTCATTTTTGCGCCGCAGAAAGTTATTGTGGACGAAGCGGAGCGGTTGTATGTCATTGCCAAGAATACCGAAGAGGGTATTATGCTGTTTGATAATCAGACTCATGAGTTCATGAGTTTCTTCGGCAATATTAAAGTGCATCTGACTCCATGGCAGATTTTGTGGAAAAAGCTGTCGACAAAGGAGCAGAGAACGAAACAGGCACTGAGTATTTCCACGGAGTTTAACGGACTTGACGTCGATACGAACGGATTCATTTATGCATCGTTTATGGATGAAACCGGTCAGCAGGGTGTCATGTGTCTGAATCCGAAGAGCAACGATATTACCAAAAAGGGATTTAACCAGCATACCGGCGGAGATATCCTGGAATATCAGGAAGCGGACGGATTTATCGGATTTTCCCGAGCAATCGATGTCGTATATCGGGAGAAAGGAATTTATTCCTTCCTGGACAATCGGAGAGGACGCATTTTCACGTATGACCATGAAGGAAATCTGTTATATGTATTCGGCGGATTCGGCAATCAGGAAGGATGCTTCCTGTCACCGAGTGCGTTGGAGCAGTGCGGTGATGAAATTCTGGTATCGGACCGAAATCAGAATGTATTGCTTCGGTTTGTTCCGACCGATTACGGCTCGTTGATCAACAAGGCGGTCGGAATGCGATATGATGCCAAGGAAGCCGATGCTGTCGAGGTTTGGCAACAGGTTTTGAAGTATGATGCCAATTTCGAATTGGCATATATCGGAATCGGAAAGGCATATTTGTCCGCCGGTGATAACAAAAAGGCAATGGAATATCTGAAACTCGGTATGAGCAAACAGTATTATTCGGTTGCTTACAGACGATATCGAAATGAGTTTCTGGTCAAGAATCTCGGATGGATTTTGACCGGTGCGGTCGGTCTCATCGCGGTAATTTTGATTTTACGAAAAATACGCCGAGGAAAGTCGAAGGAAGACGATTCGGTGGATACATTGGAGTAAGGGGTAACGCATGAAAAAGTATTTTACATGGGACAAATGGAAATACAGCTTTTATTGCATGGCTCACCCGTTTGACGGATTCTATGAAATCCGACACAGAGAACGGGGGAGTGTTCCGATTGCGCTCATTTATGTGATTATATACAGCCTGTGTTATTCCGTGAATCGTCTTGCGGCAAGCTTTGTTGTCAATAATGTCAATCCCCGTGCCGTCGATGCCATCAATGAACTGGGCGGAGTAATTCTTCTGTATCTCCTGATTTGCATCGGAAACTGGTCCATTACCAGTATTATGGGCGGAGAAGGTCGAATGAAGGATATCAGCACGATTATCGGATATTCTCTGCTGCCGATGATTCTGACGCTGATTCCGGGAACGATTATTTCGCAGGTGATTGCACAGAACGAGGAAACCTTTTACTACATCATCATTTATCTCGGAATGGCCTATTCCATCTTCATGATGCTGGTCGGGATAATGATAATTCATAATTACTCGCTTTTGAAAACACTGATTACGATAGTTCTGACATTCATTTCCATGCTGATTATTATTTTCTGCGCAGTTATGATTTTCAGTCTTGTCAGCCAGGTAATCCAGTTCTTCCGAAGTGTTTATCTGGAACTGATATTTCGGTAGGAGGGCAGCACATGAGAACTTTAAAGAAAATAATTCTTTCGATTCTGGCGGTTGTCTTCATTTGCGCGGCAGCATACCTGACATATTATATTATCCATTATACCAAGTATGACGGGTATAAGCAGTATCTCGGAAAATACGATGAATACGAAGAAGGAAATGAGTATGTTGCACAGCCCGATGCCGATGCCCCGGAAGGATTCGGTAAGGCGGCCGAGAACGATACGTTTAAACTGTTTTTAAATGAAACTACCTGCAATGTCTGTCTGTATTGCAAAGCAACGGGAAAATACATTTATACCAATCCGCCCAAGCTCGGAGAAAAGAGCGAGGAAGGTATTAATTCGGACGATTTGTATCAGGAACTGCAATCACAGATTCTGGTTGATTATTTTGATTTTAACGCGACGTCGAAAAATACGTATCGAATGTCATCCGCCAAGGATTGTGTGAACATCAGTACGGAAAACGGAGAAGAACAGCAGTTCTCGTTCGAGTCACTGGCAGACGGACTTCGCGTTATTTACGAAATGGGTGACAAATCCAATGAAACCGGTATTGTTCCGAAGTATTTGAGCGAAGAACGGTACAACGAAATCCTCGACCGATTGAATCAGCTCGAAGACAAGTCCCATTACCGCTCCATGAAAGGAAAATATTCCAGGAATGAAGAGCGCGGATGTATGGAACTGTTGAAAAATAACATCAATAAGGCGACGCTTCGAAAACTGACCAAGGCACTCGATGAAATCGGATATACGCAGGACGACTATATCAATGATATGAAGGTCGGCGGAGAAGAAGTTATCGAAAAACTGACGATTACCGTACCGCTTGAATACCGACTGACGACGGACGGACTTCAGGTATCCGTTGTGACCGATAAGATCCGGGAACGGGGCGGTGCCGGAATCGAAACGATTACCGTATTGCCGTTTTTCGATACCGAGAAAAATGACGGAAGCGACGGGTATTTCGTGGTTCCGGACGGAAGCGGTGCGCTGATTCGGTTTAACAACGGATTGATGAACAGCAAGGATTATTATCAGGAATATTATTACGGAATGGATCTTTTGAGTATTCCGGAGAAACTGTCGGAATCCATGCTGGATATTGAAGAACCGGTGCGGTTACCGATTTTCGGAATTCAGAAAAGCGATAATACCGTTTTGGTAACAACTGATTTTTCGGCTCCGATTGCATATTTGACCGTGAAACTGTCCGGAGCGTTTAACAGTTATAATTTTGCATACAATACGTATATTCTACGGAATTACGAAACCATGAAAATAGATGCCAATGAGTTTAAGGAATACGAAGACGATATCTGTAAAACAAAACTCGTTCAGACCTATCATGTGCTTCCCGAAACCGAAGAGTATGACGGCTACAGCGGAATTGCCAGATATTATCGGGAACTTCTGTTTGATTCGAAAACTCCGACGGGTACCGCACAGGATGTCAAATTTTATGCGGATATCATCAATGCGGTGGAACGGGAATCCTCATTTGCCGGATTCAAATATGATGAAGTATTCGCCATGACAACATTTGAGGAAACCGGAGACATTCGGGATTCTCTGGATGCGGCGGGTGTTCGGAATATTGTTTTGAACCTGCAGGGATGGATGAACCACGGATATTATCATGATACCGCGGACGATATCAGGGTTATTCGGAAGCTCGGAGGAAAGAACGGACTCGAAAAGCTGACTGCGTCAACGGAAGCCAAGAACGGCACCGTATTCGGAGACATCGCCATTCAGAAGGTTTCCTTTGCCGATGAAGATTTTAAATACACGGCGGAGGGGGCACGGTACCGGACAACCGGTTCTGCGGCGTTCGGTAAATCCAATCCCGCAACGTACAGTAATTTTGCATCCCTCGGATATCGGGAAAATCTGTACAACCTGTTATCTCCGAAGTTTCTTCCGAGATATGTGGAAGAGATGCTTGAAGAAATCGAGGATGTGACACTGTCCGGAATTTCTCTTCGGGATCTTGGTTCGGAACTGTATTCCGAGAGAAAGAGACGGTCGCCGATTTCCCGTGTGGATGTGGAAAACATTTTGACGGCAATGATTCGAAAGGTGTCCGAGCAAAATGATTCGGTTCTGTACAACAACCCGAATGCGTATGCGTATCCGTATGCAACCGATATCGAAAACCTGTCATTTTACAAAAATGCATATGTTTATGTGAACGAAGAAATTCCGCTGATTCCGATGATTTTACACGGATATGTGGATTATTGCGGAAAGGCATATAACCAGAATACCAACGAATCGCTCGAAGATGAGTGGATTCAGCTGATTATGAACGGTGCGGCACCTCATTTTTCATTTACGATGAAAGATTCTTCGGAATTGAAATATACGGCGCTGAACGACCATTTCAGTACCACATTTTCCGTTTGGAAAGAGGATGCCGTAAAGCTGTATCAAAATGTCAACAAGGTACTTCGGGATGTTGCCGGAGAAACGATTGACAAGCACGAAATGCCGGATTCCGATACCGTTGTCATGACATACGGAAACGGTGTTGTGATAACAATCCATAAGGAGTCCAAAACGGTTACCAAGGACAATCACGGAACGGTAACCGAGTATCGATATGAGTAAAGGAGGCCGGGAGATGAAAAAAGGTAAAATGACACTCGCAAAGCGCAGAGCGATTACCGGTTTTGTCTTTATCAGCCCCTGGCTGATAGGCTTTTTGATATTTTATGTCAGAAGCATTATTATGACGGTTCAGTTTTCGTTCAGTGAGATTACGCTGGGAGACAACGGATACGTACGAAAATACAACGGTTTGCGAAATTTCAAATATCTGTTTACCGAAAACGGAACATTTTCCAAAACGCTGGTGGAATCTATCGGAAACATTTATATTGATGTTCCGCTGGTTGTCATTTTCAGTTTGCTGATGGCAATTCTTTTGAATCAGAAATTTACCGGACGAATGATTCTCCGTGCAGTTTATTTCCTTCCGGTAATCATGGGAAGTGCGGCAATTTCCGATGCCATCAATATGGCCAGTGCGAAAATGTACGGCGGCCTGAATGCACAGAGTACGGAAATCGTGTCTGCCGCAACGACGGGAATTGACGTAAATTATTATCTGAACCTGTTTAAGGACATCGGCTTGCCGGATGCGATTCTGGATTATGTTGTGAATGCCGTGTCCCGATTGTCGGAGGTTGTATCGATGTCGGGAATTCAGATTGTCATCTTTATTGCGGCGTTGCAAAGCATTTCCGGTGCCTTGTACGAGGTTGCCAGAATCGAGGGGGCAACGACCTACGAAACGTTCTGGAAGGTCACCTTCCCAATGGTTATGCCGCATATCATAACCTGCTTTGTTTATACGGTTGTGGATGCCTTTGCAAACAGTGATATCGTTCAGCTTTCTTACGATACGATTTTTAACATGAATCATTATGATTACGGAAGTGCGATTTGTTTAATCAGTACCGTGATTGTCTGTCTGATTATGTTCCTGGTCGTATCCATCATTCAGAAGAGGACATTCTATTATAACTAGAAAGGAGACGGGACAATGCTTGAAAAGCAGAAAATTCGTTTTGCGGAACTGAAAAACGATCAGGTATTTCAAAATGATAAGCGTCGGGCATCAAAGATTTTTAAACGATTCTTGTTTGCCGTTTTCCGATATGTTATAATAGTGGGAGTAGCTTATGTCATTTTAAATCCGTTAATCGGTATTATTGCCGGGTCATTTTTCTCGGACCGTGATGCGTATAATTCCATGGTATATGTGATACCGACACAGCCCACGCTGGAGAAATACAAACTTGTCTGGAAAACGTTCCCGTATCCGTCAACGCTGTTGTATTCTCTCGGAAATGATATCCTGCTGATGATTGTGCAGGTATTTGTCTGTTCAATGGTCGGTTACGGATTTGCCAGATTTGAGTTCCCCGGCAAGAAAATCCTGTTCGCATGCGTTGTTATTATGATTGTCATTCCTACCCATGCGATTATGCTGCCGCTGTTTTTGACGGTTGTCAAAGATATGGGAATGTATGATTCGGTTGTACCGTTTTACCTGATGACGATTCTCGGGTGCGGCATCCGAAGCGGACTGTACATATACATTTTCAATCAGTTTTTCAGAGGCCTTCCGAAGGAAATTGAAGAAGCGGCGTTCGTGGACGGAGCGGGAAGCTTCTACACATATTTTCGGATCATGCTGGTAAATGCATTGCCTGCGGTTATTACGGTATCCGTATTTTCCATGGTATGGCAGTACAATGATAAATTCTATACCATGCTGTTTGGAATACAGAAAATGATTTCCATGCGAGTCGGTTCCATCGGACCGGAAATTACGAATTTCTCAACAGGAATTGAGGCAATTACGCCGAATGTCGAGAAATTATATACATATGCGGCCGTTATGCTGACACTGTTACCGCTGATTATCATTTACTGTATATTGCAGAAATACTTCGTGGAAGGCGTGGAGCGAAGCGGTATCGTAGGCTGACATCGGGCAGGAGGCTCGGTTCGGTGACAGAAACCTGCGGGATTATTTCCGCAGAGAAAACGTCTTCTCAAACGGAGAAGACAGGCAAAGATAAATTGAATGGGGTCCATTCTTTTTATAAAAAAGGGGTTTATCCTCAATACTTTCAAGGGAGGAGTATCATGTTTAAAAAATTTCTTGTTTGGTCTTTGGCATTGTGCATGGTTTTTGCCATGACAGCATGCGGTGAAGACAAGAAGAACACAACAAACACTTCGGAACCGACAAAGGGTGCTGAAGTAACTCCGGAGCCGACCGAAGCTCCGAAACCGTCATTTCAGGCAAAAGACGGTGCTCTGAATTTTGAAGACGGCAAATTAGGTTTTGCCGCTGTCGCATTCAAGTTTGCGGAATGCGATCTTGCAACCAATTTGAGTGTTGCTGATTTTGCCGGCAGCAAGGCACTGGTTGTGAAGTCTCCCGTGAGTGACAACATTTTCTCCGGAAAGCTTCCTTTTGTTGCGATTGACGTATGTGCCGTTCTCGGTGCAAAGGCTGCTGATGTGGCAAGCATCGAATATGTAATCGGTACTCAGTGCAAGGGCGAATTTGCTGCAAACTCCGGTTATATTTCTGCTGTACAGGGCGGAAATGAGACCAAGAAGAATTGGTCCGTATATCTGGAAGAAGAGAATCCGAAGCAGTACAAATTTGATTTGGATACGAAGGGATTTGCAGAAGGAGATTATATCTACTTTGCAGAGAATTCTTCCGGAAACGTATTGGAAGCAAAAGATTATGATTTGATTCTGGACAACATTACATTCCTGGATGCAAGCGGAAATGTTATTGCGGCAGACTCTTCCAAGACGTTCGCGGCAGCAGGCGTAAATGAAAGTTTCTGGCTGAATTTGGACTGGTCAAACGGTGTAAAGCAGCCGAAGGATGAAGTCATTCTCGGAAATGACAGTATCACTGTCGGTATGCTGACCAAGGAAGGTGCCTGGTGGCCTCAGTGTGATATCGGTAAAGGTACGACCAACATGCTGACCTTTACCGAGCTTGGTGCTGCAGATGCGGGAAATCTGATGTTCCCGGTTGACCGAAGCCTTTTCGTTCCCGGAACAGTAATCACCGTATATTACAACAACCTGTATACGGTTGACGACGGAAACAGCTGGCAGTATCCGTTCTTCCGTATTCAGACTCTTCCGAGAGACGAATTCGCTCAGACGATTGTTGATGTCAAGACAGCAGCCGGTGCAAAGGATCCTGTTACCGGAGAAGCTCCGGAGAGAAGAAACGAATCGATGACCATCGTTCAGTTTACTTATGACGATATTGTTCATGCAATGTGCAATGAAAAGAGCCCTTGCAAGAAGGTTTACACAGACATTAACGAGACAAACTGGTATGATTATGCCGATATGTTCGGTCTTGCCGATATGGGCGGTGTGAACCAGATTTACAAGATTACAATCGGTAAAATTAGTGAATAATTAGGAGGACAGAGTATATGAAGAAGATTATTTCACTGTTCCTTGTTTTGTGTTTGGTATTCGGCATGGCAGGCTGCAGCGGTGATAAGCAGAATAATTCTTCCGTAGAACCGTCAAAGGGTG
This sequence comes from Lachnospiraceae bacterium, assembly GCA_045597325.1. GTDB lineage: Bacteria > Bacillota > Clostridia > Lachnospirales > Lachnospiraceae > ISDg. The sequence goes on from JAZLJJ010000044.1 coordinate 70,561, forward strand.
CCGATGGCAAAAATGAAACAGCAGACCCGAATCAGGGCGGTGAGACCAAAAAGCAGATTATCATCGGAACCTGGTATGAGAATCATTATGATTCCGCAGATAAGGATATCTATGCTTCTCCGAAGGTAACCAATGAAGATATTGCTCAGATGCAGATTGACAATTTACGTGCTTTGGAGAAGAAGTACAATGTTGAAATTCGTTTTAAGAACCTGACATGGGACGGTTTGAAGGAAAACATCGACACATCCATTATGGCAGGTACTCCTACCTGTGATATTTACATGGTTGACCTTGCTTTCGGTATTCCGGCTGTTCTGGACGGTAAGGCAATTGCGTTGGATTCGTTCCTGAAACCGGAAGAGTACAACAATGATATTATCGAAGGAATTACCCTGACCGAAAACGGATCGATTTACCTGTTCAAAGACCGTTCCGTAAACTGCAATGCATATATGCTTGGATACAACAAGGAAATGCTTGCCGCAAAGAACCTGGAAGATCCGTACGAACTGTATAAGAAGGGTGAATGGACCTGGGATAAGTGGATGGAAATGATGGAAACCGTCAATGATCCCGACAACCAGATTTGGGGTTACAGAGGATGCTGGAACTGGATGCTTCCGTATCTGTTGTTCTCCAACAATGCATCCATTGCAACTGCAAATAAGGATGCGAACGGAAATGTAACCGAAGGGCTCAGCTCGAAGGCTACCATGGAAGTTTTGGATTTCATGAAGCAGATTTATGTTGATAAGAAGGTTTCCTTCTGGAATCAGGAATGTGATGACGACTGGAACGCAAACGTATATGCGGGCGGACAGGGCAAGGCAGCATTCTTCCTTGCAGCTCACTGGATTATGGAAGAATCCGATCCGGATCAGAATATTGATTTCGGTATTGTTCCCTGGCCGACCGGCCCGAGTGTAAAGCCGGGCGATCCGGTTCATCATATCAACCTTTCCACCGGTACTTACTACATGATTCCGAAGGGATGTAAAGATCCGTCGCTGACATTCAATGTAATGAAGGATTACTTCAACTGGTATGGCGGTGATACCCAGCTCCGTGACAGCTCCACGATTGAATATGCTGAAAAGTGGATCGGCGGTAAGGAAGGTAGCGAGTTGAACTATGAAATTCTTGTCGGTGCGGCAGACGAGCCGTATGATTTCGGTACCGAGCTTTACAGCGATGCACTGGAGAGCAAATTCGCAGAAGGATATCGTATTCATGATATGATTTGCGGCAGCTGTGAAGTATCTCAGGTTGTAGAGTCCAACAAGAATATTGTTCAGGATTATTTGAATGAATATTTCAAATAAACCGGCATGTTCTGTTAAGTTTCCGATTTGAATCGAAAGGACGCATGAAAGAGAGATTCTTTTTCATGCGTCTTTCTTTTTGTGCGATATTAATCGTTGTACGGGAAGAAACGGTTTGAGAGATAGAGGGCAAAATGTCTGATAATTCGACGGCTGAAATATCATTTACAAATATCGTAAAGTTTTTTCGTTTTATATTGGAAAAATAAGACAAAACGAAAAAGATGTGATATAATAAATTACATATGAATGCAAATTACTGCATGGAGGGATTGCTTTATGGATTTTATGGAAATGTATCGTTTTTGGTGTGAGGATTCGTATTTTGATGAAGCCACAAAACAGGAATTGCGGACAATTGCCGACAATGAAAATGAAATCAAAGATCGGTTTTACAGAAGCCTGGAATTCGGTACCGGCGGACTCCGCGGTATTATCGGTGCAGGAACAAACCGAATGAATTTATATACGGTCAGAAAGGCAACACAGGGACTTGCCAATTTCATTTTGAAAGAGGGAGGAAAAGACAAGGGTGTTGCCATTGCCTATGATTCCCGCAGAATGTCTGTGGAGTTCAGCGAAGAGGCAGCATTGTGCCTTGCAGCGAACGGAATTAAGGCATATCGTTTTGAATCTCTTCGTCCGACACCGGAATTGTCATTTGCTCTTCGGGAACTCGGTTGTATTGCGGGAATTGTTGTGACGGCAAGTCATAATCCGGCGGAATACAACGGATATAAAGTATATTGGGACGACGGGGCGCAGATTACTCCGCCGAAGGATGCGGAGATTATTGATGAGGTCAATGCCGTAACGGATTTCCATTCCGTGAAAACAATGTCCCGTCTGGATGCCATTAAAGCCGGCCTGTACTTTGTAATCGGTAAGGAAATCGATGACCGTTATATGGAGGAACTGAAGAAACAGGTTATTCGTCCGGACCTGTGTCGGGAAGTCGGCAAGAAGATGAAGGTGGTATATACGCCTTTACACGGTACGGGTAATTTGCCGGCAAGACGGATTTTGAAGGAAATCGGATTTGAACAGGTTTATGTTGTTCCCGAGCAGGAACTTCCGGATGGAAACTTCCCGACCGTAGCAAGTCCGAATCCGGAAAATAAGAGTGCATTTGAACTGGCATTAAAGCTTGCCAAGCAGGTTGGCGCCGATTTGGTTCTGGCAACCGATCCCGATGCCGACCGGTTGGGTGTTTATGCGAGAGATTCAAAGACCGGAGACTATATGAGTTTTACCGGAAATATGTCCGGTATGCTGATTTGTGAATACTTACTCAGTCAGCGGAAGGAACTGGGTCGGATTCATGACGACGGGTTCCTTGTAAAGACAATCGTATCGACCAATATGGCGGATTTGATTGCCGCTGAATACGGCGTGGAACTGAAGGAATGCCTGACCGGATTTAAGTTTATCGGAGAGCTGATTAAGCTGGCCGAGCAGTCCGGACACGGTCATTATGAATTTGGTTTCGAGGAAAGCTACGGCTGCCTGATCGGAACACATGCAAGAGATAAGGATGCTATTGTTGCGGTTATGATGCTGTGTGAGGCTGCGGCATATTATGATACAAAGGGATGTACGCTTTGGGATCAGATGATGAATATTTATGAGAAGTACGGTTTCTTCCGGGAAGGAATCGAAACTATTACTCTGAAGGGATTTGAGGGTGCCGCAAAGATTCAGGAAATGATGGATCGAATTCGCAATAATCCGCCCAAGACACTCGGCGACTATACCGTTAAGGAATTCCGTGATTATGAAAAGGATATTGTTTTGAATACGGAAACCGGAGAAACAAAGCCGACAGGACTTCGCAAATCCAATGTTCTGTATTTTGACCTCAATGACAATGCGTGGGCTTGTGTTCGCCCGTCCGGAACAGAACCGAAGATTAAGTTCTATATGGGTGTCAAAGGAAGCTCCTTTAAGGATGCCGACCAAAAACTTGCAAAGCTGGATTCCGCACTGATGGAATTAAGCAAATAAATGACTTCATAAAATGAACAAATATATAACTTATAAACGAATTTAACCGTTTTATAAGAACGAATCTGACCGCCGGCCGAGAAACCGGCGG
>JAZLJJ010000045.1:0-11088 GCA_045597325.1 Lachnospiraceae bacterium
GCATATCGCTTGCGATATGCTCGCGCCGCCTGTGCGTCGCGAAGCGACATTTTTCCTCTGCACAGGCGTGTGCATCCTCGCGGAGCGTTTTTTTATCTCATAGGACGAACTTTCCTATGAGATAATAAAAGAACCGGTGCGCCCCTCTTCGGGTTTCACCGGTTCTTTCTATCTCAAATACCTTCTCTAGTTTGCGGTTCCGACAATCTGCTTTGTGGATGCAGAATCATAATTGAATTTTGTATTCTTGTAGAAATCTGCGTCCGCACATCCCATTTGCGGAGCGTTCGGAACGTCTGCCGCAGTACGTTTCAGAACAACCTTTAACGTCTTGTTCTTATAATTCGGATGTTTAATGACAGTCAGATTCTTCAGGTTAACTTCCTTCGGCGGACGAATCGGATATACGTTCTTGGTCTTGTCATTCAGCCACTCATCGTTGTAAATGCGGCTGGTTCCGCTGAACGTATTGGAGAACATCTGCAGGAACTGCGTGTTGTACAGTGCTGCGTCTCCGCTTGCTCCGAGGGAGCTGACATCAAATACAAATCCGTCGATATTGATGGTATTTGCCATATGCACATAATACTGTCCGTCAAATTCAAAGCCGTAATCAAACTCCGTATAGAAATTGATTGCTTTGCAAATCGACGGCGTATACGTATTGCACACCCATGTACAGTTCTTGATATATACATCGCCGTCCCAGGCACAGCCGTAATCCTCCCGGAACGTCAGGAAGGCGTCGGACGCATAGGATACGGTATTTTCAATCTTCAAATCACCGAATCCGATTGCAGCAATGCCGTAAAAGCCGAGAGTACAATTTTTCACCGTACAATTGTACATACCCATATGAGCATCAATTCTGCTTAAGGTACATCCGTCATACGTAAATGACTTACAGTAATTGGATGCCGTACCCCAGCGTTTGCTGTCCATAATGTCCGTTGCATCCTTGCAGTTTTCAAGGGTAATTCCGCAGGCATATTCCGCATAAAAATCATACGGAGCCGTTGTGTTGCGGTCATTTCCGTACAAATATGTACGTCTGTGCTCGGAGAATACACAGTTCCGTAACGTTACATACGCACAGGTTTCCAGCTTAAAGAATCCATGATACGGTGCTCCGATTCTCGGATACTCTTCCGTCCCATAGCTTTCATCCAGATAATGCTCAACCCCGTCCATCAGGACATTGGATCGTGTCACATGAATTCCCCGGTAACAGTAATTTTTATCATTTAAAATGTTGGCCTTCGTCGTAAATGTACCGCCCTTGACCGTCAGTACCTTATTATCGATTTTGAACATCTTGACATCGTAAATGTCCTTCCACGGCCACTGAATCGGAGTTGACGCATCAATCGTTCCGTCCGTATTGACAATGATGGCTTCGGTCTGATTTCTCTTGCCGGCATTTGCCTCGCCCTTACGACCCCATCTCTTATAACTGCTTGTTGTCAGGATATATAATGCCTTCTCCCGGAATGTTCCCTGCAGTTTCGTGGTTCCTGCCGCAAATTCCTTATTTTTCATGGAATTTGCCACGCTGCTCGAAACGTTGGTCGGGTGGTCCGGGCAATCAAACAATTTGTCATCCAGACCCAGTTTCAAGGAATTATCGCCGGCAAAATTAATAAATTTCTCTCCGTAATCCTCACTGGGAGCAACCGTAAAGAGCCAGCATTTGGTCTCGCCGGACTCGAGAGACATCTTCGTATCGTCAATAATAAACTGAGCACCGGTCCAGTCGGTATCTGTTTTTACCAACGCTCCCGCCGGATTTTTGGGATTCATCTTGCAAACATAATAAACGGCTCCCTTGTCTGCCTTTACCGGCAAATTATGCTCATTGGCATACGCATGTGTGGCGACGATGGCTGCATAATCATCCGTCTTGCCGTCGCCCTTTGCGCCGAACTGACTGTAATAAACCGCTTTTGCATACGGGTCAATTTCCGGTGTTGTGGTCGGATTCTGTTCCGGTGCGGTGGTCGGATTCTGTTCCGGCGTGGTGGTCGGATTCTGTTCCGGCGTTGTAGTCGTTGTCCCTGTTCCGCTTCCGGATGTCAGCGGTTTCGGAGTGATCACCGTCGGTTTTGCCGTTGTTCCCGGATTGGTTTTGGTAAACTTTCCGATTACATTGTCATTTTCATAAACCCAGTTATCGGGATGGTTCTGAGGATAAATGCACTTATCCATGGTAATTACGCCAATCAGTCCGAATATTGCCACATCACCCTTGTTATAAGCCTTAATGTCGTTAATCAGTTTCTGATTTTCGGACGCATATGTGGACGGATTGGAGTACTCATATACGTTCAGTGTCGATTTGACCAGTCTCCAGCCGAGTTCCAACCGTGTCAAACGAGCCTGGATTTCAGCCGATTCCGTTGCTTTGGCGGAATTGATTGCCTGCCACAAACCTTCGCAGGCACCGATTTCACTGTCCGGCATACGGTTTGTCTTGTCCGTAGGATTCCAGGAACGGATTCCTGCATAAATCGAGTACATGTGAGTATTGTAATTGGTCAATTCATCGCGGTGTTCGCTGATGTTATGATGATTTTTCATCTGCTTTTCCATACGTTCCATATATTCCTTAACGTACGGAGCGCTCTTTCCGTAATATGCGTTCAGATAGAACGCGAGCTCGGTCTCATAATCTCTGCTCGGATCCTGCAGCATACGGCCTTCGATGTAGTTCCGAATATCACCGAATTCGGTATTGGTCTGCAGATATTTATCATTACTCTGCAAATACACGCCTTCGATTCCAAGCGACTTATACAGCTTGATATCATGCTGCATAACATCGACATTGGCATACGGCAGAATGGATGTGCGGAAATTGGTATTATAGTCCCAGATCCACACGTGCTTGCAGCATTTGGTCCATTTTACCAGTTCCGGATAGTATTCCTTATTTCGCTGATCCTCCTGAGAATCCAAATAATGACCGTAACAGCGATCGATCGGTGCCCAGCGAATAATGACATGATCGTCACAGGTCACTCCGTCGGGAGCCTGCAAAGTCCATGTATAAGCCAGTGTATCGATATACAGGTTCGGATATGCACCGTTTTTATGCAAATCCTTCGATACCTGATTCAGCAGCTGTACCAGCTCGATGGATTCCGTGCATCCGCCGTGGGAATCCTTGTGAAGCCGTCTGTCCTCCATACACTTGGAGCAATAGCACATCTTATCGTCATCATTTTTGGACAGGGAAATAATCTGCATTGCCGCATTCGGGTCGTAACCGGCCGCAATCATGTCATAGCAATGCTGCAAAATGATTCCGTACGCTTCCTTGTCGTGCAATACCGTATACAGACAAAGCTGCGTTTCGGTTCTGCTCTTTTTGTTGTCCGGAACACCTTTCTGCATTTCCTGCATGCTGTAAGCCGCATACCATTCGGGATGCGATTTGAAATACTTGCTTGCCGGAAGGAACTCCGCCAAAAGAGTATGCGCATGTCCTGCTGCCAGATATTCCACCTGTTTCGGTTCGGTATATGACCCGGTCTTCGTCGAGAGATACCATGTTTCGCGTCCCGCTTCCGTCTTCGGAAGGCAGTAGCTTGCACCAAAGAAACCGTTCAGGCCAAATGCCAGAGAATAGATACGTCCCGTTCTCGGTGGCTCATATCCCGCCGGCTTTGACTTTCCGTAATACGGGTCGGTAATATCGCTGTACGGACTCAGGCTGGCATAGCAAATGTCAACATCGGTAAATGCAAATGCCCGCTCATAATCAATGCTGATACCGTTTTGCAAATCTACTTTGAAATGATCCTGATTGGTTACCAGAAAATCATACCAGGACAGGAAATAAAATCCGCCGCACGCTTCCAGGAACCGCATCGCACCGTGCATCAGTCCGAGTTGACCGACACCGGTAATGGAAATACCGTTGGTATAGGATCGAATGGAATAACTGTCATTGGAGGAATATTTGGGCGTTCCGTGCGGTCGGTTGGTATTGCCGAGGGAAATTTCAAATCCCTTCGAGCCCATTTTCACGCTGTCCCGAATAATCTCCGGACGATATCCGTCTTCTGCCAGAATGTACAACTGAAGAATATATGCGGCACCTTCCTCTTCCGCCGTTGCGTTGTTCGGAAGGACAAGAACCGCTTTCGGCATATTATCCGGATATTTGCTGTTCATATAAGTGTCCAAATCCACCGACGTCGGAGTCTCGGTCGGAACAACAGTCGGAGTCTTTCCCGACACTGCTACGTTCTTGATGGCACTCCATGCACTATAGAACGTATATCCCGCAACGGTCTTGTAAGCACGAACCTTCACATAATAAGTGCCGGTTGTCAGACCGGTAAACGACTTGGACGTACCGGAAACGATAACCGTCTTTCCGTCACTGAGCGTCGAAGACGTTCCGTACACGATTTCATATCCGGTTGCTTTGTCATTTTTGGAAACATCCACTTTCAGAGTTCCGGAAGACGGATTGGTCAGTTTGGACACGAAACAGTTCTTCACATATACCGTATTCTTGGCCGAACTTGAGGCGCTCACTACGGTTTCCGAACCGTCTTTTCGAAAACTCTTGATGGCATAATAATAGACAATGCCATTTTCCACCGTCGTGTCGTTAAAATACAGATTCTTTTGAGTGGAACCGATCATGTGCCAGGTTCCGTTCTGCGTCTGCTTCTGATATACGAAATATCCGTCCGCACCGGGAACCGCAGCCCATGTCACCTTTGCTCCGGTCGTCTGATTGGAAACTTCCTTAATTTCCGGAGACTGCACATAGAGAATGCTCTTGGATGCGCCTTTGCTGCTTTCTTTTGTCTGAGAAACCAGCGAAACCGCATAAGTGTATTTTTTGTTTCCGACAACGGTCTTATCATAAAAACCGTTTGCCTTGGTTGTTGTCAGTTTGGTCCACTGATAGGAGCCATACTCTTTTCGATATAAGTTATAACTGTAGTTGGAAACCGTTTCCCAGGATACGGTAACCCCGTACCAGGAATTGGTCAGTTTGGTAACCGCCGGAGGTGTCACGCCTGCCTCCAGCGTTTTCGGTAAATCGGAATCGGTAACCGAAATTCCGGTTTGATTCGATGCATCTTCCAAAGCGACCGCCATGTTGCCGGTTGTGCACAGCTCAAGAATCATGCAAAGAATCATAACAAATGCCGTTATTGATTTTTTCATGTCCGTTCTCCCTTTGCCCTTTCAGGGCAGTTAAAATTTTCAATCCTTACCAATCTATCCTGCCACTTTTTCGAAACGTGGCATCTCATTCTAAAAAAAGGCCATTTTGTCAAATGAGACCGGATATCGTTATACTATTATATCCCACATCCAAATGCAATATTCCTCATACAACACGCCGTTTTCAAAATCATCAGGACAAATCCGCGTGCCGACTTGCTCATTTTCTTTTCTATCATGCCTTTTTTGCGTTGTCATGACCTTTTGTGTAATGACATGCCTTTTGGGGCATTGACACACTGTTCTTCCTTTCTGTTTATTCCCTATAAGGCCGAAGCGCCTCATGCCATCTTCAGTTGTATACATTAACATGTTGTGTATTCCCTATAAAGCCGGAACGCCTCATGCCATCTTCAGTTGTATACATTAACATGTTGTGTATTCCCTATAAGGCCGGAGCGCCTGTCGTTTGTGACATGCCGTCAACCCGTTAGAAACGTGCGCCGCCAGGCACACAAGAACAAAGCATATCGCTTGCGATATGCTCGCGCCGCCTGTGCGTCGCGAAGCGACATTTTTCCTCTGCACAGGCGTGTGCATCCTCGCGGAGCGTTGTTTTATCTCATAGGACGAACTTTCCTATGAGATAAAACAACCCGGAACGTAAATTCCGGGTTGCCGTATTCGGTCATTGTCTGTGTTTTTGAATTTGTCTATGCCAAATGCAATTCGTCTTACCAAACGTTCTTCTTGATACTGTCCGCCGAAGCAAACGGCCCCGGCACGGTACGAATTCCCCGGGAATCGCCGAAATAATCCCGGTCGAACGTAATCGCGGAGCCGTCCGGATTCTCGAATCGCTGTTCCGGCTGGAATGCCTTTCCGAGAACATCGCTGTCAATAATATCCGTTGCGTACTCCTTCATAATGTCATATACATTGGTGTTCAGCGTGTACCGGCCGTCCTGTTCCGTCAGTTCAACGACAATCTCACTCGTCTCATCCAGGAAATAATTGTTCTCCTTCTTCCACTGCTTAGCTCCTCCGAGATATGCATTTCCGGCAGCCCAGACAGGCAAATGTTCCTTTTCATGCCACTGAGCCAATTTCCCCATATTCGGTTTCGGATTATCGAGTTCGAAATGAGGTATCCACTCCTCATAGGTCGGGTACTCGTCAAACTGCCACGTTCCGACCAGCGAATCCTGCAGTTTCGTTTCACCGGTTTCCGGATTTGCGGTCATCGGCCATTTCTGAACGAAAATATTGTTGTAGAAGCGATCGTCACCGTGCAAAATGGTCATAAATCCGGCCACCTCGGTCCTATGGCGAATATGGTACGGTGTATATCTCATTCCGGTGCCGCCTCCGACATTCAGAAACGCACCCAAAATCAGGTTATGAACCATTGCCACACTCTCCGTCGCAATCATCAGAGATGCCTTGGACATCAAAATGTTGTTGTCAATCAGGGTCGGGCCGTGTCCGACTTCAACGAAGATATCCTGACTTCCCATACCGCCCTCTGCCCATGTGCAGAAATCCGGACGATAGTTGTCGTGCAAAAGATTTTGGGAAATGCGCGTTCCCTGGGCTTCCCAGTCGCACCAGATTCCCATCGTCGAATGATGAATATGATTCCGTCTCATTATGACGTCAATGGCAGCATGCATTTTGATTCCGGCGATTTCCGCACCGCCAAGCTGCTGCATATTGTTAATATGATGAATGTGATTGTCTTCGATTACGGAGAACACGCCGCCCATCCGTCCGATGATACCGCCCTGTTCACAATGATGAATGTGACACCGTCTTACAATATGGGAACCGACACGTTCCTTCAGCCATCCGTGATACTGACCGCGGCAAACCGCATCCCGTTCCATCTGCGTCGGGCTCTTCATATGCTTTGTTGTAAAATAATGGTCATTTTCGGGATCGTAATACTTGCCGAGGGAAATACCTGCGCATTTACTGTTGGAAATGTCGCAGTCCTCGATAATCCATCCTTTGCTCCAGTGCGGCCCGATCATACCATCCTGAAATGCTGCCGGAGGTGCCCATGTCGTTGCTGCCTTGGAAATCATAAACCCGCTGACGGTAATATATCCGCGGCCAACCTTATCCGGGAACAGACAGCGACGGCGAACATTGATTTCCACCGTTTCCCGGTTTGGATCGAAGCCCTGGAAATTGGCATACAGCACGGTTTCATTTCCATCCTGCTCCGTATACCATTTATAAACGGAATACTCCGGTTCCCAGGACGGTTTATATACCGCTCCGTCGATACACTCCTGCAGCGTCTCGGTTTCATACAGCATCCGGTCGTTCAGATATACTGCACCGGTATGCCGTACCGCCGGGGCAAAATACCAATCGCCGTATACTTCGGTCGTGTACGGATTATATGTTCCGAACACGTTATTGTTGATTCGTACGGTCCAAACATTGGCATATCCCTGATACGGAATCCAGCCCTTGACAATTTCCGCACCGGTAATCACCGCACCGAGCGGTTCCTCGGAACGATATACAATTCTTGCATCTTTGGTACCGCCGTGACGGGGATTCACATATTCGCGATAAATTCCCTTTGCCACAACCACTTCATCACCCGGCAAGGCGATGTTTGCCGCATCACCGATTCGCTTAAACGGGCGTTCTTTGCTTCCGTCCCCGTCAACCGGTGAAGCCTGATTGACATAATAAATCATACCAATACCTCCTTGTCGTCAGCCCCTGAAATTTCACCGTGCGGTGAGGAACTGACCGATAACCCCAATCGAAAATGCCGTCGGCACTTCGCATTTTCCTGTTTTATCGTGCATTCCGCCGTCTCCGGACTGCTCCGTTCACTTCGACAATGCATCTGCTTCCGCTTATTGTGCGGCCTCCTGAATGTGCTGCAAATTAGCATAAATACCGTTTTTCGCCATCAATTCCTCGTGTGTCCCGCGCTCGGCAACGGTTCCGTCCGAAATGACCAAAATCAAATCGGCATTTCGAATCGTGGACAGACGATGTGCAATTGCCACAATCGTGCTCTGACCGGAAATGTTGGCAACCGCTTCCTGAATACATTTTTCCGTTTGCACATCAACCGAAGCCGTTGCTTCATCCAAAATGATAATCGGTGATTTTCGAAGAATCGCACGGGCAATTGCCACACGCTGCTTTTCTCCGCCCGACAATCGAAGTCCCCGTTCTCCGACCGCCGTCTGATATCCGTCCGGCATTGCCATAATATCATCATGAATTCGGGCTGCCTTGGCCGCCTCGACAATGTCCTCATGCGAAGCGCCGGGACGGGCATACGCGATATTGTCCTCTACCGTACCGTTAAATAAAAACGTATCCTGCAATACCGGAGAAATCTGATGTCTCAGAGACTCCACCGTAACCTCGGAAATATCCTTCCCGTCAATCCGCACATAACCTTCCGTCGGATCGTAAAACCGGGAAATCAGTTGCGTCAGAGTTGTTTTTCCGATACCGGTCGGGCCGACCAGCGCAACCATCATGCCGGGCTTGCAGGAGAAAGAAATATCCTTCAGGACAGGAACATTTTCAAGATACGAAAAGCTGACATGGTCAAACTCAATAGCACCTTTGACTTCACCAATCGGCTGTGCATTCGGAGCATTTTGGATTTTCGATTCCGTATCGAGAATCATCATAATTCGCTCTGCACCGGCCAGGGACTGCTGAATATTTTCCAACAGCTGCGCCAATCCGGAAACCGGTCCGTAGAACATTCCGAGATACAACAGAAAAGCAAGAATATCCGATACCGAAAGGCCGTACCGATATGCCAGATATCCACCGAACGAAACTACCAGAATCGTACCGAGTGAAGAAATGAATTCTACCGTCGGATGGAAAATACCGCTCAGTTTCAATGCATACAGCTGAACATCAACCTGTTCCATGTTGACCTTGTTCACCTGTTCCGTTTCAAACTCTTCCTGGCCGAACGACTGAATCTCATGAATTCCGGACAAATTATCCTGAAGTTTTGCATTCAGCTCACCCGTTTTTGCCTGAGCTTTTTTGAAGCAAGGCCGAATTTTCTTAACGAAAATCAGTCCTGAAACAAAAATCAGCGGAAGCGGTGCGCAGGTCACCAATGCCAGCCGTGTGTTGATTCGAAGCAAAATCACCAAAACACCGACAAACATGACGAGATTGGTGAACATATCCGGAATACAGTGTGCGTACAAAAGCTCCAAATCTCGGGAATCGTTGGTCACACGGCTCATCAAATCACCGGTTTGCTTATTGTGAAAGAAACCGAGATCCAGATGCTCCAGCTTATCATAAATGGTCTTTCTCATATCTCCCACAAGACACCACGCCGCCTTATGGGCAAAATAATTACTGAAGAAGCGAAATGCGATTCGAAGCAAATACAGTCCCACAAGAATTATCGTCAGATTTGCAATCATCGACAAATCCTCCTTCTGTACGCCCCGTTCCACGATTTCGGTCATTTTCCGAAGCACCTGCGGCGCATACAGATTTACAACCGTGTGCAGCAGTGTTGCCGCAATCGCAATCACATACAAAGCCTTATAACGCAGTGCTTCTTTCGCCAGTCTCCATAAAATCTTCATACGAACTCCCTCCGATTCCAATAAACAGCAACAGTGTACCATTTTCCCGTTTTGAACGCAATGGCACTTTCTGTTGCTCCATATGTAAAATCCTATCTTTCTTCTGTTCGCCCCGCCGATTCGACCGCATGCTCATACCGTAAAAAAGCTTGATTATTGTACATGATTAGTGGGTCTACGTTCCTTCGGTCCGCGCAAAGCAGAAATCCCTCGGACTTATGATTCAAGAATCACAAGCTGACGCTTTCTTAATTCCTATTACCTTTTGCAAAAGAAAATGCACATCGGATTCGGTACGTTTTCGCGTTTCACATTCCTTTGTACATTATGAATATAACACAGATAGAAAAAAATACTGAAAAGGTACTGATTTCGTACCGAAAATGTACCGATTATATACTTTTTACAAACGGTGTACTTTTCGCATAATCCAAATGAGATTACCCGTTATATTCTCGCCTACTTTCGTCCACTTGTAATCTCCGTAGACATCAACCAGTTCAAAACCGCAAAGTTCAATAAGCCACTTCATTTCCTGCCGGTATGTCTGACGCATCGTAACGGCGCGCACACGCTCCGAGATTACATTCCCTTCATCATCAAGAGTCTCGAATTTCCAATTTCCGCTCATTATCTGTGTTATGGCATTATAACCGATGGCGTTGTAAATACGCTCTTTTTTCCCTTCACTGTTTACATATTCAAGTCTGAAGGAATAATCGTCCGGGCCCGTAGAAAGCTGCGAAGCCTGTATCGGAGGAAACGGGTCAAATGTGTTAAGTGTCAGTATTCCGCCTTCCGTAAGCTGCTCTCTGATATTAAGAAGTGCGGCCCTCTGAAGTTCAGGCGTGGGAAGGTGCATGAATCCGCTGCGAGCGATAATTGCAAGCGAATATTTCCTGCCGGAATCAAATTTCGTCATATCAGCAGGATAAATATTAAGATTCAGCCCCATATCTTCGGCCTTTGAAGCAGCTACCTTACACATTTCTTCGGACAAATCCGTTCCATCCACATCTATGCCGTGCTCAGCCAAATACAAAAGGACCGCACCTGTTCCGCAGGCTATATCCACAACACCGTTTTGGCCGTATCTTTTTGCCAATTCAAGATAGAATTCCTGAAAGCCTTCGTGCGCATTATGGAAGTTGACTGGGCCGGTGGCACAATCGACATCTACGATGAAGTTACCGGTGAAACGCAGGATGCCTACCTCTTTGTAGCAGTACTTTCCTGCAGTTGTTATGTTTACGCTGAAATCTGTCCGAACATGAAGGCAGAT
>JAZLJJ010000046.1:0-40999 GCA_045597325.1 Lachnospiraceae bacterium
ACCAAAAACTTGCAAAGCTGGATTCCGCACTGATGGAATTAAGCAAATAAATGACTTCATAAAATGAACAAATATATAACTTATAAACGAATTTAACCGTTTTATAAGAACGAATCTGACCGCCGGCCGAGAAACCGGCGGGTTTTCTTATCTCATAGGAAAGTTCGTCCTATGAGATAAAAAAAACGCTCCGCGAGGATGCACACGCCTGTGCAGAGGAAAAATGTCGCTTCGCGACGCACAGGCGGCGCGAGCATATCGCAAGCGATATGCTTTGTTCTGCATGTGTTTAGGTTTCATTTATGTTATTGAAATACTGTTGTTGAATTCACTGAAAATACACAAATAAAAGCCGTTTCTTTGTTGGAAAATGCCAATAAGTTTGCTATAATAAACCGTTGTGACCTGCGGCATTTTTGCCGTAAATTTCAAATAAAAATTTCAAACGGAGGAATCTTTATGAAGACGGATATTCAGATTGCACAGGAAGCTACGATGAAACCGATTTGGGAAGTAGCAAACAGTCTTGACATTTCTATGGATGATTTGGAGTTATACGGCAAATATAAGGCGAAACTTTCGGATGAACTTTTGAAGTCCATTCAGAATCGGCCCGACGGAAAATTAATTCTGGTAACGGCAATTAATCCGACTCCTGCGGGAGAAGGAAAAACCACAACGACGGTAGGCCTCGGCGAAGCTATGGGCCGTCTCGGTAAGAAAGCGGTTATCGCACTTCGCGAACCGTCACTCGGACCGTGCTTCGGTATTAAAGGAGGGGCTGCCGGCGGCGGATATGCGCAGGTTGTTCCGATGGAAGATCTGAATCTTCATTTTACGGGAGATTTCCATGCCATTACTTCGGCAAATAATCTTCTGGCTGCGATGTTGGATAATCATATTATGCAGGGAAATGCGCTTCAGATCGATCCGAAACAGATTGTATGGAAGCGTGGTCTGGACATGAATGACCGTGCCCTTCGCAATATTGTCATCGGTATGGGCAAGAAGTCCGACGGTGTTGTTCGTGAGGATCATTTTATAATCACGGTAGCATCGGAAATTATGGCAATTCTCTGCCTTGCAAATGATATCGAAGATTTGAAGGAACGACTCGGACGGATTATTGTAGCATATCGGTACGACGGAACTCCGGTTACCGCACGTGATTTGAAGGCGGTCGGTGCAATGGCGGCACTTCTGAAAGATGCGATGAGACCGAATCTGATTCAGACGATTGAAAATACACCGGCTATTGTTCACGGCGGACCGTTTGCCAATATTGCTCACGGATGCAACAGTGTAAGAGCAACGAAGGCTGCGTTAAAGCTTGCGGATTATGTAATTACGGAGGCCGGATTCGGTGCCGACCTCGGAGCTGAGAAATTCCTGGATATCAAATGCCGTATGGCGGGACTGAAACCGGATGCCATTGTTCTGGTAGCAACCGTCAGAGCGTTGAAATATAACGGTGGTGTTCCGAAGACGGAACTGGGCAAAGAAAATACGGATGCCCTGAAAGCCGGAATTGTAAATTTGGAGAAACATATCGAAAATCTTCAGCAGTATGATGTTCCGGTCGTTGTAACGCTGAACCGGTTTACGGAAGATACCGATGAAGAACTTGCGTATGTTAAGAAATTCTGCATCGACCGCGGTTGTGATTTTGCTCTGTCGGAAGTTTGGGGCAAGGGCGGAGAAGGCGGTCTGGAACTTGCAGAACATGTTTTGAATACATTGGAAACCAAGGAAAGTCATTTCCATACACTGTATGAGGATGAGCTTTCGCTGAAAGAAAAGATTACCGTAATTGCCAAGAAGATTTACGGCGCGGACGGCGTTAATTTTGACCCTGCCGCATTGAAGACACTGGACCGTCTGACGGAACTCGGCTTCGGCAAAATGCCCGTATGTATGGCAAAAACGCAGTATTCCCTGTCAGATGACCCGACGAAGCTCGGACGTCCGGAAGGATTTGACGTAACCGTCAGAGAAGTTTACGTTTCTGCCGGTGCCGGATTTGTTGTTGCCATTACGGGAACGATTATGACGATGCCGGGACTTCCGAAAGCACCTGCTGCGGAACGAATTGATGTGAATGAAAACGGTTTGATTGACGGACTGTTTTAATATTTGCGGCAAATGTCGCATCGGTTCGTGACGAAAGTACGAACCAAAAATATTTTGGAGGGTTAGTATGAAGAGGGTAGTTGGAATCATCCTTGTCATGATGCTGTTACTGAACGGCTGTGCGTTATTGCCTCAGGAAGAGGAAATGCGTAAAGCACCGGTCGGTCAGTCTGTTGATGAGGAATATTTCGAAACGGCAGAAGCCAAAATCGGTTCTGTTACCGACTATGTACAGGAACGTTGTACGTATCAGTATCAGGAAATTCAGAATCTCAGCTTTTCCAATACGGACAAAGTGAAAGAAACATATGTTGTAGTAGGACAGAAAGTTCATGCCGGAGAGCTTTTGGCAGAACAGAAGGTTGAGTCCATCGAAGAAGCTTTGGAATTAGAGAGCGAATCTCTGAAATTATTGGAGAAGGAAGTCAGCTATTATGAAGCCAAGGTCTCGATTGAGCTGGAACGTCAGGATTTGGCAAAACGATACGGCAAAAAATACGACGATACCCGATTGAAGGATTTGCAGGCACAACTGGAACACAATCGGAATTCGTACGATTTGGCAAATTTGCGAATCGGAGAATATGAGGCCGAATTGTCGAAGCGACAGATCATTTCCGGAATTGACGGAATTGTCGATTATGTGAAGGAATTCAACATGTGGGACAACGGAACCGCCCGTGCAAATGACCGGTATATTACCGTTCATTCGGAAAAGACGGGGTTTGTGTTCTCGACCCGTAATTTTGATATCTACAATTTCGGAGATGTTCATGAAATCACTACCGATACCGGTACGTATGAATGTGAAGTTGTAAAAATCAAGAAGACCGAAAAGTCGGATATGGCAACCATCGTTATGCAGCCGTTGAATCCCGATGAAAATCTGTATGTCGGAGCGGGCGGTGAGCTTATTATCGAAACCGCACGGGAAGATAACGTTCTGTACGTTCCGACTGCGGCGATTCGTGTCATCGATGAGAAGGATGCGGTTTATGTTTCGGATGAAAACGGACTCCGTAAGATTCGCTTTGTCGAAATCGGGTTGTCCATTTCCAATAAGCTGTATTCGGAAGAAAACCGGACCGTTATTGTAAGCGGGTTGGAAGCCGGCGATAAAGTTATTGTGCATTAGGAGGAATCATGAAGAAATTATTCAGTATTATTTTGATTGTCTGTCTTCTTGTTTCTCTTACCGCATGTGAACAGGAAGAATCCGTTCCGGACCTTTTGAATCCGGTGGAAACCGCAAATTCCGTATATAAGGTTCAGAAGACAACTCTGGGTGCGACGGTTATGACCGGAGGATACATTGTACCGGAATGCATTAATATGGAACTTGACTATGATACAACGGCATTCAATGTCGGTGTAAAGTTGAACGACCAAGTCAAGAAAGGACAGGTTCTGTTGGAACTGAATCCGGATCTGGAAGAGGAAATTGCCCGGCTGGAGCTGGCGATTACAAGAGAAGAAACCGAATATGATTATGATTTGGAGGTATTCAACAAGCAGATTAAGGACATGAAGAAATTTGCCAATATGATGGGCGGTTATGACGGCCGAATCATGAATCTGTCGATTGAAGAATCCCAGCTGGATTTTGATAAACAGCATGAAAGTCTGTCCGAAAAAATTCTGGAAGATAAGGAGACTCTGGAGGAACTGAAGGAAGAATTCAAAAACTCCAGGATTATTTCTCCCTGCGACGGAACGGTTGTTTATATCAATGTCAGTGAAGACGGTGATGAGATTGCCGAAGACAAGACATTTTTGACAATTGCAAAGAACGATACGAAGCGTTTGGCATGCGGATACATTTCAGAAGAAGATTATGCGAAATATTCCGGTGCAAAGGCTCAAATCGGAGACAAACTGTTTGATGTGACCTATATCCCGTACAGTGAAGAAGAATTGTATGAACTCGAACGGGAAGGCAGTATGTTCGATTCGTATTTTGAAGCGGATATTCCGGAAGATGCGAAAATCGGCGATTATGTTTGCCTTTATTTTACAACCGAAAAGAAGGAACCCGTTTTGACGGTGCCGACAGCTTCTTTGAAGAAGGTTGGAAATCAGTATTCCGTAACGGTTGTGAAGAGCGGATATATGGAAGATCAGGAAATTACCATCGGTTCTTCCAATTTGAATTATACGGAAGTGACGTCCGGATTGCAGGAGGGTGATATCGTATATATCGCCAAAAATCTGGCAAGATACGGTGTGACCTACGAGCAGAAAAAAGCGGAGCAGCAGACCTTCAGTGAAATCAGCAAGGTTACCGGTGCCACCAGAACCGCACAGGTATTTGAGCCGTTCATGAATCCGGTACAGGGAAAAGTGAAGGAACTGTATGTAAAAGGAATCAAAGATGTTCCGGTTAAGAAGGGGGATCCGATTTATTTGGTTGAATCCACCATCAACCGGGCCGATGTCGAACAGGCAAGAATTGAGCTCAATGAGTATACAACGCAGTTGGAACTGGATCTTCAAAAGCGTCAGGATGCGATTGATGAAAAAATCAAAGCAATGAAGAAAATCAAGAAGAACACTCTTGAGTATTCCATTGCCGAACTGGATTTAAAGGATATGCAGGATTCATTAATCGACATGCAGAACGAGGCCGATGAGACTCTGGAGGAAATGAAGGAAGTTCTGAACAATCTGGAGAGCTGGATCGGACAGGATGTTACGGTGTATGCGGAAAAAGACTGCGTTATCAGTTCCCTGGCCAATATCGATGTTGGGGACACGCTTTCTCTCGATCAGTATTTGTATGATTTGTACGATTTGAATTCGTTCTGCTTCCTCATGAAGAAGAACAATGAAAATACACCGCTTCGTTACGGACAGAGCGTGGATTTGACCTGTACCGTGGATATGCAGAATCTGACATTCCGCTGCAAAGTTATTTCCGCGACAAATGTTCGCCCGGTCGATGCGGCAGATCAGGATATGGTATATCTTGAGATGGAGAATCCCGACGATTATATGAAGGCGGCACAGACCGGTATTCTGGTATTTGACAACTACGGTCTGTCCAACTGCATGATGGTTTCCAACGATTTGATTTATCATGATCGTGTGCAGACGGAAGAAACAGACAGCAAACAGCAGGGCGGCCAGCAGCCGGCAAATTCCCGGGGCGGATATGGCAGCAATCAAAATGATGTACAGTCCAAGACGATGGATTCCGACAAGAACGAAGCTTCGAAGGGAAAATCCTACGTTTGGCTTTTGGACGAAAACGGTTGTGCCGTAAAGAGATATATTCGTGTTGTAAAGACTACGGAAAATTATTCATGGGTAGTGGACGGCATCGATTATGATGACGTGATGCTGGTACATTAGGAGGAGTCGCGATGTTACGGTTTATTTTACAGAAATTACTGAACAAAAAATGGCTCATCCTGAGTATTATTATCGGAAATGTTTTGCTTGTGGGCATTGCCTGCTGCAACCCGATGTATTCAAGAGCGGCCCGTCAGAAGATGCTGACGAAAAACATGAACACATATCTGGAAGAAAATAACAAGTATCCGGGTATGATTTATTCGGAAGCCACACTCGGCAAGAAAAATCTGGAAGGAAAGTCCAGTCGATACATTAAGAGTTATTTTGAAGTTAATGATACCATTGAAGAAATGGCCGGAATCAAAGCTGCTCAGAAGGTTGATTTGTTTGAATTTACCAATAAGCAGTCTGCCCGGTTCCGTGTGAAGCGTGCCAATGATTCGGCTTCTACGATTGATTTGAAAATCGCGACATTGAGCGATTTGGAGAATCATATTGAAATGGTGGACGGTACCGTATATTCGAAACAGCCCGATTCGGAAGGCATTGTCGATGTTATCATCAATGAAAAAGTCTATATGACATCAACCATCGTCATCGGTGAC
This sequence comes from Lachnospiraceae bacterium, assembly GCA_045597325.1. Lineage (GTDB taxonomy): Bacteria > Bacillota > Clostridia > Lachnospirales > Lachnospiraceae > ISDg. Next base: position 6,030 of record JAZLJJ010000046.1, read on the forward strand.
GTATTGGATTTGATCGGATATAACAATATTGACGGTCAGCCGGTTTCCATCCGGGTTGTCGGTGTATTCCGTGCAAAGGATCAGTCGGATACTTACTGGGTAAAAGATTCCCTGTCCTATGATATGGAATTCTTCATGGAACGGGATCAGTTCTTTAACCAGTTTATGAGAGAAAATGAGATTGTCGGTTCCGTGAAAATGAGAAACTACACATTGTTCGATTACACGGAAATCGACGTCGAAGAAGTACAGAACCTTTTGGACGTATATCATAAGCTTTCGGATGATTACAGAAGCTCCGAATCCCATGCATTGTACAAGGTAAGCTGCAATTATGAAAAGATTTTCGAACAGTTCCTTGTCGATTCGTCCAAGGTCAATGCGACGATGTGGATTTTGCAGGTGCCGATTCTGGTTCTGCTTGCGGTATTCATTTTTATGGTATCCAATCAGGTTATCGGAATCGAGCAGTCGGAAATCGCAATGCTGAAGAGCCGTGGTGTCAGCCGGTTCCAGTTGATTCTGACATATTTGCTGCAGTCGGCAATTATCGGTGTATTTGCGCTGATAATCGGAATCCCGTTCGGATATCTGTTATGTCATCTGTTCGGTTCCACAAATGCATTTATGGAGTTTGTCGGAAGAAAGGCCATGAAGGTCAAGATTACCGGCGAGTCACTTCTGTATGCGCTCATCAGCTGCCTGGCAGGCATTTTGATTATGACGCTGCCGGTACTGAAATTTGCAAAATTCAGTATTGTTGAGCAGAAGAGCAACAAGCGTAAGAAAAATAAGCCGATGTGGCAGAAAATGTTCCTGGATTTTGTGTTACTGGCATTTTCCTGTTATGAATATTACAACTTCAGCCATCAGAAGGAAAAACTGATGCAGGAAGTTGCAAACGGAGAAGCATTGGATCCGTTGCTGTTTTTGTCCGCATCTCTGTTTATCCTGAGCTGTGCTATTGTATTCCTGCGTGTGATTCCGCTGTTGTCGTCACTGATTTTCCGAATCGGACGCAAATTCTGGAAACCGGATGCGTATGCTTCCTTCCTGCAGATTACGAGAGACGCACACAAGCAGAGCTTTATTACGGTATTCCTTGTTCTGACGATTGCACTCGGAATTTTCAATGCAAATATCGCAAGAACCGTGAACCAGAATGAAGAGGAGCGCCTGATGTATACGGACGGCGCGGATATCGTTGCCAAGGAAAAATGGAATAACAACGTTAACAGTGTAAAACTCGGATATTCCAAGAATCTGCAGTATACGGAGGCGGATTATACCAAGTATGAGGATTTATTGGAAGCACATCCGGACGATCTGAAGGCGGTTACCAAGGTGCTGCATGAAAATACGGTAGAACTTTCAACCGGCGGTAAGACCATTGAGAACGTTGAATTTATGGCAATCAATACCAAGGAATTCGGTAATACGGCCTGGATGCCGAAGAATGTAACCGACCATCACTGGTATGATGATTTGAATGCACTTGCAAGTAATCCGGAAGGACTTATTGTGTCTTCGAATCTGGCGGAAAAATATAATTTGAGCGTCGGAACGACCATGACAATGACCCGGAAAAATGAGGTTATGCAGTCCATGGGAAGTAAGCCGATGACAGTTGTGGCGATTGTGGATTACTGGCCCGGCTATGAGAATCAGAAGACTGTCAAGGACACTGAGACCAACGAAGAAAAGCTGGCCGATAACTATCTGATTGTTGCAAACTATGACAATATTCTGTTGAATTATCCCGTTACTCCGTATGAAATCTGGATGAAGGTGAATGGTTCGACCGGATTTGTATACGACTGGGCAGAGAACAATAATATCGTCTTTACGGAATTTAATGATACGACCAAGGATTTGATCAATCTGAAAAACGATCCGTATTTCCAGATTACCAACGGTATGCTGACCATTACATTCATTGTGGTTTTGGTATTGTGTGCAATCGGTTTCCTGATTTTCTGGATTACGAATATTCGTTCCAGAGAGCTCATTTTCGGTATTTACCGTGCGATGGGTATGTCTATGGGAGAATTGATTCGGATGCTTGTCAATGAGCATGTGTTCGGTTCCCTGTTACCGATTGCGTTCGGTGCGGGAGTCGGGATTGTCGCATCCAAACTGTTCCTGCCGTTGATTCAGATTGCATATTCTCCGAAGATTGAAACCCTTCCGGCGAAAATTATTATGTCCGGACAGGATTTGACAAGAATCGGTATTGTCATCGCAGTGATGCTGTTTATGTGCATCGGAGTCCTCGCGGTATTGTTGTCCAAGATTAAGATTAACCAGGCTTTGAAGCTTGGTGAAGACTGATAAAGGAGGCTGCATATGAAAGAGATTTTGAGAACGACCGATGTTACCCGCAGCTTCCCCGTTGCCGGCGGAACGTTTCAGGCGTTAAAAGGAATCAGCATTGTGGTTCCCGAAAATACACTGACGATTTTAAAGGGACGTTCCGGTTCCGGTAAAACGACCATGCTGAATATTATCGGAGCGTTGGATGCACCGACAACGGGAGAGGTCATTTTCGATGGAAATGATATTTCCAAGGCCGGTGACAAACAGCGCGAACTGCTGAGACGGAAAGAAATTGGCTATATTTTTCAGTCGGTTGCGCTGATTCCGGTTATGAATGCATATGAAAATGTGGAATATGCACTTCGTCTTGCCAACTACAAAGGCAATTACAAGGAACGTGTTATGGAATGCCTGAAACTGGTAGGTTTGAGCAAACGTGCGACGCATATGCCGCAGGAGTTGTCCGGTGGTGAACAGCAGCGTGTCGCGATTGCAAGAGCCATTGCCCATAAGCCGAAAATCATTTTCGCGGATGAGCCGACCGGAGAGCTGGACTCTTCGACAAGCTTGCAGGTTATTGCCATTTTCAAGGAACTGATTGAAAAAGAAGGAATTACCTTTGTCATGACGACGCACGACCCGAAACTGATGGGATACGGCGATGTGGTTTATGAGATTCTGGACGGTGAGATTATTAACACCGAATACCACGGAAAGGGGGAGCAGTTGTTCCATGAGTGATGAAACAAAACAGGTGGATAAAGCAACGATGGAGGCTTCCGATATTCGCGAATCCGTGGTGTCGCAGGAATTAAAAGATTCCTTTATGAAGGCTTATGCCAAATCTTCGACGGGTGAACTGGAGGATCAGTTGGATGACGATGTCATGATTCTCTGCGAAAACCTTGTTAAGATATACAAGACCAAGGAAACCGAGGTACTGGCATTACAGGGTTTGGAATTAAAAGTAACCAAAGGCGAGTTTGTTGCAATCATCGGTAGCAGCGGTAGCGGTAAATCTACGTTTTTGAATATGCTCGGAGGACTGGATCGACCGAGTGCCGGAAAGCTGTATGTTGACGGCAAGAATCTGTTTAAACTGTCGGAAGGCCAATTGGTGGATTATAAGAAAAATACCGTTGGTTTCGTATGGCAGAACAACGCACGAAACCTGTTCCCGTATCTGACCGCATTACAGAATGTGGAATTACCGATTCGGTTTGGCGACAATAAGGATGTGGAAAAGCGTGCACTGGATTTGCTGAATCTTGTCGGAATGCTTCATAAGAAGGACAGCAAACTGAATCAGATGTCCGGTGGTGAGCAACAGAGAATTGCTATTGCAATCGCACTTGCAAACCGCCCGAAGCTGTTACTGGCCGACGAGCCGACCGGTTCCGTAGACCAGAAGACGGCCGATTTGATTCTGGATGTATTCCGGAAACTGAATTCGGAACTCGGTATTACCATCGTAATTGTAACTCACGATATTAACCTCGCAAAAAAGGTTAAGCGTGTTGTTATGATGCGAGACGGTAAGACAAGCAGTGAGCGTATTATTAAACAGGAATTTGCGGATCCGACACTTCTGAAGGGATTCGTAGAAGAGGAAACGCATGACGAATATGCAATTCTTGACCGTGCGGGACGAGTTCAGATTCCGAGAGAAATGTTGGATGCAATCGGTGTCAAAGGCAATCGAATTTGTCTGAAGCTTGATGAAGAGACGAAGCAGATTGTTGTTACGGCCGGCACCGAAGAAGAATCCAACAAAGATAAGAAAAAAGAAAAATAAGTAATTTCAAAAATGCCCTCCGCACGGAAATCCGAGCGGAGGGCGATTTTTTGTTCATTCGTGTGTTGAATAACAACAGTTGCTCATTCTCATATGTGAACTCATTTGTTGTACTTCTGTGTGCTGAACTTCATCAGTTGTTATTGTCCTTGTATTTTTGCTCGCAGTATACGCAGCGGTAAATGCGTTTCTCCGCATTGGTAAGACGGAATTTGTGAGGAAGTTCCTGTTCAATGCTTGTTATGCAGCGCGGGTTCTTACAACGCAGAATATTTGTTACTTCATCAGGAAGATGAACGCGTCGTTTCTCGACAATTTTATCATTTTTAATAATATTCAATGTGATGTTCGTGTCCAAAACGGCAAGGGCATCCAAATTCACGGTAATGGGTCCTTCGATTTTGATGATATCCTTGCGGCCCATTTTGTTGCTGCTTGCGTTTTTGATAATGGCGACGCAGCAATCCAGTTTGCCGAGTTCGAGGTATTCGTAGATATTCATACCTTCACCGGCCTTGATATGATCGATTACAACACCCTGATGCAATCCACCGATATTTAACATATGAGTTCCTCCTTATGACTGCGGAATACGGTCCTGAAGACCAAGTAACATGATAATCAAAGCCATTCTTGCATAGACACCGAATCCGGCCTGGCGGAAATAAGCCGCTCGCGGGTCGGCATCCACTTCAACCGAAATTTCATTGACACGGGGAAGCGGATGTAGGACAAACATATCGTTTTTGGCCAGTTTCATTTTCTCCGGAGTCAAAATGAACGAATTCTTAAGACGGATATAATCTTCTTCGTTGAAGAAACGTTCCCGTTGAACTCGGGTCATATACAGAATATCCAGCTCCGGCATGATATCCTCCAGTGTAGATACCTCCCGATACGGAATATTATTTGAATCCAACGTCTCTTCTTTGATATAGGTCGGAACGCGAAGCTCTTCCGGGGAAATGAGGACGAACCGAATGCCCTCGTATCGAACCATAGCATTAATCAAAGAATGAACGGTACGGCCGAATTTCAGGTCACCGCACAAACCGATGGTCAAATGATCAAGACGGCCTTTCAGCTGTAAAATCGTGAGCAAATCGGTCAGAGTCTGTGTCGGATGATTATGACCGCCGTCACCGGCATTGATAACCGGAATCTGAGAGTGAAGAGAGGCAACAAACGGAGCACCTTCTTTTGGATGACGCATGGCACAGATGTCGGCATATTCCGAAATGATGCGAATCGTATCCGAAACACTTTCTCCTTTTGCGGCGGAACTCGAATCGGCGGATTGGAAGCCGAGAACACTTCCTCCGAGATTTAACATTGCGGATTCGAAACTTAAACGGGTACGGGTGCTGGGCTCATAAAAGCAGGTCGCCAGCTTCTTGCCTTCGCATACATGACTGTATCGGGAAGGCTCTTTCATAATGTCTTGAGCGAGAGCAAGCAAATTGCTGAGCTCATCGAGGCTCAGATCCATGGGACTGATAAGATGCTTCATACAATTCCTTTCCGGTCATTTGACCAAATATTGTTACTCGGACATCCGATGGCCCGAAAAAGACCTTACGGGATTATTCCGTAAGGCCAAAATCAAAGTAATGATTGCAATTATTAAATGAAATGTCCTTAACAAGGGCACCGAGGGTATTGATATCGCAAGGATATTCGCCGTTGGTAACCCAGGTACCGATCAGGTTGCAAAGGATTCTGCGGAAATACTCGTGACGGGTATAAGAAAGAAAACTTCTGGAATCCGTCAGCATACCGACAAAGTTTCCGAGAATGCCAAGATTGGCAAGAGAGGTCAATTGCTCCTCCATGCCTTTTTTGTTATCATTAAACCACCAAGCGGAACCCTGCTGTATCTTACCGATGCAGGAGGAATCCTGAAAACATCCGATAATGGTACCGATAGCGGCATTATCAGTCGGATTCAGGGAATACAGGATGGTTTTGGGAAGACTGTCCGTAATGCAAAGGCTGTTCAGGAAATCCGCAAGTTCTGCACAGGGCGTGTAATCGTCGATGCAGTCGCATCCGTTATTGGCTCCGGACTGAAGAAACAGCTTTTTGTTGTTGTCGCGTTTCACACCGTAATGAAGCTGCATCACAAAGCCGGCACGTTCATATTCGCCTGCCAGGAAGGAAAGAAGATTGGTACGGAATTTTAACCGTTCCTCCATGTTAACGGCTTCCATCGACATTGCTTTATGGAAAATACGTTCCGCCTCTTCATCGGAGCACGGTGTATAAGGAACATAGGAAAGACCGTGATCGGAAACACGGCATCCGTTTTCTTTAAAGAATTCGATTCTTGCCTTGAGACATGCCTTCAAATCGGAATAAAGAGAAATCGGCTGTCCGTACGCACGGGACAAATCACCGCGAACATAGGTCACAAAATCGGGTTTCTCGACAGATAAAGCACGGTCCGGGCGAAATGCCGGAAGGACTTTGACGGGGAATGTGGAATCCATCGCCAAAAGACGATGCCAGCGAAGATCGTCGGCAGGATCGTCAGTGGTACAGAGAAGGCGAACGTTGGATTTCAAAACCAGACCTCTTGCGGACATGGCCGGGTCGGACAGCGTCGCGTTGCACAAGTCATATATTCTGCGGGCACTTTCCGAGGTCAAAGGCTCGGTAATTCCGAAATATCGCTGTAATTCCAAATGACTCCAGTGGTATAACGGGTTGCAGATGGCGCGCTCCAGTGTTTTTGCAAATGCCAAAAATTTTTCAAAATCATCCCCGTTTCCGGTAATCAGTTCTTCCGGAACACCGTTGCTTCTCATAGCACGCCATTTGTAATGATCGGCGCCGAGCCAGAGTTCGGTAATCGACTGAAAATGAATATCCTTGGCGATTTCTTCCGGAGAAATATGGCAATGATAATCGATAATCGGAACAGACTTCGCATATTGATGATACAATACCCGTGCGGTCTCGTTCGTCAATAGAAAATTGTCATCCATAAATGTCATTGCGCCACCTCCGTATGCGGTCGTTTTTGACCTTTCAAAAAATATACCATATCGGAAAATTTGTGTCAATGTGTTTTTGACCGATTTTCGCAAAATGAAAACAGAGAATCATTTGCCTGAAAACACCATTTCTTGTACCGGAAACGAATTTATAACACAAAATACAATATTTTATATTGAACAGGGTCTTCAAATATGATATACTGACAATGTTGCGGCAGATGTTGGTGAAACCTGTCGATAACAGACTATGGAATAATGATACGGAGGCTTAGCATGGCTAAGGTTGTTACGCTCGGAGAGATTATGCTTCGTCTTTCCACAAGCGGATATGAACGGTTTACACAGGCGGATTCATTTGACGTATGTTACGGCGGAGGGGAGGCCAATGTTGCGGTATCCCTTGCGGAATTCGGATATGATGTCGCATATATGACCAAGGTTCCGGCCAATGAAATCGGAGAATGCGCCGTTGCGGCATTAAAGAAGCAGGGAGTCGACTGCTCCGGAATTATCCGCGGAGGAGAACGGCTCGGAATTTATTATTTGGAAACAGGTGCTTCGGTTCGTCCGTCCAAAGTTGTTTATGACAGAGCACATTCGTCTGTTTCGGAAGCGAATCCGGAGGAATTTGATTTTGATTCCGTGATGGAGGGGGCCGAATGGTTTCATTTTACGGGAATTACTCCGGCAATCAGTGACAAAGCCGCTGAGGTTACGAAAGCAGCATTGATTGCTGCAAAGAAACACGGACTTACGGTATCCTGCGATCTGAATTTCCGAAAGAAGCTTTGGAGCAGCGAAAAGGCACAAAAAGTCATGACCGATTTGATGCAGTATGTCGATGTCTGCATCGGAAATGAGGAGGATGCGCAAAAGGTTCTCGGCTTTGTTCCCGGAAATACCGATGTTACCGCAGGAAAGCTGGAACTGGCCGGTTACGAAGATATGTTCCGTCAAATGAAGGAACGGTTCGGATTCCGGTATGTTGTCAGCTCACTTCGCGAAAGTCATTCCGCATCGGACAATGACTGGTCGGCAGCAATTTATGACGGACAGACATTTTATCATTCCAGGACCTATAAACTTCATATCGTGGACCGTGTCGGCGGAGGCGATTCCTTTGCGGCAGGATTGATTTGCGGTCTGCTAGATGGCAAATCCGCTTCGGATGCGTTGGAATTTGCTGTTGCAGCGAGTGCGTTGAAACATACGATTCCCGGCGATTTCAATCAGGTTACACGCGATGAAGTGATGGCACTGGTCGGAGGCGACGGAAGCGGACGTGTTCAGCGGTAAGCCGCCGGTTATTATCATTTTCAGAACAAAACGGTGGGAATCATCGTTTTTATAAAAAGGAGGAATTCAAAATGAAGATTCAGAATGTTACGGATGCTGCATTTGCAACATACGGAAGAGTAGTTGATGGGTACGATACAGAGGAGCTTCTTAAGGTATTGACAGAGACCACACCGGCTCCGAAGGATGCTGTCGTTTATGTTCCGAGTGATGCGAATTTGGAAGCAACACCCGCAATGGCTGATTTTACCAATAACTGCTACGGCGGTATGCCGATTCAGATCGGTTACTGCAACGGAACCAATACGAAGTTGAACTGCCTGGAATATCATCGTGACAGTGAAATCGATATCGCTGCCGAGGACTGCATTTTGCTGTTGGCAAGACAGCAGGATTGTATGGGCAAGATTTTGGATACGTCCAAAGTTGAGGCATTCTTCTGCCCGAAGGGAACCGGCGTTGAACTGTATGCGACAACGCTTCATTATGCACCCTGCAGCGCAAAGCTTGGTGCTCAGTTCCGTGTTGTCATCATTTTGCCGAAGGGAACCAATCTGGATAAGCCGGAGATTACCGTAAAGAATGATGATGATGCAAGACTGTTTGCAGCCAATAAGTGGCTCATTGCTCATGAGGAAGCTCCGGAAGCAAAGAACGGTGCCGTAATCGGTTTGAGCGGTGTGAATATCGATATTGCAGACGATATCAAATAAGTATTTGACCGAATATCAGAAAGAAGAGGTATTGCCATGAAATGTCCTTATTGCGGAGCCGAGAATACAAGAGTCATTGATTCGAGACCGGTTGAAGAGTCGAATTCCATTCGTAGAAGAAGACAGTGTGACGAATGCGATAAGCGGTTTACCACATATGAAAAGGTGGAGACGATTCCGCTCGTTGTCATCAAGAAAGACAATGTCAGAGAGGCTTATGACCGAGAGAAAATTGAAGCGGGTGTATTTGCATCCTGTCATAAACGTCCAATCAGCATTGAGCAGATTACACGTCTTGTGGATGAAGTGGAAAATGAAATTTTCTCGATGGAAGAAAAAGAAATTCCGAGCAATCGTATCGGTGAGCTGGTTATGGATAAATTGAAGGATTTGGATGCTGTTGCATATGTCCGGTTTGCATCGGTTTACCGTGAATTCAAGGATGTCAATACGTTTATGCAGGAATTGAAAACGCTGTTGGATCATGAAGCATAACAAATGTTACAAAAAATAACTGTCTTTTTCTGAAATTTGTCAATTGACAAAGCGAAATGAATATGAAAACGGTCTTCGAACAGAAATTCGGAGGCCGTTTTTTGTGTTATTATGCGAATGTTATTTCTTCCGGAATCCGTGTATGATGAAGACAAGAAAACGAATCGGAAATGAAAATGAGAAAAATTGACAAGAAAACGAATCGAAATTGGCAAGAAGAAGCAAAAATGACAAGAAAACGAATTGAAATTGACAAGAAAACGAATCGAAAATGAAATGAAGACGAGAGGAAGACGGTTATGTTTTGTTCAATGGACAGTTTTTCGGTTCACGGAATCGAAGCGGAATTGATAGCGGTGGAAGTTGATGTCGGAAACGGAATGCCGGGATTTGATCTGGTAGGATATCTGGCCGGTGAAGTTCGGGAAGCAAGGGAACGGGTTCAGGTTGCTTTGAGAAACTCCGGATATCCGTTACCGGCTCGAAGAATTACTGTGAATTTATCTCCTGCGGATATAAGAAAAGGAGGAACGGCGTATGATCTTCCGATTGCAATTGGGATTTTATGCAGTTTAGAACTGATTCCGTCTGAATTGACAGTCGGATGCGGAATGATTGGAGAACTTGGTCTGGATGGTTCGGTACGAAGTGTTCCCGGTGTTTTATCCTGCGTTTACGAAGCCAAACGACTCGGCTTTCAATCCATTTTGGTTCCGATGGACAATGTGACGGAGGGAGCATTGGTTGACGGTATCCGTGTATTTGGGATAAGTAATCTGAATGATGCGGTCAATCATTTTAACGGAGTCGGATCGATGCCGGCAAAACAGACGAAATGGGAATCCGAAGACTGTGTGACAGAATGAGATTTTTCGGATATTCATGGGCAGTTTATGGCTAAACGGGCAGCGGAAATCGCAGTCGCGGGGATGCATAATCTGTTGCTGACAGGACCTCCCGGAGCAGGAAAAACGATGCTTGCGGAACGAATTCCGGGAATTATGCCGAAGTTGGAACCGGAGGAAAGCCTGGAACTGACAAAGGTTTACAGCGTTGCCGGATTACTACCGGAAGAAGGAGGAATCATTCGGAAACGTCCTTTTCGTTCTCCGCATCATACAGCGACGGTTCCGGCATTGGTTGGGGGAGGTTTGTTTCCGGTGCCGGGAGAAGTATCACTGGCATCACACGGTGTGCTGTTTCTGGATGAATTTCCGGAATTTCGACGGGGAAGCATTGAGGTCTTAAGACAACCGTTGGAAGAAAAGAAAATTCATATTGCAAGACTTCATGGAAACATTGTATTTCCGGCGTCCTTTATGCTGGTGGCGGCAATGAATCCGTGTCCCTGCGGATATTTTCCGGATCGAAATAAATGCCGTTGTACACCGGATCGGATACACCGGTATATGAATCGAATTTCACAACCGATTATGGACCGAATTGATTTGAGTGTCGAAATGCCTCAAATTTCAGTTACGGAACTGAATGATACGGCTCCGGGAGAATGCAGTGCCGATATTCGAAAACGTGTGATGCTGGCGAGAGCACGTCAGATTCAACGATATGCCGATACGCCGTATCAATATAATGCGGACGTTCCCGGAGCGGTTGTAAAGAAATTTGCGTCAATGACGAAGGAAGCGGAAGCCGTGTTAAATCAATATGCCGATGCAAGAGAATGTTCAGCCAGGGTATATCACAGGCTGATACGTGTTGCCAGAACAATAGCGGATTTGGATGACTCGGATACGGTGTCGGAAGAACATATGCAGGATGCCATCCAATACCGATTGTCAGATTTCGGAAATATTCGGGGAACATTATATGAATGAACAATATGATTGGAATTTATGGTTTTGTTCCGTTGTAACGGAAAATTCTCAAAAACGAAGACTGTTGTCGAGATATGGCACGACGGAACGACTGTTTCATGCAGATGAAAAAGAAATATTTAATATAGAAGAAATCACTTCGGAAATGAAGCATCATCTGTTGGAGACAAGATACGAACGGTACATTGAGAAAGTAAAAAATGCATTAAGGAGAAGTAACAGTTCGTTTGTGTGGTGGGAAGATTCGAAGTTTCCGAAAGAACTGAAAGATATCGATGATGCTCCGTTCGGACTCTTTTACAGGGGAAATATTCCGAAACGTACTCCTCGAATTGCAATCGTAGGAACCAGAGCATCGTCATCATACGGGGGAGAAACAGCCCGATTATTTGCAACGGTTTTGTCAAAAGCAGGAATCGGAATTGTCAGCGGTTTGGCAATGGGAATTGACGGACAGGCGCACAGAAGCTGCCTAGAATCGGGAGGGGTTCCGATTGCCGTACTCGGTTCCGGAATTGATGTGCCGTATCCGAAGGAAAATTGGGATTTATATCAACAGGTATGTGAAAATGGATGCATCATTTCCGAATATCCTCCGGGAACGCCTGCTCTGAAGTATCATTTTCCGCACAGAAATCGACTCATATCGGGACTCAGCGACGGAGTGCTTGTCGTGGAGGCAAGAGAGCGAAGCGGAACATTGATCACGGTAGACCGTGCACTTGAGCAGGGAAAGGAAGTTTATGTGATACCGGGACGAATTACAGACAGAAACAGTATCGGCTGTATTCATTTGATTCAACAGGGGGCTAAGGTTGTCTGCAAACCGGAGGAAATCCTTACGGATATATGCGAAATGTTCGGTTCCGAAATTGTGAAAATGGAAGAAAACGGACAATATTATTTGTCAACAATGATAAATCATGACATGAAAAATAAAAAAATACCTCTTGCAAGCGACGAAAAAATAGTGTATGCTTTTTTGCGTTTAGGTCCTAAACAGTTTGACAGTTTAGTATGGGAAACGGGAATTCATCCACAAAAGCTCAATTCGATTTTATATTCGATGGAGAAGAAACAGTGGATTTATAAATCCGGAACACAACAGTACAGTGCCGTTGCGGAGGATTCGGAGCCCTGACCGAAACAATAGAATGAGTAGGAAAGCATAGTTGCTGCGGAGGAGTTATGGCTAAAAACCTGGTAATTGTGGAGTCTCCCGCAAAAGGAAAGACGATACAGCGTTTTTTGGGAAAAGATTATAAAGTAGTTGCGTCCGGCGGTCATGTCAGAGATTTACCGAAAAGTACGCTCGGTGTTGATACGGAAAATGATTATGAACCGCATTACATTACAATTCGCGGAAAAGGAGATTTGCTGTCTGAACTGAGGAAGGAAGTCAAAAAAGCAGACCGTGTCTTTTTGGCAACCGACCCGGACCGTGAGGGAGAGGCTATTTCCTGGCATTTGAAGCAGGTATTGAAACTGGATGACAAGAATACCAAGAGAATTACATTTAATGAAATTACACAGAATGCAGTCAAGTCGTCATTGTCCGGTGCCCGTACCATCGATATGGATTTGGTAGATGCACAGCAGGCAAGACGTGTACTGGACCGTATGGTGGGCTACGAAATCAGCCCGATTTTATGGTCCAAGGTCAAGAGAGGATTAAGTGCCGGTCGTGTACAGTCTGTAACCCTTCGAATTATCAGCGATCGGGAGGCTGAAATCGCAGCTTTTGAATCAAATGAGTATTGGACGATAGAAGGAAAATTCTCGGACGGAGTTCACAAGGATCCGATTACGGCGGCATTTTACGGAACGGATAAGAAACTGGAACTGAGTAGCCGCAGTGAGGTGGATAAACTGATTGCGTCAATGGAAAAGAACAGGTTTTCCGTCACCGATGTGAAAACAACCAAACGAAATCAGAAGGCTCCGTTGCCGTTTACAACGAGTACTTTACAGCAGGATGCATCCCGTAAATTGGGCTTCAGCACACAGAAAACAATGCGGGTTGCACAGCAATTGTATGAAGGTGTTACTATCAAGAATCATGGCACAATCGGTCTGATCACCTATTTGCGAACCGACAGCACCCGAATCAGTGACGAGGCAGATCAGTCTGCCAAAACATATATCAAAGAACAGTATGGCGAAGATTTTGTCGGTAAGGATAAGAAAGATGCCAAGTCCGACAAGAAGATTCAGGATGCCCATGAAGCTATTCGTCCGACATATATTGACATTACTCCGGCATCCGTTAAGGATCAGCTGACAAACGAACAGTTTAAACTCTATCAGTTGATTTGGAAACGGTTTATGGCCAGCCGTATGTCGGAAGCGGTAATCAGTCTGAATACGATGACAATTTCCGACGGCACCTATCAGTTTACGGCAACGTCATCAAAGAATGTATTTGACGGATATCATGTGGTATATCAGGAATCCGATGACACTGTAAAAGAAAAAGAAGTAAAATTGAAATATCTTCCCGAAGTCGGAACGTCGTTTGTCAGCCAGACGGTGGAGGGAACTCAGCATTTTACTCAGCCGCCGGCACATTATACCGAAGCCAGCCTGGTTCATACGATGGAAGAGCTCGGAATCGGTCGCCCGAGTACATATGCACCGACAATTACCACTTTGTTGGGACGTCATTACGTTGCAAAAGACGGTAAGAACCTGTTTGTGACCGATTTGGGTGAAGCAGTTAACGAGATGATGAAGAAGGCATTTTCCAGTATCGTGGCAGTTGATTTTACTGCCAATATGGAATTGCTTTTGGACGGTGTGGAGGACGGTACCGTAAACTGGAAAATGATTGTTCGGAACTTCTATCCGGATTTGGTGGAAGCGGTTGCCAATGCAGAGAAGGAACTGGAATCGGTTACCATTGCCGATGAAGTAACCGATCAGCCGTGTGAAGAATGCGGAAGAATGATGGTTATCAAATACGGACCTCATGGGAAATTCCTGGCATGTCCCGGATTCCCGGAATGCCGTTTTACGAAACAGTATATCGAGAAAACCGATATTCCCTGTCCGAACTGCGGAAAGGAACTGATTATACGCAGAACAAAGAGGGGCAAGAAATATTACGGTTGCTCCGGATATCCGGAATGTGAGTTTATGTCCTGGCAGCCTCCGAAGGGAAAGAAAGACTAAATCCCGACGGACCTTTACAATATGACGTATTATGGGGGTAGTATGGAACGGATGAAAATATCCGAAAACCGTTCGGAGCTCCTTTGTCAAAGAGGGGTTCTTGCGGAAGTCGGAAAGGAATTGAGAGAACGGTTTCCGAAGGCAAAAAAGATTTGTCTGGTTTGTGATGAAACCGTTTTCGGTTTGTATGGTGACAGGATATCGGACGGACTGAAGGAGGTCGGATTTACTGTCACGATGTCGATGTTACCGGTAGCGGATACGATTCGAAACGAAGAAAAGTTTCGAATCGTATTGAACTGTCTGGTGACCGAGGAATTTTCAAAACAGGATATTGTAATCGGCTTTGGCGGCAGTGATGTAATTTCCCTGGCGGGATTTACTGCGGCCAATTATTTGCGTTCTATACCGTTTATTGAGATTCCGACAACTCTGGAATCCATGGTGAATCTCAATCTGGAAGGTCAGTATGAACTGGATGCTTGCGAAATGCACAACGCAATCGGTGTCACCTGTATGCCTGCAGGTATTATTTGCGATATCAATCTTCTGGAGACGTTACCGCAGGAAGAACTGCAGAACGGATTTGGATTTATCATGAAATATTCCATGATTGGTTGTGATGAAGTTACGCTTGCTTTAAAAAAATATGGTTGGAAGCCTGAGGAAAGCTCCGAAACCGTTTCGGTGCCTTCCGAAAAACTTATCGAAGCATGCATTTCCGCAAAGATTTCCTTGATGGAGGACGAAACAAAGAAACCGCTGTTATCATTTGGCGAGACGATGTCGGAAGCACTTTCTTTCTGCCACCGATATCAGATGAAACGAGGCTTTGTCCTTTCTGCGGCAATGGGAATCATGGCGGATGCGTCGGTTCGAAACGGTGTTTGCTCATATAAGAGATATCGGTATCTGGTCACAAGGCTGATGCAACTGGGACTTCCGACCGGAATATATGAAGACAGGGAAAATTCGGATTCGGTAATTGCCCGATACAAAAAGATTGCGGAACGAACGGAGAAGAACGAGATTCGGGATATTTTTGTCAATGACCGCGGTTGTGCTGCAGAGTTGTTGTCAGATGATATGTGGGAAACACTGTGGTCGGCATATTGTGACAATACAAAGATGGTTAAAGCAGTTGCCATTCAGACAAACGATATTGAACTTCCGGTTTCGTCCGACATTATGATTCGAATGATGCTTGCCTGGTTTTTGGACGATTTTACGGTTCCGGATATTTCGCAGATTGAAGGAACGCTTCCGAAAATTATGTCAGACAGCCTGAAGGCATTACAGACAGGAGGGAAAACTATACTTCCCTGTAATGGCTCCGGTGACATTGCGGAATTGCTGATTCCCGTAATCGGAGTGCTGAATGTGGAAACTGTGACGATGGCGGTCGGAACCGATCTCGAACATCCGGACAACACACTGATTGCATTACTCAGTCAACACGGAATGCAGGCCGAATATTCGGAGGACCGGACGACTCTGACAATTCACGGGCATTTGTCCGCAGGAGAATATCGGATCCCGGAAATTATGGATTGTACTGCAATTTGCGGGCTTCTGTTTACTCTGCCGTTATTACAGGAAGACAGCATTCTTCGATTGGATGGAGAACCAAAACGAAAAGAGCTCATTTATATGACAATAAATCTGCTTCATCGTGCCGGAG
This sequence comes from Lachnospiraceae bacterium, assembly GCA_045597325.1. Classification (GTDB taxonomy): domain Bacteria; phylum Bacillota; class Clostridia; order Lachnospirales; family Lachnospiraceae; genus ISDg. The sequence continues at coordinate 22,331 of JAZLJJ010000046.1, forward strand.
TGGAAATCACTGTTTTGGAAGATGCGCTTGTAATTCCTGGACGTCAGCAATTTAACCGATACGGACTTCAGTCAACGGAACCGGAAAGCGATTGGGAACTGGCATCGTATTGGAAAGCATTGGAATTCATTTCCGGTGAATCCATTCCTTTATATGGCCTTTCGCAACAATCCATGCAGACGGAAAGTCGGATTACCGAACTTTTGCAACGGCTTCGTCAAACGGAAGAACATGAAACCTTTGAAGCGGATATTACCAATTGCCTGCGATGCGCGGAAGCTATTGCACTGGCGGCATCGGTATCTCCGACAGTCACGACAAAACTTGTGATTGCCAAATCTATGACAGAACGGGAACAAAACCGAATTCGGTTGCTTAGCAATGTATTGCATTCGCTTGGGGCATGTATTTCAACAGAAAACCGTATTACGGAAATTACGGAAACCGATGCCAACGGAAATGACTGTCAAACAGTAATTAAGGAAGACGGACTGGTGGTACGAATCGAAGGAACCGAGATTCTGACAGGAGGAACGGTGGATTCCTGTGAAAGTCCGAATGCAGCCATGTTGGCTGCAATTGCCGCATGGGCATGCGAACAACCGGTTACGATAACGGGGGGCGATGCGGTTCAAAAGGTGTTCCCGGATTTTTGGAATCAGTTGAAACAAATTGAGTTCCGGAGAAATGAAAAATAAGAAAAAACGGAGACAGGATCCATGAGTGTTGTTTTGCTTGACAAAATACGAAAAATCAATAATTTGCTGCATGACAAATCAAACGCGGAAAAAGTTGTGTTTACAGACATTTGCAAAATTCTCGGGGAAATTCTCGTTGCCAATGTGTATGTTCTCAGCAAACGCGGTAAAGTTCTCGGTGTATCGCTTCGTTCGGATGTACCGACACTGCCGAGTCTGCTTCGTTCCGAAGTCGGTGCATTTGTGGATAACAGTCTGAACGAACGGCTGCTGAACATCCTTTCAACAAAAGAAAACATGAGTATGCCGATGCTCGGGTTTGAGGAAGAACATGCGGATGAACTGTTTGGAATCGCGTCTCCGATTGATATTGCGGGTGAGCGCCACGGAACGTTGTTATTGTTCCGTCAAAAGCAGTCATTTTCCATTGACGATATAATCATCAGCGAATACGCAACAACGGTTGTCGGACTGGAGATTATGCGTTCCGTCAATGAGGAGTCCGCAGCGGAAATCCGAAGCCGGCAAAATGTGCGGAGTGCCATTAATACGCTGTCGTTCAGTGAACTCGGAGCAATTCGTGAGGTGGTCGCTCAAATGAAAGGCGTCGAGGGAGTTTTGGTCGCAAGCAAAATTGCCGATGAAGTCAAAATTACGCGTTCGATTATCGTCAATGCGTTGCGAAAGCTGGCCAGTGCCGGAATTATTGAGTCTCGTTCTTCGGGCATGAAGGGAACTTATGTGAAAATCACAAATCCGTACTTTCTGGATATTTTGGATTCCTACAGCGGAATCGAAAAGCAGTAAGAGATTCGTAGAAACCGTAAGTGATTTCACAAAGCGATAAGTGATTTCAAAAAGCGATAATAGATTTCAAAAAGCGATAAGTGATTTCAAAAAGCGATAAGATATTTCACAAAGCGATAAGTGATTTCACAAAGCGATAGTGATTCTTATTTAAGAAAAATAATTTAAAATTTATACTTGAATAGTAGAAAACACTGTGATATAGTATTACAGTCACTAAACACGCGCTGCCTACGGAAGATCGGTTCCCAAGGGTAAATCTTTTATGTGCAGTGCGGAAGAATAAACCAAACGGAGGAATATAACATGAGCGTTATATCGATGAAACAGTTGCTTGAGGCCGGTGTTCATTTCGGTCATCAGACAAGAAGATGGAACCCCAAGATGGCTCCTTACATTTATACCGAGAGAAACGGTATTTACATTATCGACCTTCAGAAGTCTGTAGGTAAGGTTGATGAAGCATATGCAGCAATCAAGAACATCGCTGCAGACGGCGGCAAGATCCTGTTCGTAGGTACCAAGAAGCAGGCTCAGGATTCTGTAAAGAGTGAAGCTGAGCGTTGCGGAATGTACTTTGTAAACGAGCGTTGGCTCGGTGGTATGCTGACCAACTTCAAGACCATTCAGTCCAGAATTGCAAGACTGAAGGCTATTGAGAAGATGGCAGAGGACGGAACCTTCGACGTTCTGCCGAAGAAGGAAGTTATCGGCATTAAGAAGGAATGGGAGAAGCTTGAGAAGAACCTTGGCGGTATCAAGGAAATGAAGAATATTCCGGATGCAATTTTCGTAGTTGATCCGAAGAAGGAAAGAATTTGTGTTCAGGAAGCTCATTCTCTTGGTATTCCGTTGATCGGTATCGCAGATACCAACTGCGATCCGGATGAACTGGATTACGTTATCCCGGGTAATGATGATGCAATTCGTGCTGTAAAGCTTATTGTCGGAAAGATGGCAGATGCCGTTATCGAAGCAAATCAGGGCGAGGAACTTGTTGACAACACCGAATCCGAAGTAGAAGTTGTTGAGGAAGTTGCAGATAAGGACGAGCAGTAATTCATTTTTACAGGGATTTTCCCGGATAGGAGTATAATATGGCTAACATTACAGCTGGTATGGTTAAAGACCTTCGTGAGTCCACCGGCGCAGGTATGATGGACTGCAAGAAAGCATTGACCGCTACTGACGGAGATATGGAAAAGGCAGTACTTTGGCTTCGTGAAAACGGTCTTGCTAAAGCTGCAAAGAAGGAAAGCAGAATTGCAGCAGAAGGTGTTTGCTGCGCATATGTAACAGATGACAATAAGATCGCAGCAATCGTTGAAGTAAACTCCGAGACAGACTTCGTTGCAAAGAACGAAAAGTTCCTGGATTTTGTTGCTAAGGTTGCTAAGCAGGCATCGACGACCGATGCAGCCTGCATCGATTGCTTCCTCGCTGAGCCCTGGTGCGAAGATTCTTCCATTACCATTAAGGAAGCTCTTGCAAACCTTGTTGCAGTTATCGGAGAGAAGCTTTCCATTCGTCGTTTTGAGAAAGTTACCGCAGAAGACGGTTTTGTTGTAAGCTACATTCACAACGGCGGAAAGCTCGGTATTCTTGTTCAGATGAAGGGTGAGGCAAATGATGCTTCCATCGAGTGTGCAAAGAATATCGCTATGCAGGTTTGCGCTATGAAGCCCGCATATGTAAGAAAAGAAGAGATTTCTGCAGATTATATTGCTTCTGAGACGGAAATCATTACGAAGGAAGCTCTGAAGGAAAATGCAGAAAGCGCTAAGCCGAAGCCTGAGAATATCGTTATCGAGAAGATCGTTCCGGGTCGTCTGGATAAGGAATTGAAGGAAATCTGCCTTGTTGATCAGATTTATGTTAAGGATCAGGAGAAGAAAGTCAGCGCTTACATTGCAAGTGTTGCTTCCAACCTTGATGTTGTGAAGTTTGTACGTTTTGAGACCGGCGAAGGTATGGAAAAACGTGAAGAGAACTTCGCAGAAGAAGTTGCAAAGCAGATGGGACAGTAAGATTCCTATTATCGTAACATTTTATAGCGAATTATTAAGGTATCGGTCAGAAATGACCGGTACCTTTTTTTATCTCATAGGAAAGTTCGTCCTATGAGAAAAAAACGCTCCGCGAGGATACACACGCCTGTGCAGAGGAAAAATGTCGCTTCGCGACGCACAGGCGGCGCAAGCATATCGCAAGCGATATGCTTAGTTCCTAACACGGCTTTGTAAGGACTGCCATTGCCTTACAACCTGCGTCCGTTGATGCGGTTAAGAGAGTTTCCGCTTGTTCGCTTGTTTACATTCCGGATTGTACGTTTTGAGAAGAGTAAAACGGGAGTTTTTTTCGGATTAAGTTGATTTACTTGCCGGATTGTGTTATATTTTCTTAATGGAAGGTCTGAGTGAATTCGGAATTCCTTCAAACCTTCAATCGATTGTATCCCACCATACGGGAACAAGGAGGTAACATGGCAGAATATCGACGTGTTTTATTAAAGTTGAGCGGAGAAGCGCTTGCAGGAGAACAGAAAAAGGGCTTTGATGAAGAAACCTGTATTATGGTTGCGAAACAGATTGCGGAATTGGTGAAAAAAGGAATTGAAGTAGCCATTGTAATCGGCGGAGGAAACTTTTGGAGAGGCCGAAGCAGTCAGACAATTGATCGAACCAAGGCAGATTCCATCGGAATGCTTGCAACTGTTATGAACTGTGTTTATATGTCTGAAATATGCCGATATTGCGGAATGAAAACGGAGATTTTTACACCGTTCATTTGCGGAGATGTCAGTGAACCGTTTTCCAAGGACAAGGCGGTCGGAGCATTGAAGGAAGGCAAGGTCATTTTCCTGGCGGGAGGTACCGGACATCCGTATTTTTCGACCGATACGGCAACAGCATTGCGTGCCATTGAACTGGATTGCGATGCGATTGTTATGGCAAGAGCCGTAGACGGTGTGTACGATTCCGATCCGAAGACAAACCCGAACGCAGTAAAATACGATACCGTAACATATCAGGAATTACTGGACAAGAAGCTTCAGATTCTGGATTTGACCGCGACCGTAATGTGTATGGAGAATCATGTACCGACGCTGGTATTTTCTCTGAATGAAGAAAACAGTATTATCAACAACGTGTCCGGAACGATTACCGGAACCGTCGTAACCGTGTAATGAATAATCAGGCAATATGCCGGAATGGAGTTTATTATGAATGAAGTATTGGTTGCATTTGAAACAAAGATGAACAAAACAATGGAAAATCTGAAAGAAGAATATGCAAATATTCGTGCCGGTCGTGCAAACCCGCATCTCCTCGACAAAATTAAAGTCGATTACTACGGAGCACCGACCAATATTCAGGGTGTTGCCAATGTTTCCGTACCGGAAGCAAGAGTTATCATGATTCAGCCTTGGGAATCCAAGATGATTAAGGAAATCGAGAAAGCGATTCTCGCGTCCGAAATCGGTATTACACCGAGCAATGACGGCAAAGTTATTCGCCTTACGTTCCCTGAGTTGACGGAGGATCGTCGTAAGGAACTTGCAAAGGATGTTAAGAAGAAGGGCGAGGCTGCCAAGGTCGCAATTCGTAATATCCGTCGTGATGCAAATGATGCCATTAAGAAGGCCGGTAAGGAATTGTCTGAGGATGAAACCAAGAAGATGGAAAATGATGCTCAGAAGATGACCGATCGTTTTATTGATGATATTGATAAGGTAATTGAAGACAAGACAAAGGAAATTATGACAGTCTGATCGGAGAATCCGAACAGAAAGGGCGTCAAAGACGCCCTTTCTTTGCGATATAAGGAGATCAAAAGTGGACAATGAGAACATAGTACCCCGTCATGTGGCAATTATTATGGATGGCAACGGACGCTGGGCAAAGAAACGTCTGCTTCCGAGAAATGCGGGGCATATTCAGGGAAGCCGTGTCGCGGAACAGATTTGCGAAGATGCGTATAATTTGGGAATCGAGTATTTGACAATATATGCATTTTCCACAGAAAACTGGTCACGTCCGAAGGACGAAGTGGATGCGCTAATGAACCTTTTGCGAAAATACATGAAAGACAGTATTCAGCGAAGCAGTAAAAATAATATGCGCGTTCGTGTAATCGGTGATATTTCCAAACTGGATGATGACCTTCAGGAGAGCATTCGTACATTGGAACGGATTTCTTCGGTCAATACCGGTCTGAAGTTTCAGGTTGCAATCAATTACGGAGGACGGGATGAAATCATTCGGGCGGCAAAAGCATTTGCGGAAGACTGTCAGAACGGAAAATGCAGTCCGGAACAATTGACGGAAGAGAGTTTTTATCAGTATTTTGATACGGACGGGATACCGTATCCGGATTTGATGATTCGTACCAGCGGTGAGATGCGGACCTCCAATTTTATGCCTTGGCAACTGGCATATTCGGAGTTTTATTTTACGGATGTATTGTGGCCGGATTTCAATAAGAAAGAACTGAAAAAAGCCATCGATTATTATGCCGGGCGTGACAGACGTTTCGGAGGAGTTCGGCAATAGACAGAGTGAATAATTGACCCGGAGGAATAGTATGTTTTTAGAACGTTTGATTAGCGGTATTATACTTGTGATTATGGCATTTGTCTCGATTTATTTCGGAGGCTGTGTCCTTGGAGCGGTCACATTGTTAATTTCCTTAATCGGAATGTTTGAGTTGTTTCGTGTGTTTGAGTTTCAATGGAAAACTGCAGCATGGATCGGATATATTTCATGTGTCGGATATTATGTGCTTATCGCATTGAACCGGGAACAGTGGATTGTTCCGGAGATTATGTGCCTGATTCTTGCACTGATGATTTCCTTCGTATTGGAATATCCGAAAGCAGATATTAACAAAATTATTTGCGTTGTATTTGCATTTGCCTATGTGGCAATGATGTTAAGCTGCCTGTACCGGATTCGAAATATGGACGGCGGGCTGTATCTTGTATGGCTTGTTTTTATCGGTGCCTGGGGCTCGGATACATGTGCCTATTGCGTCGGCCGGTTAATCGGAAAGCACAAGGCGTTTCCGGTTTTAAGCCCGAAAAAATCTGTGGAAGGTTGTGTCGGAGGTGTTGTCGGTGCCGCTTTACTGGCATTTTTGTATGCATTGATTTTCAAGGATAAATTAACCGTAATCGGTTCTCCGGTCATTGCACTTCCGATTATCGGAGCATGTGCATCAGTCTTGTCACAGTTCGGCGATCTTGCCGCCTCTGCGATTAAGCGACAGAAAGAAATTAAAGATTACGGAAAGCTGATTCCCGGTCACGGAGGCATTCTGGATCGGTTTGACAGTGTGATATTTACCGCACCGGTTGTATACATTTTGCTGCTTGTCTTTGCAATTTGAGAATTACCGGATATCGAGCGGAAAAGGAGAAAATATGAAGCATCTTGCATTGCTCGGTTCGACGGGGTCAATCGGACAACAGACCCTGGAGCTTGTTCGCAGATTTCCGGACAAACTTTGTATTGAGTGTCTGGCCGCAAATTCCAATGTTGAACTTTTGGAACAGCAGGCTCGGGAATTTCACCCGAGTCTTGTCTGCGTTTACAGGGACAGTGCGGCTGCCGAGCTGAAAGTGAAAATGGCCGATACCGGAATTCGGATTGTATCCGGAATGGACGGACTGGTTGAGTGTGCGACATGGGAACCGGTAACGATGACCGTGACTGCTGTTGTCGGAATGATTGGTATTCGACCGACAATTGCTGCAATCGAGGCAGGAAAAGAAATCGCTTTGGCCAATAAAGAAACCCTTGTTACAGCAGGACATTTGATTGCTCCGCTTTTGGAAACGCATCATTTGCCGTTATATCCGATTGACAGTGAGCATTCCGCAATTTATCAGTCGTTACAGACCATACCGGGAGCCGGTGATTCGTTTATGCAAGGTCACCCGTCGGTACAGCGCATACTGTTAACGGCATCCGGCGGACCGTTCCTTGGGAAAACAAAAGAGGAAATGGAGTCATTTACGGTGGAAGATGCTCTGAAACATCCAAACTGGTCGATGGGACGCAAAATCACCGTCGATTCCGCAAGTATGGTCAATAAAGGCCTGGAAATGATGGAAGCAAGATGGCTGTTCGGATTACGGCCGGATCAGATTCAGGTTGTCATTCATCCTCAAAGCATCCTGCATTCCGCTGTTGAATTTATCGACGGAGCGGTCATCGGTCAAATGGGAACACCGGATATGCGACTTCCGATTGAATATGCCATTTGTTATCCGTATCGGCAGGAACGGATTGCCAATAAGCTCGATTTGTTTACAGTCGGAAAAATGGAATTCTTCGAGCCGGATTATGATAATTTCCCGGCATTTGCCATGGCGAAAGAAGTATTGATGACGGATTATTCATACGGTGCCATGACCGGTACGACATTGCCGACCGTATTTAATGCCGCAAATGAATTTGCGGTTGCAAAATTCCTAAATCACCAATGCGGATTCGGAGATATTTCCAGAATGATTTCCGATGCGTTAAAGCATCATAAAGTAACGGTTTCGCCGACGCTTTCCGAGATTCTCGAAGCAGAGGCCGAGACCTATCGGATTTTGAAAGGATAGTTGTATGGGAAGTGCCATAATCGGTGAAATTATTTTAGTTCTCGCTATTATTCTGTTAGTCATTAAAGTTCCTTCTGTTATGCTTTCCGTTTTCATGATCGGTCTTGTTATTTGTTTTCATGAATTCGGTCATTTTATCATGGCAAGAGTCAACGGAGTTATCGTAGAGGAATTTTCCATCGGTTTCGGACCGAGACTGGTCAGCCGAAAAATTCGCGGTACGAGATGGTCAATCAAACTTCTTCCGCTCGGCGGCTCCTGTCTGATGAAGGGCGAAGATACGGAGGAAAATGAGGGAGAAGGGACATTTAAGAGCAAATCCATCTGGCAAAGGATCAGTATTATTTTTGCCGGTCCGTTCTTTAATTTTATTCTCGCCTTTGTGCTGGCATGCATCATAATCGGGTCCATCGGATATGATGCACCGACAATTCTTTCGGTGGATTCGGAGGTCGCAGACAAAACCGGTTTGGCTCCGGAAGATGAAATTCTCGAATTTAACGGTCATTCCATCAGTATCGGACGGGAAATGGCCATTTATGAACAGCTTGATGATATTCCGGACAAGATTTCTCTGACGGTTTTGCGGGACGGAGAAGAGAAGACAATGGAATACGATTCTGTTGTGACCAAACGGTATCTTTGCGGAATTACATATAAGCTCAATCCTGAGGGGGAATCCAATCCGATGGTTTTGAATGACATCAGCGGTGCAGCCAAAGAAGCCGGATTGCAGCAGGGAGATATCGTAGTTGCCGTGAACGGAACGAAAATTGACACACCCGAAGCGTTTCAGGAGTATACGAAAGACAGTCCGATCGGTCCGGAACCGGTGACTTTCCGGATTCAACGCGGTGAAGACACAAAAGACATTACACTGACGCCGAAATACAGTGAGAGCGTTTCTTTCGGATTTGTTTATAATGTGGATTACAGAACAAAAGTAAATCCTCTGAAGGTCATAAAATACGGTGCCGTAGAAGTTGAATACTGGATTAAGGCAACCGTAAAGAGTCTCGGCTACATGCTGAAAGGAAAAGCTGAGAAGGAAGATGTCGGCGGTGCAATCCGTGTTGTCAGCGAAATGAGTAACGTGGTTGAAGAAAGCAAGAAACAGGACGGAGTATTTTATGCGTTTCTGAATTTGATTAACTGGGGAATCCTGGTCAGTGCAAACCTCGGTGTCATGAACCTGCTTCCGATTCCCGCTTTGGACGGAGGACGGCTTTTGTTCCTTCTGATTGAGTTGATTATCGGCCACAAAGTCAATCCCAAAGTGGAAGGCGTTATTACATTTATCTGTTTTGCGCTGTTAATGCTGTTGATGATATTTATCATGTACAATGATATTAAAAATGTATTTGGAGCAATCTCGCGAATACCGTCATTATTATAGAGGTGCATCATGAACGAACGGGCAAAAACCAGAGAAGTAAAAATCGGAAATGCAATTATCGGAGGACAGAATCCCATTCTGATTCAGTCAATGTGCAATACCAAAACGGAGGATGTGATTGCTACCACCAATCAGATATTGCGACTGGAAGATTTGGGCTGTGATATTATTCGGGTTGCAGTGCCCACAATGGAAGCGGCGAAAGCCATTTCCGCAATTAAAGCAGGAATTCATATTCCGATCGTTGCAGACATTCATTTTGATTACCGGTTGGCAATCGAAGCGATTCGTTCCGGTGCGGACAAAATTCGTATCAATCCCGGAAATATCGGTTCGGAAGACCGGATTGAAGCGGTTGTTTCGGAAGCAAAACAGGCCGGAATACCGATTCGTGTCGGTGTCAACAGCGGGTCTTTGGAAAAATCCATCATTGAAAAATACGGTCATGTGACGGCCGCGGGACTGGTGGAAAGTGCATTGGAAAAAGTGCATATTTTGGAAACATATGATTTTCACGATATTGTTATCAGCATTAAATCATCGGATGTTCTGATGTCTATAGAAGCCCATGAGCTGATGTCCAAATCGACGGATTATCCGCTTCATGTCGGAATTACGGAAGCCGGTTCGGTATATTCCGGAAATATCAAATCCGCAATCGGAATCGGTACAATTTTGTATCAGGGAATCGGTGATACGATTCGGGTTTCGCTGACGGACAGCCCGGAAGAAGAAGTCAGGAGTGCGAAACTGTTGCTGAAAACGCTGAAACTCCGAAAAGGCGGAATTGAACTCGTTTCCTGCCCGACATGCGGACGTACGCAAATTGATTTAATCGGACTGGCGAAGCAGGTGGAGCAGTTAATTTCCGGATATGATTTGGATATCAAAGTAGCCGTTATGGGCTGTGTCGTGAACGGACCCGGAGAAGCTCGCGAAGCGGATTTGGGGATAGCCGGCGGCAATGGGGAAGGAATGTTGTTCCGAAAGGGCGAAATTGTTCGTAAAATGCCGGAAACGGAACTCTTAACCGCATTACAGGAAGAACTTGACAAACTGGCGAAGGGAGTCTGACTTCGCTTTACACAGAGGAGTACAGTATGCCGATTAGCGAGGTATTTGAGGGAATTCAGCTGGAGGACTACCTGATGGCTGTTACAGACCGTCTGTTGGTGGAAAAACTGACAGGCAGCGAAACCTCAAAGTATATTACAATTCATATGACATCGGAGGATGTCATCTCATTTTCCTATATAAAAATTCTTGAAAAGAAAATTGAAGAACAGTTTTTCCGGGATTCCGGTAAGTCGGTCCGGATTCAAATCCGGTTTCTCTGTATTGAAGAGTGCGAATCCGAGCAGGCCGCATGGAATATGTTGAAGGATGTGCTGATTCAGGATTATCGGGACCAGATGCTTCGATTTTATGAAATGATTCTGAAGAATGCGGAATCCAAAGCGGAACACGGAACCATCCGCATTTTATTACCCAATAATGCAATTTACTCAACCATGAGCGAAGACCTGTCCAGGGAAATCATTACCAAGGTTCGCTATTGGTCCGACCGGTTTACCGGAGTCCAAATTGATTTTGAAGAATCCGAAGATTTGACTCAAACGTATGCACCGGAACGAACCTATTCGGAAGAAGAGTATATTGCCAAATTACAACGAAGCCGGATGCGTGCACAGGAAGCCGGCAACCGTTCTTCGGTGCCGAAGGATCTGGTGAAACGGGTACCGAAGGAAGAACCCGCGGAAAAAACAGAAAAGCCGGCATATCAAAGACGAAAAGCCGTGCCGCAGGACCCGAATTTCTTCTACGGACGGGCATTTGACATATCGGATACGGTACGGATTTCGGAATTGGAACATCCGTATCAGGAGTTTACGATTCAGGGGCGTATTTTCAAATACGAAGAACGGGAACTGGTGCGACGGGATGAAACTCCGGAGGAAGGAAAGAAACGGGTAACCAAAACTCTGGTATCATTTAATCTGACCGATTTTACCGACTCCATTGCCGTCAAAATGTACGTTCCCACTCCGGAAATGGATGCACTTCGGGAGGAACTTGCAGACAAGAAATTTGTAATTCTTCACGGAGAAACCGAAGTCGATAAATTCACTCACGAACTGACCGCAACAAGAATTACGGGCATACGAAAGGGTGAGGATTTTCGAATCAAAAGAAAAGACCTTTCGTCAGAAAAACGTGTTGAGCTTCACTGCCATACGCAAATGAGTGATATGGATGCCGTTGCGGAAGCAGGAGAACTGGTAAAAACCGCATTTGCATGGGGCCATCCGGGAATTGCCATCACCGACCACGGCGTTGTACAGTCATTTGTGGATGCCTTTCACGCCATCGACCCGAAGAAATTTGCGGATGACCCGGAGAAGACGGCAGCATTCAAAAAATTTAAGATTATTTACGGGATGGAAGGATATCTCGTTGACGATGAGGGAACGACCAAGCCGGACGGAACTCCGTTTAACCTTGAAGAAGACAAAGAAGAAATCAAGAAACTTCCCTATTATCACATCATTTTGCTCTGTAAAAATGATGTCGGCCGGATTAATCTGTACCGAATGGTTTCCAAATCGCATATTGAGTATTTTTACAAAGGGCGACCGAGAATTCCGAAGAGTTTGCTGCGTCAGTACCGGGAAGGACTGATTATCGGGTCCGCGTGTGAAGCAGGTGAACTGTTCCGTGCGGTGTTATTTGATAAACCGGAAGAGGAAATTAAGAGAATCGGTGATTTTTACGATTATTACGAAATTCAGCCGGTTGGAAATAACGGCTATATGATTGACGCGGAAGATATTCCTCAGGTGAAAAATGTTCATGATTTGGAGGAACTGAACCGAAAAATCGTGGATTTGGCGGACAAACACGGGAAGATGTGCGTTGCGACCTGCGACGTTCATTTCCTAAATGATGAAGATGAAGTATACCGCCGTATCATTATGTCCGGAAAGGGCTTTAAGGATGCCGACAAACAGCCTCCGCTGTATTATCGGACGACCGATGAAATGCTCGACGAGTTTACATATTTGCCGGAAGCGAAGGCATACGAGATTGTCGTTACAAACCCGAACCGGATTTGTCGAATGATCGAGAAAATCGAGCCGGTACGCCCCGACAAATGTCCTCCTGTCATCGAGAATTCGGAAAATGAACTTCGAGACATGTGTTACAATACCGCACACAGCTGGTACGGAGAAAATCTTCCGGTACAGGTCGAGCAGCGTTTGGAGAAGGAATTGAATTCCATTATCAAAAACGGTTTCTCGGTTATGTATATCATTGCACAGAGACTGGTTAAGCATTCCAATGACGACGGGTATCTGGTAGGTTCCCGAGGAAGCGTCGGTTCCTCGTTTGTGGCAACCATGTCCGGAATTACGGAGGTCAATCCGCTTCCGGCACATTATTACTGCAAACACTGTCATTATTATGATTTTGATTCGGATGAAGTGCAGGCATATTCGCAAATGTCCGGATTTGATTTGCCTGACAAAGAGTGTCCTGTTTGCGGAAAACCGTTAACAAAAGACGGACAGAATATTCCGTTTGAGACGTTCCTTGGCTTTAACGGAGACAAAGAGCCGGATATTGACCTGAATTTCTCCAGTGAATATCAGAGCAAAGCACATGCGTATACGGAAGTTCTGTTTGGCAAAGGACATACGTTCCGGGCCGGAACCGTAGGAACGGTTGCGGATAATACGGCATTTGGCTATATCAAAAAATACTACGAAGAGCACGGAATTGCGAAACGAACCGCAGAACTGGACCGTCTCGTTGGCGGTTGTGTCGGAGTACGCCGTTCGACCGGACAGCACCCGGGTGGAATTATCGTATTGCCTCACGGAGAGGAAATCGACACGTTTACGCCAATACAGCGTCCGGCCAACGATATGACGACGGAAACGATAACCACTCATTTTGATTATCATAAAATCGACCATAATCTGTTGAAACTGGATATTCTCGGCCATGAAGACCCGACCATGATTCGAATGCTCGAAGATTTGACGGGACTCGATGCCAAGAAAATTCCGATGGACGATCCGAAGGTTTTGTCCCTTTTGCAGAGTACGGAAGCACTCGGCATTAAGCCGGAAGATATCGACGGATGCGAACTCGGAAGTCTCGGATTACCGGAACTCGGCACAAACTTTACCATGAAAATGCTGAAGGAAACGAAGCCGAAGAGCTTTTCCGATATGATTCGTATTTCCGGTCTGTCCCACGGTACCGATGTCTGGACCAATAACACACAGGATTTGATTGCACAGGGAAAATGTACCCTTGCTACGGCAATTTGTACCCGTGATGATATTATGGTCTATCTGATTCATATGGGAATCGAAAACGGACAGGCATTTAAGATTATGGAAAGCGTTCGAAAAGGACGCGGATTGAAGCCGGAAATGGAAGAAACCATGTTGGCGCACAACGTTCCGGACTGGTACATCTGGTCCTGTAAACAGATTAAGTATATGTTCCCGAAAGCCCATGCGTGCGCTTATGTCATGATGTCATTCCGGGTTGCATATTGTAAGGTGTATTATCCGCTTGCATATTATACAGCGTATTTTACGATTCGTGCCACCAACTTTGATTATCAGGTGATGGCAAAGGGCCGGGATAAAATGGAAACCGTTATGAAGGAATTTATCCGGCGAAGCGAAAGCAAAAACAAGCTTTTGGCCTTGTCCGATAAAGAAGAGGGCATGCTGAAGGATATGCGGATCGTTCAGGAAATGTATGCGAGAGGATTTGAGTTTTTGCCGATTGATATATATCGTGCGAAAGCAACAAAATTTCAAATTATCGACGGAAAGATTATGCCTTCCCTCAGCTCGATTGACGGAATGGGCGTTGTTGCGGCAACCTCGATTGAGGAAAATGCCAAAGGAGAACCGTTCCTGTCCAAGGAAGAAATCCGAATCCGTTGCCATGTCGGAGCCAGCATAACCAATTTGCTGACCGATGTCGGAGTACTCGACGGAATGCAGGAATCAAATCAGATGTCGTTAAATGATTTCTTTGGGGGTATGTAACAGAATATGCTGTCAGTTTGTTATCTGATCATCAGCATGCTTGTCGGAATGGCGCTGGTATCAGCGTTAATTCCGAGAGCTGCAAAAAGGAAAATCTATACCGTAAGAGGAGAGAAGGGCAGAAATCCGTTATTTTTGCTCTTTCCTGCCGTGTGCCTTAGCGGATTGCTGGTTATGATGTGGGCAACCTACCTGATTGCATGCCTGTTTTCCGATTGCAGGAATCCGCTTACGGTTTCCAATGCAATCTGTATGCCGTTTTTTCTGATTGCATCGATTCTTGTACTGTTGCTTCTGAGAAAGCGTTTTTCGTGGAAGAAACTTCTGAAAAGTCTGAGACCGAGGCCGAATGAAATGCTGTTTATCGGTGCTACGTTTGCATTTGCAATCGTAATGTGCATCGCGACGTTACGTGTCGTAAAAGGGGAAATGATTATCGGGAATCCGCTTGTGGAAGATTTTTCGCTTCATGTCAATATGATTCGAAGCTTCTCCCTGTGGCAGAGAATTCCCGCACAATATCCCTGTTTTGCGGATAGCAGCATGAACTATCATTTTATGATGAATTTTCTGGCCGGAAATCTGGAATTTCTCGGGATGAGATTGGACTTTGCATTCAACGTACCGACGATTCTGGTCATGATCAGTATGTATTTTTCGGTTTATGAATGCTGTTTCCGATTGACGGGAAGCAAATGGATTTGTCATATCGCATGGCTTTTGGTGACATTCCGGCCGGGACTCGGACTGTTTCAGCAACTGTCGGAAACAGACTCCGTTTCCGAATTTATGAAAAATAATACCACCTATGTCGGAAAAACAGAGAAAGAATGGTGGGGACTGTACGACGGAAATGCATTAATGAATCAACGGCATTTGATTTTCGGATTTGCCGTTATGCTGATGACGGTCAGCCTGTTCCTGCCTTACCTTATTAAGGGGTTGGAAGAGCGGAAAGCAATTCGGAAGCAAACAAAATTCGGAAGACAGCGAATCGGTCGGATTCTGAAAGAGGAGGCATTTTCGCCGAGAAAAAGTGCCGTATGGACTGCGATATTTGCCGGATTCTGTGTCGGAATGACAGGCTATGTCAACGGTCCGTCGGTTATTATTACATTACTGGTGTTGTTTGTTATGGCGCTGTTTTCCAAAGAACAGCTGTCATACCTGCTGACCGCAATTCTTTCGGTAGGGCTGACACTGCTTCAGCTGAACTCGTTTACCGAAAAAAACGGTGCCGTTTCCATGAAAATCAAATTCGGATATGTACTGACAAATCTTTCATGGAAAGAAGTTGTTGTTTTTGTCGTATTCCTGCTCGGTGTTTCCGTTCCGATTCTGCTGGGTGGACTGTTGATCGGGCAAACTGTTCATCGTGTCATGACCGTTGCGGCACTGATGCCCGGAATTTTGGCATTTTGCATGCAAATGAGTCCGAAGATTGTACAGAATCATAAATTCGTTTTGGCATCCCAGATGCTTTTGGGAATTATGACGGCAGTCGGCATTCATACCGTATGGAAGCTTGTTGCTCCCAAATACGCCGTGATTCGAAACAGTGTGAGAACCATCCTTTTGTTGTGTCTCATCCCGTTGACGTTGACAGGAGTGTATAATGATTATCTGCTGATACGGAAATCCAATTCACAAAACTGTTATCCGGTTGCAATGGATACGGATTTGTTACGTTGGGCCGAGGACAACGGAGTTACCCGTGATACTTTGTTCTTCGGATATCAGCAGTTCTTTTCCGAGCAAATGCTTTGCGGCTTTCAAAATTATCTCGGTCTCGGAAGCATGTGCGACTCGGCCGGTTATGATACGGAAGACAGAACGAAATTCTTTAATAATATAGCAGGCAATTGTCTGACAGACGAAGAGTTGAAATCGGAATTCCGAAAACGCGGAATTTCTTATTTCATAATTAATGAACAAAATAACAAACTGTTTTCCGAGGAAGGAAAACAACAATTGGAAAACCTTTTTCCTGTTGCGTTTAGCGGAACAAGACAACAAATCATTGTATACGATGTAAGATAAGAAACAAAAAGAAAAAAATAAAAAAAAGTACTTGCATTTTTTTCTTTTGTTTGGTATCATTACCTACGCAGCATTTGGCTTGTTGGTCAAGCGGTCAAGACGTCGCCCTCTCACGGCGAAAACGGGGGTTCGATTCCCCCACAAGCTGCTAACAAACGGGATCGGGTTCTGTAGAATCCGGTCCCATATTCATTATATGAGAGAATTTACCGGAGGTGTAATATGAAGAAGTATTTGAAAGCGGTTCTGATTGTTCTGTGTTTGGTACTGCTTACAGCCTGCAATAAGAATACGAATTCGTCCGATAATGCAAATAAATCGTCCGAAAAAGAACAGGAATCGATGAAGCCGAACGCAGAACCGACATCACAAACAAACGTGACGCCGGCACCGACGGAACCGGTGGCACCGACGGAACCGGTGGCACCGACCGAACCCCCTGTGCCGACGGAAAATCCGGTTGATGATATGTTCATTAAGGATTTGTACAAAGACGAGTTTATGGTCGGAATGGCACTTCCGAACAGCGTGTTCGGTAAGCCGTTTTTGACGGAAACCGTAAAGAACAATTTCAGCAGTATGACTTTTGAAAATGAGATGAAGCCGGATTATACGATGAATCAGAATGAGAATATCGAAGGCTTTCCGGCGACCGAAACCAGTCCGATTATTAACATGACCGGAATTAAGAGAGGAATGGAATTTGCAAAAGAGAACGGAATCAAGGTTCGTATGCATACGCTTATTTGGCATTCGCAGACGCCCGACTGGTTCTTTACAACCGATTACAAGTCCGACAGTCCTCTTGCTTCGAGAGAAGTTATGATTAAGCGAATGGAAGGATATATTCGCAATGTCATGAATTATCTGGAAGAAAATTATCCCGGAATGGTATATTGCTATGACGTTGTCAATGAGGCAATCGACCCCGGACAGGGAGAAAAGAACGGACTTCGTAAAGAGAGCAAATGGTATGAAATCATAGGTCCGGAATTTATTTCCTATGCATTTGAATTCGCGAGAAAATATGCGCCGGAAGGTGTGAAACTGTATTATAACGATTATAACTGTTATCAGAAATACACATTGATTATCAAAACACTGACTCCGATTTTGGAAGCGGGAAACATTGACGGAATCGGAATGCAATGCCATTTGAGCACAAGCGATAAGATTTCAAGAACGGTATATTATACAGCGAAAACGTTCACCGAGGCAGGATTCCAGGTTCAGATAACCGAGCTCGACATCGGAACTTCCGGCGGAGAGAATTCTGAATTAATTCAGGCAATGAAATATCGTGTGCTGTTTGAAACCATGCAAAAAGCAAAGCGGGACGGGGAAATCAACATCGACTGCATAACCATTTGGGGACTGTATGACAGCATTTCCTGGAGAAAGACCGAATTCCCTCTGATTTACCGTCAGAAGGGAACCGAGCTGGAAAAGAAACTTGCATGGTACGGTATTATGCAGGATCCTTCCGTTAAGGGAGTGGAATGGTAAAAAATTTGGGCTGATGCCCGGAGGTAACATAAATGAAAACGTATGGTGTAAATGAACTGAGACGTATGTATCTGGAATTTTTCGAAAGCAAGGAACATCTTAAGATGAAGAGCTTTTCTCTGGTTCCGCAGAATGATAAGAGCCTTCTGCTGATTAATGCCGGAATGGCTCCTTTGAAACCGTATTTTACCGGCCAGGAAATTCCGCCGCGTCGTCGGGTTACAACCTGTCAGAAATGTGTTCGTACCGGAGATATTGAAAATGTCGGAAAGACGGCACGTCATTTAACATTTTTCGAAATGCTCGGAAATTTCTCATTCGGAGACTATTTCAAGCATGAGGCAATTGCCTGGGCATGGGAATTTCTCACTCAGACACTTGAAATTCCGTCGGAATTGCTTTGGCCTTCGATTTATGAGGATGATGACGAAGCATACGACATCTGGACAAAGGAAATCGGCGTTGACCCCTCTCATGTGGTTCGCTTGGGCAAGGAAGATAATTTCTGGGAGCATGGCTCCGGTCCCTGCGGTC
>JAZLJJ010000047.1:0-13445 GCA_045597325.1 Lachnospiraceae bacterium
CTACAAGGCAACATGGACGGCAGATCCGATGACCGTGACATATCCGCCGGTACAGGATAATGACAATAAACCGGAAAGTACAATAACCGACCTGTTCTTTGATGACAAGATTCAGGTGATTTATACACCGGGTAAATGGACGGTTGCACAGAATCTGACAGCAACGGGAACCGACGGCGTATACATCGTTAAGGGCAATGTTGTTCTGGGTAATCCTGAGGAACCGGAAAATACCATTTTCGTCGGCTGGGATGTTAAGGCCGGTGAAGGTGATGTGAAGTACGTTTATACCGCGAAGTATGAAGATGATACGCTTGGCGGCGATAACGGCAAGGGCGACGGTATTCCTGACAAATATCAGGTGCTGATAACCTATAATGTAGTAAACGGAACGTGGAATGATGACACCACGAAAGAATTGTCCGAATATGTCACTCTGAAGGATGAAAATCAGAAGTGGAGCGAGACAGGAAGCGCTACCGTGACAATTCCGAAGGGAATGAAGCCGTATGACGGCTATACCGATGGCTTGTGGAACAAGACTGTCGGTGAAACCGCTGTTGTAACGGGAGCTACGGATTTTGTTTACACATACAGTACAATCATTTACACAATCAGCTACAACGGAATGGACGGTGCGGAAGTTGCGACTGCAAATCCGGAACAGTATGTTGTGGAAACCGATACCTTTACATTGACGAATCCGACCAAGACCGGTTATACCTTCAAGGGCTGGACCGGCACGGATCTGAACGGTCTGACAATGACGGTAACCGTTGCAAACGGTTCTGTCGGTGACAGAGAATATACCGCAAATTGGGAAGCAAATGATGTTAAGGTGACCAGAAATCCGGAACAGACGGATGATAATGAGCCGGATCCGGAAGATGATGTATTGAAGTTCGACGACAAGATTCAGGTGATTTATGCACCCGGAACCTGGACCAAACCGGATACTTTGAAAGCAACCGAAGACGATACTGTTTATATCATTAAGGGAGATGTGACCATTAGTGATCCTGTTCCGACAAAGGGCTATATCTTCATCGGCTGGGATGTTCAGGACGGTACCGATGATATCGTGAAGATTTATACCGCATTGTATGAAGGCGATGAGCTGGGCGGCAAGGACGGTAACGGAAATGATATCGGCGACGGTATTCCTGACAGATATCAGGTTTTGGTAACGTATCAGGTTGAAAACGGAACATGGAGCGATTCCACGACGGACAACCTGAGCGAATATGTTACATTGAAGGATGCAAACGGAAAGTGGAGTGAGACGGGCAGTGCTCAGATCACGAAGCCGGAAGGCATGCTTGCAAAAGACGGTTATAAGAACGGTACATGGGATTCCGATGTGACCGTAGTGACCGAAGCAACAACATTTACGTATTCTTACACAGCAATTGTTTATGTCATTATGTACAACGGTCTGGATGGAGCGGAAGTATCCGGCAACCCGGATACCTATACGGTAGAGGATGCTGATATTACGCTTGTGAACCCGACCAAGACGGGCTATACCTTCGCAGGATGGACCGGTACGGATCTGACGGAAGCATCCACGTCGGTTGTGATTGGCAACGGATCGATTGGTAACAGAGCATTTACCGCAACATGGAAGGCAAATGATTCGAAGATCACGTATCCTGCCGAGCAGACGGATGAAAATGAAGATGAGGATGACATCGACGTTTGCTACGATGATAAGATTAAAGTTGTATTTGAACCCGGTTCCTGGACGGTTCCTGCAAATCTTGCAGAGACCTCCGAAGACGGTGTGTATGTTGTAAAGGGCGATATCAATCTTGGTAGTGCGGTTCCGGTTGACGGAGAAGTATTTATCGGATGGAGAAAAGATGCCGGATACGGTGACATCGTATGTGTATTTGTTGCACTGTACGAAACCGATACGCTGGGTGGCGATAACGGTAAAGGCGACGGTATTCCGGATAAGTATCAGAGAGCATTTACGTTCCGCATTGTAAACGGTACGTGGGCCGATGATACGACGGAAGATATCGTTACACTGGAAACACTGTACGACGAAAACGGCAAGTGGGATGAGGAAGGCAGTGCAAAGGTATATGTACCGTCCGGTATGAAGCCGAATCTCGGATATGATAACGGTGCATGGGATCCGGAACTTCCGAAGGCCAGAATGAATGCAGCTGCCGATGAAATTCGGAAGCAGACGCTGATGGCAGCAGGTTCCTACCATGAAATTTCCGCTTCGGAGCCGAATACTTACACTTACAACTTCAATCCTGTTTATTACGAAATTAACTATGAAGGTGTAGACGGTGCCGTAATGAGCAATCCGGATACCTTTACGGTAGTTTCGGATGATATCACGCTGGAGAACCCGACCAAGAAGGGATATGTATTTACCGGATGGAGCGGAACAGGTCTCGAGGGTGAGGACAATATGAAGGTTGTAATTCCGAATGGTTCTGTGGATGACAGAACGTACACCGCACACTGGGAGAAGGATGTTCTCGGTGGACCGAACGGTGATGGTGATGGCATTCCGGATAAGTACCAGACCGAGGTTACCTACAAGGTAATCCATGGTACCTGGAGCGACGGAACGACGGAGGATATTACAGTTTATGCAACGCTGAGGGATGCGGAAGGTAACCTGAGCGAAGACGGTTCTGCAGAACTTGCATTGCCGATTGACATGAAGCCTGACAGAAAGTACAAAGGATTTGGCGAGTGGACACCGGCCGCAAAGGGAACTGTAATTATTACAAAGACATCCGATAAGGTATTTACATACGAGTTTGTACCGTATGATACAGTTAAGGTAAACTATGAAGATATTGACCATAAGATTGTTCCGGGCACGATTATTTACGGGGATAAGATTACGATTGATCCGGGTATCGGCTCTTGGACAAATGATGGCATTATCTACGACAAGCCGGTTATCATCAAGATTATGGAAGATACCGATATCGGACCTGCAATTGCTCCTGACGGATACAGTTTTGACGGTTGGGAGAAGAAGCCTGATAAGGATGGAAAAGCGGAATTCATTTTGGCAGCGAAGTTCATTACGATTGAGTACACGATTACTTATGAAGGAATTGACGGAGCGGTTATGAAGGGAAATCCGTCCACCTATAATACGGAAACGGCTACATTTGTATTGAACAACCCGACGAAGGACGGCTATGAATTCAAGGGTTGGACCGGAACCGACCTGACAGAACCCACAATGATGGTAACTGTATATAAGGGATCGACCGGAGACAGAATTTACACCGCTACCTGGGAGGCAGTTGATGACGGTCCTAAGACCGGTGATACGGCCAATACGGTAAGTGAGGCAATGCTGGCATTGCTCGCTGCAGGTGCTATGTTCATGATTTTCATGTACAAAAAGAGACGTGAAGAAGAGGCTTAAACAGTAAAATAAGAAAGGCCGTTGTTCGGTAATGCGAAAGCATCGCCGGACAGCGGTCTTTTTCATCTCATAGGAAAGTTCGTCCTATGAGATAAAAAAACGCTCCGCGAGGATGCACACGCCTGTGCAGAGGAAAATGTCGCTTCGCGACGCACAGGCGGCGCGAGCATATCGCAAGCGATATGCTTTGTTCACGAATCGGATAAGAACACTCATAGGCAGACAGAGCAAAATGAGCTCATATACGGATGAAACATACAAACGAACCGGTCAATTCTGCAGATTACGACCGGGAAAACGGACGGCTTTGGATATAACGAATGAATTCGGAGGCGGCAATTCCGGGGCCGCGCGAAGTACTGCAGAGAAGGACAACCGAACGTTCGGGAATCGATTCATAAAGCGGGATTTCGAAAATCTGCCCGGAACGCAAATACGGCTCAGCCCACTGTTTTGGCACAAATCCAAGTCCCAGATTATGATCGACCATCGGAATTATCTGATCGGCCGTGGCGGCTTCGGTATCAATTTCCATATTGAGACCGTGCTGCAAATAGAAGTCGTTGAAGAAACTGTAGGTGACGGTACCTCGGCTCATCATAATCAGCGGAGCGGAAGCAATGTCGCGCAAATGCTGTTTCTTTTTGGACAATTCGACATACTCTTTTCCGCAAACGAGAATTTCCTGAAATGTCATCAGCGTTGTGGAGGAAACGGAAGAGTCAACGGTTGCCGGCGTAGTAACGATGGAAAAATCGATTTGCCCCTGCTTCAGTGCCGGTATCGCCTGTGTTGTCAAATGATTGATAATGCGGAGACGGATGCCGGGATGACAGTCACGAAAGTCTTTCAGATACTTCAAAAGGTACAGGTTCAGAGCGGTCTCACTGGTACCGATGGTGACTGTGCCGGTTCGCAGAGAAGTCGTATCGGCGAGTTCACTTTCGGCAAGCTGCAACTGCTCATGCGCAACGGAAACATGTGAATAGAGCAGTTCGCCTTCCGGAGTCAGAGTTACTCCGTGGTGGTTTCGAAGGAACAGCTTGCAGGACAGAAGTTCCTCCAGACGGTTGATGGTTCTGGTAATATTGGGCTGATTGGCATACAGTGCTTCGGCAGCCTTGGTAATACTCCCGAATTTGGCAACGTAATAGAAAGTTTTGTAATATTCGTAATTAACATTCATGAGATTCTCCTGGTATGTTATTTTGATATAGAATCATCAAAAATATATATTTTACATAAAATGATGAATTCAGTATAATCGACAATGTAAGGAAAAGCAAGCGGCATTTTCTGAAAAATAAGAAATACGAATTGCATAATAAATCAGCCGTATACATACCAAGTTTTTGCTTTTGGGGTCGTGTCGCGGCGACCCCGAAGGTAAAACAATGTTATTTAACCCATATAGAGCACCGGCATTACCGAAAGGCGTGCCGGTGTTCTTGCATTTGAAAATCAGCAATGCTACAATAGGAAACGTGTGAGGCTGTCAAAATGAGCCGTATACGCCGGATACCGACGGAAACGCATGTCGGATACCGACGGAAGGACATGTCGGATATCGACGGAAGGACATTGTCGGATACCGATAGAAGGGCATGCCGGATACCGATAGAAAATCCGGTGGCAGAAGCCGGGAAATTCAAATGCCGGGTACGGAATCGTGAAAATCCATGTTCATGGTCTCACATCGAAACAAAGAGGAAACGGATGGACAGGAAAGAATGACAAAGCTTGCTTTTTTTGATGTAGACGGAACGCTGAGCGCACCGTATTTCATGGTGGACGGAGAACTGAAGCCGGGAATGGAAGATGAGACATGGATTCGGTATTGCGAACGGCACGGAGAAGATACCTATGAGTACTGCCGGCCGTTAGAAGCTGTAAAGCAGTATGCCGGGGATTTGAAACGACAGGGGGCAAAACTGTTTGTATTGTCCACATCGGGATCGGAATGGGAAAATTCCGCCAAAGTGAAGTTTGTGAAACGATGGTATCCGGATCTTTTTGACGAGTTTCTGTTTGTGGAACATGATACTCGGAAGGTACCGACAATGGCGGCTTGTGCGGAACGGGAGAACGTACTTTCAAGTGAGTGTGAGTTGGTGGAAGATACCTTTCGCCTGGTGTTGGAAGCGAACAACAAAGGGATGAAAGGAACACATATTTCCTGCCTGTTTTGTAAACAGAATTGACTTTAAAAGCAGGCTATTTTGTATTTTTGTATTTTTGTATAATTTGACTTGTGTATTTATGTTTTTTTTCGTTAGATTGTATGTTGAAACTGAAAATTGTGTGTGGTAATATTTGATTGTGTCGTAATAGCGACAAGACAGATGGTTAAATGACGAAGAAAAAAGAATAGTTTAGCGCAACTCGGCGCAGGAAAGAGGTATGTATGAAGGTAACGATCATTGGAGCCGGTAGTGTAGGATCGACTATCGCTTATACGTTAGCCACAAATGGTACTGCATCTGAAATCGTATTGATTGATGTCAATCAGGAGAAGGCACAGGGCGAGGCAATGGATATTCTCCAGGGAACTCCGTTCTTTGGTTCCATGAGCATTATTGCCGGTGATTACAGAGATGCGGTTGGTTCAGACATCGTTGTTATTACATCCGGTATTCCGAGAAAAGCCGGTCAGACCAGACTGGAACTTGCTCAGACAAACGTAAACATTATGAAGGATATTGCTTCCAAGATTACGGTATATGCGCCGAAGGCTATTTATATTATCGTAAGCAATCCTGTTGATATTATGACATATGCGTTCCACAAGTATTCCGGAATTCCGGAGAACCAGATTATCGGTTCCGGTACTATTCTGGATACTTCCAGACTTCGTGCACGTCTTGCTGAATTGTATGATATCAGCCAGAGCAACGTTCATGCTTACGTATTCGGTGAGCATGGCGATTCCTCTTTTGTAACATGGTCTCTTGCAAACATTTCCAATGTTCCGCTTGAGCATTACAAAGAGCGTGTACACAATTCCATTAAGGAATTCCCTGTTTTGGACAAGCAGGAAGTAGAAGATTTCGTTAAGAAGTCCGGTGGAATCGTTATCAGCAAGAAGGGTGCTACCTACTATGCAATTGCAGTTTCCGTTGCATTTATCGTAAAGACGATTGCAACCGGAATGGACACGACACTGACCGTTTCCACGATGATGCATGGCGAGTACGGTATCAACGATGTTTGCCTCAGTACACTTGCTATCGTAGGCAAGAGCGGTATTATCGGCAACGTTGAAACACCTTTGACCGACGAAGAGGTTGCACTTCTCAGAAAGAGCGCAGATAGCCTTAAAGAGGTTATCAACAGCATCAACATAGAGTGATTGAGCAATTTTGGAAGCAGCATTCTCGGGTGAGAGTGCTGCTTTTGTTGCATATAAAGAACAGAAACCGGGATTTTTGAAAATGATTCCGCGAAGCGAGGAGCAGAGTATGGAATATCGGATTGAGCATGATTCCATGGGCGAAATAAAGGTCCCGGCCGACCGGTATTGGGGCGCACAGACCGAACGAAGCCATGAAAATTTTGAAATCGGTGTCGGTTTGGAAACCATGCCGAGAGAAATCACACATGCATTCGGTATTTTGAAAAAAGCTGCGGCAATCGTCAACCATGAACTTCGTCCGGAAAAAATGACGGATGAGAAACTGGCGGCGATTACGAAGGCCTGCGACGAAGTCATCGAAGGACGGCTGAACGATCATTTTCCTTTAGTTGTATGGCAGACCGGAAGCGGCACACAGTCCAACATGAACGCCAATGAAGTCATTGCCAACCGCGGCAATGAAATCGCCGGACAGAAACTGTTGCATCCGAATGACGATATCAATATGTCTCAGTCTTCGAACGATACCTTCCCGACAGCAATGCACATTGCGGCGGTGTTGGAAATTGAACAGAAGCTGTTCCCGGCACTGGACCGGCTGACAGCCACATTTCGCAGGCTTGAAAAGGAAAATGAGGGAATCATCAAGAGCGGTCGGACTCATTTGCAGGACGCAACGCCGATTGCATTTTCGCAGGAGATTTCCGGCTGGACGGAAAGCCTGGTGACGGATCGTGAAATGCTGGAACTCGCACTGAACAAACTGCGTCGTCTGGCACTTGGCGGAACCGCAGTGGGAACGGGACTGAATGCTCCGAAGGGATTTGACGTGGCGGTTGCCAAGGCCATTTCCGAGATTGCGGGAACATCGTTTGAAACGGCACCGAATAAATTTCATGCTTTGACATCGAAGGACGAGCTGGTGTTTGCGCACGGAGCGCTGAAGGCACTGGCGTCCGATTTAATGAAAATCGCAAATGACATTCGCTGGCTTGCCAGCGGGCCCAGAGACGGTCTCGGAGAGATTACCATTCCGGAGAACGAACCCGGTTCCTCGATAATGCCCGGCAAGGTAAACCCGACTCAGTGCGAGGCGGTTACCATGGTTGCCGTACAGGTCATCGGAAATGATGTTGCGGTGGGAATGGCAGCGAGTCAGGGAAATTTTGAATTAAATGTATTTATGCCTGTTTGTGCATACAATTTTCTGCAGTCGGTACGGTTGCTGGCAGAGGTCATGACATCATTTGAGAAAAACTGCGTGACCGGAATTAAGGCAAATGCCGACAAGATGAAGCAGAATCTGACACAGTCTTTGATGCTGGTAACAGCATTAAATCCATATATCGGCTATGAAAATGCGGCGAAAACCGCAAAGAAGGCGTATCGGGAGAACATTTCCCTGAAGGAAGCCTGTGTGGCTCTCGGATTTCTTACGCCGGAACGTTTCGATGAAGTATTTCATCCGGAACTGATGTGCTGATATGTGGCAATAAATAAGCACGTGTGCTATATAAAGAAAGGAAACGAGTACAATGAATTACGCAGAAGAATCCCTGAAAAAGCATTATGAGTGGAACGGCAAGATTGAGATGATTTGCCGTGCACCTCTTGAGACACGTGAGGATCTGTCCCTCGCTTATACACCCGGTGTTGCTCAGCCGTGTCTTGAGATTCAGAAGAATGTTGATTTGAGCTATGACCTTACCCGTCGTTCCAACCTTGTAGCAGTTGTTACCGACGGTACTGCAGTTCTCGGCCTCGGTGATATCGGACCGGAAGCAGGCATGCCTGTAATGGAAGGAAAATGTGCACTGTTTAAGACCTTCGGAAATGTAGATGCGATTCCGCTCTGCATCCGTTCCAAGGAAGTTGATGATATTGTAAATACCGTAAAGCTTCTTGCAGGTTCTTTCGGCGGAGTTAACCTGGAGGATATTTCCGCTCCCCGTTGCTTCGAAATCGAGAGAAAGCTGAAGGAATGCTGTGATATTCCGATTTTCCATGACGATCAGCACGGTACTGCAGTCGTATGTCTTGCAGCTATGCTGAACGCATTGAAGGTTGTTAATAAGAAGATTGATGAAATCCGCGTTGTAACAAGCGGTGCCGGTGCAGCCGGAATTGCAATTATTAAGCTGTTGATTTCCATGGGTCTGAAGGACGTTGTTATGTGCGACCGTAAGGGTGCTATCTACAAGGGTCGTGACGGCCTGAACGCTGAGAAGGAAATCATCGCAGAGATGACCAACCAGCAGATGCGTAAGGGCAGCCTTGAGGAAGTAATCAAGGGCGCTGACGTATTTATCGGTGTATCCGCTCCCGGTTGTGTAACTCCTGAGATGGTTAAGAGCATGGCTTCGAACCCGATTCTCTTCCCGATGGCTAACCCGACTCCCGAAATCATGCCTGACGAAGCAAAGGCAGCAGGTGCTGCAGTTGTTGGTACCGGCCGTAGCGATTTCCCGAACCAGATCAATAACGTACTTGCATTCCCCGGAATTTTCCGTGGTGCATTGGATGTTCGCGCAAAGGATATCAACGATGCAATGGAGATTGCTGCAGCTAAGGCAATCGCAGCATTTGTTACCGATGATAAGCTCAGCGCAGATTACATTATCCCGAGTGCATTGGACAAGTCCGTTGCGGCAGCAGTTGCAAAGGCAGTTGCTCAGGCAGCACGTGATACCGGAGTTGCTCGTCTGTAATTCCGTCATTTGACAGTTTATCAGAAACCATACAAAACCGCCCGATGGAAAGTCACCGGGCGGTTTTTTTGCGTCATAAAAAGTTGTTGTTGTAAAAATGACCAGCAAAAGCATTTGCCTAAACGTTGACGAAGTCAAGATTGCGTCCTTAATGGGTAAAAATGACCTGCAAAATCATTTGCCTAAACGGTCAATGTCTTCCTGAGAAACGACGGTAAAGCCGTTCTCCAGCAGCAGGCGTGCGCCGTCTTTATCGGACAGCCGGAAAATAATCAGTGCATTCTGATCGTTGCTGCTGTAGTTGAAGGAATACAGGTATTCCACGCTGATTCCGGAGGAATTCAGAAACTGGAGAATACGGTTGAGTCCGCCCGGACGATTGTCGATTTTGGCACAGACAACGTGGTTCTTGCGAGCAGAATAGCCGGCATCTTTCAGTAAATCCAGACATGTCCGGATGTCTTCATTTTTGACAATAAAACGAACGATACCAAACTCCGTCGTATCGGCAATCATCAACCCGAGAATATCGATATTGTGATCGGCAAGAAGACCGGTCATACGGGAGAGCGCACCGTTTTGATTGGTAAGATAAACAGAAATCTGATGAACAAACATAAAGCCTCCTTCTCCCCGATGGGGCATCTGCAAAATGCCTGCAAGGATTCTTTTATTCCTTCCATTATACCATGGAAGAAGCGAAAAGTAAATTCCGGTGCAGGCATTTTCTTAACAGTGATTGAATTTACAAAGAATGACGGATTTTCTTCAGTCGTGAAGCTTCCGATTGTCAACGATACGTTTTGCCTTGCCTTCCGAACGGGGAAGGGACTTCGGCGGAACCAAAGTAACCTTTGCGGCTATGCCGACAACGGATTTGATTCGTTCCGCAATGGTGTTGCGAAGCTTTTCGATATCACTGATTTTATCGGTGAACATTTCCTCGGACATTTCAATCTGAACTTCGAGACGGTCGGTGGAATTGACACGATCGACAATCAGCAAATAGAACGGAGAAACGCCCTCCAAACCGACCAGACAGGTTTCAATCTGACTCGGGAATACGTTGACACCGCGAATGACGAGCATATCATCGGTACGTCCCGCAAGACGGTTCATGCGGACAAAGGTACGACCGCAGGCACAGGGCTCGTGATTGATGCTGCAAATATCGTGGGTACGATAGCGAAGCATCGGCATACCGGTTTTTGTGATGGTCGTGAAGACGAGCTCGCCGAGTTCGCCGTCCGGAACACATTTTCCGGTATCCGGATCGATAATTTCAATGATGACATTGTCTTCGTTGACGTGCATTCCGTGCTTTTCCAGGCATTCGAACGCAACGCCGGGACCGCCGATTTCGGTCAGACCGTAAATGTCGCAGGCATCAAAATCGAAAATGTCCTCCAGGTGACGCCGCATTTCCTCAGTCCAGGGTTCTGCACCGAATACACCGGACTTCAATTTGATTTTGCCGAGCAATCCTTTTTCCTGTATGGTTTCCGCCAAATACGTAGCGTACGAAGGAGTACAGCAAAGCATTGTGGAGCCGAGCTCGGTCATCATCATAATCTGACGCTCGGTATTGCCGGCAGAGAGCGGGACAACAGTGGCACCGATTTTGTCAGCACCCTGATGGGCACCGAGGCCGCCGGTGAAGAGACCGTAGCCGTAACAAATCTGGATAATATCATTTTCGCCGCCGCCTGCAGCAGTCAGGGCGCGGGCAACCATTTCGGTCCAAACTTCGATATCATTTCGCGTGTATCCGACGACAATCGGCTTTCCGGTCGTTCCGGAGGAACCCTGAATACGAACGATATCGGTAAGGTCGGAAGCCAGCAGTCCGTAAGGGAAATTATCACGAAGATCGGTTTTCTCCATGAACGGAAGCTTGTACAAATCATCTACGGTTTGGATGTCTTCGGGCTTTACACCGAGTGCATCCATACGTTCCCGATAGAGCGGGACCCGTTCGTACTCGAGAGCGACGGTCTCACGAAGCCGCTGATTCTGCAGCTCGCGCAGCTTGGAGCGCTCCATACATTCGATCATCGGATTATAAATTTTGTGAATTTTCGGCTGTCTCATAAAAACCTCCTGTAAATCGAAAATGCGCCATAACGGCAAAAATGAATTCGGCATTTTAACGAGCTATGAGAAGCGGAAGAAAAAAATAAAGCCCATCCTCCGAAACCAGAGGACGAGCAATCAATCTACCCGTGGTACCACCTCATTTTAGTGTGAAATCACACCCTCATCAGGTACATGCCAATACCTTATCGCGATAACGGACGCTTCCGGCGATGCCTACTTAAATGCTGTTCAGCACGCTACTCTTGGGAGGAATTCGGAAGCTTTTCGATGCCGGCTCTCACCGTCCCGGCTCTCTGAAAAGGAAAATCACTTCGTACTGGTTCCCAGTCAATGTATTTGTTTGGAATATACAACAAGACGCGGGGAATGTCAAGTAAAAAATTACGAAAGCGGACGGAAGAGCAGGGGAGAAACAGGGGGAACGCAAGGAAACATATAAAGATAAATCAAGGAAGAGCAAGGGGAAAAGGATGTTTTCACTGATGGTAGGCAGACTGTCGGAAAGCCGGTTTACAAAGAAAATAATGCATGAAAACACATCTTACAAGACGCAAAGTAAACTAATTTATACATATTTAGGGAATGTGAATGTTGATTTTATGCAAAAATTATGCTATGCTATTCATAATCGCATATTGCTTATACGTGAAATTAAAAAGGCAAATCTGTAGAAATACAGAGACGCAAAACCAGAAGTCTAACGTGACATGGGGTGTGACGTAGAACTCGTGTTATTATGTTAGATCGGTTGCAATAGTTTATTTATTGCGGCCGTTTTTTTATCTCATAGGAAAGTTCGTCCTATGAGATAAAAAAAGCTCCGCGAGGGTGCACACGCCTGTGCAGAGGAAAAATGTCGCTTCGCGACGCAAAGGCGGCGCGAGCATATCGCAAGCGATATGCTTTGTTCTTTCATGATAAATCATATGTGATGAAGCAGTGTTAAATAGCATTTTTATTCAGGAGAAGCGTATTATGAGAGGATGGAAAAACAGAAGAACAATGGCATTTTTGCTGTGCATTCTTATGATTTTCGAGCTGTTTGCCGAATGTCCCCAAAATGCAAATGCGGCAGAAATCAAGAAGGACGTAAATGAAAATGCTGCAGTGAGTGCCGAAGTAGAAGTTGACGCGGAGAGGATGATGCTCTCCACGGAAAAAAGGACATTTAGTTGTGGATATTCTGGAGGATATGATACGGTTACTTTCAGCGGAGCAAAAGGAACTGTAAAAAAGATTTATATGTATCCTGATTCGGGAAGTATAATGTCAGGTTGTAGTTGGGTATCGGTAGCCGATACCGGAACACAATATCGATATTCTATTTCTGTAAGCTATAATTCAAGCACATCATCTCGAGGTGTGGATATTCATTTTGAGTCAGCTACCGCAAATAAGGCATATATATTAAGAATTCGGCAATCCGGAAAACCGGCACCGACGAATACACCAAGGCCGACGAATACGCCTGTACCGCCGACGAATACACCGAAGCCGCCGACGAATACACCGACACCAAAGCCGACGAATACGCCCGTACCGCCGACGAATACGCCGAGTCCGACGCCGAGCCCGAGTCCGACACCGAGTCCGAGTCCGACGCCGAGTCCGAGCCCGAGTCCAAGCCCGAGTCCAAGCCCGACACCGAGTCCGACACCGAGTCCGAGTCCAAGCCCGAGTCCAAGCCCGACACCGAGTCCGAGCCCGAGTCCAAGCCCGAAGCCGACGAGTACACCGAAGCCAACATCAACGCCAAGTCCGAAGCCAACGAGTACACCGAAGCCAACATCAACGCCAAGTCCGAAGCCGACGAGTACACCGAAGCCAACATCAACGCCAAGTCCGAAGCCGACGAGTACACCGAAGCCAACAT
>JAZLJJ010000048.1:0-26947 GCA_045597325.1 Lachnospiraceae bacterium
AATTTTATACTTATAGTTTACCATAAATTCCCATGTATTTGTTCATCGTGTTAAGTTTTCAAGGTACAATTTATATCAATGGGTAATGACCTTTTGACACCCTAATCCTCATAGGAAAGTTCGTCCTATGAGATAAAAAAAACGCTCCGCGAGGATGCACACGCCTGTGCAGAGGAAAAATGTCGCTTCGCGACGCACAGGCGGCGCGAGCATATCGCAAGCGATATGCTTTGTTCTTGTAAGGATGCGTAAATCGGACAATTACATATGGAGAGGAGAAGATAAGACAAAGAAGAATAACGAAGAATAAGAAAGAACAAAAGCGATTCCGACAAAATGAGTACTTCTGATATACGACTAACATAAAAGACAAATATATAAAACAAAAAAAGCATTGACAAAACCCATAAATGCATATATATATTAAATGTAATGGTCTTTTTGGGGGACCAGAATAAATCAGAAAGGAATCAGTAAAATGAGAGAGATGAAAAAAAGTTCAGTTTGTCGCAAATTGATTTTGCTTTGCTTATGTATTGCGTGCTGCATTTCCCTGATGGCGGTCGCTGCATTTGCTGCAGAGCTTAATCAGTCCAACGGGAACGATGGAACGAATGTGTCCGGAGAAGACGTTGCAACAACAGTATTGGCCAGCGGTGCGGGCTGGAGTCTGGGAAGTGACGGAACGTTAAAACTGACCGGCGCAATAACGAACGAGGCAGAAACGCATTCCGGTCGTGCCCCTTGGTATGAATACTGGAAGAGTATTAAGAAGGTTGTGGCATCCAAAGGTGCTTCTGTCAATGAATGTACCAGGTTGTTTGATGGGTGTTCCTTTATGACAAGTGCCGATTTAAAATATCTGGATACTTCCAAAGCAACAAGTATGTATGGTATGTTTTTTTGTTGTTTTGCTTTACAATCGATTGATATCAGTGCATGGAACACATCCAATGTTACCGATATGAGTCAAATGTTTTTCGCCTGTGAAAAAATGACGACTGTAAATTTGGGAAGTATTGATACACGAAAAGTAGAAGACATGAATTCGTTATTTGGCATGTGTACTAAATTGAAAACAATCACCGTTGGAAATCTTAATACATCCAATGTTACCGACATGGGATACATGTTTGAAGATTGTACATCATTAACGAAACTTGACTTGCGCTGGATGGAAACCGGAAATGTAACAGATATGAGTAGAATGTTTTATAATTGTACTGCTCTGCAGTCGGTAAACATCAGCTCATTTGATACCGGTTCATTGGAGGAATGCGCTTGTATGTTTGAAGGTTGCGCAGCCCTGACATCTTTGGACGCCACAAAAATCAATACGGCCGGTGCCTATTCTGTAAACAATATGTTTAAGGGATGCAAGTCTCTGACAACGCTGGATGTATCCAAGTTTGATTTGTCAGAGGTAATGTTTACCGACAGCATGTTTGAAGGTTGTACCTCTCTGAAGAAAATCGATCTCAGAAATACGGATATGTCCAGTGTGTGGTCGACCGAGAATATGTTTATGGGTTGTTCTTCCCTGACGTCCATTGGTCTTCCGGATGTCGGAAACAGAATTTCTGATCAGGAACAGGTTAACAGGATGTTCTTCGGCTGTAACAATCTGGGTGAGATTATGCTGAACACAACAGGACTGGATCCGTTGATTGCCGGTGAAATCTACGCTTTGTGCCCGTTCTGGATCAATACCGCAAATAGTAAAGTCTATTCGTCTGCAAAGGAAATCAGCGCGATTACCGGCAAGGTTACGATTCGTCCGAACCGAACAACCGTAATCAAATCGTTGACAAATTCATGGTACGGAGTAACCGTAAAATGGACTGCTGTTGCAGGAAACCCTGTAACCTTATACCGCAAATCGGATGAGCCCGGATCGCAATGGACGAAATTGACAAAGACGTCTGCAGCAAGTTATTATGATAAATCAACAAAGAATCACACAGGATATACCTACGCGGCTGTTCTTGATAAGGCAAGCAGTTCGGTCAAGTCCCAGGTTGGCCAGGGAATCGTGTTTATGGCTCCTCCGACGATTCAGACGGTTACCAACGGAAACGGATCTGTAAAGGTAAGCTGGAATGCAGTAGAAGGCGCAGATGCGTACTATGTATATCGTAAGGATACTCAGGCCGGAACCTGGCATATGATTGGTTCTACACAGAAAAATCTGACCTATACGGATAGCACCGTAGAAAACGGAGTCGTATATTACTACGCAATCAAGAGTTGTACCAAGTACGGAACCAACAGTATGATGTCCGTCAGCGCGTCCAGCTCTGCAAAGAACACCCTGTATCTGAAGAACAATTTCGTTTCCTCTCTGACCAATCCGGCTGCAGGCTCTCTGAAGATTGATATCAGCAAAAATGCAGCTGCTACCGGTTATGAAATTGTTTACGGTACAACTCAGAATCTGAGTGACGGCAAGACTGTGAAGCTGACCGGTGCTGCATCGCTCAGCAAGACGATTACCGGATTGAAGAAGGGCCAGACCTATTATGTAAAGGTTCGTGTCTATAAGACGGTAAAAACATCGACGAACAGTTATACGTTCTACAGTGACTGGAGTGCGATTAAGAAACTGGCATTGTCCAAATAAGGAATCGCCCAAATGAGGCATTGTCCAAATAAGGAATTGTCCGAATGAGGAATTGTCCCGGACATTGAAAATGTTGCTGAAGCGACAAAGATAAAGAATTACGCAACGGCGCAGGAAAATGAATTTTCATTTTTCTGCGTCGTTTTTTTGCCATATCGGAAACAGAACCTTATAAGGAAATACGTGCACCGCGAGGATGTGCAAAAAGTCGTTTCAAGGAAAATCCGAAGGTCTGTGAAAATGACAGCAATGACGAGAATTTATCGAAATTTGGCCTTACATGACGTATACACCGACATTGTGCAACAATCTGAAAACAAATGAGGTAATGTATACCGAAAAATCATGAAAAACTGTTTGAGGAAGTATTTATTTATGATACAATAATATACGGGACAATCGTATATTGTATTATTCAACAGAATAAGCAGGATTGCCGGTTTGTGGCAGGGGAATCAATATCGTCTCCCGCAGTGTGACGATTTATGCGGTGCTATCCGTCAGAGGATTTTGCAGGGCAATGCAAAAGAATATGACGTAGAAACAAGTGGGGTGAAATATGAATAAGGTGAACAGAGTAATGCAGGAACTGAATTATGTCAGCGGTGTGATTACAAATCGCGGACGATTGGAAGAAGCTGACCTGCAGAGAGTATTTACAGCATTTCGCGAAGAGTGTGAAGTGGATGCGGTATATTTCTTGCGAATCAACGTGGATGGGCGCGGATTTGTATTTACGGGAGCCGATTCGGCGGAAGGCACGGAGAAACTGTGCGGAAAAGAGTGTAAGCTGACGGACGAAGAATACGAAATGTTCCGGTCTTTATATCGCGATGAAAGTATCAGCGACAGAGTATTTGCAAAGGTATGTCCCGAAGCGAAATCCATGCTCCACTTCGGCGCCTGCCGGAACGGACAACTGGATGGCTGTGTCGGCATGATTGACCGGAACAACGAAAACCGTGTCTGGGAATATGAGGAGAGGGAGCTGCTGGCCCGTCTCGGCCGGCTGTTGCACCCGACTCTGATTGCCGGTCGTTTGGATGATGCGCTGCAGCTGGAACGAAACCGCGCGTGGAAGGAACTGAAGGAAGAAAAGGTCCAGCTGAAGAAAATCCATGACATTATCCATTCGGGAATCTGGTCGATGGAAATCGATGAAAATAACCGGATTGCGTCGGTAAACTGGTCGGACGAATTCCGGCATTTGATCGGATATACGGATGAACGGGATTTTCCGAATACCATGGATGCCTGGAGACAAATCATTCATCCCGACGAGCAGCGGCTGGTGATGGATACGATTACGAACACTCTGACGGATTTCGAGGTCGATGATCCGACGTATGATATTGATTTTCGAATGCGCACGAAGAGCGGGGAATGGCACTGGTATCATTTGGCCGGACGAATCCTTCGTGTCATAGGATATATGGGCGAGATTTTCGGTACGGTAATCGACACGACCGAATCCCGTCATTTGGAAGAAACGAGCCGCATTTTGCGAACGCTGTCATCGGATTATACCGGTCTTTACACGGCCAATCTGGACACGATGCAGAGCACGGTAATTTCGCTCAGCGAAATGAATGAGCGGGACACCGGAGAAGAAATCCGGCGCCGTCAGAATTTGGAAGAAGTTTGGGATGTCTTCGTAAAAACCTATGTGCATCCTGACGACCGCGAGGAAATGCTGCACGAGCTGGAAGTTCCGGTAATCCGGGAAAAGCTGTCGCATGTGAGACGGTACAAAACGCTGTTCCGACGGAATTTTGACGGAGAATATCTGTATTCGGAAATGACGGTTGCAAAAGCGGATATGGCCGAAGAACGGCCGGTCAACATCGTAATCGGATTTTCACTCGTGGATGAGCATTACCGTGCCATGAAAGAAGCGCTGCGGACGGCGGACGCATTCCAAAAGGCGGCATTTGCGACATCGCTCGGATATTTTCTGGCGGATTTGACGGACAACCGGCTGATTTCGGACATTTTCCGAATTGAGGACGGCAAGGTTGTCGATGAGGTCGGACTGTTTGATGATATGAGGTCCCGCACGTATCAGGATATTATGGATTTATTTGCCGACGAATGTATTCAGGACAATACGGACGAATACCGTGAGGCGATGAACCGGGAAATTTTGCTGCAGAAGGCCGTAAACGGGGTGATGCAGACCGATGTTGTGTGCTGGGTACAGATGCCGGATTTGGGGCGCAAATGCCTGAAGCACTCCGTGTATCTGTCCGTAGATGAAAAGACCCGGCATGTCATGGCAACGGTCATTATGTATGATGTGTCCGAGCAGGAGCTGGCGGAGAGAATCAACAAGCGCCGAATTGACAGCATCCTGCATTTGGCGGATGATTTTGTTGCAATCTATGATGTGAACCCGGAGTCCGGGAAATATCAGATTTTCAGCGGAAATGATGAGTTTGACCAGGAAATCAACCTGCTTTCCGGAGACGGCAATTTCTTTGACGAAGTGCGACAGAACATTGAAGTGCTCGTATATCCCGAGGACCGCGAGGCGGTGCTGCGGCTGTTTACGAAGGAACAGCTGGAGTATCAGCTGGAAATGAAGACGCAGGTCATTTATGATTTCCGAATGCCGGTGAACGGGGAACCCAAATGGCATCAGCTGAAGCTGGTTCGCTTCACGGACGATGAGCGAGATCATTTCCTGGTCGGCATTTTCGATATCAACGAGAAGCGGCTCGAGGAGCACAAGCACGAGCAGGCGATGGAAAAGGCCCTGCATATGGCGCAGTCGGCAAATCTG
This sequence comes from Lachnospiraceae bacterium, assembly GCA_045597325.1. Classification (GTDB taxonomy): domain Bacteria; phylum Bacillota; class Clostridia; order Lachnospirales; family Lachnospiraceae; genus ISDg. The sequence goes on from JAZLJJ010000048.1 coordinate 5,403, forward strand.
GCAAAGACGGCATTTTTGAACAATATGTCTCACGATATTCGGACGCCGATGAATGCGATTGTCGGATATACGGAGCTGGCGAAAAATGAGGCCGGCAATTCGGAGAAAATCGAAGAATATCTGAAGAAAATCGGACTCTCGTCGGATCATTTGCTCTCGCTGATTAACGATATGCTGGATATGAGCCGGATTGAATCGGGCAAGCTCAGTCTCAATGAAACGCCGGAACGGCTGTCCGAAATTATCAGCGCAGTGCAGGCAATTTTGCAGCAGAGCGCAATGGAAAAGAATTTGAAACTGGATATCGACTGCTCGGAGGTTACGGATGATCACATCATTTGCGACCGGCTGAGAATGAGTCAGATTCTTCTGAATATTATGTCCAATGCGGTGAAATACACGCCGGACGGCGGTCAGGTATCGCTGAAGGTGACGGAATCCGAAACGCAGAATCCGGATAGCGCGAGATATCGAATCAGCATTAAGGATAACGGAATCGGCATGAGCGAGGAATTCCTGAAAATCGTAATGGAGCCGTTTACCCGTGTCAGCAATTCGACGGTCAGCGGAATCCAGGGAACCGGCCTCGGAATGGCAATCACGAAGAATCTTGTGGAGCTGATGGGCGGTACGCTGACGATGAAGAGCACCGAAAGTGTCGGAACGGAGGTTACCGCGGATGTGGAATTCCGTCTCGGAAGTCCGGTGGCGGAAACGGAAACCGTCAATAAAAAGCGAAAAGATTTGTCCAAATTCGGCTGCGGTCGGACGGTTATGCTCGTGGAAGACAACGAAATGAACCGTGAGATTGCGGAAACACTGCTGCAAAACTGGGGATTTTCGGTAATTTCGGCAGAGGACGGAGCGGTTGCACTGAAACTGCTGACGGAAGAAGGTGCGACGGTTCCGGACCTGATTCTGATGGATGTTCAGATGCCGGTTCTGAACGGTTATGAGGCAACGGTTAAAATCCGGGCACTTTCGAATCCGGTGATCCGGTCGATTCCGGTTGTCGCCATGACGGCAAATGCATTCGAAGAAGACCGTCGGGAGGCGCTGAATGCCGGAATGAACGGCTATATCAGCAAGCCGATTAATGTAGAGAAAATGCAAATGCTTCTGGATGATGTAATCAGCGGAAAAACGCTGACGGAATAGAAAAAATGTGATATAATGGAAAAACCGGAGCAAGCGGTGGCGGCGCGGATCATTTTTATAAAATGAGACCGAGAGAGTTCCGCAGGCAGACGATTTGACCTACAATCGGAAGATTATGCACCGGCCGGAAACGGCCGGTGTTTATTTGCCGGAAGGGCGAAAATGACGCAGAAGAAATGATATAAAAAGAGGTAGTACAGTGAAAAGCAGTGATATCGAAATTATGAAAGTATTTTTGTGTACGCTGGACGAGAGTCTGCCGTACCCGAATTATAACGAAGTAAAGCTGGACACGGAGGATTCGTTGTACGGATACATACAAAGGCTTTGTTCGGCGGCACTGACCGATACTGCGGCGAAGATTGCAACGTATGACGCCGATGCGTATTTGGCGGGAATCGTGACGGACGAGCCGAACGGGCTGGAGGCATTTGTCAGCGTGACGGCAGATACCGTGTACGATTTGGTAAAGGCCAATGCGGAGATGCATTCCGGCAGCGGAATATTTGCATTTATCGTTGCGGACGAACAGGTATATGTGGCATTTTTCAAAATGCCGTTTATGGAAATGTACAATTGCCGGCTGGATGCGGAGGGACAGGTTTCCTGGGCACTGAATACGAAAATTATGCCGAAGCCCAGTCTGAAGAGCAGTGAATATTTCATTATCGATGTGTGCAACCGGATTGTGCGGATGTCGGACAGCCAGTATTATGTCGATGACTGCCATGTCAATTATTTGGCGGAATGTGTGCTGCAGCTGAAGCCGAAGCCGTCGGAAAAGGAGACCGTGGAGACGATTGCGGAGACCACCGTGGAAGTCATTCGGGAGTGTTATCCGGAAGAAAAGGTGCCTGAGAAGATAATGGATTATCGAAAGGAAATCGCTAATCATGTGGAAGAAACCGGGCGGGTCAGTGTGGCCCGGATTGAGGAAGCGGTGTTCCGGGATAATGAGGCGGCCGGGGCAAAATACCGTGAGCGCCTGCAGGAAGAGCGAATTCAGCGGGAGCCGATAGCGGTCAGCAAGAAGACAGAGCGAGCATTGACGCGGAAGCAGAAAATCATTACCGATAACGGAATAGAGCTGATGGTACCGGTGGAGTACCTGAAAAATTCGAATTACATCGAATATGTGCAGGATGAAAACGGAAACATCACCATTTTGTTAAAAGACATACACGCAATTGATGCTTGACATGTCATAAGGAGAAGATTATGGAATTTACGGAATTTATCAATCGGGCGGTGACGCCGTATCACAGTGTGGAACAGCTTCGTAAAATGCTTTCGGAGGCCGGCTTTGAGGAGCTTTCTAGAAAAGCCGCGTGGGAATTGAAGCGTGGCGGAGCGTATATGACGAGAGGAACATCAGGCTCGTTATTTGCATTTGTTATCGGAACGGAGTATTGTGCCGGCGAGCCGATTGCAATCGAACTGGCACATACGGACTATCCGTGCCTTCATATCAAGCCGAATGCGGAGACCGGCAAATACTATGCCCAGCTGGATGTGGATGTATACGGCGGACCGATACTCAATACATGGCTGGATCGCCCGCTTGGAATTGCCGGACGGGTATTTGTCCGGACGGAAGAGGGCAAAATTGAGGAACGGCCGGTTGTAAGTGACGGACCGGTTGTCACAATTCCGAATTTGCCGATTCATTTTAACCGGGAAGTCAACAAGGGCGTGGAACTGAAACGTCAGGTTGACCTGAGTCCGATTGCCGACTTTGGCTGTGAACTGGGATGGTTTGCAGATTATGTGGCGGAGCTGGCCGGAACGACGAAGGATGCGATCATGGAGGCGGATTTGTATGTCTGCTCCATGCAGAAGGCGGAAACAATCGGAATCCGCAAAAATATGATTTCCTCGCCGAGACTGGATAACCAGACATCATGTTACGCACTGTGGAAGGCAATCGGGAAGGCTTATGAAAATGCAGCTTCGTCCGGCAGTCATGACATTTCCGTCGCAGCATGGTTTGACAATGAGGAAATCGGCTCGCAGACCCGTCAGGGAGCCGATTCGTCGGTATTAAAAATGATTCTCGATAAAATTTATGACGGGCTCGGCTTGGCGGAACCGCGCTTGCATGAGGCTGTTTTTGCAGGACGTTGCCTGTCGTTGGATGTGGCACATGCACTGCACCCGAATCATCCGGAAAAATATGACCGGTACAATACGGCAAGCATCGGAAACGGTGTCGTATTAAAGCTTTCCGGCAATCAGAAATATGCCTATAGTCCGGAACTTCTGGCAGAGGTGAAAAATGTGCTTTTGAACGGAAGGATTCCGTTCGCATTGCACACCAATCATTCCGACCAGCCCGGCGGAAGCACAATGGGACCGCTTGTGTCTTCGTGGCTTCCGATGCCGACTGTAGATGCCGGAGTGCCGATTCTGGCGATGCATTCATCGTGCGAACTGATGGCGACCTCGGATCAAAATGCATTGGAACGATTGGCGGAAGAATTTTACGCAATGGCATGACTGACAATGTATTATTATGGGTGTTGAAGGAGAAACGGAGGATATATGGTTAACAGAAAGGATTTACTGTCCATCGGTTTTTATAAGAAAATTCATTTTACGGGAAGTGTCGGCAATATGAATTATCGGATTGCAAAGCATGACATCGATAAGGACCTCGGAACAAAGGAATTTGTGGTTACGATATTCCCGGGACCGTTTTGTTATGAAGAAACGGATGATTCGCTGAAACAGACGGCCGTCTTTCCGTTTGAGGCGGAAAGCCTTGATCGAATTACGGATTATCTGAACGAACAGTACGTTTCGCAAAAAGCCTTGTGGGATACCGTAAGGATGCTTTAGCAGGGGAAAAGCAAAGGGGAAAAAATAAGTGAAGAAAAGAGTTATACATATCTGTTCGGTTTTATCAGTGATTGTTCTTATCACGCTTTTATGCGGATGTTCAGCGGGAAATGATTCCGGCAGTGAAGATGAAAAGGATTCCTATACTAAAGATATCGAATATTTGACAAAGGATGTTCCAACGTTATTCTTTTTCTATGGGGATGAGGTTGTACTGCAGGATGGAAAACCGGGACGAAAGACAGTAGAGAACAAAACACTTTCTTCTTTGGATAAAGAGATTTTGACTCCGGATGACAGAGCGGAACATTTTGCTTTGGTAATTCATGATTATTATGAAAATGCACCCTTGACGGATGACGACATCCTGATGATAAAAGAACTGGTCGATACAACGAAGTATACGTTTATCTATATCGGACGCCGATATGTTAAGGATTTTGTTCGGTTGGGACTGTTTGGCAGTGAAATGGAGAATTCACAGTCAGTAGGTTTTTCCGTAGGATTTTATGAACGACAACTGACTTATTCGGAAGGAACCGTTTTGGAGAACATGTTTACCGATGAAGGATTTAAGCCTTATCATATCGGAGAAAGTGTTGTTATGGAGGTCGCCGATTTGGTGCGTTCCTGCCGATAATGACACAGACGGAAATTTCAGGTGGTGACAGAAATGATTATTGTACATAATCTTTCCAAAAGCTATAACAATGAGAGGGGCGAGGTCAAAGTTCTGAAGGGAATTGACCTTGCCCTTCCGAATAGCGGACTTTGTTTTTTTACCGGGAAAAGCGGAAGCGGTAAGAGCACGTTTTTGAATATACTGGGCGGAATTCAGGGGGATTATTCGGGAACGGTGAAGGTTCTCGGACAGGACCTTTCTACATTTACGGACGAACAATGGAACCGGTATCGCAATCAGGAAATCGGAATAGTGTTTCAAAATTACGGTTTGTTCGAAAATGAGAGCGTGATGCAGAACATTCTCCTGCCGACACAAATAACGAATCGAAAAAACGAAGAAGTTTTACAAAAGGCACGGGAGCTTTTGAAATATGTGGAGCTTGACGGCTTTGACGATGTTAAGGTGTCTCAATTAAGCGGAGGCGAAAAGCAACGGGTTGCGATTGCCAGAGCGCTGATGAATTCACCGCGTATTTTGCTTGCGGATGAGCCGACGGGAAATCTGGATCGGACGGTATCCCGGAATATTTTATCGCTCTTTCGAAAAATTTCGTCCGAATGTCTGGTTTGTGTTGTCAGTCATGATATAGAATCGGCAATTGAATACGGAGATTATGTATTCGCACTGCAGGACGGAATTCTGTCGGAGATTTCCGGCAGAGAGACCGTTTGCTATGATGTGGAAATTTCGGTTGACGGAATTGTGTCGGAAAAAGCCTCATCGCTTACCGAGGAACAGTGCCATCGTTTCTTAAGTCGTGTTTTCACTTCCGGAGAACGGGGAAACCGGGAAATTTCATTTCAAATTCGGGAGAGAGAACAAAACAGTGCGGGGGATACCGGCAATGTCGAACAAAATGAGCCGGAAACCAGGGAGGCACAACCGGATTATGAGATTCGGAATATCAGCCGGAAGGAAGCTTTTCATAAAATTTTCAGTAAATCCGGGGGTGGCCGTTTTAAGCTGATTGCCGGAATTATTCTGATTTCTGTTATGAGGGTCTTTGCTTGCGGTTTGTGGAATTTGCGGACATACAAGGAAGAACGCGTGACCGATCGGTATTTGCATCAGTACGGGATTCCGTTTTGCGAGTTGGCAAAGAACCTGTCGTATCGAAGCGCTCAAGGAGAAGATGTGAATGTCAGTATTTCATCCGGTCCGTTGTTCTGTTCCGAAGTGAAAGAGTGTGTACCGGGATGCACGATAATTCCGTGCATTGCAAATGTTGATCTGACTTCTGATGAGAGTGGCTTCTCGCACAAGCCGGTATTGATTGCCGTGGCAGACGAATTACCGCCGGAAATAAAGGTGAAGGGTACGTGGCCGGAAAAATCCGGAGAAATTGCAATCACAAAAGAACTTGCCGAGGAAATGGAACTTCCGGAGCCGATAATCGGACAAAAAGTATATTATGCGGATAATGAGTATTCCATCACAGGAATGGTTGACATAAATTATGAATGTGTTGGGAATCCGGAATTTTGTATCCCGGACGATTACGGGGATGCATACAGTTACACGGAAGAATTTTGTAAATATTTTGCGGTTATATCACCGAATACAACGGAAGAGAGAATGCAAAATCAACGCTCGTTATTTCTGCCGTGCAGTGATTTGTTTTACAGCGATTGGGAATCCGTATATCTTGGAGAAGGAGGGCTTTATTATGGAGCATACGACGAAAATGTTACGGTAAAGCTGATTGCAGGAAGGTTTCCTCAGTCACCGGATGAAGTCCTTGTAAGCACAGAATGTTACGGGGCAGAAGATATGCTTTCGCAAACAGACGGTCGTTCGATGATTTCCATTCATTCCGAAAGGTTTAACGGATGTTTTTCTGATTGGCTTGACCTGGCAGAGTATTTTCCGAACGGATACAAGGTTGTCGGGATTTATGAGGATATTATATTTACGGATGAAAATCTGAAAGAAACAAAACCACAGGTGCTGATTGATAGGAATCTGTTTGACAGGATAAAACGTCAGTATTATTCCGAATATGTGTATGGAGAGTATCTGTTGTATGTCGATGATTCGATTACGGAAGCGAATGTCGGAAAGCTGAATGCAAACGGTTTTGTAATTCAGGAACCGAATGTGCTTCGAATCGGCCGGTTCGCTGCCCGGTTGAAGGAATTGAAAGTATATTTTTCCATAGCCTTTGCGGCAGTAGTGGTATGTCTTTTCGTTATTTCGCTGTATTGCATATCCATGAGTATTCGTGACCGACACTATCTTTTGGGAATTATGAAATCGGTCGGCTTTTCGAGAAAGGATTTGTTTCGGATTTATCTTACGGAGACGGTTGCAGTCGGAATTTTATCCATGATTCTGTCAATTGTGCTGTTTATCTCGATACAGGCCTATGCAAATGCGGATTATGCAAGACGGTTAGTGGCAAACAGCTTCCGAATACTGAATTTCGGAATAACCAAAACTGCGGTATTGGAAGTGCTGTGTTTTGTTATCTGCATTTTGGCCGCGCTGATTCCGATTGCAAAAATGACGAAAAAGAAGCCGTACGAACTGATTAACGAAAATCATGTAAACTGACGGTGAGGACATGAATGGATACCGGATTGTTCGGCTTGGATTGATCGAAAATTCGGAAACAACCAAATAAAATAAGGAACAAAGCATATCGCTTGCGATATGCTCGCGCCGCCTGTGCGTCGCAAAGCGACATTTTTCCTCTGCACAGGCGTGTGCATCCTCGCGGAGCGTTTTTTTTATCTCATAGGACGAACTTTCCTATGAGATAATAAAAAGTGCCTCGAGCCATTGATTTATAAAGGCTTGAGGCACTTCTTTTCATGTTCGAAGGAAATCCCGGATTTTCCGGATGAATGTCAGAGACGAAAATCTGTCACTGTTGAAAACAGGACAGACGGACTCGAATTATATTCCGTTTATTCAAACTGTGCATTATAGAGCTTGTAATAAGCTCCCTTCTTGGCCATCAGCTCGTCATGCGTGCCGGATTCTTCGATAAAGCCTTTGCCCATAACCAGAATCTTGTCGGCATTCTGGATGGTCGAGAGCCGGTGTGCAATGACGAAACAGGTCTTGTCCTTCATCAGGGTTCGCATGGCCTTCTGAATTTCCCGCTCGGTTCGGGTATCGACGTTGCTGGTTGCCTCGTCGAGAATCAGCATTTTCGCATCATAGAGCATGGCACGGGCAATGGTCAGAAGCTGCTTCTGGCCTTTGGAAATGTTGCCGCCGTCTTCTGTGATGATGGTATCGTAGCCGTTGGGCAGGCACATGATATACCGGTGAATATGAGAGGCTTTGGCAGCAGCGATGACCTCTTCTCTTGTGGCACCGACACGTCCGTAGGCGATGTTGTCGTAAATGGTGCCGTGGAATACCCAGGTGTCCTGCAGAACCAGCGCATAGGCACGTCGCAGAGAATTCATGGTAAAATGCTCATGCGGCGTATCGTCGACGAAAATCTGTCCCGAAACAGGGTCGTAGAAGCGCATTAGCAGGTTGATGACGGTTGTCTTGCCGGAACCGGTCGGCCCGACGATGGCAATCATTTTGCCCGCATCCGCACGAAGGTTGATGTCGCGAAGAATCGGCTTTTCCGGAATATAGGAGAAGCAGACGTCTGACAGCTCCACATCACCGCGTACGTCGCGAAGTTCTTCCGCATCCGGAAGGTCTGCGACCTCGTCAAGTTCGTTCAGCAGGCGGAACACACGCTCCGCGGCCGCGAGTGCCGAGAGAATTTCATTGGCGATATTGGCCACTTCGTTAATCGGTCCCGAGAATTTGCGGGTGTACAGTACGAAGGAGGAAATCTGGCCGAGGTCAATAACTCCGTTCATATAGAAGAGAGAGCCGAACATGGCGGTCAGTGCCAGCGACAGATTGTTGATAAAGCCGACGGACGGACCGATTTTGGTTGCCAGAAATTCGGCATCGTAGTATGCGGTACAGGTGTCGTCGTTGATTTTGTCAAAATCTCCCAGCGAAATGTCTTCATGCGCATATGCCTGAATTGTCTTCTGGCCGGAGAACATTTCCTCGGAGAAACCGTTCATTTCACCGTACATCTGAGACCGGTGAATCAGTACCGGACGGGTTTTCTTCATGATGTAGCGCGTGTACAGAATCGACAGCGGAATCGTAATCAGCACGGCGAGGACGAGCGGCGGGCATACGGTCAGCATCATGATAAATGCACCGACGACGGTGACAATGCTGGCCAGAATCTGCACGACGTCCGTGGACAGCGAGTTGCTGATGACATCGATGTCGTAGGAAACGTGGCTGATGATGTCGCCCGTCTGATGGGTGTCAAAATACCCGACCGGCATGCGCATCAGTTTATCGAACACGTCCTTCCGCATTTTGCGGCCGATGGAACGTCCGACTTTCATCATCAGAACGGACAGAATATACGTACAGACAGCGGATGCAACGTAAATGATCAGCATCAGCTTCGTATAGTGATACACGGAAGCGAAATCCACAACATGGCTGTCATTGGCGATGGCATGGATTGCCTTACCGGCCAGCTTGGGACCGAACAGTGCAAGCAGGTTGCCGGCCAGGGACAGAATCAGACCGCAAATAAGCGGGATGCGGAAGCCTTTCAGATAGGAAAGCAGTCGCAGCAGGGTGCCTTTGGTGTCTTTCGGCCGTGCGGTTTTTGTGCTAAGCGGTGGCATTGCGATCACCTCCTGTCTGAGAAATGTAAATGTCGCGATAGACCTCGCAGCTCTTCAGCAGTTCCTCGTGGGTACCGTAGCCGAGCATTTCCCCGTTCTCCATGACGAGAATGTGGTCCATGCTCATGACGGAGCTGACGCGCTGCGCGATGGTAATGGTTGTCGTATCCGGATAATGCTCGCGGAGAGCCTTTCGGAGCGCCGCGTCCGTCCGGTAATCGAGGGCACTGGAGGCATCGTCAAGAATCAGCAGTTCGGGGTGACCTGCAATCGCGCGGGAAATGAGGATTCGCTGCTTTTCGCCGCCGCTCAGGTTGGCCCCCGCCTTGGTGGCCATGTGCTGATACCGGTCGGGCAGGCTGTCAATCATTGCGGAAATGTTGGCATCATTTGCCGCACGAATCATATCGTCATCGGAAACCGGCCGGTCAAATTTGATATTTTCTTCCAGCGTATCCGCGAAAATGGTGTCATTCTGGAACACAACGCTCATGTTGCGCCGAAGCTCGGCCGGGGCGTAGGTGCGGACATCGCGTCCGTTATAATACACCTGACCGTCGGTGACATCGTAGAACCGCATCAGCAGGTTGAGCAAAGTCGTCTTGCCGCAGCCGGTGGAACCGATGATACCGAGCGTATCGCCGCGATTGATGGCGAAGGAAATGTGATTGATGGCATTTTCCCGCTGTTCCGAGGTTTCCTGCTCATGCAGAGTCGGATACGAAAAGCTGACGTCGCGGAATACCACAAGGGGAGCATTTTCGTTCGTCTGTCCGGCATTTTCAGTGGTCTGTCCGGCATTTTCGTTCGTCTGTCCGGATGTCGAAGGCAGCAGTGTTTCATCGGAAATCGCCAGCACTTCGGGCTGCTTGTCGGCCAGCTCCAGTACTTCGCCGATTCGGTTGGCGGAAGCACCGGCCTTGGTGTACTGAATGAAAATTCGGTTCATACCCATGATGGCCTGCATAATCATATTGAAATACGTCAGGAATGCCAGAATGACGCCGGGATCCGTTACCCCGCGGTCCACACGCTTGGCACCGAAAATGATAACCAGCGTCAGACCGATGTTCAGACAGAGGTTCATAATCGGATTCGGCAGAGCCATCGTAATTCCGGTGTGCAGGTCGGTCTGCGTCAGATCCTCATTGGCCTCGGCATACCGCTTGGTCTCATACTCCTCACGGGACAGCGCTTTGACGACGCGAATACCGGTAATATTTTCGCGAAGTACCCGCGTAATCCGGTCCACCTTGTCCTGCACCTTCCGGTACATCGGAATACCTTTGAAGGAAATGAACAGCACAATCGCCGCCATAATCGGCACCATGCAGACCAGAATCAGGGAAATGAACGGATCCATGAAGAAGGACATGATGATACTGCCGAGCAGCATAATGCAGGCACGAACACCCATTCGCTGAATCATTCCGATAAAACTTTGTACGTTATAGGTATCGGAGGTCATTCGGGAAATGAGCGACGGAAGCGTGACATAATCGAATTGCGAACCGGTCAGACGGATGGTGGTCCGGAACAAATCATGCCGTAAATCACCGATGCTGTCGCGGGCAACCTGTGCCGCATACCGGTTGGCAATGATATTCATGGAACGAACGGCAAATGCCGTCAGAATCATCAGCAATCCGAAGAAGACAACCTGCCCCTCTTTTTGGGACGGAACAACGACATCAATGATGTGCTCCAGCAGGTACGGAATCATCAGTTCCCCGATGGTTGCCAGGAATTTGACACTCATTCCGACGGTAACCCGGGAACGGTATCGTTTCATATAAGATAGTATCCAGCGCATTGTTTGCTCCTGTTAAATTATTTTTTCGGTCAGTGCTGTCCGTAAGCGAGAATATCCTCTTCGGTCATTTCAAAACACTGAGCCATTTGCTTGACAACGGAATCTTTTCTCTTTTTGGCGAAATCCCGAATGACGTTGAGGGAATTGAGCACATATTCCTCATTGGTCCAGACATCACTGCGGCGTCCGCCTTTGGCCTTGAGCGTTTCGATGCAGGCTCCGATTTCGCAGCCCTGTTCGGCATGCATTTGCGAGATGACGGCATCGATGGATTCGTAGGAAAATGCACCGTCTGCCAGTTCCAGCATTTTCGTTATGAAGAAAGTGCGGCAGTCGTCCCGCTGCATCAGCAATGTGAACAGAGGGGCACGGCGGTTGTTGGTGGCGGAGAGCAGCTCCTTCAGATCATTTTTCTCGGGCCCGCATTCTCCGTTCTGATAAATGTTGTACGTGTAATCCATGTCGTGCGGCAGGAAACGCCAGCGGCCGTCGTACACGCCTTCGCCGGGTTTCTCATCCCGCTTCGGATAATAGCGGAAACATTTGTAGTTGTTGTGCGGCCAGTCATGGTTGCTGGCATATATGTTGGCCGCAAGATAGGTGAGGTAATTTTCCACATCCATGAACTCGCAGAGCGACTGATAATTGGCATCGTCGGTCAAATCCAGCTTGAGAAAGGACGAGTAGCCGTCATTGAATTCCTGTACTTCCGAGACGTCGTTATTGTCAGCGTCGGGCTCTTTGTGACGTTCGGTTCCGCCGATAACGACAAATTCGCCCTTGCGGTTCTCTTCGGGGAAGAGTTTGTGAAAATACGTATCGCAATACGATTCGTGCATCCAGACAAAATTGTAGAAGGTCCCGTTGAGATAGACGACGGCGGGCACGACGGCCTCGGTGGTCGGGAATCCGGCCAGAGCCATCAGACGCTGATTCAATTCGTCGCGGATATAGCCGAACTGCCAGTCATTTCCGTAATTCCGAAGGACGAAACGGTCATAGGAATCGATGGGGTTGCCGGCGGAATCATTTGTGCCGAAGAAGTCATAGTGGAATTTGCCAAGGTCGGAACCGTAGGCTTTTCGGGCAAAGAGCTTCAGCGATTTGACGGAGTTCTGACGGGAATAGGCACCGTACACGCGTGCACCGGCGAACTGTTCCGCCAGTCGTGTTCCGGTACTGTCGTAAATTTCCACATGAACCGCGCGTTCACTTTTATCGCCGCGGAGTTCGTAATTTTTTCCATATAAAATGCCGTTCGGCCCACCGGTGAAATCGGCCGGGTTACCGTTCAGGCTGACAATATAGAAACGGTCGGTCGCTTCTTTTTGAAACCGGGTGGTAATGCCGTCCGAAACGAAATATGTTCGAATGGCGGTCGGAGATACCGTTCCGTCCGGATAAAAGGCCTTGACACGAAGGGTGTAGGCGTTCGGATAATCGCCGTCTGTCGGGTCCAGACGAATGTTGCCGGTATAGTATTTGCCGGATTCCGGATTCGGTTCCGTGCCGTTTGTGGTGTAATATACCGCTGCCGGCGAATCGGTATGAACCGTCAGCAAAATGCCCTTGTCGAGGAAGGAATTCTCTTCGGAAAACACAGGTGCATTGCCGAACTCCTCCGCATCGGTAAAATCGATTCCGTCCACGGTAATGACCGGCGTCGGTGTCGGTGTGGAGGTGGGACCGGGCGTCGGTGCGGCGGTGGATTCCACGGAGGTATTCCGTTCTTCGGGCTGGACTTTGTCACAACCGGTCAGTCCGGCCGTCGCAAGAAGAAGGGAAAGGCAGAGAGCGGATGCTCGAAAATGATGATTTCGGTTCATGTGGGTTCCTCACTTCGGTGTTGTGTCTTGGAGCGCATGGCTGCTGCCCGCGGTGCATATTGTTTCCCGCATCGGATGCTGATTGTCCGCTGCACGGAGTGCTGCCCGCGGTACAACCTTATTTTAATCGTACAGGACAGCTTAATTATAATACAATAAATTGTGTGAAAATACTGTGAATAACGCATTATGCAAAGAAGATACTACAAACGTAGAATAAAACCGAAAAATTCGCTTCATTTTCCTTCAAATACTTACGCAAAGCATTGACTATAGGCAAAATGCGTGATATATTCATTAGTAAGTCATTTTTTGTAAAAAGAATAGATTTGTCGCATTTTGCATACTACACGCGTAGAACAAAATGCATGAGAGAGAGGGTTAGCACGGAATGTCGTATCCGAGAAAAAAAGTCGATATGACCCTCCTGATTCTCGAAGAACGGTCCTGCAGAGTGATTGAAGAGAGTGCCAAACGGTTGGATCCGAGTTGGGATTTTAACCGGTTTGAGGCAATTCAGTGCTCCGCGGCGGACAGTGCTCCCGAGGACGGGAATCGGTATGAGGCCTCCTATATATTTCATGTGGCAGAGCCGGGGTTGGATCGATTGGACGCAGAAGTCCCGTTTTTACTTCCTTTGGAACGGGGCACACATTATGCATGGGAATTATTTACGGAGCTTCCGAAATGCGGAGGCAGCCGTTCTTCCAGACAGTTCTGGAACCGGTTGTCCCGGGCGATGTCGAACACGAAGCTTCCGTTGACACAGGATGAACTGATCGCGGAATTTGAAACATCGGCGCTGTCGCTGTTGCAGAATTCGGTCGATCTCGGAGACCGCTTTTATCTGTCTTCGCTGGATTACGGCGGATGGAACGGCGGAATTGTGACCAAGGATTTTTTGATTGAAGGCCTGAAGATGCTCGCGGACAAACTGAACGGCCCGATTTGTGAACGATTGGAAAAGAATACGAAAGAAATTGAGAACAAGCAAGGGGGTAACGGTAATGATTAAATACCCGGATTCCAACACCGAAAAAGTGTGCAAGTACGCGAAAATTGCGGGACTTGCGGAGGCAGGACTGAGTTTTCTGCTGATTATTTTGCTGATTGCAACCGGCCGATGGACGAGCAGTGAACCGTCGGTTTCGACCTATGCGGTAATGAGTGTTCTGATTTATATATGCTCGATGACCTCCGGTATTTTGTATGCATATACGGCACATTTCGGAATTCGCGAAGGTTACGGAGTGTATTTCATGGGCGCAACGATTGCCGGTGTTGCGGCGATTGTATGCCAGGGAACGATTTGCGGAATTCATTTGTTTACCGCGGATCAGCCGCTTGCTTCATTTGGCTCATTTTACGATATTCTGATGATTCTGGCGACCATTCTCGGCGCACTGCTGATGGTCAGCGTAGCCAGAGATGCAAAACGGTCCTTCCTGGAATTCCGCGATTCCCGTATCATGTGTCTGTGCATTGCGGCAATGAATCTGGTTTGCGCATTGCTGGAAATTCTTGCGGGATTTACCAAGGGACTCAGTTATCCGGTTTGGGAATACCTCGGACTGTTCCTGATTACCGGCGTTCGCTGGACCATTCCGGCGTACATGTTCCTGCTCTGCAGCCGCATGAACGACCCGATTTCGGAACGTGAGCAGAGAGAGGCTGTGGAGAAGGAAAAGGAAGAGAAAGAAAAGCGCCAGGAAGAAAAGAAACGGAAACAGCAGGAGCTTCGTGAAAGACAGAAGCAGACGCTTGAGAAAATGACCGAAGCCGGCAAGAAAAAGAAATCCGAAGGTTTACAGAAGAACGGAAATGACGGTAAGGGTGTAACTCTGTCGCCGGCATCGACAAAATCGGATGCTTTGAAGAGAGCGGAAGAAACCAAGGCGGCATTGGACGCAAAGAAAGCGGCCGACGCCAAGGCAGCGCTGGAAGCAAAGAAGGCAGCGGAAGCAAAGGCGGCCGAGGATGCGAAGAAGGCGGCGGAAGCAAAGGCAGCCGAGGATGCGAAGAAGGCAGATGAAGCAAAGGCAGCCGAGGATGCGAAGAAGGCAGCGGAAGCAAAGGCAGGCGAGGACGCGAAGAAAGCGGCGGAAGCAAAGGCGGCCGAGGATGCGAAGAAAGCGGCGGAGACAAAGGCGGCCGAAGCAAAGAGCGGTGATGAGCCGAACCGGGATTCCGCATTGTCCAAGAAGAACAGAAAAGACAAGAAGAATAAGAAGAAAGGTAAGGATACCGGACGGAACGAGATTTCGGAATCGGTAATTACCATTAAGAGTAAAGAAGAAATCAGCACGAATCCGAAAGACCTGGAGAAGTTCCTTCAGGATGCTCAGGAGCAAGAAGAACAGAAGGAACGTGCTGTTGTCTGGGAAAATGCCCGTGAGAAGGAACGCGAAGAACGGGCAAAAGAAGAAGCAATCGAGCGCGCGAACGAAGAGCGGCTGCGTCATATCAGAGAAGCGGAAGAGCAGGCTCGTCGTGAAGCGGAGGAACAGGCAGCCAAAGAAGCTGCCGAAAAAGCGGAAGCCGAGAGACTTGCGGAAGAGAAACGCATGGCAGAACAGGCTGCCGAGGAAAGCAGCAGGCTGAAACGAGATTCCAAGAAGAATAAGAAGAATAAGAAGAAAAAGGACAACGCCGTTTCCGAAACCGTTGTCAATGCTGTCGAGACCGCAAACAGTGTAACGGCTTCGGTCGAAGAGACTGTGAACGCGGTAGCGGAAGAAACCGCAAAGAATGCCGAAACAGAGGATACTCCCCGTACCGAGACGGCGGCAGAGCGTGAGGCCCGCATGAGAAATGAGCAGGCTTCCGAGAAACAGAAACTTCGTGATGAAATTAATCGAAGAATGTCGGACAAAAATCCGGCGGACAATGCCCGGAACGAACAGGCCGATGATTTCGGATGGAATGATTTGTTCTCCGATGCAACTGCCGAAGCAGCCAGCAAAGCGGCTCAGGAGGCAGCAATTGCGGCGATTCGTACCAACGATGATACGGAACAGGAATTGTTCTCCGCCAAGAATGATTTTACGGATGGTACAGACGAACAGGTGAAGGTTGTCGGGGAAGAGACCGGATTCACCTTTGCTCCGACGGAGTATATGAAGGGCAGCGAGGATAATTCTGCAAAGTCCCTTACCGACAATGATTTGTTTACCAAGGTGGAAGAAACGAACGCCGAGGCGGATGAAGCCCCTGTGTCCAATGCGAACAATGCGATTTTGCAGGCAATGGCATATGCGGCCGCAGAGAGCGAAGCGGACACCGGCGCATCCGATGAAAAGCGTCGTAAGGAAGAGCAGGCGGCGGAAGCTGCAAAATCTTCCGATGATATGGAAAAAGCATTTATTTCGTC
Organism: Lachnospiraceae bacterium; assembly: GCA_045597325.1. Taxonomy (GTDB): domain Bacteria; phylum Bacillota; class Clostridia; order Lachnospirales; family Lachnospiraceae; genus ISDg. Next base: position 21,772 of record JAZLJJ010000048.1, read on the forward strand.
GCTGCTCGGTATGAACCGGGGTGCAAAGACGGAACCCGAGGAAGAAAAGGAAACGGAAAGCTTTGCCGATGCAATGGCACAGATGCATGCTCAGGCCGATGAGGCACAGGCGGCGGCCGACGGGTTTACAGCTCAGGCCGAAGAGGCTTCCCTGCAGACACAGTCGGAATTGGAGGAACTGTCCGGTTCCGAAGAATTACTGGAAGAGGCTATGCAGGCTGCATTGGCAAGTGTAGCAGGATATACGGAGGATGTTTCGGATAATGCTTCGGAAATGACCGAAGAGGTTGCGGAAACCGTGAACAACGTTGCGGAAGCTGCTTTCGAGGAAGCTGCGGAAACCGTGAACAATGTTGCGGAAACGGCTTTCGAGGAAACGGCGGAAACTGTGAACAACGTTGCGGAAGCTGCTTACGAGGAAACTGCGGAAACTGTGAACAATGTTACGGAAACCGTGAGCGAAACGGCCGATTCGTTGAACGACGAGATCCTGAATGATTCCGGGGAACAGACACCGGATTCCTTTGCCGCAGCGATGGCGGAAGCACTTGCAATGTCGAAGAAGGCCACGGTTACCGAAAAAGATCCGGAACCCGAACCGATTGTGATTTCCGATGCCAACGATGCTATTTTGGCAGCGATTTCCTCCGATCGCAAGAGACAGCAGGAGAAGGAACTGGCCCGTCGTGCAGAACTTCTGAAGGCTGCCGATGAGGATGATGACGATGATTATACGATTGTTTCCGATGATGACGATGAGTTTGGCATCATTTCCGATGACGATGACGATATTTCGGACGGCCCGATTGTTCCGGAGTATTTGCAGAAGCAGGTGAAGCTCGGAAACAGACCGCCGAAGAGTGTCAAACCGAAGATGCCGACGGCACCTCAGCCGGTGCAGGACGTATCGCAGGATGATTTCTCCAAGCGTTTGAAATCTCTGAAAATGGCCTATGAAAATGACCTGATTACGGAAGAAGAATTTTTGGAAAAGAAGAGACAGTTGTTGGAACAGTTATAATACAATTAGCCGGCGGATACAGTTTAAGTTGTTCGTCGGCTGATTGTATAAAAGGAGATAAATGCGATGAAAACGAGAAAGAGAATAGTAAGTGTCATACTTTGTTTCTTGATTTGCCTGTTGCAGACGAATCCGGCCATTATTGCGGCCAAAGCGGATCCGGAACCGGGAAAGATTTCGGAAATTTCCGTCAGCGGATTGCCGCAGATTCAGGAAGGGAATCCGATTCTGTCGGTTGCGGACATGGAACTGTCCGTGCCGGATGATGCGGGATATTCCGTTTACGATTATGAATGCGGATGGCTGTGGGACCCGTATGACGAGGGGTACTGCAGTTACGAAACGGAAGACGGCCAGAGTTTTGAAGCGGGCTTGTCCTATGTGCTTCAAATCGGTTTGACCTGCGAGGAGGGACATCTGTTCAGCCTGTTGGCGGAAGCTTATTTGAACGGAGACGCTGCTACGATAAAAACATTAAACAGCAGTCTGTGCATTATCACATATTCCGTCACGATTCCGGGCGAAGAAAAGACGCTGTCATTTGACGGAAACGGCGCATCGGGATCGGTTGCTTCCATTACGAAAATGGAAAATCATATGGTGACGCTGCCGACTTCCGGCTTTACGGCACCGAGCGGCAAGGAACTCGGAGGATGGGAAATTGACGGTGCAACGTATTTGCCGGGAAGCCAGTACAAACTGACGGATACGACGGTTGCAACAGCGGTTTGGCAGGATCCGGTTACGTTGACGGTAACCTTTGACATGCAGGGACACGGTACGCAGATTTCTCCGCAAACCGGAATTTCGGTAAACGGATATGCTGTCGAACCGGAGGCACCGAGCGAAGAAGGAATGCTTTTCGGCGGCTGGTATCTGGAAGAGGACTGCCTGACCGGGTTTGATTTTTCGGAACATATCACGGACAATCTTACGGTTTATGCCAAATGGACCAAAAAGATTTCCGCAATTTCGGTAACGGGCATCGTTGTACCGGTTGTCGGAACGACCCCGTTAGCGGATCAGGGGGCGAAACTGACGGTGTCCGACACCGCTGTATGCACTCCGGATGCCGGTTTCTGCGGCTGGATGTGTTCTGCGGACGGCCTCTTATTTTACTGGATGGATGACGAAGAATTTGAAAATGACATGCAGTATCAGTACAACATCATTTTGATTGCCGAGGACGGATATGGGTTCTCGAATGATACGAAGGTAACGGTAAACGGCAGAACAGCGGACATGGTATACGCAGATGCGTCGGGAACCACGTTGGAAATCGGCAAACTGTTTACGGCAATCGATGAAAATTCCGAGCTGTACTCCGTTACCGTATCGGGCGGAACCGGCGATAAAGAAGAAGCAAGAGAAGGCGAATCGGTTATCCTGACTGCGACGGTGCCGGAAGACGATGCGGAATTCGTGGGTTGGAATGTTATTTCCGGTTCCGGTGTTGTATTGGATGACCCGAATGCACCGAAAACCGGATTCACCATGGTTGGTGAGGATGTGGAAGTGGAAGCGGTTTTCCGGTACCCGGCCAAGACGGTTTCGGTACCGACAAAATCGGACGGAATATATAACGGCAGCCCGATTGCGGGATATGAAACGACGGAAGACGCAACTCTCTTCACGGTGACTTACGAGACAGCGAACGGAGCGGCAGTATCCGGAGTTCCGGTGAACGCAGGCTCGTACAAAGCAATTTTCTCACTGAAGGATAAGGAGAATTCGTGTTGGGAACTTGTTTCGGGAGGATTGGATTCCGTTCCGGTATTAACAACGGACAATCAGGAAGTAACATTCCGTATTGCTCCGGCCGAAATTGAGGAAACTCCGACCGCAACACTGGAAATTGCAACCAACACGCCGCTCGGAACGCAATTTGCGGTTGTTGACTGCGAATGGTCCGGATTGCCGGATGATGTTGTCATTGCACAGGCGACATCCGGTTTCACAAGCTGGAACGGTCTGTCGCATGAAGACGGAATAATCAGTGTGGACGGTGAACTGACCAAGGCAGATCTGGAGCGGGAATTCCAGTTGGATATCGGTGATAATTATACACTTTTAAATACCCCGATTCTGACAATTCGGATCGTGGACCCGAAGATTCAGGGAACGGTGGAAGTGAACGGTGATGAAACGGAACTGCACGAATTGGTGGTTTCGGTAACACCGCTCGGCGATTGCGTCGGCGCGACACTGCAGTATCAGTGGTTTGATATAACGGACGGAAAGACGGAAATTCCGGATGCAGATTCCGAACGGTTTACGCCCGGCCTGGATTTGGAAGACCATGTGATTATCTGTGAAATTACGGCGGAAGGATTTGCGGGAACGCTTTCCACAAAGGAAATCACTGTTTTGGAGTCGGCGAAGTATAAGCTGACGGTTTATGTTGCAGACGGAGAATTCGTTGCCAGCGGAACGGAAACGTACTATGACGGGGATGTTGTGGAGATTCCGTACGGACACAGTATGAGTTTCCTTCCGGATTCACTGGTAACCGATGATATTAACGACCTGCCGGCAGCAGAACCGGGAACCGGGCTGATTCTGGATACAACCGGAGGAAACTGGACGGTGACCATGCCGGAACAGGATACGGAGATCATTTTCCATTATAATCATGTTCATTCCGCAGAGAAAATGGACGGACATGATGCATCCTGCACCGAAGACGGTTGGTACGAGTACTACTGTTGCGAAGGCTGCGGCAAGTATTTTGAAGACGAAGAATGCAGCCTCGAAATCGAGGATCCGGATGCCTGGAAACAGGGTGCCGGCTGTATCTCCGGCGGACATCAATGGGAGTCGGATTTTACCATCGATAAGGACCCGAGCTGCACGGAAGAGGGAAGCAAATCCATCCATTGTGCGAACTGCGACGCAACGAAGGACGTAACGCCGATAGAAAAGACGGAGCACAATTGGGAAAATGATTACACCATCGATAAGGCCCCGAGCTGTACGGAAGAGGGAAGCAAATCCATCCACTGTGCGGACTGCGACGCAACGAAGGACGTAACGCCGGTTGAAAAGACGGAGCACAATTGGGAAAAAGATTACACCATCGATAAGGACCCGAGCTGCACGGAAGAGGGAAGCAAATCCATCCACTGTGCGGACTGCGACGCAACGAAGGACGTAACGCCGATAGAAAAGCTTGCGCATGAAGATAATGACGGAGACGGAATTTGCGACATCTGTGACACGGAAATTCCGGTTCCTCCGAAAAATTATACAATTCTTGAAGGTGCCGATGCCGTATGGTACAAAGGATCGATGGTAAACTTGACGATTGTCAGTGAAGCAGTGATAGAGAAGCTCGAAGGGGCATACGTTAATGGTTTTAAGCTTAACAACAGCCAAGTCCGCTTTGAATCCGGATCGACCAGAGTAATCCTGTTGCCGTCGTTCCTGGAAACATTGGCAGAAGGTGAGCATGTGATTGAAATCGTATCGACGGACGGATCGGCAACCACAACCTTTACCGTGTTGCCTGCAAAGGGCGAGGATCCGGGTGAGGACCCCGGCGAAGATCCGGGTGAAGACCCCGGTGAAGACCCCGGCGAAGATCCGGGAGAGGATCCGGGCGAAGACCCCGGTGAAGATCCGGGAGAGGATCCGGGCGAAGACCCCGGTGATCCGTTGAGTCCGTCTACGGGAGATACTGCAAGCACCGTAATATTTATCGTAGTTGCATGTATTGCAGGTGCTACGGTTGCCCTTCTTGTTCGGGCACGCCGCAGAAGAGACGAATAAAGAAACAGAAACAGCCGATGAAGGAACAGAACTTCATCGGCTGATTTTTCTCTCATAGGAAAGTTCGTCCTATGAGATAAAAAACGCTCCGCGAGGATGCACACGCCTGTGCAGAGGAAAAATGTCGCTTCGCGACGCACAGGCGGCGCGAGCATATCGCAAGCGATATGCTTTGTTCCCTCATAGGATTAGGGTGTCAAAAGACACATTCTAATATTATATTTATTTTTGTACCTTGAAAATTTAATGTAAATGGTAAAATAAAAATGTAGGTTTTGGGGAAAATAAAAATGTAGGTTTTTCTCCCGGATGTTATCATATGCATGGAGGATTTTTGACCATGCAGGATAAACTCATTACGCAGCTCAAGATATGTAGATTGAGCAA
>JAZLJJ010000049.1:0-15682 GCA_045597325.1 Lachnospiraceae bacterium
CGAGGGAGATAAATCTTTGCTTCTTATTGTTGCCGGAATGGCACCTTTGAAAAAATATTTTACAGGCGAAGCCGAGCCACCCCGCAGAAGAATGACAACGTGCCAGAGATGCATTCGTACCAACGATATTGAGAACGTCGGTTATACTGCAAGACACGGTACATATTTCGAAATGCTCGGTAATTTCTCATTCGGAGATTATTTCAAGCATGAAGCTATCGCATGGAGCTGGGAATTTTTGACCAAAGTTGTCGGTCTGGATGAGAATCGTCTGTATCCGTCGATTTATCTGGATGATGATGAGGCATTTGATATCTGGAACAAAGAAGTCGGAGTTGCAAAGGAACGCATTTTCCGTTTTGGTAAAGCAGATAATTTCTGGGAGCACGGCGCAGGTCCCTGCGGTCCCTGTTCGGAAATTTATTATGACCGCGGTGAGAAGTACGGATGCGGAAAGCCCGGCTGTACCGTAGGATGCGACTGCGACCGGTATATGGAAGTATGGAATAACGTATTTACTCAGTTTAACGGTGACGGCAAGGGCGGCTACGAAGAACTGGAAAACAAAAATATCGATACCGGTATGGGTCTGGAACGTTTGGCTGTTGTATGCCAGGATGTTGATACCGTATTTGATATTGATACCATGAAAGCACTTCGTGACCGTGTTTGTGAACTGGCCGGCGTGGAGTATGAAACCGATGCGAAGAAGGATGTTTCCATTCGACTGATTACCGATCATATCCGTTCCGTAACCTTTATGACAAGCGACGGAATTATTCCTTCCAATGAAGGACGCGGTTATGTACTTCGACGTTTGCTTCGTCGTGCCGCAAGACACGGACGTCTTCTCGGAATTCAGGGACAGTTCCTGGCTAAGCTTTGTGAAACCGTAATTCGCGATTCCAAGGACGGTTATCCGGAATTGGAAGAGAAGAAAGATTATATTTTCAGTATTCTCAATAACGAAGAAGAGAAATTCAATAAGACCATCGATCAGGGTCTTGAAATTCTGTCCGGAATGGAAGATGAAATTGTTGCTTCCGGCAAGACGGTATTGAGCGGAGACAATGCATTTAAGCTGTATGATACATATGGATTCCCGATGGACCTGACGGAAGAAATTCTTGCCGAAAAAGGCTTTACCATTGATGTGGAAGGCTATAAGAAGGCAATGGAAGCACAGAAGACACTGGCTCGGAATTCCCGTAAAAAGACCAATTACATGGGCGCTGATGCAACGGTATATGATTTGATCGATCCGTCCATTACATCCGAATTTGTCGGATATGAGAATGCTTCGTATGACGGCACCATTCTTGTTATGACATCGGAAAATGACGGTGCCGGAAGTCTTGCGGATGAAATCTCCGAAGGAACCAACGGGGCTATCATTGTCGATAAGACGCCGTTCTATGTAACCATGGGCGGTCAGCAGGGTGATCAGGGTCGCATTTTCATTGAGGCGGAAGGAGAACTGGAAGCGGAATTCGATGTTGTTGATACCATCAAACTGAAGGGCGGCAAAATTGCTCATGTCGGAACAGTAGTTGCGGGAACTTTCCGGAAGGGTGACGTGGTCACTCTGGAATATGATGCGGCAAAGCGTCTGGCTACGGCAAAGAACCATTCTGCAACTCATTTGCTTCAGAAAGCACTCCGTACGGTACTCGGCACTCATGTTGAGCAGGCCGGTTCCTTTGTCAATCCGGACAGACTTCGTTTTGACTTTTCTCATTTTTCTGCAATGACTGCGGAGGAATTGGCTGAGACCGAACGTCTGGTCAACGAAGCAATTGCTGCGGATTATACGGTAAAAACCGATATCATGAGCATTGAAGAAGCAAAGAAGACGGGCGCAATGGCATTGTTCGGTGAAAAATACGGCGATACCGTTCGAGTTGTCAATATGGGCGGATATTCCGTGGAATTCTGTGGTGGTACTCATGTCGGAAATACAGGAATTATCGGCTCCTTTAAACTTCTGAGTGAGGCCGGAATTGCTGCGGGAACAAGACGTATTGAAGCGATTACCGGAAATAATGTATTGAATTATTATAAGAATCTTGAACAGGAACTTCAGGCTGCATCCAGGGCTGCCAAGACCGATGCCGCAAATCTGACGTCAAAGATTGAAGCAATGCTTGCGGAAATCAAAACATTGAATTCCGAAAACGAAAAATTGAAAGCAAAGCTTGCCAATAATTCGTTGTCCGACATTTTTGAAACCGTACAGGAAGTCAACGGCGTGAAGATTCTGGCAACGGTAGTATCGGATGCCGATATGAACGGACTTCGTACTCTCGGTGATTCATTGAAGGAAAAACTCAGTGAATGCGCATTATTGCTCGCATCCGCAGTTGACGGAAAGGTAAACCTGATTGCAATGGCAACCGACGGAGCAATTGCAAAGGGAGCACATGCCGGAAATCTGATTAAGGAAGTTGCTTCCATCGTCGGTGGCGGCGGTGGCGGACGTCCGAACATGGCACAGGCAGGAGGTAAGAATCCGGCCGGAATTGATGACTGTGTTGCCAAAGCGAAAGAAGTTTTTGCCGGACAGCTTCAGTAATTCGAATTTTACTGTTGACATATGAAGAATATATGATAAAATGTAATTCGGTGTTAATACACCTACAGTAGCTTTTCTACTGAAGGGAAGGCAGGTGAGAATCAATGTCTAATGTTATCGTAAAAGAGAACGAATCTCTCGATAGCGCACTTCGCAGATTTAAGAGAAATTGTGCAAAGGCTGGTATCCAGCAGGAAATTCGTAAGAGAGAGCATTACGAGAAGCCCAGTGTAAGACGCAAGAAGAAGTCTGAAGCTGCTCGTAAGAGAAAGTATAAGTAGGATACGAGATTGAAGAGGATCTGATTTATCTATCAGGTCCTCTTTTTTTTCACACGGCTGCGTAAGGAAATCAGTTGCTTCGCAACACGCAGCCGGCGAAACGAGCAGGTGGTTTCACCCTGCTCGATATAAAACACACGGCCGTAAAAGGAAATCAGTTGCTGCGCAACATACGGCCGGCGAAACGAGCAGGTAGTTTCACCCTGCTCGATATAAAACACACGGCTGCGTAAGGAAATCAGTTGCTGCGCAACACGCAGCCGGCGAAACGAGAAGTGGTTTCACCCTGCTCGTTTGTGATGGAAACCGAAAAATAGTTATAGCATTTTACCATAAGATTTGTTATAATATTTTGGAATATGCTAAAATACAATAACTATGAGCATATATAAGAAAATGACCACACAATTCGACTGCATTTTATGTCATGAAATTCCATTATATCGGAGGAAACGAATGATAGAGACTCTGACAGACATTTCGACAGCATCGCAAAAACATATTTTCGGTGAAATGGATGAATTTGCCAAACAGATTGAAAAGACACTGCATGTGACAATTCTGACCCGAGACGAGGAAATTCGAATCATCGGCGAAAACGGCCCCTGCGAAAAAGCAAAACGGGTTTTGAACACGTTGCTCGAACTCTTTGAAAAGGGCTCTGAAATTACGATGCAAACGGTAACATATACGCTTTCTCTGGTAATGGAAAATGAGGAAAAATCGATTCTGAGTGTGGACTCCGATTTGATTTGCCATACGATTAACGGAAAGCCGATTAAACCCAAAACACTCGGTCAGAAAAAGTACGTTGACAATATTCGGGAGAAAATGATTGTATTCGGAATCGGCCCCGCCGGTACCGGAAAGACGTATTTGGCTATGGCGATGGCAGTAACCGCATTCAAAAATGATGAAGTATCGAGAATCATTTTGACAAGACCGGCAATTGAAGCCGGAGAAAAACTCGGCTTTTTGCCCGGAGACCTGCAAAGTAAGGTCGATCCCTATTTGCGCCCGCTGTATGATGCGTTATATCAGATTATGGGTGCGGAATCATTTACGAAGAATATGGAAAAGGGCCTGATTGAAGTGGCACCGCTTGCATATATGAGAGGCCGGACATTGGATAATGCCTTTATTATTCTGGATGAAGCACAGAATACGACACCGGCTCAGATGAAGATGTTTCTGACCCGTATCGGATTCGGTTCCAAAGTTGTCATTACCGGCGACCGCACACAGAAGGACCTGCCGGTGGATACGGTTTCCGGATTGGATGTTGCTGCGAAGGTTCTGCAGGGAATCGATGAAATCGCATTTTCCACGCTGACCGGTCAGGACGTTGTCCGTCATCCTCTGGTACAGAAAATTGTAACTGCTTATGAAGCATACGAAGAAAAGCATTCCTCAGCGAAACCGAGAGTTTCAGATCGCGACCGAAACCGTTTCGAACAAAAACGGTAATGAGGTGAGGAAAGAAATCGGAGGATGTATGACTGTATATTTTGAAAATGAGTGGGAACAGCCCATTGAATTTGATTTTGAATCGGTATTGCGAAGCGTGATTGAGGAAGCGGTTTCCTACGTCCGTTGTCCGTATGAATGCAGTGTTAATGTGCTGTTGACCGATAATACCAATATTCATGAAATGAATCGTCAGTTTCGAGAGGTGGACCGGGCAACCGATGTCTTGAGTTTTCCGATGGTGGATTATGAATCCCCTGCGGATTTCGACGGAATCGAGGAACTGGCCAGTGATTATTTTGATCCGGACAGCGGCGAGCTGATGCTCGGAGATATCGTCATTTCCGTTGAGAGAGCAATGGAACAGGCTACGGAATACGGACATTCCTTAAAACGGGAAATGTCTTTCCTGACGGCACACAGTATGATGCATCTGTTCGGCTACGATCATATGGAAGACAGTGAGCGCGTGGAAATGGAACGAATGCAGGAAGAAATACTGACAAATCTTGGAATCACAAGAGACTGAAAAGGATTGAACCTAAAAATGTACGAAGAAAAGAAGAAAAATAACATACTGCTGCAGGGAACCATCCTTGCCGCGGCATCCGTAATCGTTCGACTCATCGGATTGATTTATCGGATTCCGATGACGAAAATACTGGGTGACGAAGCAATGGGATATTACTCCTATGCGTATGAGTTTTATAACCTCGCATTGCTTCTGTCCTCGTACAGCCTGCCACTGGCGGTTTCCAAATTAGTCAGCGCAAGCGAAACCAAGGGAGAACATAAGACATCCAAACGAATCTTTGCCATGGCACTTTTATTCGGCCTTATTGTAGGAAGCATTGCAACCGGAGTTTGTTTCTTCGGAGCCGAAATCTATGGCAAAATCATTAAACTGGAAGGCGTGGTAATTCCGTTAAAGGTTTTGTCGCCGACCATTTTCGTATTCTCTGTAATGGGTGTGTTGCGAGGATATTTTCAGGGTCATAACAACATGGTACCGACTGCAATTTCCCAAATTGTGGAACAGATTGTCAATGCCGTTGTCAGTGTCGGAGCATCGTGGCTCCTGCTTCGCAAATATCAGACTCATGAAATGCGTTACTCTTACGGGGCGGCAGGAGGAACGCTCGGTACCCTGGCCGGTGCGGTAACGGCGCTGATCAGCCTGATTATAATGTATCTGGTTTATCGGAAAGCCTTTCAAATTATAGAGAACGATACGATTCTGGAAGAGGAGCCGGAAATCGGGAATTTCGGAATTTTGAAAATGATTTTCTTTACCGTATTGCCGGTTGTTATGTCACAGACCGTATATCAGTGCTCCGGAATGATTGACAGCTCCGTATTCAGCATGATTATGGAAAATAAAGGCATTGAAGAAACCGTTCGGGCGTCTCATTACGGAATTTATGCCAATAAGTATAAGCTTTTGACCAATTTGCCGGTTGCCATTGCGTCGGCGCTCGGAACGGCGATTGTTCCGGGACTGATTGCGGAATATGTACGAAACCGGTTTGACAGTGTACGGGAAAAGGTTGCATCCGCAGTGAAATTTAATATGATTATTGCGATTCCGTGTGCGTTCGGTATGTCTGTTTTTGCGGAACCGATTTTGTATATGCTGTTCGGAGATACCAATGCACTCAGCATCAAAATGCTGCAATTCGGAAGCATCAGTATTGTGGCATTTGCATTATCGACACTGACCAACGGTATTTTGCAGGGAATCAATCATTTGCATATTCCGGTCCTTCATTCCGCTATTGCATTGTGTGTTCATGTAATCGTTTTGGTAATCATGCTGCGGACAAATTTATGGTCATACGCACTGGTTGTCTGCAATGTCCTGTTTGCACTGGTTGTCTGCATTCTGAACTGGATTTCCATCGGTAAATACTTGAATTATCAACAGGAAATCAAGACGACCTTTATTGTGCCGGCAGAAGCGTCGGTCATTATGAGTTTTGATGCATATTTGGTTTACAAGCTTTTGAAAGGTCTGCTCGGAATGAGATTGGCCTGCATTATCGCCATTTTGATTGCGGTTCCCGTTTATTTTGCATTTTTGGTTATATTGAAGGGAATTAACGAAGAGGAACTTCGTCGTATGCCGAAAGGAACCATTCTCGTTCGCGTGTTGAAGAAATGTCGTCTGTTGAAATAACCCGGAAAGGAGTTTGACATGATAGGAATTATCGGCTGCGGTGCATCCGGAATGATGGCTGCTGTTATGGCGGCACGAAACGGAATTCCGGTTACGGTGTTGGAACACAATGAGAAACCCGGCAAAAAACTGCTGGCAACCGGAAACGGAAGATGCAATCTGCTGAACGATAATCAGGATATCCGATGTTTTCGGGGACATGACAGAGACACAATCGGTAAGGTGCTGCAAACCTTTACCAAGGAAGACGAGCTTTCCTTTTTTCGGGAAATCGGTCTTTTGACGAAAAATAAAAACGGATATTATTATCCCCGTTCGGAACAGGCCGCATCGGTCGTCAATTGTATGTATGAAGAAATGAACCGGCTTCGGATTCGTGTATTGTACGGATTCGATGTTCAGTCCGTGCGTAAACAGGCAGGTGAATTTCTGGTGACGGGACATTGTCACGGAGAATATGCGGAATGTCGGTTTTCCGAAATTATCTTAGCCTGCGGAGGACCTGCCGGTAAGAATCTCGGAGAAAGTTCCGTCGGATGGGACATCGCAAAATCCATGGGACATACGGTTTCCCCCTGCATCCCGGCGTTGGTTCCGTTATGCCTTTCGGAAAAGAAATTAAAAACAGTTTCCGGAGTACGAACGGAAGCGATGGTAACTGTCAAATGCGGTAAGGAGACGCATTCCGAATTCGGTGAAATTGTATGGACCGACTACGGAATCAGCGGTATTCCGGTTATGCAATTGTCGCGGTATGCTTCGATTGCTTTGTCAGAACATAAGCCCGTTCGGATTCAACTGAATTTTCTTCCGGAAATGACAATGGATAACGTATATACCATGTTACAACAACGATGCCGAAGCAAGTTTCTTTCGGAACGAACGGCGGAAGCTGCATTTGGAGGAATCATTCCCGGGAAATTACTGTATTTTCTTCTTTGTAAAGCAGGAATTGCGGCAGACTGTCCCGTCCGTGTAATTCGTGAGGAACAGTTACGGGAACTGTGCAAACAAATGACTGAGAGCACCTTTGATGTCACAGGAACAAGACCGTACGAATTTGCTCAGGTCACCTGCGGAGGCGTTTCCTTATCGGAAATCAATCCGGAAACGATGGAATCGAAGTGTCGGAAAGGCCTGTATATTACCGGGGAACTGTTGGATATGGACGGCACGTGCGGCGGTTATAATTTGCAATGGGCATTTGCAACCGGCGCGATTGCGGGAAGAAACATACGGGACGAAGTCGTCGGAAAGCCGGAAAGGAATATTTAAAATGATACGTGTATCTCAGTTGCATATGCCGGTTACACATTCCGAACAGGACTTGCGAGCTGCGGTTGCCAAGGAGTTGTCTGTTTCGGAAAAACGAATTCTGGATATCCGGATTTTGAAACAGTCGCTCGATGCCAGAAAAAAGCATGAACTTTCGTATTCGTACGAGTTGGCGGTATCGCTTGGAAACGAACAGGCATTGCGAAACTCCGGAAAGCACCTGCAATGGTATGAACCAAAGAAATTTCAAATTCAGGTAACGGGAACCAATCCGTTGAAATCACGACCGATTGTCATCGGAGCCGGCCCGGCAGGATTATTTGCGGCATTGACTCTGGCAGAGTTCGGATATCGTCCGATTGTACTCGAACGCGGGCAAAGAATTGAAGAACGGATACAGGATGTCGAAGATTTCTTTCGAACGGGAATTCTGAAGCCGTCCTCGAATGTTCAGTTCGGAGTCGGTGGTGCCGGTGCATTTTCGGACGGAAAGCTGAATACTCTTGTAAAAGATAAAGACGGAAAAGGAGCATACATTTTAAGAAAATTTGTTGAATTCGGTGCTCCGAAAGAAATTATATATAAGAATAAACCTCATATCGGAACCGACCGTCTTCGAACAGTTGTCGCCAATATGCAAAATGAGCTGGAACGACTGGGCGGAACGTTACTGACCAATACGACGGTGACCGGATTTGAATGGAACAACGGAGTGCTTCAGGGCGTTTGCACAGACACTCAGGGACTCCTCAAAACGGAGCTGGCAATTTTGGCAATCGGTCATTCGGCCAGAGATACGTTTGAAGAACTGGAACGAGAACAGATTACAATGGAACCGAAGGCATTTGCAATGGGTGTTCGTGTTCAGCATAAACGCGAATGGGTCAATCGAAATCAGTACGGAAACTATGCCGACCGTTTGCCGAGTGCCGATTATAAAGTGACGCATACGTGTCAGGACGGACGGGGAGTATATTCATTTTGCATGTGCCCCGGCGGATATGTCGTAAATGCGTCCAGCGAGGAACATCGGCTGGCGATTAACGGTATGAGTAATTTTGACAGAATGGCGGACAATTCCAATTCGGCCATTGTTGTTACCGTGACGCCGGAGGACTTCACAAAAGATTATGAGACAATGTGCGACGAGTCCGGGGAAATCCCGAAACAGGGTGCACTTTGCGGAATGTATTATCAGAGAAAACTGGAAGAACTTGCATATCTTGCCGGAAACGGGAAAATACCGACCCAACGATATGAAGATTTCAAATGTCGAAGACCGTCCAAACAGTGCGGAGACATTCGGCCGGTGAACTGCGGTGACATTTCCTATACGGAATTGCATCAGTGCCTGCCGGATTATATGACAGCCGCTATCGAAGAAGGAATCGAGGCATTTGACAAAGCGATGCCGGGATTTGCAGATTCCGATACACTGTTGCAGGCAATTGAATCCAGAACGTCATCACCGGTTCGAATAGTCCGGGACGAGTCGTTACAGTCCGTGTCCGGAAAAGGCTTATACCCGTGCGGAGAAGGAGCCGGATATGCAGGCGGAATTATGTCGGCAGCAATGGACGGAATACGCATTTGCGAAGAAATCATGAAGATATACAGTCCGTTGAACAATACGGACAAAGCATTTCAGGAGGAATGAACATGAATCGTGAAGAATTAATGGCTTCCAAAAAGAGAATCGTTGTTAAAATCGGTTCCTCGTCATTAACCCATGCGGAAACCGGGGATATGGATTTGGAAAATATGGAACGTCTGGTACGGGTATTGACCGATTTGTCAAACCGTGGTCTGGAGGTTGTTCTGGTTTCCTCCGGTGCGATTCCGGTCGGACGAAAAACCATGCGAATTACGGAGCGACCGAAGGTGAAGTCGGTCAAACAGGCCTGCGCTGCAATCGGTCAGGCACGACTCATGATGGTATACCAGCGTCTGTTCGCCGAATACAATAAGATTCCGGCACAGGTTCTGATTACGAAACTGACGATGATTAACGATGAAAACAGACACAATGCGAGAGCGACATTTTCCGAATTGCTGAACATGGGCGTTATTCCGATTGTCAATGAAAATGATACCGTTGCCACGGATGAAATCGAATTCGGCGACAATGATACCCTGTCAGCCATTGTGGCGGCGCTGATCAATGCCGATTTGCTGATTATTTTGTCCGATGTGGACGGCCTTTACACCGATAACCCGAGAAATAATCCGGATGCTGAATTTGTCGATGAAATCACATACATTTCCGATGAACTTGAGTCAATGGCAAAAGGCCCCGGAAGTGATGTCGGAACCGGCGGAATGGCAACGAAAATTTCGGCCGCAAGAATTGCAAACGACGCCGGTGCGGATATGGTCATTTGCAATGCCAATAATATGAACAATATTCGAAAAGTGCTTGACGGACAGACGGTCGGCACGCTGTTTAGGGCTCATAAGAATGAGAATTTCCATTTGATTGATTATCTCAATAACAAGAAAGGCTAAGCAAAATGACGGAAGACAGAATTGCAAGAATCAATGAATTATACCATAAATCACAGACTCCGGAAGGACTGACAGAGGAAGAAAAAGAAGAACAGGCATTGCTTCGGAAGGAGTATTTGGCTGCCATTCGTGCCAATATGAAGAGCATGCTGGAGAATATAGAAATTGTTGACTGACAAAGCGGAGGGACTATGACGAAGAAAGAATTACGCAGCGAAATGAGAAAGCGCAGAAGTACTCTTTCGGTGGAACGTATTCTGTTGTACAGCGGATGCATTACCGATTTTTTGATTCATACAAAGGAATATGAGAATGCAACGACAATTCTTGCATATGCGTCGTTCAGCTCGGAGGTGGACACGCATTTCCTGATTCAGAAGGCATGGCATGATGGGAAGAAAATCGCCGTACCGAAATGTATCAGCAATACGGAAATGCAATTTGAATATATTGACCGGTTTGAGGATATGGCTCCCGGTAAATACGGAATTCAGGAACCGACAACGGGACGAACGGTATCGTTCGAGAACGAATCATGCCTCATTTTGCTGCCATGTGTCGGTTATACCGGGATGGGAGACCGTCTCGGATACGGTGGCGGATATTATGACCGGTTTCTCAAACAGCACACCGATGTGCCGAAAATATTGCTGGCATACAGCATGCAGGAAATCGACGAACTTCCGACCGATGATATGGATGTTCCCGCAGATATTATCATTACCGAAGTCGGAGTTCTTCGTACAAAATAACGACAGACAGCATAAAAGGAGAAGAATAAAATGAATCTGATGATTATGGGCCGTATGGCAAAGGATGCATCCGCAAAGCTTGCGTTACTGGATACCGAGACAAAAATCAAAACTCTGAAATATATTGCAACCTCTCTTCGAAATCGCAAAGACGAAATTCTTCTTGCCAATGAAACGGATTTGGAGAATGCGACCAGGAAGGAGATGAAGGAGTCTCTGAAAGACCGTCTTCGTTTAACCGAGAAGAGAATTGAAGATATGGCAATCGGACTCGAACAGATTTGTGAACTTCCGGACCCGATCGGTACGGTTCTCGATAATCGGAAATTACAAAACGGACTGAGAATTCGAAAAGTGCGGGTTCCGTTCGGTGTTATCGGTATTATTTACGAATCACGTCCCAATGTTACGGTGGATGCATTCGGATTATGTTTTATGACCGGAAATGCCGTTATTTTAAAGGGCGGAAGCGATGCAATCAGTAGTAATCTGTGCCTCGGAAACATTTTGCGCGAAAGCCTTACGGAATGCGGTATCGATGAAAATGCCGTAAATGTCATTCCGGACACCAATCGCGAAACGACGATGGAACTGATGAGATTAAACCGCTTTGTGGATGTACTGATTCCGAGAGGAAGTGCAAGACTGATTCAGAGTGTTCTGGAAAACAGTACGGTTCCCGTAATCGAAACAGGAACCGGAAACTGTCATATATATGTGGATAAGGAAGCGGACCTTGACAAGGCGATTCCGATTATTGTCAATGCCAAAACACAGCGTCTCGGTGTCTGCAATGCGTGCGAATCGCTTGTGGTTCATAAAGAAATTGCGGATCGTTTCCTTCCGACGTTTGCCAAGGTGATGGCCGAATATAACGTGGAAGTTCGCGGTGACAGTGATTCCAGAACGATTGTTCCGGACTTCCGGGAAGCGACGGAAGAAGATTTTGAAACCGAATATCTGGACCGGATTATCAGTGTCAAGATTGTTTCATCAACCGAAGAAGCGATTGAACATATTAACCGATATCATACCAGGCATTCCGATGCGATTCTGACGCAGGATTGTAAGGCTGCGGAAATGTTTTTGAATCAAATCGACAGCGCCTGTGTTTATGTCAATGCTTCCACACGGTTTACCGATGGTTTTGAGTTCGGATTCGGTGCGGAAATCGGTATCAGTACCCAGAAATTACATGCGAGAGGTCCGATGGGACTTACGGAACTGACAACATACAAATATCAGATTATCGGAAATGGGCAGATTCGCGGTTAGGAGAATTCAATGTCGGACAGATTGGAAACGGAAATTCCGGTAACGGAACCGGACCGTCAATATTATTTTATTGAGAAAATGAAGACCCTTACGGCCCAATGGGAACAACGTATGGGAAGAAAACCGACCATGCATATCGAAACCTTCGGATGCCAAATGAATGCAAAGGATTCGGAGACACTGGCCGGCATTCTGAAAGCAATCGGATATCTGGAAACCGAGTCCGAAGATGCTGATTTTGTGTTATATAATACATGTACCGTTCGGGAAAATGCCAATACCCGTGTGTACGGAAGAATCGGATATCTCGGAAATCTGAAAAAGAAGAATCCCGATAAACGGATTGCCCTGTGCGGTTGCATGATGCAGGAACCGCACGTCATCGAAAAAATCAAGAAGAGCTATCGGTTTGTCGATATCATTTTCGGAACGCATAATATTTTTAAGCTTGCGGAACTGATGTATCAGAGAGAAATCACAGAGCATCAGGTAATCGAAATTCTGCCGGAAGCATGCGGAATTGTGGAAGAACTTCCCAGAGAGAACAAATACGGGTTTAAAGCGGGAATCAATATTATGTACGGCTGCAATAATTTCTGCAGTTACTGCATCGTTCCGCATGTCCGTGGACGGGAACGGTCAAGAAGTGCGGAGGATATTGTAAAAGAAGCAAAGCATTTGGCGGAGAACGGCGTAAAAGAAGTAATGCTGCTCGGACAAAATGTGAATTCCTACGGGAAAACGCTTGAAAACGGCCTGACATTTGCACAGCTTCTTCGAAACGTCAGTCAGGTGGAAGGAATTGAACGGATTCGATTCATGACGCCGCATCCGAAGGATTTGTCGGATGAACTGATTGAGGAAATGGCGATCAATCCCAAGGTTTGCAAGCATTGCCATTTGCCTCTTCAATCCGGAAGCACCGGGATTCTCAAGGCGATGAACCGGCATTATACCAAAGAGAAGTATTTGGAACTCGTAGCGAAAATCAAGAAAGCGATTCCGGATGTGGCGGTTACAACAGATATTATTGTCGGATTTCCGGGAGAAACGGAAGAGGATTTTCAGGACACTCTGGATGTCGTCGAAAAGGCCGGCTTTATGAGCGCTTATACGTTTATTTATTCCAAACGAACCGGAACACCTGCTGCCAAAATGGAGAATCAGGTACCGGAAGACGTTGTCAATGAACGGTTCCAACGATTGCTGAAGGTTGTCGGCAAGGTATCGGCAAATGAAGCGGAACGCTTTACGGGAACCGTGGCAAAGGTTTTGTGCGAAGAGTGGAAAGAGGAAGACGGGCTGATGACGGGACGCCTGGATAACAATTTGCTGGTTCATTTTCCGGCAGATAAATCGGAACTCGGAAGTATTTGCCGGGTTCGGTTAAATACCTGCAAGGGATTTTATTTCCTGGGCGAAAAGGAAATTTGAACGCAGACAAGCATTTATTGTTGGCAAAAAGACAAGTATTCTACAGTTGTATGATTATTTTTCAAGGTGCACTTGACAAGGTGCACCTTTTCATATATTATAGAAATGTTGAATTTTTGCTATTTAAAAATTGAATAAATTTATGGAGGTGCACTTCATGCCAGAATTGTTTTTTTCGATTCTGATTGCATCATTTCCGGTAGTACCGGTATTGTGTGCATTGGTCACCGCCGTTGTAGTGGGTGTTATTACGGCACTGCTGACTCGCAGTATTATCCGTAATCACGACAAAAAGACGATTGGAACTGCCGAAGAACGGGCAGAAGAAATTGTTCGGGAAGCCGAAGAAACGGCTGTCAAAACCGCTGAAACAACGAAGAAAGAGGCTCTTTTGGAAGCAAAAGAGGAAGCTCTTCAGGCAAAGAACGAATTCGACCGCGAAATTAAAGAACGTCGAATTGAAGTTCAGCGTTATGAAAAGCGTGTGACTCAGAAAGAAGAAAATCTGGACAGAAAGCTGGAGTCCCTTGAAAAACGTGAAAGCCGTATGGCGCAGAAGGAACAGGAACTGGATCATAAGCTGGAAGAAGCAAACGGTTACTGTGATAAGCAAATTGCGGAATTGGAACGGATTTCGGGACTGACCTCTGATAAAGCAAAAGAATATCTGTTAGAAACTGTTAAAGAAGAAGTAAAACACGAAACAGCGGTTATGATTCGTGACATGGAAGCAGAGGCCAAAGAAACGGCCGATCGCAAAGCTAAAGAGCTGATTGTAAGCTCTATTCAGAAGTGCGCTGCGGATCATGTTTCGGAAGCGACCATTTCCGTTGTTCAGTTACCGAACGATGAAATGAAAGGACGAATTATCGGTCGTGAAGGTCGAAATATTCGTACGATTGAAACCCTTACCGGTATTGATTTGATTATTGACGATACTCCGGAAGCGGTTATCCTTTCCGGATTCGATCCGATTCGTCGTGAGGTTGCCAGAATCGCACTTGAACGACTTATTGTTGACGGACGTATTCATCCCGCAAGAATTGAGGAAATGGTTGATAAGGCTCAAAAAGAAGTTGAGAATATCATCCGTGAAGAAGGTGAAGCAGCGGTTTTGAAGACCGGCGTTCACGGACTTCATCCTGAGGTAGTACGTCTTCTCGGTAAGATGAAATACCGCACCAGTTATGGTCAGAATGCATTGAAACATTCCATTGAAGTATCCCTTCTGTCCGGTTTGTTGGCCGGTGAAATGGGCGCTGATGTGAGAATTGCAAAACGTGCCGGACTTCTCCATGATATCGGTAAATCCGTAGATCACGAGATGGAAGGTACTCATGTACAAATCGGTGTTGATATTTGTAAGAAATACAAAGAATCTCCGGTTGTTATTAATGCGGTTGCTTCTCACCATGGTGATACTGAGGCAACTTCCTTGATTTCCTGTATTGTACAGGCAGCAGATACGATTTCCGCAGCACGTCCCGGTGCAAGACGTGAGACGCTGGATACGTATACAAACAGATTGAAACAGTTAGAAGATATTGCAAACAGCTTTAAAGGAGTCGAAAAATCTTTCGCTATTCAGGCAGGTAGAGAAGTTCGTGTTATGGTTATCCCTGAGCAGGTTAACGATGACGATATGGTATTAATTGCCAGAGAGCTTTCAAAGAAAATCGAATCTGAGCTTGAATATCCCGGTCAGATCAAAGTCAGCATGATTCGGGAATCCAGAGTTACTGATTATGCAAAATAATCAGAATCGAGTAGAATCAGGACTCGGACACGTCAGTGTCCGGGTCTTATTTTATCTCATAGGAAGGTTCGTCCTATGAGATAAAAAAACGCTCCGCGAGGATGCACACGCCTGTGCAGAGGAAAAATGTCGCTTCGCGACGCACAGGCGGCGCGAGCATATCGCAAGCGATATGCTTTTTTCATGGCC
>JAZLJJ010000050.1:0-36507 GCA_045597325.1 Lachnospiraceae bacterium
TACCAGAACAGGGCCCATTGCAATAGTAAAATAGACTTTTTTAGCGATTTTCAGTTGTCAAAGAACGGGTTTAATTTTTCAATCTAGGTTTGTTCTGATATCAATATAGCACCCGTCAAGGGTTATAAAACGGTCTTATGGAAGTTTTTTTGATGTTTTTGATGTTTTTCGTGAATTTTGTTATGTTCTGTGTTTTGTTGTGATATTATCGGTATTCATCGGGTTGGTGGAGGACCCACCGCTCGCTTCACCGGTCGCGGATTACGCGGCAACTGATTTTCTTTCGCAACTGTGGAACAAAGCATATCGCTTGCGATATGCTCGCGCCGCCTGTGCGTCGCGAAGCGACATTTTTCCTCTGCGCAGGCGTGTGCATCCTCGCGGAGCGTTTTTTTATCTCATAGGACGAACTTTCCTATGAGATAAAAAACCGGAGCGATTTCTGCCCCGGTTTTAACGAAAATCCGTCCGATTACTGTTCCTCATCACCGTCTGCGCCAACCGGTTCAAACAATGCATCTACAAATTCATCCGGATTAAATTTCTGCATATCCTCCAACTTTTCTCCGACTCCGATATACTTCACCGGAATTCCGAGTTCCTTCTGAATGGCAATCGCGATTCCGCCCTTTGCCGTTCCGTCCAGTTTGGTAATTACAATACCGGTAATCTTGGCGATTTCGTTAAATTCCCTCGCCTGTACCAAGGCATTCTGTCCTGTTGTACCGTCCAGTACAACAAAGGTTTCCCTATGAGCCTCCGGATATTCCCGGTCAATCACACGATTGATTTTTCCGAGCTCATCCATAAGATTCTTTTTGTTATGAAGCCGACCGGCGGTATCGCAAATCAAAACATCGGTTTTTCTTGCTTTTGCTGCGGTTACCGCATCATACACAACCGCTGCGGGATCCGCACCTTCTTTTGCCGCGATAATTTCGCATCCGGCACGGTGAGACCATTCCACCAGCTGTTCGGTCGCTGCCGCACGGAACGTGTCCGCTGCCGCCAGCATAACCTTATGTCCGCTGTTTTTCAAAGATCCTGCAATTTTACCGGCCGTGGTCGTTTTGCCGACACCGTTAACGCCCACCATCATGATAACACTCGGCTTATTTTCAAAATCATACGCATCCTCGGGTACCGCCATCTGCTCTTTGATGGTGTCCATCAGCAGGGTCTGGCAATCTTCCGGCTGCTTAATATGCTGTTCTTTGACCTTTTGTTTCAAGGAGTCGATAATCTCCTCGGTTGTTGCAACACCGATATCCGCCATGATCAGAATTTCTTCCAACTCTTCATAAAAATCATCATCGATATTGCTAAATCCGTGGAACAGAGAATGAAGTCCGCGTCCGAGACTTTTTCTGGTCTTGCTCATTCCTTCTTTGAGACGTGCAAAAAAGCCCTTCTTCTTTTCTTTCTCTTCCGTTTTCAATTCTGTAATTTCTTCTTCCATTCCGTTTCTTTTCCTTTTTCTGTTAACGGTTTTCTGTTTCCCGTAAACGTTTTTTCTGTTAACGGTTTTTTCTGTTTCCCGTAAACGTTTTTTCTGTTTCTGTTAACGTCTTTTCGGTTCCGACGTCTTTTCGGTTCCGACGTCTTTTCCGGCTTCGGTCCCGTCATTTTTCGGTTCCGTCCGCCTTCCGGCTTCGGCCCGTCATTTTCCGGCTTCGACCCCGTCATTTTCCGGCTTCGACCCGTCATTTTTCGGTTCCGTCCGCCTTCCGGCTTCGGTTCTCCCGGTGCCTCGTTGTCTCAGGCATCCAGCTCATTTTCAATCAGATTCACCGATACGAGTGTCGATACGCCCTTCTCCTGCATGGTGATTCCGTACAGTGCATCGGCCGCAGCCATCGTACCTCTTCGGTGTGTGATTACGATAAACTGAGTGTCCTTGGTCAGCTTATGCAAATACTGTGCAAACCGGGATACGTTCGAATCATCCAGTGCCGCTTCAATTTCATCCAGCAGACAGAACGGGGACGGTCTCAAATCGAGGATTGCAAATAACAGTGAAATCGCTGTCAGTGCCTTCTCGCCGCCGGACAGCTGCATCATATTCTGCAGTTTCTTTCCCGGAGGCTGCACCGTAATCAAAATGCCCGCTTCCAGAATATCCTCGTCCTCGCTCAGCGAAAGAGTTGCCTTACCGCCGTCAAACAATTCCTTGAAGACACTGTCAAACCGTACTTTCAACTGTTCGAAGGTGTCCGTAAACTGCTTTCTCATTTCCTCGTCCAGCGATGCGATAATCTCCGTCAGCGTCTGTTCCGCCTTACTGATATCATCTCTCTGACCCTTCAGGAATTCATACCGTTCCTTGGTTTCACGATACTCCTCAATCGCATTGACGTTGACATTTCCGAGAGCACGAACCTGATTCTTCAGTTCATAAATAGCCTTCCGGTTCAGAACCGAATTATCATAGGTATCCGACCGAAGTTCCGTAGCCTGCGTATATGTCAGCTGATATTCTTCCCACATGTAATGAGTCTGGGAATCCAGCTGATCGTCCAGTTTTTCTTTCTGATTCTGAAGCCGGAACTGTTCTTTGTCCAGCAATGACAACGAACGGGACAGTTCTTCTCTCTTTTCAAACAGTTCTTTGTTCTGACCGTTAAATGCCTCGACCTGCTGTCCCAGCGTTTCGATTTCTTCTTCGGTCGCCTGAATTTCCTGTTCCAGACGTTTCTGCGTATTCTCCAGCTCGCAGATGCCTGCCTGCTTTTCTTCCGCCTCATTTGCCGCCGCTTTTCGAATGTCTTTCAGTTCCTGTTCTTCCTGTTTCAGCGTATGGATTTCGCGATTCAACCGTTCTCCGTTGTCTCTTTGATATCCGACGCTCTGCTTCAGTCCCGTATATTCGGTCAGAACCCGTACCGCTTCCGCACTGGCCGCATCCTCCTCGCTGCGCAGAGCTTCCATACGGTTGTGGATTTCTTCCGCATGAATGCGGTCCTGCTCGCCGCGCAGGGCATTTTCCTCAATCTGCTCCTGCAGACTGCGATTATTTTCCTTAATCCGTTCGCACTCCGCTTCCGCAGCCGACACTTCTTCAATCAGAACTTCGCGGGTATTTAACAGGCCCTTGTTCTGCTCCCTGATGTGATCCAGGTTCATTTTGGCGGTATTTTGTGCCACCATCATTTCCTGCAAAGCGGTTCGTCCGAGTTCCAGTTCATTTCGAAGCTGTTCGCGTTCCTTGCGGAATTTGGCAATTGCCGCACCGCAAACTTCCGCTTCTTCCCGACAAACCCGGTCGGTCTCTTCCAGTTCCTCCACCTCACGGCGACGGCCGAGAAGATTGCTGTTACTCTTGAATGCACCGCCGGATACGGCACCGCCGGGTTGGAACAATTCGCCCTCCAGCGTTACAATGCGAAGTTTATGCTTATACTGTTTTTCGATTGCAATGGCATGATCGATGGTATCGACAACCAGGAACCGTCCGAGCAGATATGCAATCGCTTCCCGATACCGTTCTTCCGTCTCCACCAGACTTGCGGCAATTCCGATTACGCCTTTTTTCGTAAATACCTCGGTTTCGAATTCGTCCTTCTTGGCACGGATATCGCTGAGCGGGATAAATGTCGCACGTCCCAAATGATTGGTTTTCAAATACTCGATCAGCGCCTTTGCGGTATCGGCGGAATCCGTTACCACATTCTGAATGTTGCCGCCGAGTGCCGTTTCAATGGCCGTTTCATACCGGGCATCCACCTGAATAATATCGGCAACCACACCGTGAATTCCCGGGAACTGCTTCTTCTGTTCCATCACCCTGCGTACGGTTCCGGCATATCCGTCGTACCGTTCCACCAGGTTCTTCATGGTTTCCATTTTGGATGCCACTTCGATGGCACGTTTTTTCTTCTGTTCCCACAGCTTGTCGGCATCCGCGATTTCATTGCTGAGTTCCTTGACACGTGTTTCCTTCCGGGAATATGCCTCCGAAGCATCGCTGACCGCCGTCACGGCTTTTTTCAGTGTTTCTTCCGCCTCATCAACCTGACGCTTGGCTTCGTCCGCTTCCTCTTTGAACCGCAACAGTTTCGCGTTGGTTTCGGCACGTTTGATGGCGTACTGCTCGAGCAACGTATTATTTCGCTCCAGTTCCGTCTTCAAATCGGTATCCGCCTGAATACATGCAATATGGGATGCATTGTATTGCTGCTCTTCCAACAGCATGGCATTGATATTGGCCTTCATTTCCCCGAGAAGCTCATCGGCCTGTTCCTTCACTCTGCCGAGTTCTTTCAGCTGCTCGTCGTAGTCTTTCTGTTTATCAAAATAATGTGCAAGTTCTTCTTCCTTCTCGGCGATTTTCTGCTGTACCCTGTTAAGCTGTTCCTCCGTCTGAGCATCCTTCTGCGTAACCGCTGTAATCTGCTCACCCAAAACGTTCCGCTCGCCGATGGTCTTCTCCAGCTCCACCTGTCCGTTTGCACGACGTTCCTTTGCTTCGGCCAGCTGTTCCCGTTTCTGCTCCGCTTCGCCGTACAGTGAATCATATTCCGCCTTAGCCTGTTCGTAAGCCGTCTGGGTATCCGCCAAATCATCGCTCACCGTCTTCAGTTTGGAATCCAGTTCTTCCTTTACGGTCGAATTCTTCTCATATTCCATCAGGAACTGATTAACTTCGCGTGCCTTCAGTTCCTCTTTGTATTTTAAATACACCAAAGCCTTCTCATACTGCTTTTCCAAAGGTCCGATGCGGCCTTCCAGCTCGGTCACGATATCATTGACACGTGCCAGATTCTGACGTTCTTCCTCGAGGCTCTTTTCAGTCTGCAGTTTTCTCTTCTTTACCTTGGTAATTCCGGCCGCCTCGTCAAAAATCTCGCGGCGTTCTTCCGGTTTTCCGCTCAAAATCTTATCAATCTGTCCCTGTCCGATAATGGAATAGCCTTCCTTTCCGATACCGGTATCAAAGAACAGTTCCTGCACATCACGCAAACGGCATTCCACACCGTTAAGCAAATATTCGCTTTCTCCGGAACGATATACACGACGTCCGACCGTGACCTCATCATAGGAAATAGGAAGCTTATGGTCAGAATTGTCCAATGTCAGCGAAACATATGCAAATCCCATCGGTTTTCTGGATTCGGTTCCCGAGAAAATGACGTCCTGCATGCTGCTTCCTCGCAGTTGCTTCGCACTCTGTTCGCCCAAAACCCAACGCACCGCATCCGCAACATTACTTTTTCCGCTTCCGTTCGGTCCGACAATTCCGGTAATTCCGCCATCGAATTCGAATCGAATTTTGTTGGCAAATGCCTTAAATCCATGTACTTCAATGCTTTTCAGATACATTGTTCGTTCCTCTGCTTTCATTTCGCGGAATCAGCCGTGTCTATGATTTCCGTCTTCAGGCGTTCAATCATTTGCATGGCCGATTTCTGTTCCGCATGTTTCTTGGAGGAGCCCTCCGCAATTTCTTCCCATTCTCCGTTCACCCGGCAGGACATTGTAAATGTCTTGCAATGGGCCGGTCCGTTTTCTGCAACCAGAGAATACACCGGTTCGCATCGAAAATATTTCTGTGTCAGTTCCTGCAACACAGTTTTCGCATCCTGGAACAGCTGATTCTGCTGCAAATTATCCAGTACAAACCGATTGACAAACTGCTTTGCCGGTTCCAGTCCGCCGTCCAGATAAATGGCCCCGATCAGCGATTCGAACGCATCCGACAGGATGGAATCCCGTTCATAGCCGCCCGTCATTTCTTCTCCCCGTCCGAGGCGGATGCAATCGCCGAGTCCGATATCCCGGGCACAAATCGCAAGCGACGGTTCGCACACCATGCTGGCCCGCAGCTTCGACAGGCTTCCTTCCGACATGTCCCGATGATGATTGTAAATAAACTCACTCGTCACAAGTTCCAGCACCGCATCGCCCAGAAATTCCAGACGTTCGTTGCATTGAATCGGAGCCCTGTTACGACTGAATTCATTTGCAAAGGAACTGTGTGTCATTGCCAGTTCCAAATAATCACGCTTTACAAACGAATATCCGATTGTCTGTTCAAGCCGCTTCCACGCGCCTTCTTTCATACAATAGCCTCCCGAAAAATGTCCCCTCGTGATGACGCGAGGGGAACCGGCATTTCAGCCTTCCGATAATAATTTTTTCAAATGCTCACACAGTTCGCCAACCGTACGAATTTTCAGATTATCCAGGTCCGGATTCAAATCTGCGTCAAACGCATCCTCCAGTGCCAAAAGAATCTGATACAGATTCAGCGAATCGACACCGAGGTCGTCCACCAAAAGCGTGTCCCTGGTAATCGAATCCTTACTGACATGCATAATATCACTGATAACCGATACAACCTGATCAAACATTTTCCCCTATCCTTTCCGTTACGGAACCCGTACTACATACCAATACCCAATTGTTGCTCACCGTTCCACAGGAACGATATACTATATCCGCCGTTCGGCCGTTCTGCGTCCGGCCCGCTAATCAATTTATCCGCCGTTCGGCCGTTCTGCGTCCGGCCCGCTTGATGTCCGGCAATCCAAATGCCGGAGATTTCCGCGCGTTCTGCCGATTATTCCCCGGCCGGCGCAGTTACCGGTTTCGACACATCATTTTGCAAATGTTCCTGTATCTTCTCACCGATGTTCTGACTGACAAAGGTAATACACTGAATCAGCGAGTTTTTCACTTCTGTTGCCTTCGAACTGCCGTGAGTTTTCACAACCAGCCCGTTCAGGCCAAGCATCGGTGCACCGCCGTATTCCGCCGTATCAAATCCCTTCAGGGTTTTCTTCAAAGCGGGCTTAACAAGCAACGCTCCCAGCTTGCTTCGAAGGTTTGTCATCATTCCGCCCTTAATCTTCCCAAGCATCGTCGATGCAATTCCTTCATACAGTTTCAAAATAACATTTCCGACGAATGCCTCGCAGACAATGACATCCGCGACTCCCTTCGGAATATCCCGGGCCTCCACGCTGCCGATAAAATTGATATCCTTCCGTTCCTTCAGAAGCGGATACGTATCCTTGACCAACGCATTGCCCTTTTCTTCTTCGACACCGATGTTGACGATTCCGACTCTCGGATTCTCTACCCCGAGAACATACTTCATGTAAATCGACCCCATCATCGCATATTGAACGAGCTGGGACGGTCTTGCATCCACATTGGCTCCGCAGTCAACCAGGAGTGATACTCCGTTTTCCGTCGGAATCAACGGAGCAAGCGGTGTTCTCTCAATGCCCTTAATCCGACCGACCAGAATCTGTCCGCCGACCAGAATCGCTCCGGTACTTCCGGCCGAAACAAGCGCATCGCATTCCTTGTGTCGTACCATGTTCATGGCAACGACCAAAGAAGAATCCCTCTTCTTCCGAACCGCTTCCACCGGTGGTTCATCACAGGAAATCTCTTCCGTTGCATTGACAACGGAAATTTGATTGTCATTATACTGATAGGTTTTCAACCGGTCTCGGATTATTTCTTCCTTTCCAACCAGTGTAACCGCCAGTTCGGACCGTTCCCGAACCGCTTCGATTGCCCCTTTGATAATTTCATCGGGAGCATTGTCACCACCCATTGCGTCCAGTGCGACAGTAATCATCCGTTCGCTCATCGTGTTCCTTTCTTTTCCGTACAGAACAACCTCCCCGCCACTCCGTTTCCGTTCCGCGTTACCGTCCCGTTTCCGTTCCGTATTTTGCCGCGTCTCCGTATCGGAGTATCGGTTTCGGCTCCTGTCTCATATAACCGAAAAGAGCACAATGGGAATATCCCAATGTGCTCCTGTTCCCGAAATTCAATGAAAATGAAATTCTTATGCCTCCGGCTCAGCTGCTTCGGTAGCTTCTTCTTCCGGCTCTTCTGCTTCCAGAGCCTTCATGCTGAGGCTGATCTTTTTGTCCTCCGGATTGAACTCAACAATCTTTGCTGTAATTTCCTGTCCGACAGCCAAAACATCAGCAGGCTTCTCAACGCGCTTGCGGGAAATCTGAGATACATGAAGCAGAGCGTCAACACCGTCTGCAATCTCAACAAATGCACCGAAAGCGGTCATTCTTGCAACCTTACCGGTTACGATGGTTCCTGCAGCGAATCGCTCCTCTGCGTTCTGCCAGGGATTCTGATCCTCAAACTTCATGGAAAGAGCAATCTTGTTGCCGTTAATGCTCTTGATAAATACCTTAACGGAATCGCCGGTCTTGAAAATCTTCTTCGGATTCTCGGTTCTTCCCCATGAAATCTCAGAGATATGAAGAAGTCCGTCAGCTCCTCCGATGTCAACAAATGCGCCGAAATCGGTAACATTCTTCACGATACCGTCAACAACATCGCCTTCCTTGATGGAAGCCATCAGTGCCTCAAGCTTTTCCTTCTTCTGTGCCGTCAGAAGCTGTCTGCGGTTACCGATCACGCGTCTCTTCTTCGGGTTGTATTCTGTGATCTGGAATTCAATATCCTGATCCTGATATTTCGTCAAATCCTTCTCATAGGTGTCGGAAACAAGGCTTGCCGGAATAAATACGCGGCACTCGTCAACAACAACATTCAAACCGCCGTCAACAACGTTGGTAACCTTTGCGGTAAGAACGGTTCCGTTCTCGCATGCTTCCTGAAGGATGGTGCTGGTACGATCGCTGTTCAGCTTCTTTCTGCTGAGCAGAACCTGACCTTCTCCGTCATTTACCTTAAGTACCTTTGCGGTAAGAACATCGCCTTCCTTTACTACGGTACGAAGATCGGCAACAGGCTGTCCGGAATATTCCGCCTTGGTAATGATGCCGTCTGCTTTATATCCGATGTTCAGAGCAATCTCATCTTCCTTCACACCAATAACAGTGCCCTCGACTACCTCTCCGTTTCGTATAGTTTTGAACGATTCTTCCAATAACTGGTCAAAGTCCATCATATTGTCCATGTTCGCATGAACCTCCTCAATTATATTTCTCGGGGTGGATGCCCCGGCTGTAATACCTACGCAACGAAAAGATTGTAATAGATAGGGATCCAGATTTTTCGCCGATTGTACATAAAATGTATGACTGCATTCCTGCTTCGCAATTTCGAACAATTTTCGCGTATTGGAGCTGTTCGGACTGCCGATTACAATCATTGCATCACACGTTTTTGCAAGCAGTCGAGTCTCTGTTTGCCTTTCCTCCGTGGCATTGCAGATAGTATTAACCACACTATCAGACGTATTATAGCCCATTTCCGCAAAGATTTCAACAAAATCTTTAAATTTTGTATAGTTGAACGTAGTTTGAGCGACAATGCAAACATTCCGGTCATTTTCTTGTGCAATTTGCCTTGCTTCTGCTCTTTCGGAGATGACTTTGGCCCCATTTTCGCACCATCCCATGATGCCCTGAACCTCCGGATGGGTAACATCTCCGCAAATCACAATGGACTGTCCGTTTCGACTTCGCTCAGAAACCGTTTTATGAATTTTTTTGACAAACGGACAGGTCGCATCCACAATTCGGATTTTTCCGTCGGATTGCGCTGCCATGGACAGCATCCGATCGTTTAACGCTTTCGGAATTCCGTGAGAACGAATCACGACGGTTCCTTCCGTCACCGCTGCAAGGTCCTCTTCGTTATTCAGAATCTGCACGCCGCGGGCTGCCAGTGCCGCCACTACATCCTCATTGTGAATAATCGGTCCGTAAGTATACACCGGTCCGTGACTATCCTCTGTCAGCTGCCATACCGTATCCACAGCGCGATGCACTCCGAAGCAGAATCCTGCCGTTTTTGCCACCGTCACGCTCATTAATATCCGTCCTCCATTGCGTAATCGGTCACATCCTTTGCACACAGCATACGAAGTCGTGCCTGTACCTCTTCCACGGTCATATCCGACGAATCCACCAAAACCGCATCCTCTGCCTGTCGTAACGGCGCATGTTCCCGATGCATATCGCGATAGTCGCGTTCTTCGATATCCGCGGCGATTTGTGCAAGATCGGCTTCCATTCCCTTGTTCAGATACTCCAACGCACGACGTCTGGCACGTTCCTCCACGGATGCCGTCAAATAAATCTTGACATCGGCATTCGGCAATACAAATGTCCCGATATCACGTCCGTCCATTACCACATCCGCAGTTTCCGCCAGCGTCCGCTGAAGTTCCGTCATTTTCGCACGAACTTCCGGGCAAACGGACGACGAACTTGCCATATTTCCGACTTCCTCGGTCCGAATCAGACCGTTGACATTTTCCCCGTTCAGAAGCACCTGCTGCTCTCCGTCCGCATACACAATGGAAATGTCCGCCTCCGTGCAGTTTTTCGCAAATGCCTCGGTATCGTCCGCGGCAAGTCCCAGTCTCAGAAAATACAGTGCCATCGCACGATACATTGCACCGGTGTCCACGTAAATGTACCCCAACTGTTTCGCCAATGCTCTCGCAATCGTGCTTTTTCCCGCTCCCGCAGGTCCGTCAATCGCAATTTGTCTTCCCATAATCAACTTCCTCCTCTTTGTGTATCGGTTTCGTCTGTCCGTTCTGTCTGTTTCTTCTTTCCTTCTGTTCGTCCGTCGGTTTCTCTATTCGTCCGCCGCTTTGCGTCCGGCCAGCATTCCCGTTGACCACGCAATCTGCAGGTTAAATCCACCGGTTCTGGCATCGACGTCCAGGACCTCTCCCGCCAGGAACAGTCCCTTGACCAGTCGGGATTCCATCGTTGACGGATTGACCTCATCGACCGTGACTCCGCCCTTCGTTACAACCGCTTCCGAAAAGCCTCCCATCCCCGTAATTTGCAAGGAAAATGATTTGCACACACGAAGCAGTTCCTGCCGCTTTTCTCTCGTTACCGTTCCTGCCGTTTCTTCTCCGGTCAGGCCGCACCGATGCAACAGTTCCAATCCGAGCGACACCGGCACAAGGGACCCGATCATATTCTTTAACTGTTTTCCGCGTCCGGCCTCCAAATCCCGGATAAGCCGGTTGTCCAGCTGTTCTTCGGTCATGCCGGGCTTCAAATCCATAGTCAGAGTTCCTCCGACCGTCGCATCCGCACATTCCGCGGTTGCCGTCAATACAACCGGTCCGCTGACTCCCTTATGCGTAAACAGCAATTCTCCGAAATCTTCAAAAATCACCGTTCCTTCGGCATTTCGGAAAGTCACACCGATATTCTTCAGAGACAGTCCCGCAAGCGTCGCGCAGCAGGCATCTTGGGCCTGTAACGATACTAACGACGGCAGCAGTCGGGTTATGGTATGTCCGAGTTTACCGGACATCCGATATCCGTCTCCCGTGGACCCCGTCGTCGGATACGACAATCCGCCCGTTGCGAGTATCACGGCATCGGCCCGCAGTACCGTTCCGTTCGCCATAACCACTCCGGTGACCTGTTTGGTTTGCGTCATTTTCTTCTTTTTGCGAGACGTTCCGGCCTCATTTTCACCGTCCTGCGTTTCCTCGGCGGGAACGGTTGTAATATCCGCCGCTTCCGCATGCAAATGAACCGTCACGCCGCTTTTTCTGCATTTTCCTTCCAATGCCCGAATCACATCGGATGCCTTGTCGGAAACCGGAAAAATGCGATTGCCCCGTTCGGTTTTGGTCGGCATTCCGAGCGCTTCAAAAAAAGCGACGGTTTCCCGATTGTCAAATTGGCGAAATGCGCTGTACAGAAACCGCCGGTTCGTCACAACACGGTCAAGCAGTTCCTCCATATCACAACCGTTAGTCAGGTTGCACCGGCCTTTTCCGGTAATATACAGCTTCTTCCCGAGCTTCTCATTTTTCTCAAGCAGTGTCACGGACGCCCCTGCTTCGGCAGCACCGATGGCCGCCATCATTCCGGCGGCACCTCCGCCGATTACAATAATGCGTTTCATAAATATCCTTATTTTGCAGAAAAATGCCGAGACCTGTTTGGGTTCGGCATTCTCATTGTCGGTTTCGCACATCCGTCACGGATATGCACTCTGTCATCGCCGGTACGGTTTCCCTCTCCCGGACTTATTTTGCATCGGACTGACCCTTGTCATCCTTCAGTACATCGATGTTGGTTACAATATAATCAATCAGTGACCAAACCGTCATCACAAGAGCAAACCACATAAAAATCGTGCCCGCCCAGCCTACAATCTTGAAGAACAGATACTTGTCATACTGGGAATCTGCCGTAAACAGCATGAAACAGCACATAAACATCTGTGCAAATGTCTTGATTTTTCCGAGAGGACCGGCCGCCAGCACAACGCCCTTATCGCATGCAACCGTACGAAGTCCGGTCACGATAAACTCGCGTGCCATGATAACCGCTACAATAATAGCCGGAATCTTGTTAAACTCAATCAGCAAAATCAGGGCCGTGCATACCAGAATCTTGTCCGCCAACGGATCCATGAATTTGCCGAAGGTCGTTACAAGATTGTATTTTCTTGCCAAATGTCCGTCCAAAAAGTCTGAGAAACAGGCAATTGCAAATACGCCGAGTGCAATAAAATTATAATACGGCAAAATATCCTTGAGCATCAGTAAAATAACAAAAACCGGGATCAAAAACACTCGGAACAACGTTATTTTATTCGGTAAATTCATCTTCTTGTACCTCACCCTTCATGTCATACTCCCCCGCTTCCGTAATTCGTACCGGAATTATGTCTCCGGACATCAGCGAAGAAGGTCCTTCAAAAAATACAGCCCCGTCAATCGTGGGAGCATCTCCGTACGTTCGTCCGGTAAAAATACCGTCCTCCGGAAGATATCCGTCCACCAGAACCTGTTTTACGGTTCCGATTTGAGCGTTGCAATAGTCTGCGCAGATGGATTTCTGCAATTTCATAATCGCATTTTTTCGGCGTTCTTTCACCCGTTTCGGAACCTGCTCCGGCATCCGGGCCGCTGCGGTTCCCTCTTCCTTGGAATACGTAAAGCAACCGAGCCGTTCGAAACGCATCTGTTCCGCAAACGAATACAGTTCCCGGAAATCCTCTTCCGTTTCTCCGGGAAAACCGGTAATTAACGTGGTCCGTAAAACAATGTCCGGAATCTCCCGCCGCAGAGTTTCCACAATCCGAATCAAATCCGCACGCGTCGTTCTCCGTCCCATTCGTTTTAAAACAGAGTCACTGGCATGCTGAATCGGAATATCCAAATACCGGCACACCTTCGGTTCGGACTGAATGGTCCGAATCAGTTCTTCGGTAATTTCCTCCGGATAACAGTACAGGATTCGAATCCATTTCAAACCATCAACGGCACACAGTCGGTGCAGCAGTTCCGGCAGTTTCTTCTCTCCGTACAAATCCGTTCCGTACAACGTCGTTTCCTGTGCAACCAGAATCAGTTCGCACGTTCCGGCTTCTGCCAGACGCTCTGCTTCCGCAACCAGCCGTTCCATCGGGAAAGACCGGTACGGACCCCGGATTTTCGGAATGATACAGTACGTACAGCATTTGTCGCAGCCTTCGGCAATTTTCAGGTATGACACATAATTTCCCGCTGTAATTGCCCGTTTGGCATCCGGCTGAGGCAAATATGTGAGCGGCCTCAAAACTTCCACCCGTTCATTTGCTTCGATTGCCGCAACGATATCCTCATACGAAGCGGTTCCCAAAACGGCATCCACCTCCGGAATCTCCGTTGCGATGTCCTTGGCATACCGTTGTGCCAGACAACCGGTCACAATCAGCCGTTTGCAAACGCCCGATGTTTTCCGTTCCGCCATCTGCAGGATGGTTTCAATGCTTTCTTCCTTGGCATCATGAATGAAACAGCAGGTATTGATGACAATCGCTTCTGCCTCATCTTCCTCATCCGTCACGGTATGTCCGGCCTGTTCCAACAGACCGAGCATAACCTCGCTGTCCACAAGATTCTTGTCACAGCCGAGGGAAATAAAATAAACCTTCATGTATTCATCCTATCTTACTGCAGATTCAACGATTCCACACAATTGTTCATCAGCATGGCAATCGTCATCGGACCGACTCCGCCCGGAACCGGTGTAATGGCACTGCAATGAGGCTCAACATCCGCAAAATCCACGTCGCCGCAAAGCTTGTTATCCTCATTTCTGTGAATACCGACATCAATGACAACCGCACCCTCTTTGACGTAGTCTGCGGTAATGAACTTCGGCTTGCCGATTGCAACAACCAGAATATCGGCACGCTTTGTAATTTCCTTCAGATTCCCGGTATGGGAATGGCACACCGTAACGGTCGCATTTTCCTGAAGCAGCATGGCCGCCATCGGTTTGCCGACGATATTGCTTCTGCCGACAACCACACAATCCTTTCCGTCAATGGAAATACCGGAACGCTTCAAAAGCTGAATAATTCCGGCCGGTGTGCAGGAGCGGAATCCCTTCTGACCGATATTCAGACGGCCAACGCTGACCGGGTGAAATCCGTCCACATCCTTGTCCGGCGAAATCGCCAAAAGAATCTTGTCTTCATCAATCTGTTTCGGCAGCGGCAGCTGTACCAGAATTCCGTTCACATCATCCCGCTCGTTCAGTTCGCGAATCAGCGCCAGCAGTTCCTCTTCCGTCTCCGTCTCCGGCAATTCATATGCCAAAGAACGGATTCCGATATATTCGCAGGCCTTCTTCTTGTTGGAAACATATACCGTAGAAGCCTTGTCATTTCCCACCTGAATGACAGCCAGGCAGATATCCTTTCCTTCTGCCTTCAGTGCGGCAACCTTGTCTTTCAGTTCATCTTTGATTTCTGCGGATATTCTCTTTCCGTCAATCCATTCAGCCATTCTGTACCTCCGTAAAATACTGCATTTTTTCAAAACAAAAATATTATATCGCATCCTGCCCGTCAAGACAAGACGGAATTCAAAAAATCAGCGGTTTCTCACCACAACGTCCACAATATGTACAAAAGCAAAATCACAAGGCCCAGGCAAAATGCAATCAGCCCGTAAGACAGGCTTCGGGACACCATTTTAACGCTTTCGGTCAGATCTTCGCGGGCACGGTTAACCGCTCCGACGCAGTCTCCGTCCTTCGGATTCTTTTTCCCGAACGATGCGTTCCACAAATGACGGAATCCGTTTCCGACATGTCCGATTCCGTTGCAGACCGCCTCTCCGATGGTTACGTTTCGAGCCTCGCAAACCGGATGCAGTACGGTTCTCCGCATCAAAATGACCGTCGCGTCCACGACCTTATCCAGCAATGCCAGAACACTCTTAAAGGTCTTCAGCACTGCTTTGCCAAATGCTTCCACAAACAGTTCCAGCCCGCGCATGCACCCGCCGAACACCGTCGGCAGAGCCGTCAGCAAAACCGGACGATAGATCATATTTTCCAAATCCAGCCATTTCGGCCAGCGATTGACATAGACCGGAGTCTCGGTAATCGGCAGTCGTTTCTGCGACACAAGGGGCCGAACCGCAAACAAAAACAGCACCGCTCCGATGGACAGGGAAATGAGTCCTCCCTTTAAGCACTCCCATCCGAACAGTTCGATTTCCCCGTCAAATACTTCGTACACCGCTAAACTTCCCGCCTGTCCGGCAATCGGAAAAAGCGTAATTTCCGGAAGACAACCTCCTACGAGAATGCCAAGTGCCACAACGGACAACAGAACCTTCAGCACCGTCGGCATATACGGTTTGCCTTCCTTCTGAATCACCTCTTCGGACGGTTCCCGAACAAATAATACCACAAACAGCTTGGTCATATACGCCGCCGTACAACCGCCCGCAATCAGGAACAGCCATTCCGCCACCTTATACCGGGTCAGCCCCGTTACCGCATAGCAGGATACAATCGACTCATGAAGCAGCGTCTTCGATACATATCCGGACAATCCGGGAACTCCCGCAATTCCGAGTGCTGCCGCCAAAAACAAAATCAAAAACCACGTCTTGTTTCGTCCGAATCCCCGAATTACATTCAGGTCACGGGATTCCAGATTCTTGACGACAACTCCTGCCAGCAGAAACAAAATCAGTTTAAATCCGGAATGATTCAGCATATGCAAAATGCTTCCCGCCACTGCCATTCCGTTTTCACCGCGCATCACGCACATTGCTCCCGCACCAATCAGAATAAACCCGATCTGAGATACCGAAGAACATGCCAGAATGTGCTTCATATCAATGGAAAACAGAGCAATCAACGCACCGATCAGCATCGTAATCACACCGAGAAACAGAACGACCTCACCCCACGCGGTATCCGATGCCAGAACACGTCCCGACAGAATCAGAATTCCGAACACACCCGCTTTGGTCAGAATTCCGGACAGAAGCGACGACGCCGGTGCCGGTGCCACCGGATGGGCCTTCGGAAGCCAGATATGAAGCGGGAAGCAGCCTGCCTTTGCACCGAAGCCAAAGAACAGACAACCTGCCGCAACATACAGCAGTTTCCGATTCTGCACGAATCCGCACTGATACGGAAGGTCCTCTATAACCAGCGTTCCCGTCAGATGATACAACAGGAAAATTCCCATCAGCATCACCAGACCGCCGATAACGGCAACCGCCAGATAGGTTTTGGATGCACGAATTGCCTCTTCGGTTTCTTCCTGTGCAACCCAAACATAGGATGCCATGGACATCCCTTCAAAAAACAGAAACGTCGTATACAAATCCGCCGACAGCATCACTCCGAGCGTGCAGCCGAGCGTAATCATCGCAAATAACTGGTACCGTGCCGTGTGCTCTTCGCCGTTTCCGTACCAGAAAAACGCAACGGTCGAAACCAGCCATGCAAAAGCCGTCACCGTACAATACAATCCGCGGAATCCGTCCACCGTAAAACTCATGCCCCGTCCGCAGACATTGTTTACCGTCAGGGAAATAACTTCTCCGGAAGCCTCCCGAATCCAAATCCAAAGACACAGTGCAAACGTGGTCAGCACAATGCCCGTCAATGCTCCCAGTTCGGTATTTCGGGCAGCCTTCGGCGAGCGTCCGCCGATTCCTGCGCACACTGCGTATGTAAGAAGTCCGCCGATTATCGGCAGGAGAATTAATATCCCCAGACTCACATTCCCGCTCATATCCGATCTATACTCCTTCCGGTTCCGAAACCATTACAGAATTCCCGCCGCAATATCGGCAAAGAACTGAATTAACGGAGTGGAAAACACTCCCAATACAAGGATGCCTGCCGCAAACACAATCAACGGAATCCGCATATACCGGCCCGGATTTTCCCAGTTTCCGTCGGGAAGCTCCGCATCCTTTCGCGGCAACCAGGCCCGCACAACGACTTCCATGATATATGCAGCCGTCAGCAATGCCGACACGATTAACGCCGCAATACCGATTTTTGCCATCCATGACCCCTGCTCCACCGCAGCGGTTCCGATATACCATTTGCTCACAAATCCGACCATCGGCGGAATTCCGATTAACGACAGGCCTGCAATCGCGTACACCGCAAACACCGTCGGCATTTTCCTGCCCATTCCGTCCATTTCCCAAACATATTTCCGGCCGGTCTTTATCATTACCGCACCGATACAGTAGAACAGCGTAATTTTCATCAATCCGTGAAATACCATATGCGTAAATGCCGCTGTCATGCCCGCTTCCGTCATCAGTGACGCCGCAAAAACGATATAGGACAGATTGCTGACCGTCGAATACGCAAGACGGCGTTTGCAATGCTGTTCCCGGACTGCCTTGACAGAACCGAACAGCATGGTAAATGCGGCAAATGCCATCACCGTATACTGGGCCCATGTATCTCTCAAAAAATCTACGCCGAAGCTGTAATAGGTAATTCGTATAATCGCAAACGCACCGGCCTTAACAACGGCAACCGCATGCAGCAGGGCCGTAACCGGCGTCGGCGCCACTGATGCCGTCGGAAGCCAGCCGTGGAACGGGAAAATCGCCGCCTTGACACCAAAACCAAGCACCGCCATCACATAAATGACCAGCAGCAGGGTTTTATGGCTCTGCGCTCCGCTTCCGGACAACACTCCTCCGAGTGTGAACTCCATGGAATCACCGAACGTATATACCGCAATAAATCCGATAAAGGCAAATGCGGCACCGCCGATGGAATACCTTACGT
Source organism: Lachnospiraceae bacterium (assembly GCA_045597325.1). Taxonomy (GTDB): domain Bacteria; phylum Bacillota; class Clostridia; order Lachnospirales; family Lachnospiraceae; genus ISDg. Next base: position 18,006 of record JAZLJJ010000050.1, read on the forward strand.
ATTTTCGTGTTGCATCGATGGATTTGAAATCCAGTCCGTGCATCATAAGCGGAATGGTGACCAGTGTCAGCATTTCATAAAACATATACATGGTCATCAGATTTCCGGCAAACGAAATTCCGAGGGTAATTCCGTAAGTCATCGTATAAAAGGAGAAGAAGACATTTTCCTTGCCCTCTTTCTTCATGTATTCAAACGCATACAGCGAAGCCAACGGCCAAAGCACGGAAATCAATCCGGCAAATACACACGCACAGCCGTCCAAACGGAACTCAATGGCCAGCGTTCCCGCCAGACTCAATACCGTTGCCATCCCTTCGGGACGCATCCACAAAACTGCCCAGATGCAAGCTGAAGTCAGAAGCGTGACAGACAGTACGTACACTTCTCTGTGTCTTCTGTTATGCATATGATGAAGTCCCAGAAAACCTCCGCCGAGAATCGGCAAAAGGATCGGAACCAATAATAAATATGCGCTCATTGACAAGCAGTTCCTTTCCGAATCTTCCTTTGCTTACGCATTCGGAAGACCATTTTCCAAAATCTCAATCCTTACAGAATCGTACTGACAATGCTCTCCAAAAAATCGGTCAGAGGCGACGTAACAATACCGAAAACCAATGCCGCGCCGGCCAGCAGCAGAACCGGAATCAGCATCCGTACGGTGCCCTCCGTTTTTATTTCCGCTCCGGCCTCTTCGCCGTCCTGACGGGGACGGAAAAACGCATCCGCCGTAATGGTCAACAGATATCCCGCAGTCAACAGGGCACTGATCAGCAAAATGACCGGAACCAGATACCGGAACACACCCGTATCGGTTTCCAACGCGCCGACCGCCAGATACCATTTGCTGACAAATGCGGAGAACGGCGGAATTCCGACCAACGCAAGACCGCCGAAGGTAAAGCACCACATCGTCACCGGCATTTGCCTGCCGATGCCTTTCAGCTCTTCCACTTTCGTTTTACCGGTTTTGTAAATCACCGCACCGGCACACAGGAACAGCAGATTTTTAATCATCGAATGGAACAGCACATGCATCAGTGCACCGGTTGCCGCCATCGGAACAAACAGATACAATCCGGTCAGAATATAGGATGTCTGGCTGACCGTGGAATAGGCCAGGCGCTTTTTGAACACCTTTTCGCGAAATGCCAGCATCGAACCGAGAAATACGGTCAAAAGGGCAAGCGACAACAGCGCATACTGCACCCAGGTACCGTTTAAGAACGATGCCCCGACGGAATAATAAACCACACGAAGAATAAACAAAATGCCAATTTTGGTAATGTTTCCGGACAGGAGCGCCGATGCCGGTGCCGGTGCCACCGGATGTGCCTTCGGAAGCCATCCGTGAAGCGGGAACATACCAACCTTGGAACCGATTCCGACCAGCATCAGGAACACGATAACCAGCAAAGTCGAAGTCCGGGAACCGCTCATATTTTCTTTCAGAAAACCGCCGGCAACATAGGCCAGACGTCCGCCTGCATGTGTCGTTTCCGCCGCATCGCTGTACAAAAAGAAAATGCCGATCAGGCCCAAAAAAGCACCTGCCAGAGAATAATACAAGTATGTCAGACCGGCCGAAATCGATTCCCGTTTCTGCTCATGCATAACAAGCGGGAACGTCGACAGCGTCATCATTTCATAAAACACATAGGTCGTCACCAGGTTGCCGGAATAACATGCTCCGAGCAGTGCGCCGAGTGCGAACAGGGAAAAGGTACTGTACCGCTCTTCTTTCTCCTGATGATTCATATACTCAAAGGAGAACAGCGTGGAACATGTCCACATCGCAACCGTCAGCAGGGAGAAGAACTTTCCGACGGAATCCACCCGGAAATACAGCGGAACATTCGGAAGCAGTTCAAAAATCCGAATTTCCGGTTCCGACAGCAATGCCACCGCAATCGTCAGACACAGCGTCCCGATTACGGTTGAGCCGGTCAGAATCCGAACCGTCGTCCGATCGGCCCGATACGGTTTCAACAGCAAAAGAACCGCTCCCAGAACCGGCATCAGTATCGTCACAATAATCAACCATGACATATTCATAACAGTCACCCTTTCCAATCTATCCATTGATCGATTTTACAACTTCGCATACTCTCCGTTACAACGCTCCGAATCGTCCCTGCACCGAATCGTCCGGCACACCGAATGCTACAACGCTCCGAACCGTCCCAGACCTTCCCGAATCCACCGGAAAATCGGATCCGATCCCATACCGAGAAGGAAATTCAGCACAACAAATGCCACAATCGCAATTCCCATGGAAATCCCCGGACGGAATTTGGTCTTCTCCGCCGGTTTCTTAACCGGAGTAAAAATGTTAATACTCTGTCCGATAAAATAAATCGCATTCAAAATGGTACTGATTGCCAGTGCCACCAGCGTTACAATCATTTTGCCGTCAGACGGTGCTCCGAGTGCCGCCTGTGCAAAATAAACTTTAGACGTAAAGCCGGCCAACAGCGGAATTCCGACCATTGACAGGGCGCCGATGACAAATCCGATTCCGGCAATCCGGTTTCGATACCCCGAGCCTCTCATTTTCCGATAATTCATACTGTCTTCCGACACCTCCGCCAACCCGTTTGCCGATACAAACAGCATGGATTTGCCGGATGCGTGCGACAGAATATGGAATACCGATGCCACAACTCCGAGTTCGGTGCCGAGTCCGAAGCCCATGTAAATATATCCGATTTGCGCAACCGACGAAAAGGCAATCATTCTGCCGACGTCCGTTTGCTGAATTGCGCTGACGGAACCGATCAGCATACCGGCGATGCCAAAGACAAACAAAACGTCATCAACCTGAATGGTATGTATATTGTCAAATCCGACAACCCGATAAAAGAATTTAATCAGCAGGAAAATGTACCCCTTGGAAACCAATGAGGACAAAATGGCGCTGGACGAACAGGTGGAATACCCGTATGCGTCCGGAAGCCACGCGTGGAACGGGAACAGCGCGGATTTTATGGCAATTCCGACGCAGAACAAGCCGACCGCAACGGTCAGAGGTTCCCGATACACTCCCATATTATCGGTGTTCGTCATAATATTCTGAATGGCAATATGCATATTTTCCATCAGCAAATGCCCCGTTATTCCGTACAGAATCGAAATGGAAATCAGTATCAGTCCGGAGCCGAGCAGGGACATAATCATATACTTAATCGCCGCCAGTAAATTTCGTCCCCAGCCGCGAATCATGATCAAACCGCAGGCTGAAATCGTGTTGATTTCGATAAATACATATCCGGTAAACAGGTCATTGGTATAAACCAGCGCCAGCAGCGAACTTAACAGCAGGTTTACCATAATAAAATACAGATTCTGCTTCTCTTTCGGCACATCCTTTGCCGTAAACCGGTTTCCGCCAATCAGCGACAACAGCATAATAAAGCAGAAAAAGACCGCTATCAGGGTTTCCAAAAGCCCAACCCGGATTTCATTTCCGAACGGTGCCGGAAATGCACCCATTTTAAAATTAAACGCTTCTCCGGTGCTTAACACATAGAGAAATGACGCCAACGACAAAAGTCCCGAAATCGTGACCACCGAAAAGCTGACGCGTTTCGCCCGCTTTCCGGACAGTACCGAAGAAATCGGGCCCGAAACCATCGGCAACAAAATACTGAAAAAAGGAAAATTCTTCACAAAATCCATATACCGGTTCCTCTGTTGTTCCTGCAGTGCACGACAGCGCGCTGCGTATTGCTCGTCCTGACGTCATCGTTCGGTGCCGTCAGACGACCGGTTCCGACGGCCTTTGCCGTCTCTGCGCGGTCCATACTCTCCCACCGCCGACTAGCGTTCGGCGTGTTCCTTCTGTACCATAATCGTAATCCGGTCAATATCCAGCGTTCGGTATCGCTGATACAGGCGAATGGTCAACGACAGCATCAGTGCCGTAACACTGACCGAAACAACGATTCCGGTCAATACCAGTCCGCTCGGAATCGGATTCACAAACTCCGCCGCATCGGGTGACACAGCTCCGGAAATCGGAGCCTTTCGGCCCGAAATATATCCCATGGATGCCAGAAACAGATACACTGCCGTATCCATAATATTCATACCGATAATTTTCTTAATCAGATTCTTCTGCAAAAGCAGGTTTCCAAACCCGATTCCGAACAGAATCATGGCAACCACATCCAGATAATTATTCCATAATTCAGACCAAAATTCCATTCTGCCGTTCCTTTCCTCCGGTCATTCCCGGACCATTTTCTCAAACCGCGGGCTGCTCTTTGTCTGTCAGAAGCTTCCTTTTCGGAACAGTGCATAAAACGCATACATGGTACAGGCCACTTCCAGCCCGACCAGAATATTAATCGGTAAAATCAGGCCCGAGCTGATTAATGCGCCCAGTTTTCCGAGCGGCACAACGGACGGAATTCCGTTGGCTCCCGTAAACAGATAATATGCGATAATCATGGCATACAGACACAGTGATCCCACCTTAATGAAATCATAAATTTTCTCATTGAAAAACCGTTCCGTTTTCCGAAATCCGAATGCCGAATTATATAAAATCAAACCGGCACCGATAACCGCGCCTCCGGAGAATCCTCCGCCGGGTGACAAATGTCCGTTCAGCAAAATGTACAGACCAAACAGGAAAATGAGCGGAACCACGACGGTCGCGATTTTCTGTAAAATCACATCCGCTTCCAACTCGGTATCTTCCGTAAATTCCTCTTCCGGCTGCAAATCCGAAGCCGCTTCGGCCTTCTTTTGGGCACCCTTCCGTCTCTTCTTCCCGGCCTTCGCCGTTTTTGCTCCGGCCGTTTCTTTTTCTTTATTCAGCAGTAAAATCATTACGGTACAAGCGGCAATAAACAGCACATTGGTTTCGCCGAACGTATCAAATGCACGGTACTGCAAAATCATTCCGGTAACCATATTCACAACACCGGTATCGGTTCCGCCGTCTTGCAAATACTTTTCCGTCACCTCGTTGTTCGTCGGTGTCTCGCTGCTTCCGAACGTCGGCATATACGAGACATTGATCAACAGCATTCCGATAATCAGGACACACATAATCAACGCAAGAATATAATAAATGATACGAAATACGCGAACTCCCGACATTTCCGCAAACTTCTTGGCATCCTGAAGCGGATCCGCCTCCGGAAGTTCCAAAAAATTCGCATTTTCAGCAGCCTCTTCCTCTGCCGCTTCGGCAACCCGCTGTTTCCATTCTTCCACATGATCTTCATCCGGGAGCGGCTTGTCACCTTTCACAAACTCGAGGAAACGCTTCGCAAAAGACCGGTCATAATCGTTCCGAATTCTGCTCATTTTGCTCCTCCTCCAACTCCTCGTCTTTTTCACTCATGGCGTTGATTTTACGAAGGGTTACGAAAAACAGTACGCTGGTTACCCCCGCACCGACCGCCGCTTCCGTAATCGCCAAATCCGGAGATTCCAAAAAAATCCAAATAATGGACATCACGAGACTGTATGACATAAAAATGACAATGGAGACCAGAAGATTTTTCGTTTTGCTGACTCCGATTGCACAAACAATCAAAAATCCCGCGAGCATTAGTATAATCGCCTTTGTCATTGCTGTCCTCCGTCCCGTTCGGTTTCCTCAATGTCACAATTTTCCTGTAACCGGTCGCTGATTTCCACTTCCAGATTGGCAAGCAAATGACTGGATACCGGACTGGCAAACCAGAAAAACAGAATAATTAAAATCAGTTTCAGGGAATCCATTGTCCATCCGTTAATGACAATCAATCCCAGTAAAACAAGCAAAATCCCGAGGGTGTCGTTCATGGCCGCCGCATGCATCCGGTTCAGTGCAAACCGGAATTTAAACAGCCCATACACCGCAATACCGGCAATCACAAGGCCGGCTGCAATCAAAATTCCCCCGACAATCAATCGCATCAGTTCCATCAGCGGTCACCTCCGATACGAGTGTTCTCTTCTGCGTCCGTTTCTGCGTCCGTTTCTGCGCCCGTTTCTGCATTCTTTTTCTTCTTTTCTTTATACACACCGAGATATACCTTGGACAAAACGACCACGGCCAGAAAACTGATCATCGCATAAATCAGTGCAACATCCAACAGATAATTTTCCTTCAGCTTTGCGGATAAAATGCAAATAATCATAATCGTCAGCGTTCCCATCATATTGATGGCAACAATACGGTCTGCGATTTCCGGTCCTTTAATTGCCCGAATCAGACAAAAAAACAAAATAATCGCAAGAACGATTATCGCTCCTCCGTATAACAGATCATACGCCTGTGCCATTCTCTGCCTCCTGTTGTTCCGTCAATAACCGGACAAATACACTGTTTTCGGTTCCTTCCGCAATATCCCTGTCCAGAGCATGAACCGTATAACGGTCTCCGGACATTTTTACCGTAATGGTACCCGGGGTCAGCGTAATCGAATTTGCCAACAAAACCTTTGCCGCATCGTCCTTCAGTTTTGTCCGGAACGTAAACAATACCGGCTCCGGCTCCAGTTTCGGGGACACAATAAGATTCATTACGGCGAAATTTGCCTTTACGATTTCCCACAGCAAAATACAGACATATTTAATTGCCCACGGGATTCTTTTATAAATATTAAGTTCCTTTTTAAGATTGAAATCCATGAAAAAGCAGAAAAAAAGATAGACGGGAATACAAAGAAGCATGCCGATTCCGAATACTTCCCATGTGATTCTTCCGTTTAAGACAAACCAAATAATCAAAAATACAGCAAACATAGTACTCCGAACGCCTCCTATGCAAAATCAAATTACATTATATCACCGTTTTTTATATGTGTCAATTTTCGTGACTTTCCATAAGAGGTATCAAAACGTTTCTTCACACTCTCCCGTTTTTACCTTTTAGGACGCAATCCCGGTTCCTGGATGGGAACAAAGCATATCTCTTGCGATATGCTCGCGCCGCCTGTGCGTCGCGAAGCGACATTTTTCCTCTGCACAGGCGTGTGCATCCTCGCGGAGCTTTTTTTATCTCATAGAACGAACTTTCCTATGAGATAAAAAAAAGACTCCCGAAACACTCGGAAGTCTTTTCTTTGTTCATGTTTTTGTCGCTAAATTAAGCGCGAGCCTTCTTGGAAGCTACAACTGCTACCATAGCAAGAGCAGCAACACCAGCGAAGCAGAGAACTGTCATGGTATCAGCAGTCTTAGGAGAAGGATCGGTTCCAGGAGCATCCTGTGTCTCAAGAGTAACGGTAACAACGGTGAAACCATTGTAGAAGTTAACGTTTACATCACCGGTAGCAGCAGCCTTAATAGCGTCTACATCCCATGTAAATGTAAGCTTGTCACCGAGTGCCGGAGCAGCCTCAGCCTTAGCTTCGAAACCACCGTCTACAGTCCAACCACCGTCGATGCAAATACCACCAATTCCCCAACCAGCTTCAACACCAGCGGTATCATCGGTGCACTCTACTACAGCGACAAGCTTAGCGCCTTCGCCTGCAGCGGAAAGGTCAACAGTTCCGTTTGTTCCATCAAGAAGAACGGTGCTAGCTGCAAAAGCAGCGCTGAACATCATAACTGCTGCAAGAGCAACAGCAAGAACAGCTGTAAATAACTTTTTCATAAAAAGTTACCTCCTTTAATTTTTTGTGAATTCACCACGTAATTATTGTATCAAAAATACGATATTTACGCTATTATCAAAATGCCAAAATAACATGTCGCTTTTTGTGCATTCTGTACAAATGTTGCAAAATATCTTGTGCTTATCGGCTTCATGCATACACAAGATTATGTGATTTAACCCCGATTATCAACAAAATTACTTTCTGTTTTTGGAAAGGAAATCCGGGATTTTGATTCCGCCTGCGGCATTTTCCGAGGATGCCGGCTTCTGATACGTCGGTGCCGTATATGCCGGTGCCGGCTGTTCATTCTGAGAAGTCGAATAACTCGGTCTCATCTGCGTTGCGGAAGAGGTTACGTTTGCGGATGCCGAAGCGGATGCATTCGGAGTTCCCGTGCCTGCTTTATTGGAATAGCCGAATCCGGCATAGCCGTTCTGCTGAGACGGTTTCTTCTGGTTATAACCCTGACGGGATGCGCTGCTGGAACTCATGGATTCCGGACGCTCCTCAAGTCCTGTTGCAATAATGGTGATACGGCACTGATCCGGTACCGTCTCATCGTATACTTCACCGAAAATGATATTTGCCTCTTCTCCGGCAAGTTCCTGAACATAAGTTGCAGCTTCATTGACTTCAATCAGGCTGACAGCTCCGGCAACATGCAGAATAACATGGCTCGCGCCTTCGATATTGGTTTCCAGCAACGGGGATGTGGTGGCCTGCTTAACAGCTTCCATGCACTTGTCGTCACCGGTTCCGTAACCGATACCGATATGGGCAATACCCTTATCCTTCATAACGGTCTGTACATCGGCAAAGTCCAGATTGATCAATGCCGGCTCGTTAATCAAATCGGTAATACCCTGAACACCCTGCTGTAATACTTCATCCGCTTTACGAAGTGCTTCCGGCATTGTGGTACGACGGTCAACGATTTCGAGCAGACGGTCATTCGGGATTACAATCAGCGTATCAACTGCCTGACGAAGGCGTTCGATACCGGCCAGTGCATTGGCCATACGCTGCTTTGCTTCAAAACGGAAGGGCTTCGTCACAATACCGACGGTCAGTACTCCCATTTCTTTTGCAATCTGTGCAACTACGGGAGCTGCTCCCGTACCGGTTCCGCCACCCATTCCGCAGGTGACAAATACCATGTCCGCACCCTTAATAATCTGAGTCAGTTCCTCCTTGCTCTCCTCTGCCGCTTTTTCTCCGACATCGGGCTGAGAACCTGCTCCGAGACCCTTTGTTAATTTTTCGCCTATTTGAATGCATTGAGGTGCTCTGCAATTCTTCAGGTGCTGCTTGTCCGTATTGACACAGACAAATTCAACGCCGGCAATACCTTCTTCAATCATTCGGTTTACCGCATTGTTTCCCGCACCGCCGACACCGATTACCAGTATCTTTGCAGCAGCTTCATTTTCTTCTCCTTTGATTTCTACCAACGGTATGTCCTCCTTTTGCATAATATTCCTATTACCCAACTTCCATAATATATTCAAATGCTGAAAATAGCAAGCATTTTTTCTTTTTTTCAGGAAAAATACGTCATTTTCGCGTATTTATTCCGCATTTTCCTCATTCTGTGTTTCCTGTTCCGAATCGTCCTTCAATTCTTCCCGTTCTTTCGCGTGAAATTTGTCATTTGGCTCAAATACGCCGCTCATATTGACATCGTAACGGGCATCCCGTCCTATGTTCTGATTTCGCTTTCGAAGTTCTTCCGCCACGGAAGCAATCATGGATATTTGAATATCGTAGACTTCTCTGGCACCGAGGAAATATGCATTTTCATTCAAATACAGTGTGACCGAATAATCTTTTTCAAAATGAATTTCATCGATGTTCAGTTCATTTTTCTTCATCTGAAATACCAGATTCAAAACGATGGGAAACAACTCGGTTTTCTTCGTTTCAATCGGCTGGTACATCGTCAGATTGCGGTATTCCAAACCGGTTACCACGGGAAGCGATTCACTGTTTTCCGAACGGGATGCAATCAGCTCTCCGTCCCGGTTAAAATACAGATAATATCCCATATCGTAAATGCACGCAATCGGAGGTTTCTCATACACGGTAATGTTCACCTTGTCATCCTCGTCGACAGCAATGTCGATTTTCTGCAAAAACGGCATTGTTTCGATTTTCCGGTATTTGTAAATCCATCGAATCAGAACGGAATACCGGTCATACCAATGTGACAGCACATGGTCTTTAATCTCTTCCGCCGTATAGCGTTCGTTCAGTCCGATGACCGTAACCGTAACATCTTTGTCGCGGTCAATCCGGTATGTCCTGTCAAACCATTTCCAAAGAAGCACAATGGCAATGCCGACAATCAGGAGGATTCCGCACCGGCGAATCCAGCGTCTGCTTCGCTTTTCCGTTTGAATGACTGCCATGCTGTTCCCTGCCTTTTTCTGTGTTACCCTGCTTTTGCCGGATTCCGACCGCTTTTCGGGAAGCGCCTCTTCTGTTTTGAGACCTGCCCTCAACGGGACCCGTTATTTTCCGGACGTATTCTCCTCCGGACGTTTCTTCGGTTTTCCGAGTTCCACGTCGATATGATAGGAACCGGTCGTCGGACGTGTCTGATATGCCGGACGCGTACCGGTATTTTGAGACGCGGGTTTCGTTGTTCCGGTCGATTTTCCGCTCTGTTTGGATACCCCGGACGTCTTCTTTGCCGGCTTTTTACTGTTCTTTGCCGATTTCGGTACCGGACGGGTTTTCTTTTTGTGATCGTCCTTTACCTTATGAAGCTTGCCGAATCCGAATACCGGCTTGCGTTCCTCGGTTTTCGCAGATTCCGTCAAGGAAACCATGCTGCCGTATTCCTTCATGGCCAGACGTTTCCGATATCCGATGTTTCTGGATACGTTGAGTACCAGTCCCATTTCCGCACACAACACCAGCAGCGAGGAACCGCCGTAGCTGATAAACGGAAGGGTTACACCGGTTGACGGGATGGTTCCCGTAATAACTCCGATATTGATGACGACCTGAAGTCCGATGTGAATACAGACTCCGCAGCAGATCAGCATACCGTTCAAATCCGGTGCGTTGATTGCCACGATCGCAATTCTCCAAATCAGCAGACCGAACAGAATCAGAATCGCAATTCCGCCGATTAATCCCATTTCTTCTACGATACAGGAGAAAATCATATCCGTGTGAACTTCGGCAATATGACCAAGCTTCTGTTCACTGTTGCCGAATCCTTTTCCGAACAGACCGCCGGTGGATATTGCGTACAATCCCTGCTTAATCTGTCCCGTATTGGAATCATCTTCCAAATGCTGCCATTCGATAATTCGGCGGTCACGGAATTTTGCATCTTCCGGCTTGGTATCCTTCAAAGACGACGTGTACAGAAAGACGCTGAACAGACCGACGATAAACACTACCACATAAATCGCAATCTTTTTCGAAACGATAAAATACAGTCCTGCCACAATACCGGCCATAACAATACCGGTTGTCAGACTTTCCTTCACCGCGGCAACCACGATTGCACCCTGAGCAATAATAAATCCGATATTGGTAAGGCTGCTGCTTTCATTTCGAATAATTCTGCAAATAATGTATGAGGAAATAATAATAATAAACAATTTACCGAACTCACCCGGTTGGATTTTGATTCCTCCGATACTAATCCAACGGGCCGCACCGTTTGTAGCACCGTTCAGACTGCTGTCCGTTTTTCCGAGAACCATTACCAGAACTTCCAGACCGAGAATAAACAGATATCCGAAGAAAACCAAAATCGGAAATTTCTTTTTTCCGATTTCCACGGAATAAAAATGATAATCAATCAGTGACACAACAATCATTCCGACAATTCCGAGTGCCGCGTAAAGGAGCTGACGCTTTAAGTAAAACATGGAATTGCCTTCGTATTTTGTGGCATTGTAAGCACTGATACTACCGATCATCAGAACTCCGATACTGATGATTATGATAACCAGGAACAGCAGCGTGAAATCATAATACCGCTTACGTTTATCACTTGTGTACTGATATCCGGTCTGTTCCATCGTTCCGTTTCCTTTCTCTTCCGTCCGGTCCTTTCGGGCCGTCATCCGTCATTATTCCGGGAGAGCACGGACCAGTGCTTTGAATATATCTCCCCGTTCTTCGTAATTCTTAAACATTCCCCAGCTTGCACAGCACGGTGACAGCAATACCGCTTCTCCGGGCTTTGCTTCCGCATGGGCCAGTGTAACCGCCTCTTCCATCGACGCCGCACGGGCAATACAGTCAAATCCCATTTCTCTTGCGGTTGCTTCGATTTTATCGGCTGTCTGTCCCATCAGAATCAGCATTCGCACCTTTCCCGGGAATTCCCGGATCCAGGTTTCATACGTATTTCCTTTATCATATCCGCCGCCAATCAGAATCGTCGGACGGTCCATTGCACGAACCGCCTGAATTGCGGCATCCGGATTGGTTCCCTTCGAGTCATCGTAATATTTCACGCCGTTTCTCGTTGCGGTATATTCGATTCGATGTTCTACTGCGACAAATGTGCGAAGCGCCTCACGAATCCGGTCCATCGGAACCGACAACGCAATTCCGGCCGCAATCGCAGCCATCGCATTTTCATAATTGTGCTTTCCGATAATATTCAGTTCATGGACATCGAGAACTTCGGTTTCCGTAACTCCGTCATGATAGCAAATCATATCTCCGCGCAAATACAGACCGCGTTTCAGAATCCGTCCGCTCGAGAACCAGAAAATCTTGGTCTTCAGATTCTTGCTCATTTCGCGAAGACGTTCGTCCTCATAATTCAGGACGCAGACCTCGCTCGGGTTCTGATTTCTCGCAATATTGAATTTCGCTTCCGCGTATGCTTCCATCGTATGATGACGATTCAAATGGTCCGGCGTAATATTCAGAATCATGGATACATTCGGATGGAATTCTTCAATGGATTCCAACTGGAAACTGCTCATTTCCGCTACCGTAACGCCGTCCTCCGTTGTCGTTTTGGCATGTTCGGTATAAGGAGTTCCGATATTGCCGACAACCGATACGTTGACAAATGCCTGTCTCATGATTTCTCCGGTCAGAGCCGTTGTCGTTGTCTTTCCGTTTGTTCCGGTAATGGCAACCAGTTTCCCTTTGCTGAAACGATAGGCCAGTTCCACCTCACCCCAAATCGGAACGCCGCGCTGCTTAAGTGCTTCCACCATCGGCAAATCCGTCGGTACTCCGGGGCTGATAATCACCAGTTCTGTCTTCTCCGTCAATTCCCGAGGGCATTCTCCCAGCACGATATCACCGGTAAAATCCGGTGTCAGACGCTCCCGCAGTTCACTCTCCGATTTCGCTCCGTCTGAGTCGAACAACGTGACATGCACCGGTTCCGTGCTCAGCAGATTGCATGCCGCAAGTCCGCTTTTTCCTGCTCCGATTACCAGAATTTCGGTCTGATTCCACTCCATGCTGATGTCCTCTTTTCTAGTTACTTTCCGACTTTTTGGTGTCATTCTTTTCGGATGTTTCGGTTTTCGTTTCACCCGTTTCGTCTGCTCCGCCCGCTTCGCCGGTATTGTCATCATTTATTTCATCTTCCTCAATCAATCCGGTATATTCCACACCGTAATCGATTTCTCCGCTCGGATAAATGCCGAGATACGGAAGAATGTCTTTCAAAATTTTGCTGGTCAGTTCCGTTGCCGGACGACTGGAATTATATAATTTGGCATCATCAATATCATCGATGACAACGTAAATTACAACCTTGGGATCATTTGCCGGAACACTTCCGATAAAGGAAACTACATATTTCTTATCGGCACGGGGAAGCTTCTGCGCCGTTCCGGTCTTGCCGCCGACCAAATATCCTTCCACCTTTGCAGGTGTTGCCGTACCGGCTTTTACCGTCATGTACGTTGCTTCTCTCATGAAGTCTGAAGTTTCCGCACAAACGGTTTTCTTAACCAGAAGATTGGTGGCATCGTATACTACGGCGCCTTCGGAATTGGTAATCCGGCTTACCACATGCGGCTGATAGTAATATCCGCCGTTGACAATGGACGAATATGCCGCACACATCTGAACCATCGTAACATTAAAGCCCTGTCCGAAGCTGGAGGTTGCCAGCTCGATTTCGTTCAGATTCGTCTCATCAAGCAAAATGCCGGCCGCCTCACCGGGAAGGTCGATTCCCGTCTTGCTGCCGAGGCCGAAATGAGTCTGATAATAATGGAACAGTGTCCGCTCTTCCTTTTTGGCGATATCAATCAATGCCATATTGCATGATTTCATCAGCGATTCCGTCAGTGTAATCGTTCCGTGGCCGCTCTTGTTGTTACAGTGAATCGGACTCTTCAATCCGTCAAACATAACCGAACCGCCGCAGTAGAACGTATCATCCGTCTTTACCAGATTTTCCTCCAGAGCTGCCGCAACCGTCAGGCATTTGAATGTCGATCCGGGTTCATACGTATCATTGACGCAGAAATTTCTCCAGGCCCGGTTCAAATCGGCAATTGCCTGCGCCTTTGTTCTTTCAATGACATTTCCGTCTTCATCGAAAATGTCCGGAAGCTCTCTCGGATTATTCAAATCATATCCGCTGTTGGATGCCATTCCGAGGATTTCTCCGTTGTTCGGGTCCATCACGACAACGCCGATATTCTGAATGGAATAATCCTGTTTAAATTCTTCGATTTTCTCTTCGATAATCTTCTGTACGTATACGTCCAGTGTGGAAACAACCGTATCTCCCGGGGTTGCCTCCCATGTCTTGGTAATCAGATTCAGTTCAGAATCGTAATATCCCGCAACGCGGCCGTCCGTTCCGTTCAGGTACCGGTCGTACTGCTGTTCGATACCGTTACAGCCGACATTTCCGTCATTCGTAAATCCGATTACGTTGGAGGCCAGCGAATTGTACGGATATGTCCGTTCATATTCGGTTTCAAACCAGACACCCTTAATAAATTTATGGTCTTCGGTTTCGGTATTTACCTGAAGTTCCTTGAACACGGCAATCTGCTCGTAAGGAACCTTTCGGTACAATACATAATAATTACTGTTCACCTGCGCCAATGCCTTGTCAAACTCTTCATCGGTCGTGCCAAATGCCTTTTTCAGGGCTTCCAGCGTGTATTGCTTGTACTTCTTGCTCGATTTGATAACGGCAGGATCCAAAATGACATTATAGGTTTTCTTGCTGACGGCAAGTTCGATTCCCTTCCGATCCGTTATGGTTCCCCGCTGATACGGAATTACCGAACCGAGCGTGGAGTTATATCCCTGCGTCAGAATCGCATTTTCATACGCTTCTCCTTTGGTACTCTGCCAATAAGCTATCCGTCCGACCAGAAAAAACATGATTGCCACGATTACACCGGCAATCACAAGAAACCGCTTCTGCATCAGTTCGTTGGAATAAACGGTTCGTAAGCTTGCGTTTTTTCTGTTTCTCATAGTTCCTCTCCCATTCGTCCGAGCACAACGAAAGGAGCAACACCAATGCCTTGCTCCCCGTCTGTACTATCGAAATAATTTACCCAAAAAATCATCCACCCGGCTGTCTGCCGTTTCTTCTTTCGGTTCCGCGGACATGTACTGTCTTACGTACCCGTCATTTTTGTATGTGAAATGAATAATTTCGTTGTTATTCGGAAAAACCATTCCGTACTGTCCTACCGCAACTTCGTAAACGTGATTCAAATCGACGGAATCGGCAATCTGTTCTTCCCGCTCGTCGTTGGTACGGTACATATTTGCGTATTCGTTGTTCAGGGTGATTATCTCTTTGTCAATTTCCGTAATCTGTGCTCTCACTTTTACGTATCCGTAAAACAGATATGCAACCATGAGGACTCCCGCAATTGCGACGGCAAAATTGATAAATGACATGCGCTTCCGAATTCCGATTAACGGCTCGCTTTGCGGGCGGACCGACGGTCTCGGTTTTGTGACGACTTCCGGACGCTCCAGCGGTTCCGCAACCTGTCTGGCCAAATTATCCGTTACATATCCCTGCGTATGATTGTAAGCCTTTCTTGATGTTCTGTCTGTTTCCATATAAATTCTCCGTTTCGGTCTGACGCTTTCGCGTTGCCGTTCTGCTGCTTACCAGTTCGCCTCATTTCCGTTTCGTTCGAAAATTCGGAGCTTTGCGCTCTTCGATCTGGAATTCGTTTTCTGTTCCTCTTCACTCGGCAAAATCGGTTTTTTCGTAATCACCGTTCCGAGTGACTGTCTCCCACACATACATACCGGAAATTCCGGAGGGCACGTGCAGGGTGCTTCATGAAGCCGGAATCTCTGTTTTACAATTCGATCCTCCAAAGAATGAAACGTGATAATGCAAATGCGTCCGCCCGGTTTCAACCGTCGTATCATCGTATCGATGGAGTTTTCCAGAACAATCAGTTCACGGTTTAATTCGATTCGAATTGCCTGAAATGTTTTCTTTGCCGGATGTCCTCCGGTCATTCGTACTTTTGCGGGAATTGCCGCTTTGATGACATCCACAAGTTCCAGTGTGGTTTCAATCGGCTTTTCCTGTCTTCTTGCTACAATATGTTTTGCTATATTTCTTGCGAAATTATCTTCGCCGTAGTTCTGTATTATCCGACACAGCTCCGATTCGGAATACTCATTTACGATATCAGCCGCCGACCGTTCCATTCGGTCGTCCATTCGCATATCGAGAGGTGCGTCTTCCATATAAGAAAATCCCCGTTCGGCGGTATCCAGCTGATAGGAAGAAACCCCCAAATCCAGCATGATTCCGTCCACCAACGGTATCTGTAAATCATCCAGCACGGTCTTTATATCTTCGTAATTGCTTCGAACGATGGTCACTGCATTTGAAAAATCATGTAACCGTTCTCCTGCCGCCCGTATTGCATCGGCATCCTGGTCAATTCCGATCAGGCGTCCCGTTGTCAGCTGTTTTGCCACCTGATACGAATGTCCGCCGCCACCCAGGGTTCCGTCTACGTAAATACCGTCCTTCCGTACCCGAAGTCCGTCAATCGTTTCCTGAAGCAATACGGAAACATGCTTAAATTCTGCCATGTATGTCCTCCGTTTTGCTTACAGGCGAATGCCAAAGCTTGCTGCGGCTTTTGCAACATCTTCAAGCGACATCTGCTTCTTGTTGTATTCCTCCCAGGCCTCCATGGAAAATACCTTAACCTTTTCCAGGGTACCGACCGAGATAATATCTTTGGTAATGCCAACCCGATCCCGAAGTTCCTGCGGAATCAGAACACGTCCCTGCTTATCCATCTCAACTTCTTCCGCATTTCCGGACAAATATGTCAACAAATACCGTCCTTCATCGGTTCCGGGAAGATTTTGATCCAGTTTATCGAGAAGTTTGTCCCATTCATCCAACGGATACAGACTCAAACAATTATCTGCGCCGAGCGTGACAATAAAACGTTCACCAAGCTTCTCTCGAAACTTAACGGGAACGATAATTCTGCCCTTGGCATCAACGCCGTGAATATGTTTTCCGTTGAATCTTGCCGACATACATTCTCCCTTCTCCACCCTTTAATGGTAAAATGATGGGTTTTCGTGGATTTTCGAACCACTGTTTGAATTATAAAGCACTTTTTTTTAAAAAGCAATACAGGATTTATAATCTTTTTGAGTTTTTTTCGATTTTTTTTTACTTTTTTTCCAAAAAAATAAAGCATTTTTTGCAATTTCAAACATATGTTCGAAAAAATGCAAAAAATGCTTATATTTTTTGTTTTAACCGTTTCCGGCTTTCCAATTGATTTTTATACGATTTGTTGTTTTTGTGGGATTGTATTCCACTCCGGTGCCGGTCTGTCCCGTTCCGTCATCATTTTCGTTCATCCGACAGCACGTTCGGAAGCCGCATCACCGCCGTTCGAATCGGCTGTGGTGTCATTTCCCATTTTGCATGCAATCACAAAAACGTTCCGATGCCGGTAACCAGTGCCGACACAATCCAGGCGATGACGCACTGCTCTGCTGCGATCAGCGCGGCCCATTTTCGTCCCAGTTCGCGACGCACGGACGCAATGGCTGCAATACACGGAGTGTACAGGAGGCTGAAGGCCAGCAATGACATTGCCGTTACCGGGCTGATTGCGGAAATCACACCGGCCGTTCCGCCAAACAGTATTTTCATAGAAGAAACGACACTCTCTTTGGCAATCACACCGGTGATCAATGCCGTTACAATTCTCCACTCGTCAAAGCCCTGCAGCCGGAACACCGGTGCAATCCACCCTGCCAGTACGGCCAGAATGCTGTCTTCGGATTCCTTTACCAGCGTCAGTTTCAGATCAAAGGACTGCAGGAACCATACAATGATGCAGGCAAAGAAAATGACGGTAAACGCTCTCTGCAGGAAATCCTTTGCCTTATCCCACAAAAGCATCGCTACATTTTTGATTCCGGGCAATCGGTAGTTCGGCAGTTCCATAACAAACGGTACCGCTTCTCCGCGAAATACCGTATTCTTGGTAATCAGTGCCACCGACAAACCGGTCAGAATTCCGAGTACATACAGCCCCACCATAATCAGTCCGCTGTATTTCGAGAAAAATGCCTGCGTAATAAATCCGTATATCGGAAGCTTCGCCGTACAGCTCATAAACGGAGTCAGCAAAATTGTCATTTTACGGTCCCGTTCACTCGGCAGCGTGCGGGATGCCATGACACCGGGTACCGTGCATCCGAACCCGATCAGCATCGGTACAATGCTTCGACCGGAAAGACCGATTTTACGAAGCAGCTTATCCATTACAAAGGCCACCCGTGCCATATATCCGCTGTCTTCCAGAATCGAAAGAAAGAAAAACAATGTTACGATGATCGGAACAAAGCTTACGACACTTCCGACACCGGTAAATATGCCGTCTATGATAAGC
>JAZLJJ010000051.1:0-8416 GCA_045597325.1 Lachnospiraceae bacterium
GACATAGGAATCACCTCAAAATTTTATACTTATAGTTTACCATAAATTCCCATGTATTTGTTCATCGTGTTAAGTTTTCAAGGTACAATTTATATCAATGGGTAATGACCTTTTGACACCCTAATCCTATGAGATAAAAAAGGCCACCTCATCAGTTTCCCTTTGAGGTGGCCGGTTTCATTCTGTTATACCGGGTATGACTTTGTCGCGGCATCTGCCTTGGTTACATCAACCTTAGTTTCCTGTGCCTGACGGTATTTGAAGAATTCCGTAGCAACCTGCGGGAACAGTGCATAGGACAGAACATCCTCTTCCTGCTTTACCCACTGCTTGCACTCTTCACGGAACTTCGGAAGCTGAGGTGCAATCAAATCTGCAGGTCTGCAGGTAATCGGTGTAACATCACCGATACACTTCTTCTGAACTTCCTTATTGAAGGGCTTAATGGTCTGACCGAATTCACCGGACAGAATCTTCTTGGATTCCTTCGTAACCATCTTGTAGCGCTCACCCTGCAATACATTCAATACAGCCTGAGTACCGACAATCTGAGAGGACGGGGTAACCAACGGAGGTTCACCGAAGTCCTTACGTACTCTCGGAACTTCCTCCAAAACAGCCTCGAACTTATCCTCGGCACCGGCTTCCTTCAACTGGGAAACCAGGTTACTGAGCATACCGCCGGGAACCTGATAACGAAGTGTGTTAATATTAACGCCGAGAACCTTCGGGTTCAACAGACCGCTCTTCAGGCACTCCTCACGATAAGGGCGGAAATGCTCTGCGATTTCGGACAACAGCGTCTGATCCAAACCGGTGTCGTACGGTGTTCCCTTAAAGGTTTCAACCATAACTTCGGTTGCCGGCTGGCTGGTACCGAGTGCCAAAGGAGACATTGCACAGTCAATGACATCGCAGCCTGCTTCAACAGCCTTCATGTAGGTCATGGAAGCAACACCGGAGGTGTAATGAGTATGCAGCTGAATCGGAAGGCTGCTACCGTTCTTCAGAGCGGTAACAAGCTCGGTTGCCTGATACGGAACCAAAAGGCCTGCCATATCCTTAATACAAATGGAATCGGCTCCCATTTCTTCAATTCTCTTTGCGGTCTTTTCCCAATATTCCAGGGTGTATGCATCGCCCAATGTATAAGACAATGCGATCTGTGCGTGACCGCCTTCCTTCTTGGTTGCCTTGACTGCTGTCTCAAGGTTACGAAGGTCGTTCAAACAGTCGAAAATACGGATGATATCCATACCGTTACCGACGGATTTCTGTACGAAGTACTCTACAACATCATCTGCATAATGATTGTATCCGAGAATGTTCTGTCCACGGAACAGCATCTGCAGTTTTGTATTCTTGAAGCCGTCTCTCAGCTTACGAAGACGATCCCACGGATCTTCCTTCAGGAACCGAAGACAAGCATCAAATGTTGCACCACCCCAGCACTCAACGGAATGATATCCGACCTTATCCATTTTCTCAATAATCGGGAGCATCAGTTCCGTAGGCATTCTGGTTGCAATCAGAGACTGATGAGCGTCACGCAGAATCGTCTCTGTAATCTTCAACGGTTTTTTAACCTGTTCTGCCATAAATTTCCTCCATTCGGCATCTTTACGATGCATTTATTTGATCCTTCGATCTTATTGCCGGAGCCCGCCCAAACGGGCCCCGACGTGATAATTCATTAGACTCCGAATACTGCCATGAAAACACCGGCAACAACGGCTGTACCGATAACACCTGCTACGTTCGGACCCATCGCATGCATCAGCAGGAAGTTCGTCGGGTCTGCCTCGGAACCAACCTTCTGAGAAACACGGGCAGCCATCGGAACCGCAGAAACACCGGCTGAACCGATCAACGGATTTACCTTACCGTGTGTTGCCTTGCACATAATCTTGCCGAACAGAACACCGCCGGCCGTACCGACTGCAAATGCAATCAGACCAAGTGCAACAATCTTCAGGGTATCAAACTTCAGGAATGCTTCCGCACTGGTGGTTGCACCGACAGAGGTTCCCAAAACGATAACAACGATATACATCATTGCATTGGAAGCAGTCTCCTGCAACTGACGTACAACACCGGACTCGCGGAACAGGTTACCGAGCATCAGGCAGCCTACAAGCGGTGCGGTATCGGGAAGAACAGCAACTACAACGAGCGTTACGATAATCGGGAAGAGAATCTTCTCCAGCTTGGAAACCGGACGAAGCTGTTCCATCTTAATCTTACGTTCCGCTTCCGTCGTAAAGAGCTTCATAATAGGCGGCTGGATAATCGGAACAAGGGACATGTAGGAGTATGCGGCAACCGCAATGGCACCCATGTACTTCGTCTGTCCGAGTTTACCGGCCAGGAAAATCGACGTCGGACCGTCAGCACCACCGATAATGGAAATGGCTGCTGCCGCCTTGTCGGGGAATCCCATAAATATTGCCATCAGATAAGCGCAGAAAATACCGAGCTGTGCTGCTGCACCGAGCAGGAAGCTTCTCGGATTTGCAATCAACGGACCAAAGTCAGTCATTGCACCGACGCCCATGAAGATGAGGCACGGAAGAATTGCCCATTCATCCAACTGGAAGAAATAGAACAACAAACCGCCTGCCTGCTTCGTATCTTCCGTCTTTACACTGTCTTTGCAATAAAAATCAGATACTTTACCCTCATACTTTTGGTACTCAAGAATCACTTCTTGGTCACTGTCCATATAAATGTTAATGATTTTTCTTTCAAACAATTCTTCGTCGGACAGATTCTTCTTGCTGACATCCGCTTTTTGAGTTGCGTCCATCTCGGACTCTGCCATACCGTAACTAACGACTATGCTATATTCTTCCACATCTAACATATAGTACGTTAATTTGTCTTCATCATACTGAAAGAATTCAACCTCGTCATTGGAATTGACCGATGCAATCTTTGTACCGTCCTTATCATAGAACGTGTATATGTGATCAATCGGTTCCGCCATAATAGACGGATACAGATTTACCAACAGCATACCGAAGGAAATCGGCACGAGCAGCAGAGGTTCATAATCTTTCTTAATTGCCAAATACATGAAAAACAGTGCGACACCAACCATCAGCAGATTGCCCCAGGAAAGGGATGCAAATGCGGTTGCCTTCGCCAGGTTTCCCAATGTATCCAAAATATAATCCATATACGTTAACCTCCGATAAATAATGTAACAACCTAAACCGTAACCTGTTCTTCAGATTAGTTCATTGTTGCAAGAACTTCACCGGATTCAACATTCTGTCCAACCGTAACATTGACGCTTGCTACAGTACCGTCCTGCGGAGCAACAATATCGTTTTCCATCTTCATTGCTTCCAGAACAACGATAACATCCCCCTTCTTAACAGCTGCACCGGCTGCTGCAACAACCTTCAAAATCTTACCGGGCATCGGAGCGTTAACCTTAACTGCGCCCTGAGCGCCTGTGGGTGCAGCCTTTGCTGCAGCCTTCGGAGCTGCTGCCTTCGGAGCTGCAGCAGGAGCTGCAACGACACCGTCAGCACCATTCTCTTCTACACTGACTTCATATACATTGCCATTTACCGTAATTGTATAGTTCTTCATAATATCCTCCTGATTCAGGCCTTCTGCCATTTTGATTTATTGATTTTGCGAATGGAACGAACAACCAAACCACCGGGCTGAACGTCATTTCCCAATGCCTTCTCGTATTCATAGATCGCTGCGGTGATAACCGCTACCAATTCGGTATCATCCGTGGTATCCGGTTCTACGGGAACCGGAGCCGGAGCAACCGTTTCCGTCTTCTTTTCGGAAGCGCCGAATTTATTGACAAGCTTCAGCAAATCAATAACATAACTGATCAGCAGAAGCATGCAAAATACGATCAGAATACCCATGGCGGTATTTTCCAATGCTCGTTTAATTACAGCACCGGAAACCGCGAACAGTAATCCCGTCATAGCGTACCTCCTTGATTAAACCGTACCGTGCTTTTTGGACGGACGAAGTTCCCGCTTTGTGCAAAGCATTTCAAATGCGTAAATAACCTGTGCACGAATTTCGTCAGCAGCGATAATTGCATCTACGTAACCGCGCTTTGCAGCACTTTCGCAGGTGTTGTAGGTATAACGATACAGTGCTTCCTTATCCTTCATTGCAGCACTCTTATCAGCAGCTGCCGCAATTTCATCGGCATATACAATCTGTGCTGCCAAACCGGCATCCATTGCACCGATTTCCGTTCCTTCCAATGCAAATTCAAGATCCGCACCGAGGGATTTGGAGTTCATTGCAATATAAGCGCTGCCGTATGCCTTACCGGTTACGACATTAATCTTCGGAACCGTGGCACTTGCCAATGCGTAGGACAATTTGCCTGCAGCGATGGAAATGGACTTATTCTCCGATTCTTTTCCGGAATATCCGGTTACATTGGTCAGAGTCAGTACCGAAATACCGAACGCATCACAGAACTTTACAAGAGCCTCTGCCTTGTAGCATCCGGCCGTTGTCAGAACGTTTTCATAAGAAGCAACCTTCTTGCCCTCTGCATCGAATTTTACGGAACGGTTAGCAATAACACCGACGGTAACACCGTTCAACTTGATAAATCCGGTTACCATTTCCGGTGCATAATCCGGCTTGATTTCCACGAAAACAGCGGAATCGGAAAGGTCGCGAAGAGCGACTGCCGGATCTGCGATTTCTGATGCGAAATCGTTCATGGCACGATTCAAATCATCTTCGCACATAATCTCATCATCATCTTCATTGTTGGAAGGCAATACGGAAACAAGATCACGTACATCTCCGAGAACATCCTCCTCGGTCTCATTTACCATATCAACAACACCGGTAGCAGCCATATAGTTAGCCGCAGCGGTATCCTTCTTGCTCTCGTTATTGCCGGAAACGGCATTCGGAGCATTGACGAAGAGCTTCGCATTCTTCTCTTCCATTACAACAAAATCACTCATGGCAGCAAGTACTGCAAGTCCGCCGCCGCAATTACCGAAAATGGCGGTAATCTGAGGAATGACACCGGATGCCATAGCCATTGTCTTGTACAGACGGCCAAAGCCTGCCAATGCATCGGAACCTTCCTGAAGACGCATACCAGCACAGTCAACAAGACCGATTACCGGAGCTCCGGTCTTCATTGCAAGACGATAAATGTTTGCAATTTTCTTTGCATGCATCTCTCCAAGGGTACCGTTCAAAACAGCAGCATCCTGACTGTAAACGTAAACAAGACGTCCGTCAATTACGCCGTAGCCGGTAATAACACCGTCACCGGGAGCATCTGTCTGCTGCATATTGAAATCTGTGCTGCGCTTGGTCACAAGTGCACCGATTTCAACAAAACTGTTGTCGTCCAGCAAGGTCTCAATTCGTTCCCTTGCAGACAATTTTGCTGTACTACTCATGTTCAGCCCTCCATTAGATATAATTGTAACTGTCCGTCTGTCAAAGCCGTTACCGGATGCCCGAGCCAACCGTTCGGAGCACTTCCTGTCACCTTTGTCAGACTTCCAGATATCTTTGGTTATTTTTGGCAAACCAAATTGCACCAAATATCATTATATAGTACCCCCACCTAAAATGCAACACAAACTTTCGATTCCTACGGTATTATCTTCGCACGCTCTCCGAACTGCAAAAAGCGGCTGCCGAAACTCGGCAACCGCTCTCATTTACTGTTCTTCATCGATTATATGATATTCGTTCATAACAGAACGAATCTCCTCGTACAAAAAACCTTTTCGCAATAACGATGCATATAATTTTTCTGCTTTCGAAAACGGAATTTCACCGTCCGGAAATTTCTTTTGAATCTGTTTTCTTATCGCTGCCTGTTCCGGATCTTCATATTCCGCATTCTCATCATCTTCATTCCCGGCCAGAATGTTGTGATATCGTAATTCTTCACGGCAATCCGCACAATAATTCTCATATGCCGCTTCAATCAGTTCCTCCGGAACACCTTTCATCCGCAATACCTGCTGCATCTCGCGACGACTCTTGTTGCTTCCGTGAGATCTCATATAGCTTTCCGCATATCTTTGTTCATCGATATAATGCAACGATACTACGTATGCAAGAATCTCCCACGTCTGTTGTTCCGTATATCCGGTAACAGTCAACTTATCATGCAATTCCTTCGTTGTTCTGTCCTGGAATTCCAACAGTTCGATTGCTTTCTGTTTGCCTCTCGGAAGAATGAGTTCTTTCTCAAGCTTCTCCCATATCACAGAATCCAGTTCCTCGTCCTGTCGAAGATTATAAAACGTAATATCTCGGTTATCCAGGAATCCCGCCGGCTGACCGTCAATCCAAATCACCGATTGCCGTTTTCCTTTCGGGACAATATCTGTAATAATCATACTTTCCGATTGATTCCTTTTTTGGCTTATTCCTATTCCGGTTCTGCGTCCCCGGCAAATTCGTCGTCCGACTTATTGCTGTCCCGGTTCTGCGTCCCCGGTAAATTCATCGTCCGGCTTATTGCTCGTCCGTTTTCTCCAGTACCGTTTCACGAATCTTGGCGGCAATTTCTTCCATAACATCCGGGTTCTCACGCAAATACTGCTTTGCATTCTCGCGTCCCTGTCCGATCTTCTCGCCCAAATACGCAAACCATGCACCGCTCTTATTGACAATGCCGTGTTCGCATGCCAAATCCAGAACATCACCCTCTTTGGAAATTCCCTGACCGAATACAATATCAAACTCCGCTTCCTTAAACGGAGGCGCAACTTTATTCTTTACAACCTTAACACGGGTTCTGTTGCCGACAACATCCCCACCGACTTTCAGCGATTCAATACGACGTACATCCAGACGTACCGAAGAATAGAATTTCAATGCACGACCGCCTGTCGTAGTCTCCGGATTTCCGAACATAACACCGATTTTCTCACGCAGCTGATTGATAAAAATCACGATACAGTTCGTATGGCTGATAATCGGGGTCATCTTACGAAGCGCCTGTGACATCAGTCTCGCCTGCTGTCCAACGTGGGAATCTCCCATATCACCGTCGATTTCCGCCTTCGGAACCAAAGCTGCAACCGAGTCGATAATCACGATATCCACCGCACCGGAACGTACCAGTGTCTCCGCAATTTCCAGTGCCTGTTCTCCGTTATCCGGCTGCGAAATGTAAAGATTATCCACATCGACACCGATTCCTGCCGCATATACAGGGTCTAACGCATGTTCTGCATCGATAAATCCGGCGATACCGCCTCTCTTCTGTACTTCGGCAACCGCATGTAACGCAACCGTTGTCTTACCGCTGGATTCCGGTCCGTAGATCTCAATCACACGTCCCTTCGGAAATCCTCCGATTCCCAATGCTATATCAAGACTCATGGAACCGGTCGATACCGCCTCCACGTTCATGGCCGTTCCGCTGTCTCCCAGCTTCATAACAGCCCCCTGTCCATATGCTTTCTTAATCTCAGACAATGCCGATTCCAATGCTTTTAACTTCTCTTCACTAGCCATCTCGGTAATTCCGCCTTTCCGAACATTTGTTCTGTTTTTATATTATACTCTTTTCGTTCTGTTGTCAACATAAAGTTAACGGAAATCTTCCGTTTCCTTTCGCATGCAACTCTATTGTACCATATAACCGTCGGAAATCCATTCGCAGTCTGACCAAAATGCAATATCGCATTTTGACCATACGCTCCCGCGCTCCACCGGAACAACCGCATATCTTTGCCATACTGCCGAAAATGTTTCCCTCGGTTTGGTACATTTGCCTTGAATGAAAAACTAATACCCTACTGAAACATCGCCTAATAACATAAAATCGATTTATGAGCCTTCTGGAGACCAAATTTAGGTATCACCTTTTAAAAAAAAGTGTTATAATCAAAGCATTCCAAATGCAATGGTTATTCTTTTTGGCATAGCAAACAGACGACTCGGTACTGCTTGTGCAAAAGTAAACACGACCCGTCTTTTTAACCTCTATTGACAAATCGATTACTATCTGCATTAAAAATCTATCTTACTTATTTATTACGAATAAGTCTGGCTTCAAATGGACTTCATCTGGCGGGATGAGGTCCATTTTCAGTAGTTTCCATAACGCCTGCATATCTTCATCATCTTCTGATACCAGTTCATATGGTGCCTTGCCTTTCAGGCTCGTCCTACGCGTTGAATTGATATGATTCATAAGAAGTGTCATATCTTCTTCTGTATAGGCATTAAAGCTTACTCCCTGAGGAATTACGTAGCGTATATATTCGTGGTTCTTTTCAATGTGTGGCTTCTGCCAGGATGCCATTGGATCACAGTAAAAAATCCTTGTTCTGTATTCGTAATCATCATTCAATTCCAGTTGGTCAACCTTCTTGAACTCTCCACCATTGTCGGTAAGTATTATTCCAAACAGCCTTCT
>JAZLJJ010000052.1:0-10221 GCA_045597325.1 Lachnospiraceae bacterium
GTCGGTTCTCCTGTCGGCGGTACCGTTCCCGTCGGCGTCGGTTCTCCTGTCGGCGGTACCGTTCCCGTCGGCGTCGGTTCTCCTGTCGGCGGCACCGTTCCCGTCGGCGTCGGTTCTCCTGTCGGCGGTACCGTTCCTGTCGGTGTTACCCCGCCCGCAGGTGTTCCGGAATTCTGTGTCCATTTTGCAAAAATTGTTGTATCTTTAGTAATTTCCGTATTAAAATCAAAAACCGTTTCGCAGAGTGCATCGGCAAACCAACCGGCAAAGCTCCACCCGGCTGCAGTCGGATTTGCGGTCGGTTTGGTTGCCGTACTGCCTTCTTCAACCGTCTGCGAAGCAGGTGCCGTACCATGACCGTTCATATTAAAGGAAACCGTATATTCTTCCGGCACCGGCGGCACAACCGCCGCTTTTACGATAAAACGTGCCCAGGCACTGCCGTCCTCAGATATGATTCCGATAACATGTTCACCGATTCCGAGTGTTTCCAGATAAGTCGGTAAAAGCCGGATTCGGGTAGAGCCGCTCTCGGCACTGTAATACGTAATCAAAAGTGTGTCATCATCTACCTTAACACTGTCAAACACGTTAAATAACGCATCGGAGACAAATACCAGTCCCGTTGTACTTCCCTTGGTCCATTCACTGTCCGCACCGGAAATCATCGTATATGTTACCGGGTTCTTCGTCCATTTTGCAAAAATCGTCGTATCTTCGATAATTTCCGTTTCAAAATCAAATTCCGTTTCACAGTCGGCATCCTCAAACCAGCCGCCAAAGGACCAGCCCTCCTCGGTCGGGTCATCGTCAGGTTCGATTGCCGTATCGCCCTCGTCAATTGTCTGGGAGGCGGGTGCAGTACCGTGACCGTTCATGTCAAACACCACATTCACCGGATGATAAATGTCAGTATATTCCAGCACATCGGAAAACAGTTCACTGCCTCCCGCAGTAACGAACTTAAACTGATAACTTCCGTTCTCGGTTATCGTATAGGAATATCCGATTTGAGGACCGTTCTCCGAACCGATTGTAACACTCTCCTCCGAATTATCCGTAACGAACAGCGAAATCGCATCTCCGATATCGGCCCAATCGGTATCGTTGACATTGACATAACAGCCTTTGAGAAGCTTGATATAAGGCTGTACAGGCGAACAATCTCCGGGTACTATGAGAATTTTATCCTCCGTACATCTGCCGGAATACACATCATCCGTCGCAATGGAAATATCGTATTCGCTGATTAAATTTTTATAGGTTATTGTAACCGATTTACACGGTCCGAGATAATCGGATTCTCTGACCGTAAACTTATAGGTTCCGTTTTCGGTCACTTTGAGTTTAAATCCGTATATATTATTTAGCGTAATTGCGATTCCGCCCTCGGGAGGGTCATACGTACAGGCATTTGAGGAATTCAGTTCCTGTTCCTCTCCCCCGTTTATGCTGACACTGCATTTGAAATTTTTCGGTGTTGCAACATACAGATTGTCATACGGAATCGCCGAACTCAAATTCGCATCCATAACTTTAACTTCAAACGGCCGAATTGTGATTGTCAAATGGTCCGACTCAATCTCACCGTATTTTTTTGTTGCAACATTTGTTCTTCGCAAAACAGCCCAGACATCGACATCTGTCTGAAACGCAACATCCGGAAGTACCGCATATTGCCATTCTCCGGTTTCTCCGTAAGCAATCACGGAAATATCATTTTCGGTCTTCATATACCAGTAAGTTATATATTCGTATTCCGCGTAATCATAGTCACCGAATTCCGGAATAATAATCGGTCCTTCCGACATCAGAAAAATGCCTGCGGTTCCGTACGCCGTAAGCTCTTTGTGAGACGGATCTCCGAATTCATCGGCCGGTTTGGAAAATGCATTTGCATTTCCGTAATAGGAAACGTCAGCCGGTTCTTTCTTCACTACAATCTTCAGATAGGCATCGGATTCATCGGTTATTCGATTCATGAGAAGCCATTTTCCGTTATCCCCTATTATCAGCTTGTATTTGTCGGAATCCAACGAGGTATCCTTCTCGGAATAACTATCATCCGTACAGAACATGGCATCCGTAACGGTATAAATCATTCCTCCCGCCCGGTTAGTAGAGGGCATCTCAAAGGCAGCCCAACAGTTACTCTCCATAACCAGACCGTCATCGAAGTCGATGACATAACCCCCGCTCGACGGGCAATACTTTCTTATTATGCCGTCTTCCTCTACCGGGTTTCCCTGCTCGTCAACTATTTGAAAATGAAGTACTCTCTTGTAAATCGGATACAAATGAATACATCTGTAATCGGACAGTTCTCCTAATAGCGTATCCATATACGGAACATCGGGAATATAATTTTGGGCCGTTTCTATTGCAAAAATATACTCGGCGGGCGATTTATTGATCTTGCCTTCCGACCAACCGGCAACATCAATCCCATTTAAATCCTCATTGCGTCTGTCTTCATTATATTGCTCATAAACATTCTTTCCATCCGTATGATAGCATATATACTTCGTTTGCGCCTGTAAATCGTAATTCTGTAACTCTACCGCAGAATCATATGATGTATCATCGACTCCGACAACCTTAAGGCCATTCTCCGTAACAACCAAACGATATTTCCCCGTTGAATCGGTAATTCTAAAATTACGTGAGTTCGGTAATTGCCCGGCCCACCATACGGTTTTATTAACCGGATCGAGTTCCAGTTTTCCGTCTTTAATATGTAAATACATCTTTTTAGAGGTATATGCGCTTTGTTTAATCAGAAAATAAATATATACATAATCATTCCCGTAATGTTCAAAATGAATTGCGCTGGCCTTCATATGTTCCGGACTGTTTGGAAATCCCGCAATTAAAAAGTGTAATTTTTTCTTGATATCATATCCTGCATACTTTGTCCGAAATGCTTTTAATGCCGTTTCGGCAGGTCCTGCCGTGTTTTGTACGGTTCCATCCGAAAGTACAAAATAATTTTCCGCCAAATCAGACAAAATAAACCATTCTGTATTTGAGTTGGTTACTCTTTCCAAATACTCTCCCAATGACATCGCCGCTTCGGTATTATCACCGTTCATAGGCTGTTCGAAGAGAAATCCCTGGTTAAACTGGTAATAATAAAGATCATCCTCATCAGCGGTATCCGCTTTCGATATAGTCACCATTCCCAACACCAGAACAGGTACCACAATCAATACACAGAAAAGAATCCGTTTTACGTTAATGCTCTTTTTCAATGTATTCTCCTCCGTTTTATCATCCGTATACTGTAAACATCCGGTTACTTCTTTTACTCTGTTTCAGCTGTTTTCAATTTCGGTGCCTGTTTGCCGCAAACAAAAATCAATACTGTCCTTCAATGCATTAATCTGACATTTCAGATAATACTCGTCCTCAAACAGCGCATAATGAACACAGGCACGAACAAAGGTAAATATCAGTGCGGTAATTTTCTGATACGGTATTCCTATTCCGGTCTCCAGAAATTTTGCGTATTCCGTATAACGCTGATTCACTCCGGTAAAAAATTCCTTCCCGTATTCGCGATATTTCGGATGCGTATACACCTGATACATCAAACGATATTTTTTCCCGTGTTTCTCCGCCGTCCAGTAAGGTATTTCCTCAATAAAACGCTCTATTTCCCGCACATCGCCAGGCGCTTTTCGCATAAAATCGTCTTCCACCTTCTGCATGCAATATGCGGTGGACTGTATAATCAAATCATCCAGGTCCTTAAAATAAAAATACAGCGTTCCGGAGGATACTCCGCATGCCTCCGCAAGTGTCTTGATTCCTACGGTTCCAAGACCATATTCCGCATAGCACTCGAAACATTTTTCCATAATTTCATTCTTTTTCGCGATTTTTTCTTCTTCGTTAATGGTTCGCAATGTGGTTCTCCTTTAATTGATTGTTCAATTAAATTATAGTGTATTCTACCCCTCTGTCAATACTTTCGCATTAAATAATTCCTTATGCAAACCTGCACCGGCAATTCGCCGCCTTATAGGCGACGAAATACCGGCATATACTCCAGAGGAGCGGCTGCCGTAACGGTACGACCGCCGTCAAACAGTTCTCCCGTCGAGGTCAGCTGCCATTTTCCCGCAGGCAGATAAACTTCCCGTTCAAAGCAGTTCAGATGCAATATCGGTGCCACCAGATACTCCGAACCAAACATATACTGGTCCGTCAGTTCCCAGCATTTGGCATCCTCCGGGAATTCGTAAAACATCGTCCGGATAAGCGGCGAACCGTTCTCGCTTGCCTCCCGGTACAGGCCCCGGATATATTCGTGCATTTCCTGCCGAATGTCATAGTATTTTCGCATAATCCGGTAGTTGTCTTCACCGTAGCTCCACAACTCATTCGGCTGGCCGGTGTGCAGGTAACCGCCGCCCCAATCCCGGTCGTCCAGTGCCGGAATATCATACGGTCCGCGGTCTCCGTGCATCCGCAATACCGCCGAATACACCGCAAACTGATACCAGCGAATCAGCAGCTGCCGAAACTCCGGATCGTTGACATCGTCCGTCATAAAGCCGCCGATATCGGTCGTCCACCACGGAATTCCCGCAAGGCCCATGTTCAGACCGCACTGCAGCTGATCCGCAAATGCCTCAAACGTCGACGGAACATCCCCGGACCAGACAACATTTCCGTACTTCTGACTGCCGGCCCATGCGCATCGCAGAAGGTTCACCGGCGTCTTGTCGCTTTGCCGGCTCATCGGGTCGAAGAAAATGCGGCTGTACATCTGCGGGTACATATTGCTGCAGGACAGCGCAGGCCCGATGCTGTAGCGATAATGGTCAAAATCATAGACTCCGTAATCCGGTTCGGAATTGTCCAGCCAGAACCCGTCAATTCCCAAATCGGCATAATTTTTCCTGCAAATGTTCCATACATAGTCACGGGTCTCCGGATTGAACGGATCGATTTCCACGCAATCTCCCTGATAATCATAGGTCTGCGCCGCACCGCGCTCGGTATGAATCAGAAGTCCCCGCTCCATCATATCGTAAAAATTCTCGCTTCTCCGGTCAACAGACGGCCAAACCGACACAATTACCCGAATGCCCATGGAATGAAGCTCCTCCACCATTGCCTTGGGATCGGGCCAGTACGTTTTATCGAATTTCCAATCGCCCTGCACCGTCCAGTGGAAGAAATCAATGACAATCTGGTCGATATGAATGCCCTCCGCACAGTATCGTCTGGCCACGGACAGAACCTCTTCCTGCGTCCGGTACCGCAGCTTGCACTGCCAAAGCCCCATCAGCTCCTCGGGAAATTCCGGCGCGCGCCCGCTGACTGCCGTGTATTTCCGAAGCAGTTCCTTCGGCGTGTCACCGACGGTAATCCAATAGTCCATATCCTTTGTGGAACGGGCAATCCACTCGGTGTAATTCTTACCGAACGTCGCCGTTCCGACCGCCGGATTGTTCCACAACAGGCCGTACCCGAGCGAAGAGATTGCAAACGGCACCGAAATCTGCGAATTCCGCTGCGCCAGCTCAAGCGTACAGCCCTTCAAATCCAGATACGGCTGCTGATACTGTCCCATTCCGAACAGCTTCTCGCCGTCATGACTTTCAAATTTAACCGCCAGCCGATACTCGCTGCCTCCCGGAATGCCCTTCCATTCCCTGTTCACGATTTTCAGGCAACGGCTCTCCTTAGACAGCGTTCCGCCGTAGCTGCGATAATACTCCTGCAAAATGAGCACATCATCCCGGAAGAATCGCAGCACACCGGCAAAGTTCATTTCCGCCCGCAACCGTCCGTTGACGATTGTCGCCGAGGGATTTCCATCCGAATCCGTCCCGATTGTGATTACGGCTTTGCCGGCTTCCGGTGTCTCGGTCAGCGCCCATGCGCAGTCCGAAAATCCCGTCTGCATCGTTGCCCGAACACGCAATGCATCCTTGCCCCATGCTTCGATTCGCAGCGTTTCTCCCTGATGTTTCGCTGTCAATACCCCATCGTTCTGTTCCAATACCATTTTCCTGCCTCCGAGTTCTGCCGCCGTTCCGACGGTCCTGATATGTCCAAGTGCGACGTGTGCTTCTCGCTCACCACGCGACGGTCCTGATATGTCCAAGCTGCCGGCGCGTGCCCGGCAACGGCCGTCAGTCTGTTCCGACGGTCCTGATATGCACAAAAAGCCGACAGTCTCCGATGGGACCGCCGGCTTTTCGAATATTGTTTATTTGTTTCTGATAACACCGATTATTTTCTTAACGGAAAGCTTTTCTCCGGAATACAGCGCAAGTCCGCGGTAAATACGTCCCGCCAACAGACACAGCAAAATAGAGCATACCAGAATTTCCGACATGGAAAGGATACCGACTCCGACGGAAATCTTTCCGACCATCATTTCGCCCGTTACCGTGAACGGAGAGGTGAACGGAATGTACCGCAAAATCGACAGCATATGCTCATTTTCATTCAATGCGGCAAAGTATCCGATTAACCAGGAAATCACCATCGGCAATACAATAATCGTATTGGCCGATGCCATCTCTTCCGGCTTTGTTACAACGCTTCCCGCGATACCGGCAAGGCAGTAATACAGCCACAGGCCGAAGAAGAAAATCAGCAGGCCCACAATGACAACCGGCACGGAGAATGCCATCGTACCGGTAACGGCACGAATCGCATCCAGCGCTTTTGCAACGTAATTGGTATAATTCGGATTGATTGCACGGGCAATTCCGCCGCCGACATAGTATCCCAGCACACCGCTGAAAATCCAAATCATAATCTGCACAACGGACATTATCAGTCCGCACAAAATCTTACCGAAAATCAAATCCGACGGCTTTACGTAGGTCAGCATGGTTTCCATCAGCTTGCTGGTCTTCTCCAGCGAAACGCTTCTGGCAATGTCCTGGCCGTACATAAGAACCATGAAATACATTACAAATCCGGTCAGCAGAGGGAAGATAAAGCGGATAAATGTTGCCGCCATACTTGTGTCCTCACCGACAACGATACTGGAACCGACGGCCTGAACCCGTACCATCATTGCCTGCATTTCATCGATATCACGTTCTGCCCAGGTCTGTACCGCTGTCCCGAGTGCCGAACCGATCTCAGTAACCTTTTCTTCTTTCCATGCACAGTTATCGAGATATACGACCGATACGCAGTAACCTTCTTCCGTTCTGCGAACAGAAGCCGGAATTGCATGGATTTCGTCCTCTTCACCGACTGCGTCGGCTTCTTTCTTACTTAACTCCGCAAGGCTTTCCTTGCCCTTCCACTCGACCGAAATGTTCGACGATTCCGAAGCGTTAAGGCACTCCCGAATATCCGCAATCAGCTTCTTTGCGGTGTCTTCATCCGGTTCCGGAATGTCACAGTCATTGACAACAATCAACCGGCAGGTTTCGTTTTTGAGATCGCTTTCCGTCGGTTTCTTATTGCCCTTTGCACCAATCAGCATGGTAATCAGCAGTCCCAAAAACGCAATCACACCGATTACGATTGTGGAGACATGATAGCCTTTTGCCTGCACCATCTGTCTGCAGGAAAAGGAAAATACAGAACTTATTTTCTTATTCTTGTAGGAGTTACTCATTTTTTCGCACCTCCCTTTTGTTTTCCCTTTATTCCAAGCAGCTGCTTAAAGGTAATTCGATTTCCGGTGTGCGTAATCAGGCTTTCATATACCGTTGCCGTAAACTTCACAAGCAGCGCATTGCAAACAATCAAAATGACAATCGCTATCAGGCCCATCTTCACCGATGTGGTTCCAATCAGCATTGTTCCGGGCACCAGCAGCGCCGAAGACAACGGGAACAGTACCGTAACTCTCGTCAACACGCTCGTTGCCGAAGACTGCATGGAGAAGGAACCGACCATTCCGAAAATCATTCCGATTAATGCAATTGTCGTAAATAATTTCAGACTGTCCTGTAATTCCTCCATCTTGCTGACCGTTGCTCCGCAAATACCGGCAACAATCGCATAGAACAGCATGCCGAGCGCCAGTGTCAGAACTCCGAGTATGAAGTTCACGGGAGACAGGTTTGCAAATATATTTTTCGGAATTACGGAAGACAAATAAGTCGTCTCGGTGTCAAACAACAGCGCCGTCAGCTTATTGGACATTAACGTTGCCAGGAACAGCAGAACGAACTGTCCGACGGAGGATACCAGCATCGCCAGAACCTTACCGAACAGAAGCGCCATCGGTCGAACCGACGTCAGCAGGAATTCCGCCACCTTGGTCGACTTATCGGTAACAATTGCGGTTGCAATATTGGTTGCAGCAATCACGCAAATCATATACACGAAAAACATAACAAAATAAACAATTCCCCATTCGCTTTGGGAAATACCGTCATCCTTGACGTTCTTTTCGGAAACCGTACCGTCGGCCTGCAAATAATTCACTGCAACATCATATTTGTAATCCAGCACCTTCAGTTCTTCTTCCGACAATCCGCTGAGTACGAGTTTATACTCATCAAACTTCCGGCAAATGCTGTCCGCCAGAGCTCTGCATTCATCACCGTCAAGATCTCCGTTGCCGTTACGACAAATCTCTGCCGTCAGCCCTTTCACTTCATTTCCGTAAAAATGAAGGATTACGTTCTTCGACTCCTTGCCCTCTTCTTCGAGGACTTTGCACAAATCATCAAAGCTTTCGGTGCGCGGAATCCACTGAACGTTTCGAAATGACGAATCATCCAGCGACGTAAAATCCATGCCCGTCAACAGCATGGTCTCATCGCAAATATATACTTTCCCGATGGACGATTCCTTTCCGTCCGAGTCCGAGCTTCCGCCCGAAGCTCCACCATTTATCAACTGCATAACCGGCGCGGTCAGCAAGGCAAGCAACAGAAGAATCGCGACCGAAATGATGTATGCCTTACTTTTTACGGTCTGAATCAGGGTAAACCGAAATACCTCACCGGTTCCCCTTAACTCACTCTTCTTCATTTACGGCACCTACCTTTTCCACGAAAATCTCATGCAACGACGGTTCTCTCAGGTCGAAGCGGATAATCATCGCCTTCTTGGCAATCAGGAAATTCAGGAAATCCATTGCCTGCTCTTCTCCGGCAACACGAAGCTGCGTTTCCGAAGGAGTTTCTTCGATAATGGAAATCGGGTTCTGCGTCTGTATTGAATCGTATTCATCCAAAAGCGGCTGTATCGGCTGTTCGCATTTTACGAACAGATTTACACGGCCGTAGCTCTTCTTGATTTCGTTCAGATTACCCTGAAGAACCACTTTGCCGCGGTTCATAATGGTAATGTCGCTGCAGAACTCCTCAATCGTCGGCATCTGATGGCTGGACATGATAACGTACTTGTCCTTTGCAATCTCATCCCGGATAACTTCCTTAAACAGGTCGGTATTAACCGGGTCCAAACCGCTCATGGGCTCATCGAGAATAACAAATTCCGGATCGGCCAGAAGCGCTGCCATCAGCTGAACCTTCTGCTGATTACCTTTACTGAGCTGCTCTGCTTTCATGCTCGGGCCGGTAATCGTCTTCGTTGTGCTCTGCTGTCCTTTGCCCAACCCTTTCCGACCTGCCGCAGCCCGTACAATCTTCGGCGGGAAAATGTACTCATCCAGCTGAAGTCTTGCGGACCAGTACTTAATCTTCTCCATTGCCGCACTTCTGCCGACTCCCTTCAGCTTTGCAAAATATAAAAGCTGATCGAGCAACGAATATTTCGGATATAAACCTCTTTCTTCTGCCAGATAACCGATGTTCATCTTCGTCGGTTCCATCGGCTTTCCGTCCCATAAAATTTCTCCGGAATCTCTGGTCAGCATTCCCAAAATCATTCTGATGGATGTCGTTTTACCGGCACCGTTGGTCCCCAACAACGCATATACACCGGGTTTGTCCATGTGAAAACTGAGATGATCGACAACAACTTTGTCTCCGTAAGATTTCACAAGGTTCTGAACTTCAAAAGACATACTGTTTTACCTCCGTAATGGAAACATATTTTTTCGATAATCGAAGTCATTATAGCACTGTTAAATGTAATTTACAAGCGGGACATAAATTTTTCACGAATTCTTCCATAATCGAGTAGGAGGCGGTGACTAACCGCCGTCCTCTCACAGCACCCGTACGTACCGTTCGGTATACGGCGCTTTCAATAGTTAACGTGCACAGACTGATAGGCTGTGGCTAAATCATAAAAGCCACTGTTTATCAGTCT
>JAZLJJ010000053.1:0-90631 GCA_045597325.1 Lachnospiraceae bacterium
CTCTCATAGGAAAGTTCGTCCTATGAGATAAAAAAACGCTCCGCGAGGATGCACACGCCTGTGCAGAGGAAAAATGTCGCATCGCGACGCACAGGCGGCGCGAGCATATCGCAAGCGATATGCTTTGTTCTCTCATAGGAAAGTTCGTCCTATGAGATAAAAAACGCTCCGCGAGGATGCACACGCCTGCGCAGAGGAAAAATGTCGCTTCGCGACGCACAGGCGGCCGGCGAAACGGGCAGGAAGGTTCCCGCCTGCCCGATTTTGATTATCATAGTGAATTTCCCGGTTGCCGGATTTTTTTGCGATATTCGGTTCTTGACAAAATGGTTTATCCGGAGTAAACTCCACATAAGGTTTATCGTGAATAAACCACATATAAGATTCAGGAGGAACAAACATGCAGGAAATCGAATTGGGCGATGTTCAGGCAGCTTTTGCAGACATTATATGGGAGCACGAGCCGGTAAGTTCGGGCGAGCTGGTCAAAATTTGCGAAAAGGAATTCAAATGGAAAAAGCCGACTACATACACGGTGCTCAGAAAACTCTGCGAAAAAGGTCTTTTCAAGAACGAGAACGGTATGGTGAGTGCGGTTTTTTCAAAAGATGAATATAACGCGTCAAAGAGCGAAGAATTTATAGAAAAAGCCTATTCCGGCTCTTTGCCTGCTTTTCTGGCGGCTTTTATGTCTCATAAAAAGATGAGTAAAAGCGAGGTGGAGGAAATTCAAAAGATGATAGACGACTACAAAAAGGAGGATTGAAAGCATGTATGGTTTATTTACCAAAATACTTAATATGTGCCTGTCCGCCAGCTATCTTGTTCTTGCAATTTTGCTGGTAAGAGTTGTCTTCAGAAGACTTCCGAAGAAGTACATTTGCCTGCTGTGGCTGCTTGTTGCCATCCGACTGGTTTGCCCAATCAGCATTTCCAGCAGTTTTTCGGCGTTTAATCTGATTGGGGCAACAACCGGGGAAAAAGGACAGATGGAATATCTCCGGCATTCCGCGACCGACAGTTACCATAATTGGTTTATAAGTATTCCGGAACTTACGTCAGACGGAATATACCTGAAAAATGAAATTGATGTATCCGTAGAAAAGAATTCAGGCTTCCCCAAACTGCTGGTCGGCGGTTGGCTGGCGGGAATCGGCGTCATGGGTCTGTTTGCAGTTGTAAGTTATATCCGGATTCGCAGGGAAACGGGGGCATCTCTGTGCGTTGACGATAATGTTTACATCTGTGATGAGATCAGTTCACCGTTTGTTCTCGGCACAATCAGACCGAGGATTTATATACCGTCGGGTACCGGTGCATCGGCTTATCAATACATTCTGGCACACGAAAAAGCCCATTTGAAACGACTGGATCACATATGGAAGCCTTTGGGATACGTGCTGCTGTCAATCTATTGGTTTAATCCCCTTCTTTGGATTGCCTATATCCTGCTTGTCAGGGACATAGAGACGGCCTGCGACGAACAGGTTGTAGCAGGGATGGACAAAGAAAACAGGGCGGCTTACTCGGAAACACTGTTAGCGTTTGCCGCAGAGCGTCGACGAATAACCGCCTGCCCGGTTGCTTTCGGAGAAAACAGTGTTAAAACGAGAGTAAAGGCGGTGCTTAAGTACAAAAAACCTGCCGTTTGGATAGGTGGGGCAGCGGTTTTGCTATGCGGTATACTAACCGTAACTCTGCTTACCAATCCGAAAGCAGACGCAATGAGCCCGCATGGGAATAATTACAGACCCATCCCTACGGAAATTCCTGCAGTGAGATCAGAAGGGCTTCTTCCAAATAACGGCGTTCCTGTCCCCACTTCTATGCCAACAACCGAATGGGTTGTGTCCGTGGCGGATGTAAAGGGGATTACGTTGGATGGGAAAATCACTTCGGAAGGCAAGCGGAGGGCAAACCGGCTCTTTGAAAGCGACCCTTCATTTTTCAGGTTCGGGTTTGCTCTGATCGATGAGGATTGTGAACTCTGGGCCTATGACTATAACGCTCCGAGGGATTATATTTACGAACGTTGTGAATTCCGGTGTGCCGCTTATGTAAACAATGCCGGGGAAATCTTTGCAAAATCGCGCAAACTGAAGGCAGGTGCTTACGAAGGCTATTATTTTATAAATAAAACCGAGGCATCTTACAGCGTTTACTTCTGGGGGAACAGCAGGGAAGGGAGTACTTTTGCCAGAGCCAAGGCGGGAGACTGTAATGAGGCCCTTCATCTGATTATGGATTTATACGGGGAACATACCGATATTTTCGACAGAATTCCGGAAAATGACTGTAGTATTCAGGATGTAGAGGCACTGTATGAGCAGATTATCCTGAAGCGGGCAGAACTTTCCAGAGGAACCGCCTTCAGTGAATTCGGAATCAGTCATTTTAAGTTCAGCGAACTGGAGTATGCCGCATACGGCGGTATCGCAAGTGATGCTGTTCTCGAACTGATTGATGAAGTGGCTTCAGATTACCGGAACTCGTTCGATTACTGTTTTGTGGAAATGGGAGAATTCATTTCCAAAGAATATCGAGGAAAATATGTGGTGGGCTTCAATGAGTGCAGGGGGGTGTTCCGTGTGTATTATTATCTGGATAACGGCAGTAAAATCGCGAACGGCATGACGGAAGGCTACTACCTTGACCTTATGACAGAAAGCTTTCAGAAATATGCAGATATGCTTGGCGAGGAATAGTATCGGTGGAAAATATGTTGGGAAATCAAGTAGTAAATCGTCTTGGCAAGATAAACGGACTCACGAATAAAAAAGCGTATTGCCTATGCTTTTATCTGGTTTTGATGGGGGTTCTGGAGCTGCTTGCATATGGCGGAAATAAGAGTTTAAGTGTTTTTCTTTCGAGAATCTGGCTTGCGACAGGGCTTCTTTTGCTTTTGGCCCTTCTTGGCAGAAGCTTGTATATGATGATAAAGGATATTCGGGGAAAGAATTACTGCATCCTTTTTTTCTGGTTTTTGTTGCTTGCATTTTATGGGCATATGACGTTTTCACTGGCCTACAGTGATGTTAATCCGGATGCAACACAGCAGGTGGCCGCAGGCCTTGACGCTTTGAAAATGCCGGATTGGAATTATACGGGAACGGCTTTTTTGGGATATGCCGGCCGGCAGTATGTGATAGCGGCATTGCCGACATTGATTTTGGGACGCAGTATAAACAGTCTGCATCTGGGATTCGGTCTGCTTTTTCTTATTGGCCTCACCGAATATTTTTTTGAGATGCGATGCTGGCTTGCCAAACGGCAAATCAGTGAAAAAACAGCGTTGCTGCCCGTGTATTCTCTGCTGGGGTTCCGGTTTATTATTGAATACTACATGAATTTTGAGCAGGCAATAACACCGGTAGCGCTTACCCTGCTCGGAACAGCGCTGTTCTTGAGAAATCTGAGAAAACCGGATATGCTTTCCGTTGTGGCCCTGGCATGGGTCGGCGCCTTTTGTGCGAATTCCTATACACCGGCAATGGCGACCCTTGCCCTGCTTTTGGTCTGCATAGGCGGAAGGATACTGGAATTGCTCCGAATCGTCTGTAAGAAAAAGAAAAACAGGAAAGACGTGCTTGCGAGGATGATTTTGCTGGGCGGAACAGAGCTTAACATGATACTGTGTCTGCTGGCAACCCTTCTTGCCGGCCGGTCTGACCGAATAGATTCCTTTCGGAGGGAAGAACGCTTTATGAAGCTTGCCGGGAATGCTTTGTTAAGCTTTTTCACAGATGAAAATGCGACTTTCCTTGGTTTCTTTATTAGCTTTTTCTTCATCTATATGCTCCTGGCCCTGCTGGGAAAATTGAGATTCTATGATTTTCTGGTTGCGGGCTGGATTATTTGCGTTATCGTTTTCGCAACCTGTCTTAGGGGATACAGTGACTACGCAGAGGCCTGGCTGATACAGAGAAATATGATTGTGATACCGGTTTTTGTGACTGCGGTGTTTATTGCACTGGTAAGATTTTTTAAAAACAATAAGTTACAGTTAAAAGCGGAGCTTCTTCCCCTTGCTTTGCTGGTTTTCCTGGGACTCGGATACGCATACAGCACATTGCCGCATCAGAGCTTTACTTATTTTGCGAGCGTAAAACCGATGAAATTTATGTTTCAATACACCTCGGAAGTTTGCGGGGAATGGGGACTTGATGCCGAAGACGAGTTTATTCTGATTCTTTGCACGGATAACGTGTTTCAGAAAAATCTGCAGGACTACTGCGTTTATTTTTATCCCAATGCACACACGTATATGCCGAATGACGATATTCCGCCGGCTGCAGCGGATAACAGGCTGGTAACCATAGTATTCGGAGAAACGGAAGAGGCTGTTGAAAAGTATCAGGGACAACTTATGCACAAGACCTTCGTTGATAAACGATACGGAACCGAGCATACCTGGTATGTTAAGGTATGTGACGGTTAT
Organism: Lachnospiraceae bacterium; assembly: GCA_045597325.1. Classification (GTDB taxonomy): domain Bacteria; phylum Bacillota; class Clostridia; order Lachnospirales; family Lachnospiraceae; genus ISDg. The sequence goes on from JAZLJJ010000053.1 coordinate 4,439, forward strand.
TAATTGCGAATTTTGAGGATTTTGATATTCCGGGACAGGCATTTGCCTGACAGGGGAGTTTCCGTACGGTGTTCGGATTTTCCGACTTCAAAAATTTCTATTTGACAATAGTTGAAAATTCAACTATAATTTATCCATATTTTTCTTTATTCCGGGAGGCTCTCATGGATTTTCAGATGTTGAATTCACTGATGAGAATGACAAAAGGGTTTGCTCATGAACAGATACGCAAAAGAGGACTTAACGACACGGAATGCATGATTTGCTCATATGTGTATGAACACGAAAACTGTTCGCAGGAGGATGTGTCGAAAGCACTTTGTATCGATAAGACGACAGTAACGAAGTCCATGCAGCTGCTGGAACACATGGGGATTCTGCTGCGAAGTCCGGATGAAGAGGATAAACGCAGACATGTCCTGAGCCTTACCGCGGACGGAAAAGAAAAGTGCTCCAAGGTTCTGCACGTTTATGATGAATGGGTCGGAAAGGTCATGGAAGAACTGAACGGAGAAGAACAGAAACAGTTCGAATCATATTGCCGGCGCCTTATCAGTGCCGCCCAAAAATTACAGGAAGAGCGAAAAAGAACAGAAGAACAGTGAAGGGGGAAAACATTTGGAAAATAAGAAACAAAATCGTGAAAAACGGGAAAATGTAGTTAAGCTTTTGAAGGAATACTCTGCACAGATAAGTTCCAAATGTGTGGAAAATGATTCCGTACAGCCTGCTTTGTATGATGAATACGGAGTCAATCTCGGTCTGCGCGATAAGCAGGGAAACGGTGTTCTGACCGGACTTACCAACATATCAAAGATTACTTCATTTACATCGGTTAACGGTGTCAAGGAACCGGCGGAAGGACAACTTTGGTACAGAGGGTACAAAATCAAGGATATTATTGATTCATTCGGTGACGAAGAGCTCGGATTTGAGAAAATTGCTTATCTTTTGCTGATGGGCGATATGCCGGACGATGCGGAATACAGGAAATTCAGCGGACTGATCGGAGCGTGCAGGACGTTGCCGACCAATTTCGTCAGAGATGTCATTATGAAAGCTCCGACAGAGGACATAATGAATACGATGACCAAAAGTATTCTTACGCTGTCTTCGTATGACAAGCATGCAAAGGATACAAGCATTGATAACGTTGTACGCCAGAGCATCCAGCTCATCAGTGTTTTCCCGCTGCTTGCCGTATACGGATATAATGCCTACAATCATTATGTGAAGGATGACAGCATGTTCATACATCATCCGGACAAATCCCTTTCGACGGCGGAAAACATTCTCCGGCTTCTGCGTCCCGACATGAAATATACCAAGACGGAAGCAAAAGTACTGGATACCGCATTAATCCTTCACATGGAGCACGGCGGCGGAAATAATTCCACATTTACAACGAGAGTAGTGACTTCTTCGGGTTCGGATACGTATTCAACAATTGCCGCTGCAATGTCGTCTTTGAAAGGTCCTCGTCACGGCGGAGCCAACATCAAGGTTATGGAAATGATGAAGGACATTAAGAATAACGTATCGGATTTCGGGGACAAGGAAGAGGTTCGCGCATATCTTGAAAAGCTTGTGGATAAAGAGGCTTTCGACCGGAGCGGTTTAATCTACGGAATGGGACATGCCGTGTATTCGTTATCCGATCCCCGCGAGAAAATATTCCGGGAATACGTTGAAAAGCTTGCTGCCGAGAAAGGACGGGGCAAGGAACTTCTTCTTTATCGAAATATCGAAGAGCTGGCGCCGTTTGTCATTGCAGACAAAAGAAAAATATATAAGGGTGTGTGTCCGAATATTGATTTTTACAGCGGATTTGTTTATGATATGTTAAATATTCCGATGGAACTCTATACGGCAATCTTTGCTTCCGCACGCATTGTCGGATGGAGCGCTCACAGAATCGAAGAACTTGTTTGTATGAACAAAATCATCCGACCTGCATATATGAGCGTAATGAAGGAAAAGTAGGGTTCGACCGTATCGATTTATACGTAATTCCGCAAATTTGCAGAATCGGAATTCGGGAAGGGAGTTGCTTTATGAAGAAACTGTTAGCACTGATTTTTGTGACAGTAATGTGTCTTTCGCTTGTAGCTTGCGGAGGCAAAAAGGAACCTTCTGAAAATGAAGTGCAGCCGACCGAAACACCGACAGTTGCACCGACCGAGCCGCCGGTAATTACACCGACTGCAGAACCGACCGCGGAGCCGACCGCAGAGCCGACGGCAGAACCGACCGCAGAGCCGACCGCAGAACCGACCGCAGAGCCGACCGCAGAGCCGACTGCAGAACCGACCGCAGAACCGACCGCAGAGCCGACCGCAGAGCCGACCGCAGAGCCGACTGCAGAGCCGACCGCAGAACCGACCGCGGAGCCGACCGCAGAACCGACCGCAGAACCGACCGCAGAGCCGACCGCGGAGCCGGTAGTTACGACGCCCGCCCCTCAAGACACACCGGTTGCCAAGATTAACGGATGTGCCGACGAAGTCGGTATTTATTCCATTGTTGTCAGACTGACCGATCAGGCTGCCGACAAAGGCGTGATTGAGATGGTTTATTACGGTTCGAAAGGTTCTCCTCAGGAAAACTCCGTTGTCAACACATTCCGTATTGAATACTACAAAGAGGAAGCCGGAACCTATGAGATTTACACATTTTATGACGGAGAGGTGTATCAGAACCAGCATCACAAAGACGAAATGAAGGTTGTAAACACGTTCGGTGCGACGCTTCGTGCCGGCAGTGTAATCATTTCATATACGCCTGACGGCGGAGAAACACAGGAGATATTCCGTGCTGATGCGGATTATTTTTACGCTCCGTAAAGCTGCCGGAACAGGATATCGACTGCCGGCATTTGCCGTGACAGAGACGGGAAACAGCCAAACAAAACATGATTTGTAAGTATGGATGGATAGTAATAAGACAGCTGATATCTTATTACTATCCGTTTTTATTGAATACGGCGACAAAAAAACGGAGCGCCTCGGCTCCGGAAAAAAGTCCCATAAAAAGAGGAGAAGCCCGAGTAAGTCGTTACCTTACCGGGCTAATATTATATGAAAATTTGAATAGGCTTATGTGATTTGTTCTTTTGTTTATGTCTAGAGTATATACCATAAATGTTATCAGAGTTTGTCCGAAATTTAACGTTTTTGTAAATATTTCTGTTTTTTTCTCCGGAGGACAAATGATGCGCTCCGGGAACGCGATCCGCCCGCGTCCGGAGAAAAAGCCCCATAAAAAGAGGACAAGCCCGAGTAAGTCGTTACCTTACCGGGCTGATATTATATGAAAAATCAAGTTGACGAATGTTATTGGAAAAATGTTGCTTTCCTTTTGTTTATGTCTGAATTATATCGTACATATTTTATGATAGTTTGTCCGAAATTTTAACAATTTGTAAACTTTACGGAAAAATATTTGTGTCGGGTACAGTTGTCCTTTCTTTCTTCAAATAATGTGTTTTTTTATCATGTTTTTTCGGATTGACTGATTTTTAGTCGAAGAGAACCGCTTTATGTGTAAAAAATGCGTTTTTTGCGTAAAACATGATGAAAAAACGGAGTTGGCCGGTTTGACTTCATTTTTGCAGAATGATATAATGAAAATCGGCGAAAAGCCGATATAATCAATGTATTATTTTATACTCAATATATTATCCGTTATTTTTTTAGAACAAAGCATATCGCTTGCGATATGCTCGCGCCGCCTGTGCGTCGCGAAGCGACATTTTTCCTCTACACAGGTGTGTGCATCCTCGCGGAGCGTTTTTTTATCTCATAGGACGAACTTTCCTATGAGAAAAAAATTGCACTGCTGACGGAAACGATGAGGCAATCATTTTTCAAAATAACGGAATGGCCGGTTCCGGCTGTCGGATGCCGGAAAACCGGGCCGGGTTTGTAACGTGTGGATTGAAAGGGACCTTTGAAAAAGGAATTCAGAGGAAGGGAGAATACTCATGACGACTTCTGAAGCATATGCTTTTATCAAACAAATGGAGCAAATTTATGACAGTGTCAGACTGGTTGATACGATGAATCAGTCTTTGATTATTGTGCAGGAAGACGGAACGCTGCTTCGGGAATCCATTCCGTGCTTTGCAACATGGGGAAATGAATCCCGGTGCGAGAACTGTATTGCGGCCAAGACCTTTGCAACGAAGAAAAAGCTTGAAAATTACAAGCTGATGAACGGGGACATTTATCATGTCCTGACGACACCGTTTGTGTTAAATGACAGGGAGTGCGTTTTGGAACTGCTGCTGAACGAATCGGATAACCAGACGATTGAAGCGGTCGGACGCGGACAGATGATCGAAATGCTCAACGGACTGAACAAGCGTATGTACACGGATGCACTGACCGGCGTATATAACCGGAAGTATTACGAAGAGCATCTGTTTACATTAAAGGATGAATGTGCGATTGCGCTGATCGACATCGATGATTTCGGTTCGGTCAACCGGGCGTTCGGTCACTCCGTCGGGGATGCGGCGCTTCGTGCGGTGGCGAATGTCATCAAGCATTTTACAAGAGAATCCGATGTCCTGATTCGATACGGCGGAGATGAGTTTTTGCTGGCGTTCCATGAGATTCCGAAAGAAACATTTGTCTCCAAGATGAACAGTATTCGCGAGAAAATTGCCGGACTCATTTTGCCGGAAGAACCGGCGGCCCGTCTGTCCATCAGCATCGGCTGCGCATACCGGGGAGAAGGTTCCGACATCAGTTTTGAACAGGCATCTCAGCAACTCGGAATTGCGAAAAATAATCGGAATTCCGTGGTTATCGACGACATTTGTATGGAGCTGGAAGGTAAGAAAGCCGTGGCTCCGATGGTGGATAAGAATTACAGCGACGGCCTTTTGAGCAAGCAGCCGGGAGATTTGCAGGAAATTATCCGGCTGTTCTGTCGGGATTACGACGGCCTCTTCAAATTGGATATTTCGAACGGACGGCGTACGATTTATCAGACAACCGGAGCGTATGCGGGTTGGCTGCGTGCCGGAGAAAATATGGATTATGATGAGTTCCGCAAAGCGTTTGCCGAGCAGTTCATGTTTGTCGGGGAACGGGATGCCATGCTGCGTCATACGTCCATTGATGCATTGCGGGAACGGATGGCGGAGGACGAGGTTTTCTTTGAAAATATCCGTATCGTCAAGAACGGCTGCGAGCAGTTCTATCAGATTAAGTTCGTACGTGACCCGTACGATTCCAATATTTTGATTGTCGGCGGACACAGTGTGGACAGTTCGACACGAAGCGAACTCCGTGCATGGGAGGAACGTCAGACCGAAAATGCGAAGGAATCGCTGCTGGCGAAGATTGTTTCCGAACGAACCGAGGAGCTGGTTGCCAAGAACAAGCAGCTGAAGGCAATCAATGAGGATATCGTCGATGCCGTCGGCAATATCGTAGAAGCGCGTGATGCCGAAAGCGGAGAACATATCCGTCGTGTGAAAGGTTTTACGAGAATTCTTGCGGAATGTGTACGCAAGGAGTATGCGGAATATCATTTGACGGAGGACGATGTGAACATTATCGTATCGGCCAGTGCATTGCACGATGTCGGTAAGATTATGATTCCGGATTCCATTTTGCTGAAGCCGGGACGTCTGACTCCGGAAGAATTTAATGTGATTAAGACGCATTCCGAGAAGGGCTGCGAAATTTTGAAAAAGACGTCGTTCGGCTGGAGCGAGGAATATTTGCGGACCGCGATGGAAATCTGTCTGTGTCATCATGAGAAATATGACGGACGCGGATATCCGAACGGACTGGTCGGTGACAAGATTCCGATTTCCGCTCAGATTGTATCGATTGCGGACTGCTACGATGCGCTGACAACACAGCGTGTATACAAGGCGGCAATTCCGTGCGATGAAGCATACCGGATGATTATAAACGGTGAGTGCGGGGCATTTTCCGAGAAAATCCTGCATTGCCTGGAATTGTGCAGGGACAAGTTTGAAGAACAGGCTCATTCCGTTGCGAGAAGCAAGGAAGAGGAAGCGATTCTCAACAGTATCGAGAACCTGATGGGACTGAACATTCTGCTTGTGGAAGATAACGAAATCAATATGGATTTGATGGAGGATCTGCTGTCTCAGGAAGGCGCCCGTCTGACGAAGGCGTATGACGGAAAGCAGGCGGTGGAAGCTTGCAGACAGGACACTTTTGATGTCATTTTGATGGATTTGATTATGCCCGTGATGGACGGTTACGAGGCAACGAAACAGATTCGGAAGGAACATTTGGCGGATACCACACCGATTATCGCGATTACCGCCTGCTTCTCGACCGAAACGGTGGAGCGCTGCATGAATATCGGAATGAGCGGACATATTACCAAACCGATTGTTATGTCGGTTTTGAGCCGGACGATTATTCATCATTTAAATGATAAACGATGACTGACGCCGGTGGATTATGAGAGAGTAACAGAGGCGAATGAAAATGGAATCAACTTTGAAGCGGACATGGTCGGAAATCGACCTGGACGCGCTTGTGCACAATTATCGAACACTGCGGGAGCATATCGGAGCCGGAGTCCGGTTTTTAGGCGTCGTGAAGGCGGACGCGTACGGACACGGTTCGGTTATGGTTGCGAAAACGCTGCAGGATGAGGGCGCGGATTATCTCGCCGTCAGCAGTATTGATGAAGCGATGGAGCTTCGTTTGAACGGAATTTCAATGCCGATTCTGATTCTCGGGCATACCCCGAAGGAGCAGGTTGAGCGGCTGCTTCGCTATAATATCACGCAGGCGGTTACATGTAAGGCCAAGGCATTGGAATATTCGGAGGAGGCCGTTCGACTGGGCGGAATTCTGAAAATTCATATCAAGGTGGATACGGGAATGTCCCGTCTCGGATATTTGGTGGACGGGGATTTCTTTGCAACCGGTGTGGACGGAATTGTGGAGGCGCTGAACCTTCCGGGATTGGACGGCGAGGGCATTTTCACACATTTTGCCGTTTCGGATGAACCCGGTGATGAGTGCCGTGAGTACACCCGACACCAGTTTGATCTGTTTACGTCGGTTATTCGCAATGTGGAAGAACGCTTCGGCCGACCGTTTGCCCTTCGGCACTGCGCCAATACGGGAGCTGTTGCGAGATATCCGGAGACCTGTTTGGATATGGTGCGTCCCGGACTTCTTCTGTACGGTTACGGTGAATTTGCCGCAGAACTCGGAATGAAGCCGGTGATGGCTCTGAAAACCAATGTCAGTACAATCAAAATATATCCCGCCGGGACGGCAATCAGCTACGGCGGCATTTATAAAACCGAACGCACGACCCGAATCGGAGTTCTTCCTTACGGATATGCGGACGGATTTTTCCGTACTCTGTCGAATCGCTGCAGCCTGATGACGCAGGACGGTCCGGCACCGCAAAGAGGAAAAATCTGCATGGATATGTGCATGATTGATTTGACCGATAAGCCCAATGTGACCATCGGTTCCGAGGTGGAAGTCTTCGGGCCGGAGAATCCGATTGAAACGTTGGCCGGGTTGGCCGGAACGATTCCGTATGAACTGACCTGTGCGGTCAGCAAGCGGGTTCCGCGAAAATATATTCGAAACGGTGTTGTTGTCGAAGAGGAACTGATGCTTCGGATGTAACCGTTGGGAAAATGCAGATACGGCAATTTTTTTCGGGAGGACAGAACAATGGCAAACCCTTATTTACCTGAATGGGAATATATTCCGGACGGCGAACCGAGAGTGTTCGGCGACCGGGTTTACATTTACGGAAGTCACGATCAGGCGGCTTCCGATGCTTTTTGTGACCATAAATTATTGTGCTGGTCGGCGTCGGTGGATGATTTGAATCACTGGACGTGCCACGGACACATTTTCCATACGGCGGATGATGCCGATCACAAAAGCGATACCGCAGCCTGGACGGACGGCTATCTGTTTGCGCCGGATGTGGTGGAAAAAGATGGCAAATACTATTTGTACGCATATATTATGGGAGCAATCGGCTGCGTTGCGGTAAGCGACCGGCCGGAGGGACCGTTTACGCTTTTGTCGCAATATCGTCACAAGGAACCGACAACACCGCATAAAGTCGGCTACGGAGACGGCTGGTTCGTCGACCCCGGGACTCTGGTGGACGATGACGGACGGGTTTATGTATTCTGCGGATTTGAGCGTTCCTACGGAGTGGAGCTGCATGCGGACAATATGCTGGAAACGTATGATGACACGTTTACCGAGGATATTATTCCGTTCGGTATGGAACCGGCGGATTTCTACGAGGCCTGTTCCCCGAGAAAAATCGGCAACACCTATTACCTGATTTACTCTCCCCGGGAGGGCAGCCGGCTCATGTATGCAACGGCTGAAAAACCGCTCGGCCCATACACGGTTCGCGGGACCATCATCAACAACGGCATTCATTATCCGAAGGGAAATAACCATGGCTCTATCTGCAAAATAAAGGACCAGTGGTACATTTTCTATCATCGGATGACGAACAATACCATTATGTCGCGCCGCGGCTGTGTGGAGAAAATCAACATTCTTCCGGACGGTACGATTCCGGAGGTGGAAATGACCTCTCTCGGCTTTGAAGAGGCCCTCAACCCGTATGCGATTACCAAGGCGGAACTTGCGTGCTATCTGACCGGCGGATGTTTTGTGACGGAGCTGAATCCGTTCACCAGACCGATTGTCGATATTCGGCACGGCTGTGTCATCGGATATAAATATTTTGATTTCGGAGAGGATTACTCCGGTACGTCCATGCAGCTGTTGCTGCGGGTGACGGGCAAGGGCATTTATTCCAGGCTTCATGTACATTTGGATGCGCCGGACGGTCCGGAAATCGGAACGGCGGACATCGGCATCGGTGACGGCGTGTATGAAGCGGCCTGCGCCAATGTGACCGGATGCCATGCTCTGTATTTTGTTGCGGAAAGCACTTCCAAGGGATGGTTCCCGGAAATGTTTGACGGACGCAGTCTGTTTGAACTCCATGAGTTTACCTTTAAAAAATGTAAATAAAATTTACGCAAAGGTATTGCATTTTTACGTAGATGTGATATAATACAATCATTCCGAAGAAAATCGGAAACGGTGCGGTATCAAAGTGAGCGCCGCAACAGTTTTTCATTGCCACGGAAGCGGCGGAAAGTGTGAGGTATATCATGTTTTTATCAATTACGGGATTTCTTACAGGTACTATCGGAGGTCTTTTGATCTCTTGTGCAATCGGTGCATTGACCGGCTTTATTGCCAGCACGATTATGGGTGATTCCGAAGGTGGATTTATCAAATATGCCATTCTCGGTATCATCGGTGGTTTAATCGGTAACTGGGTATTCGGTCTTCTCGGTATCTTTTCTTACCGGTTCATCGGCAGACTGATCAGCGGTGTAGTCGGTACCTGCATTTTAATCTTTATCGGACGTTTACTGGGCGGCAATAAGTAAGTTTTCAATACCTGCGGAACGAAACGGCCGGCCGAAAAACAAACAGATATTTGGGTGGGGAATCATTTTATAAATGTTGATAAGGTATCGGGGCACTCGGCTGAACCGGTACCTTATTTCTTTCGAAGAGAAGCCGGTTCCGCCGACGCAAAGTGCTCGGATTCTTTTGAGTTTTGGTTGCTTGTGAACGAATAAATTGGTATAATATGTAAGATTGGATTCGATTACGGAGATTTGGTCGAATCAAACGGAAAATGACAAATAACGGAGCGTGTGACGATGGATTCGGTAGAGTTGATGGTGGAAAATATCGGAGAGGATGAACTGCCCCTGATGAGTGCGATGGGCGTAGATTATACGACGGGAGAAGTGAAGAAAATGATTCTCAGCCTGGTGTGCCTGTTGGCGGAACTCGGCGGCGACAAAACGGAAACGGAGACAAATGAGAAGGTGCTGCTGGCGCTGCTGGCATTTGTCAGCATGGAACCGTTGCCGGACGGGCTTGAGGAGATTTCGGACTGCGACCGGTACAGCTGCCTGAGAGCACTGGATACTGTCCGGAAGGACGAGAATACCGGAACGGAGCTGAAGCAGCACATTTTCCTTGTTCAATATTTGCTCCGCGGATATGCATGCCACTGCAAATAGGCGGCATTCGGGAGAAAGGGTTGTGTGGGACAGAGGCACGATAACAGAAATGCCGAAAACGGCAGAAGGGGATAGAAATGTTTTGTGAAATGACGCCGCGCGAGGTGGAAATCCGGCTGATTCATAATATCCGGCTGATTCAGATTTACGAATTGTCCGGAACCATTGCAAAATTGAATGAGCGGGATGATGTGGCCAACGAAAGCCGGTTTGTGCGCGAAGACAGAGAGTATGCCTGCATGGCGATGGCGGTGACGTACGGAGACAGTCAGCAGATTAACCTGAGTGAAATGGACGAGGGATTTGAGTATCTGGTTTGCCATATCATTCGAATGTATCAGAATTCGAAATATCGGGAAAAAATACTGATGGACCGCGTTACAAGAGAGTTTCTGGAGGCGGCAATTGTGCCGGAGGACCGGTCGGCCTGGAACCGGTATTATAAGCTGAAACCGGGAACGGCAGTCGCATCCATGGATTCCGCACTGTCCAAACGGTTCCTGCCGATTGCGGAATATTTGGTTGTCGGGCTGAACAAGGTGCTCGGCGGAAAACAGGACCTGGAAATCACATCCGTTACGAGCGGGTGGCGCGGAGCCGGGAGAATTCAGGCAACACACGGAGAACAGAAAGAGTCTTTTCTGGTTCGGACCGAGCGAATTACCGATACGAGTTTCCGCATTTATGTGACGGAATTTCCCATAGAAGGTTCCGTCCTGATCATTCAGGTGGATACTTCGTATGACTGTCTGAGTCTTCGGTATGAGTCAAAGCAGCCCAATATGCGAGGGGAGAGCAAATTCTTCTTTTATCGGACGGGATTCCGGGAAGAGCATATGGTGTATCGAAATGATGTGCCGGTTTATTTTAACGCAGAGGACCACGACGAAAACGATCCGCTGGTCGATGCGGGCGGAGCAGGTTACCGAAACCGGTTGTGGTTCTGCATGCTGCCGGACAATCGCAAGGTGGTTAACATTTACAAACTTCCCTGCAATATTTTATATGTGCTGCAGGAGGATGTTACCGACGGACGTCAGCTTCAGAGCATCGATGCGCTGGGCATATACGCGTATGACAGTGCAAACTATCTGGAGGCGTTCGGCCGAACGAATATATATAATGCCCAAACCAAAATGAGATTGCATACGGATTCTTCTCTGGTGGAACTGTGTCACCTGCGAAACGGGCTGGTGCAGACATATTTCTCCCCTCGGGAGGGAAATCAGAGCGGACGGTATTCGGAACGGTTGGCAAATCGCTTCTTTACGGAGCAATATGTGTTTGATATGAACGGACACGTCACCGGCAAGCCGGACATACAGAACACGGCGAAGGACGAAGACAAGCCGGCAGAGCGGAAACCCGAGGTAAATGTTCCGAAGAGCGCGGACAAGCCGGCAAAGCGGAAACCCGAGGCAAATGCTCCGAAGAACGCGGACAAGCCGGCAGAGCGGAAAACCGAGGCAAATGTTCCGAAGAAAGCGGACAAGCCGGCAGAAAATAAAACTGATAAATGAGGTGAATGAAGAATGGGGACCGGGACAAATAATCTCAGTGAAGAATATAACGAGCGGCGGCTCGCAGCATTGATTGATTCCCTGGAAGGAAGTAAACAAACGGCTCTTCTTGAGAGAATCAAGCGGTACAAACGGAACCACGAAACCAGTGTCATTCAGCCGTTGTACCTGATGACGGCCTGTCTTGATATGATGTTACAGAACGTATCGTATAAGGACAAAGAGGCTGACGAGGCATTTGCATACGGCGAATGGATTTATTTGCAGATTTTTCCGTACGGAATCAGTAACGAGGATTTCAATCGTAATGCATCGGTAATGATTGGAATGTTTAAGACAAACAGCGTTGTCAGCAAGCGTTGCTTTGACCGTGTTTGCTTTGATTTGTTCCGTAACAAGGATAATTATTTTCGCTGGATTTACAGCGTGCCGACCCAATTTTCGATGAAGCAACTGCTTCCTGCAGCACGGAAATATTCGCTGGCCGCAAAGAGCTGCTACTATGATGAGGATATGTTCACGGCGGACCTGATTTCCGTCATGGATAAATTTGTCAATGCAAGAGATATCAACAGTGCGCTCGAAACCGAATTGAAACGACTCGAGCACATGAGCGGCATTTACAACGTGGATGAAACCATGGTTTTGCTGGCCGAGCAACAGGTTCAGAGCGCAAAACACATCGTCGGCAATGCGGAGTCTCTGCTGACCAAAATCGAAGAGCGTGTGAACAGTCTGAATATGCTCAGTCAGGCGGCAACAGACAACCTGAAACAGATTTGCGAAAGTGAAATTCTGAAGGCACAGGAACAGCTGGGCGGAATGAATACGAAGGTCAATATCGAGCTCAATCGCTGTATCGAAGCACAGAAAAGATCGTTGGATTTGGACCGGCAGAAAATCGTGGATTCGGTCATTTCCGACAGCGAATATCGTTTGGAAGAGCTTCGGAAAACAGCACAGTCCATTGTCGGTGCGGCACGCCTGGAACTGAGTAAACTGAATCGCGAGTCCGGCGAGGTAGTTGCCCGTGTGACCGATTATATGAAAAATGATGCGCAACTGCAAAAGGTGCTCAGCAATGCAAAGAGCAGTGAAGAGCTGATGCGCAAGATGGATAAGCTGGTCATTTTAAATGATACCAATATCGATATGTTAACGGAGGAAACCATCCGGAAACAACAGCTTGCGGAGGATGCCAAGGCAAACGCTCAAAATGCCGTGACGGTTGCGGGAGGTGCTTCCCGAACGGCAAGCCCGGCCATTTCCAGAATCGAGGTTCCGGCGAAAATCCCGGAGGTCAATCCGCTTCTTGACGAGAATATCCCGTTTACCGAACGTTACAAGCGGGTTATGCATTATAAAGAACAGATGATGAAGCACGGAGACACCTTCCACGAGAAGTTTGATGATGTTCTGATGGCAGTTATGGAAAATGCAAACCCGTATCTGATCGGACCGTCCGGTTGCGGAAAAACCTTTATGGTGTCTCAGATTTCGGAATTGCTTCAAATGGAATTTATCGATATCGGATATATAAATGAAGAGTACGATATCCTCGGCTTCCAGACCGCAGACGGCGGCTACAGCTGCCCGAACTTTTACCGTTGCTACAAATACGGTAAAATTGCATTCTGCGACGAGTTGGACAACGGTAACAGCCGTGCAACCGTAAAATTGAATTCGTTCCTCGGAAATACCACGGGAAGCGGCTACAGTTTCCCGAACGGAGAATTTGTTCCGAGACATGCGAATTTCCGTATTATCGGGGCCGGCAATACGTCCGGTAACGGTGCCGACAGCAACTACAACACCCGTGAAAAAATCGAGGAGTCGGTACAGCAGAGATTTGTGCCCATTTACATCGGTTATGATAACCGTGTCGAAAGAGAAATTTTGAAGAATCATGACGACTGGTACGCCTTCGTCGTATTGTTCCGAGATGCGACCGATGCATGGGGTCGCAACAGCCACGGAGCGCCGTCCGGAATTATTACGACCCGTGACGTTACCAGAATTCGTAAGTATTTGGAGAATCATAGTTTCAATGCGTCACAGATACTGGATTATGAATTTATTCAGACGAAGGACGAGAGCTACCTGTCCTTCCTGGCAAATTATTTGTTGAACAATGCCGGCAAGAAAGAAGCCGCCGGGGAACTGGTGAATATGTTTGCAGAGAAGGTCAACGCGATTCGGGAGGGCCGTGTCATTCGTTGGACCTGATATGCCGGCAACCCGGAATGCACATGAATTCGAAGGGAAATGCCGGTAACGGAACGGAGGAAACAAGATGAGCAGATCGGGGGAATTTAAGGCAGACTATCCCAACCTGAGAATCGCAAAAATCGGAGGAGCAACGGTTTTTTCCATGTATTTTCAGTCCGTCAGTGCGGTAGAATTGTTTTTGTCCGGCAATCCTCCGGTTAATACCGATGTATTTGTCACGATGAAGAGCAAAACGGTCGGCGCTGATTTTGCCGGAGAACCGCTTCCTCAGGCAATCCGGTATTGTGTCGGCGGATACGAAGAACACTATGCCGAGTTCCTGGAAATGATACACAGCCTGGAGGTTGTCAACAGACAGAAGGAGATAGTACGGAGAACGGAAACCTCATTTGTCGGAAGCCGGCCGAATGTGCCGGCCTATATCGCCGGAGCACCGAAGACAATGTACCGGACGCAGCGGGTTGTGGAGAAAAAGACCGTTAACGTATTTATGAATCTGGCATACGGAAGTAAAACGACGGAACAGCAGATTCAGAATCGTGGAATTATTACGTTAAATCTGGTTCGTTTGCTGGAACGAAACGGATATATCGTTAATTTCCGTGTTTTTGAAGCCTGCACTGTATACAACGAAATCTTTCTGTGTGAGGTTGTATTGAAACGTCCGGGAGAAAAGATGGATCCCCGGCGATGTTATTACCCGATGTGCGGAAAGGCATTTCTGCGACGGATTATGACCAGAATAAAGGAGTCCATGCCGTTTACGGAAAACTGGCATCAGGGATACGGACGAATTTGCGACGAACAGCTGACACGGAAACTGTGTATGATCGGCGACAGGGATTTGTACATCGGAACGCCGCAGGAACTTGGAATTACCGGAGGAAATTTGTATCAGGATGCCGATAATTTTATGGCAAAGCTGAACCTGAGTGACTATATGAAAGTGCCGAATTATACGATAGACAGCGTCGGAAAAACGCAAAAATTCAGCAGCAGTGAATTGTGAGGTGAAGGAAAATGGAGCAGCGGATAGGTCAGAACAACAGTGAGTTCGAGTACATGAAAATCATTGCACAAAATCCCGATTTGAATCTGGATGTTGAGGATATTCAAAAAATCGAAGAGTATCGAAATATGCTGGATGTCAATGATTCCAACAGTATTACGCGGTTCGGTGCGGATTTGCAGAAGGATATGGCGGAGCTGTCACAGATGATGATTAACAATCTCAATCGCAGCGAGGTGGATCAGATTGACGATATTCTGGAGCAGACCGTAACGTATCTGGTCGGAATCGATGAAAATGAAACCGGTAAGAGACGGTGGTTCTGGCAGAAAAAAGCAAGAGAAATTCCGCTTCGTCAGAAATACGAAGTGGCCAGCAAAAATGTGGATGCCATCAGTAATTCGCTGGAACAGCATCAGGCCCGTTTGTTAAAGGACTGTGCAATTCTTGACCAGATTTATACTCTGAACAAAGAGTACTATAAGCAGATTAATCTGAGAATCGCAGCTATCCGCAAATTGATGGAGGAAATACAGACCGGAGAACTTCAGACACAGGGAAACAATAGCGACGATATGCCGACCGGTGTTGCGGACGATATGTGGGAAACCAATGTCATTACCCGTTTGGAACGGAAAATCGTGGATTTGGAACTGTCGCGAACCGTTTCGTTACAGCAGGTACCGCAGATTCATATGCTGCAGGCAAACTCTTCGGTTATGGCAGAGAAGATTCAGTCCACACTGTATAATACGATTCCGCTTTGGAAGAACCAGATTGTCCTTGCACTGAGTGCCGACCATGCAAAGCAGGCCATCAATGCAAACCGTCAGATTACCGATATGACCAACCGTCTGATTGTGAAGAATGCCGAGAATTTGAAAATGGTTACGGCCGAAACGCAACGGGCATCCGCCGACAGCTTCGTCGATCCGAATGCGCTTGCCAAGACTAACCGGATTTTGATTGAAAGCCTGAATGAAGTGGCAAGGATTCAGCAGGAAAACAGTTCCAAGCGGGTTTTAGTGGAAAGCGAACTGGAGCGTCTCGATCGAGAAATGCGGTACGGTATTATTTCGGAACCGAATCAGTAATTCAGGAAAGCACTTGGCGGGAAATCATTTACCGGGAAGGTACATCCCTGAAAAGCACCTGCGGGGAAAGCATTTACCGCAGAATCCACCTGCCGAAGAAGAATTCCCGAAACGGAACAGCTTCTGCACCGGCGCCTGTCAACGAGATTACGAAGAAGTATATTCATCAAAAGTTTTTGTTTTATACCAAAAAAAAGCCGCATCGGATTGCTCCGATGCGGCTTTTACTATTTCGTAATTGAAATTATGCCCAAGGATTCTCGGTCGGATAAGGAAGAGACTTCGGCTGATTGTAAGCGATGTCCTTAATTCCAAGAAGCTTGAATACTTCGAAGAGAGCCTTACCATAGTGACCGAAAGCAACGGCACCGTGATGAGGATATCTCTTCTGGACGAGTACGTGACGATAGAAACGCCCCATTTCCTTGATACCGAAGATACCGATACCACCGAAGGAACGGGTAGGAACGTCAAGAATTTCGCCCTCAGCGATGTAGGAAACAAGTTCTCCGTCGCTGTTGCACTGCAGACGATAGAATGTGATGTCGCTTGCTGCGATATCGCCTTCCAAAGTACCACGGGTGAAATCAGGCTCGCTTCCTGCAGGCTCAAGGAGACGATGCTGGATGAGCTGATATTTAACAGCACGGTTGGAGCACATCTTGCACTCAGGAGTATTTCCGCAGTGGAAGCCCATGAATGTATCGGTGATTTCGTAATCGTACTTGCCCTTGATATCTTCGTCGTAAATGTACTGAGGTGTGGAGTTGTTGATATCGAGAAGAGTAACAGCATCTTCGGAAATGCATGCACCGATGTACTCGGACAATGCACCGTAGATATCAACTTCGCAGGATACCGGAATACCGCGGCTTGCAAGACGGCTGTTTACGTAGCAGGGCTCGAAACCGAAAGCTTCGGGGAATGCAGGCCAGCACTTGTCGGCAAATGCAACATACTTGCGGGATCCCTTGTGAGCTTCTGCCCAGTCAAGGAGAGTAAGCTCGAACTGAGCCATACGCTCGTTCATCTCTGCATAGTAGCAACCTTCACCCATTTCCTTTGCCATGTCAGCGCAAACCTCAGGAATACGAGGATCGTTTGCATGAGCCTTGAAGGAAACAAGGAGGTCAAGCTCGGAGTTCTCTTCGATTTCAACACCGAGTTCGTAAAGACCCTTGATCGGAGCGTTGCAAGCGAAGAAGTCCTGCGGACGGGGACCAAAGGTAATAATCTTCAGATTCTTGATACCGATGATAGCACGGGCGATCGGAACGAATTCGCCGATCATCTTAGCGATGTCGTCAGCGGTTCCTACCGGATATTCCGGAATATAACCCTTCAGATGACGCATGCCAAGGTTGTAGGAGCAGTTCAGCATACCGCAGTATGCATCGCCACGTCCGTTAATCATGTCGCCGTCGCCTTCAGCAGCAGCAACGAACATGCAGGGACCGTCGAAATTCTTAGCGATAAGAGTTTCGGGAGTCTCAGGACCAAAGTTGCCGAGGAATACAACCAGAGCGTTGCACTCATTTGCATTTACATCAGCAACAGCCTTCAGCATATCAAGCTCGTTCTCAACAGTAACGGGACACTCATAAAGGTCTCCCTTGTAAGCAGCCTTGATGGCGCTGCGACGCTTCTCGGAAAGAGCAATCGGGAAACAGACACGGCTTACTGCAATAATACCAAGTTTTACTACAGGAATATTGTTCATAATGAAGTACCAAACCTTTCTCTTATTTGACGGCAGACCGCCATTGAATCTATTATACTTGATTGAAAAATACATGTCAATTCAAATGATTGCTTTTCTTTGTCAGAAATTGCGAATTGCATAATCGAATACCCTTTTCCGGATAAAAACATCAATCCGGCATGCCGGACAGCTGTTTCCGGTAAATCCGAATCAGAAATACGGCACACAGAGTTGCCGACATCAGCTCGGCAATCGGGTAGCTCAGCCATACGCAGTCGAGACGCTTGACATATTTTGCCATGATATACGCAACCGGCAGGAGAATGACAATCTGACGGCAGAACGATACAATCATACTGTACGTTCCGTTTCCGAGAGCCTGGAAGACGGAAATCGTAATAATGGAAAATGCCGCAAACACGAAATGCAGACTGATATAGTGAAATGCCGGAACACCGTATTTTACCAGCTCCGCGAGAGATTCCTCATTTTCACTGAAAAGAGAGAGGAGCGGACGGGGGAACAGCCAGAATACGGCGGTTCCGACGGCCATAATGGAAACGGCAATGATGTAACTGAGACGCATCGTCTGAAGAATTCGCTTCTTCCGGCGGGCACCGTAGTTGTACGCAATAATCGGAATCATACCGCTGTTGAAACCGAATACCGGCATGAATACGAAGCTCTGGACTTTGAAATAAATACCGAAAACGGTAACGGCAAATGTGGAAAAATCTACCAGCAGGCAATTCAAAATGTATGTGATGACAGACGAAATGGCCTGCATGATAATACTCGGAACGGCGATTCGGTAAATGTTGTACAGGGTCTTAAAATCCGGGCAAAAGCCTTTCAGGGATAGACTGATTTCCTTATTTTTGGTGATGTTAAAGAGGAGCGCCAGAGCGGACGCAACGCACTGACCGATGATGGTTGCGATGGCCGCACCGCGGATACCCATTTGCGGAAATCCGAGATGACCGAATACCATGGCCCAGTCGAGAATAATATTGATGATGGCACCGGTTGCCTGGGTAATCATGGAATAGAACGCTTTTCCGGTCGATTGCAGAAGGCGTTCCAGCGTAATCTGCATAAACAGACCGAGGGAGCCGCACAAAACGATGGTCAGGTAGTCCCGGCCGTAGCCGATGGTTTTCATTGTGACATCGTAGTTTTCGGCAAAATCCTTGTCACCGAACTGAGACCGGATGAAC
The DNA here is from genome assembly GCA_045597325.1 of Lachnospiraceae bacterium. Classification (GTDB taxonomy): domain Bacteria; phylum Bacillota; class Clostridia; order Lachnospirales; family Lachnospiraceae; genus ISDg. Next base: position 23,327 of record JAZLJJ010000053.1, read on the forward strand.
GGCTCGGCCAGGCAAAGCCCGAGAATCAGAAACAGAACCGAATAGGCAATGGCCAGCAGAAGTCCGTGAGTGGCGGCCTTGTTGGCTTCTTTCACGTCCTTGCGGCCGAGGCTGTAGGACAGAAGCGAGTTGATTCCGACACCGGTTCCGGCAGCGACCGCAATCAGAAGAGACTGTGCGGGAAATGCCATCGTAACGGCAGTCATGGCATCCTGGTCGAATTTCGCCACGAAGATACTGTCGACAATATTGTAGAGCGCCTGCACCAGCATGGAAATGACCATGGGAAGCGACATTGAGACAAGCAGTTTGGGAATGGGAAGGTATCCCATTTTATTTTCTTGTTGTTCCATAAAAAAATACGGCGGGAATTGCCGTGTCCTCCTAATAATTTTCGCGTTGCTATTGTAAACAACAAAAAAATTATTGTCAAGGGCATTTGCAATTCCCGCAGGAATTCGTATTTGAGGTTGTCGGGACCGGCGAAAGGCCGGGTCCTCATCGGTTATCACGGGGGTCGGGGAGCTTACTGCCCGTCCGGTGCGCACTCGCGGAACAAACCGGTATAAGGGTCGCGGCAGTACAGGAAGCCGACGTGCAGATTCGGAATCGCCACGCTGTCCGCCACGGTACCGCGGTCGGTTGTCAGTGTCAGAGTCTCTCCCTTGGACAGGCTGAAGTCGCATTTCAGCACATCTCCGGTCGGTTCTGCGTTGCCACAGTAAATCGTCAGCGTTCCGTTTGCGGGAATCGTTGTGCCGGCCGGGATTTCATAAGTCAGTTCCGAACCGTCGGACAGTTTGTAGCCGGCAACGGAACAATCGGAATCGCTCGGATTAGCGAGCAAAATGTAATCATTTTCACGGGCCCGAATGGTGTCGACATAAACGCCGGAATCGGTCATTTTCGTGACATGAGGAACGATGTTCACGGCACCGTCCGCAATGTCTTTTTCGGTCAGGGTCAGAACCGCAGAGGTGTTCCTGACACCATTGACTTCCCAGTAATCGAAACGATAGCCGCGTTTGCAGGTGAGGGAAACCGTCGTGGAGTATTCGTTAAAATACGTTCCGCTGAAGCCCTGATTTGCGGGAGCCGTGTAGGAATTGACGGTCAGCTGCGCATTGTCGCAGGCATCTACGGTCAGACGGAAGGTGTCGCCGAGAATGAATTTGCTCTTTAAGAAGGAGAGCGAGCGGGACGGACGCGCGGAAGCAAAGTCGCGAATCGTCTGCAGGTTGGAAATGAGCTGCGATTCGTTAACCCATTCCACGTCTTCCTTGCCGAGAGAGGACAGGTAATTGAAGTAGTAACTCATTTCGCTGCTTCGGGAATTCTGCATGCTGTCAAGCATACGGTTGACGTTCTCGGCGGACAGGGCGCCGTTGCCGTAATCCAGTGACTTCTTAATAAAATATTCTTTGCAGTCGTCACGCTTCAAAAGGGCATCCAACAGAGGACAGTAGCGTTCGCCGGTCTTGTTCAAAACGTCGCGCAGCGTGTCGTAGTTAGCCATAACCTCGCGCTGATTGTACAGACCGTAGGAATAGTCGATATCGTGGAGCATGTATCTCCAGCGGCCGTCGTACACACCGGTACCGAGAGGCTCGCCGTTTGCGGGAACGTAACGGTAGCAGCGGTAGTTGTTGTGCGGCCAGTCTTTATTGCAGACATAAATGTTGTATGCCATGTAGGAGAGGTAATTTTCCACGTCCATCCATGCGGAAAGTTCGCGATAGACGGCATCGTCGGTCAAATCCTTATAATATGCGTAATCGAAATATACATCATCGTATTTCTTGGCCCATTCGGTGACCAGTTCGTCCGTATCGTCCGTCAGCTTAAATGCGTCGCCACCTTCCAAAATAACGAATTCGCCTTCGTTGACAGGCTCGGCAGACTCCTGATTTTTGGCTGCAAGCTGTTCGGCGGGAGTGTCCCCGTACATGTTTTTCAGGTACGTGTCGCAGTAGGACGGATGAACCCAGAAAAATCCGAAGTACGTTCCGTTAATATAGCAAACAGCGGGCTTTACGGTTTCATAGTCCGGGAAGCCGGCATCTGCGGCAAGCATCTGATTGAGCTCATCGCGGATAAACGCAAAGCGGAAGTCGTTGCCGCTGGCACGAAGCACGAATTTGTCATACCGGACAATCTGTGTTGCGCTGCCGTCCTGAGTGACGGAGTCTAAAAGGTTCAGATAAAATGTACCTGACTCGGGGCTGTACTCTTTACGGGCTGCAAATTTCATGGATTTCTGAGAGTTCTGACGGTTGTATGCACCGTGAACGCGGACACCGCATTTCTGAGCACTGACCGGAGTACCGTCGGGGTTCAGAATTTCCAGATATACCGGACGTTCGCTGGCACGACCGCGCTGATTGTAGTTCTCTCCGTACAGAATTCCGTCGGGGCCGTCCGTCAGCTCGGCAGGATTGCCGTTCACCGCAAAGACGGTTAATTGGAATCGGGAATCTACTTTGGTGCCGAGTACATAGGTATGCACGAATTCCTCGGACTGTGTTCCGTCCTCATAAAAGGCCGCCGCACGAAGGGAATAAACCTTCGGAATATTGCCGGTATTGGCCTTCAGGGAAATGCCGGTCGAATGGTTGTAGCGGTTCGACTCTTTGGTCGGAGAGGAGCCGTTCGTTGTATAATAGATGTCTCCGCCGAACCGGGAATACAGACGAATATCCTGGTTGGTATTGTAAAAATAATTGCTGTGCGAGAAGACCAAATCGGGCATATCATTGGTAAACTCGATGGTCTCGCCGGAATAATCCGTCCGAACCGGAGTCGGCGTCGGATCGTTATTTTCCAAATCGTCCTTGCCGTTCGGGGTCGGCGCGGGTGTGGTTGCGACAGACGGTGTCGGTGTTGTCTGCTTATCGTTGTTGCCGTCATGTTTCTTCGTAACAGAAATTACCGCAATCAAAGAGATGATTGCGGCAACGACTGCGAGGACAATGACAGCTGTTTTCTTGCTGGTACCGTTCATTGTGTTGTAAACCCTCCGTATCGGGACTTGCGCCCTGTTGTTATTGTTATTCTCCCGTAAATTCTACCAGTACGGCATTGGAAACGCCGTCAATGACTTTCAGTTCATCCAAAAACGGGGTGTCGATTCCTTTGAAATGAATCTGCACGGTGATTTCGGACTCGGATTTGTAAGTGGTCTTGTTCTTCATTTTGCCCTTCAGAGAACGAACGATTCCGGTGACCCTGTCGGCCGCGTCATCGTTATAACGAATCAGCAGCAGGTAGGTTCCCTTGGAAGTACGAAGAAGTGTCATGAAAATGTAGAGAACTGCGATGAACAGCGAACCGATCAGTGCAAACGGAACCATTCCGGCACCGGTGGTCAGACCTACGACAACAGACCAGAACAGGAAGCCGACATCCAACGGATCTTTGATGGCGGAACGGAATCGGATGATACTTAACGCACCGATGGTTCCGAGGGAAAGAGCAACGCTGGACGAAATGGTCAAAATAATCATCGCCGTAATAACGGCAACGAGCACCAGCAGAACGGCGAAGTTTTCGCTGTAGCATGCACCGCGATAGAAGAAGCGGTAAACAAGGTAAATGATTGCCGCACAGATAACGGTGAACGTCAGGCAGGCAACAATCTGGGCGGGAGTGGTGGACTGAAGCGAATCAGCCTGTCCCATTAGATTTTTGATTTCGTTAATGTACTCGGACATCGCAAATTCTCCTTATCGTAAAATGATATAATTATTTTTCAAATAATCGCATCCCAAAACGAATTTGGAAACGGCCATTTTTGTACCGTTATTCTGAAGCAGCTGTTTCAAATACATGGGATATTCTTCTCCGTATTTGACTTCCAGAACGACCTCGCGCTGCGAAAACATCGGACGTGTCAGAAGGTTCGGATCGAACATGTCGAGCGAGTTGATTCCGGTACTGATGAGGCTGTCGAAAGTGATACGAACCATGGAAAGCGGATGAACGTAAGCTTCCCGCTGATATTCAATGACCACGACCGGTTTCAGGCCGCGTGTCAGATGCAGCCCCAGAACTTCCCTGCAGAGAGGGTCATCATATTGTGCCAGCCCGGAAAAATCGCCCCGGAGTATCGCATTGTAATCGTCTCGGGAAATGCGGGCGGAGGATTTGCTGATGCGGTCCTCGATTTTTTCTTTATTTTCCAAAACGATATAGGAATCGTCTCCGTTGTAGGCACGAATTCGATATTTGTTACGATGTTCCACACCGCTGTCTTTTTCATAGTACGCATCCTGCTTCAGCGTATCCATGTAAACACTTTGAATTCGATACCCTTCGGGCCCCGGCATATGAGGGTCGGGGGTCAGGATTCCGGCAATCCTTGTCCGAAGCTCCATATATTGAGGATAGGTAAGAACGACTTTGATTTCGTGTCGTTTCTTCCTGTCCGCATAGGGATTCTTATATAACATAAGGATATGCTCCTTTCGTGTGTCGCGAAAACCGGTGATGGGTTTGCAACAGAAAACACTGCGTGAGCTCTGCCGTGTCGGTCTGTTTCCGATGTCGAACGGCATGCCGAAGAGTCATGCCGAAGCTCACTCATGCTATTATAGCGAGTGATAAAAAAATAGTAAAGGAAGTTCGCAATTTCTACATAAATATTTATTATATAGAAGAGGTAAAACAATGCAAAATGACGAAAATGACGTAATAAGGCGTCAGAAAGCGCAGAAAATAAGCTTTCGCTTGTGATGGAGAAAATGTTGTGATATACTTTATATTTGTGATATTATGCGATTCTTATACCAAAGCATAACAATCGAAGTTCATCGAACAGGATGGAGGGAAAATAAATGGCATCGATTGATGATATATTGAACGAAAATCCGGAAGATATTGCGGAGCATGTATTTGACGATACCGAACTGGCGAGAGAAGAAGCCGCACAGGCAGCCGAGGAAGCGGCCAGGGCGAAGGAAAAAGCGGAGGCGGCAGCAAAAGCCAAGGCAGAAGCGGAAGCAGCAGCAAAAGCCAAAGCGGAAGCGGCAGCAAAAGCCAAGGGAAAGAAGAAAACTGCAAAAGGTAAGGCCAAAGCGGAAGGGGCAAAAGCCGAGGTAAAGAAGGAAACTGCAGAAAGTAAAGCAGAAGCGGAAGCAGCTGCAAAAACCAAAGCAGAAGCTGCAAAAGCCAAGGTAAAGAAGAAAACTGCAAAAGGTAAGGCCAAAGCGGATGACTTGGCGGAAACCGTGCTGCTTCCGAAAGAGATGCTGAAAGCACTGGATGAAGAGGAAGCCGCTGCAGGCACGGAATCCGGTTTGAACGAAACAGACGGAGAGAACGTTACCGAGGATACGGAATCGAAACAGAAGAAAACCGATACGGAGAATGATGTCGATGCATCGGAAGATGTTACGGAAGATGCAGAGGAAACAGAAGACCGCGCTGAAGAAGATTCAGAAGATTCCGGTGCAGATTCGGAGGAAGATTTCGACGAGGATTCCGATGAGGAACTCGACGAGGATGAGGATTCCGATGAGGATTCCGATGAGGAACTCGACGAGGATTCCGATGAGGAACTCGACGAGGATGAAGAGTCTGAGGACAACGAAGACAGTGATGTAAGCCCCGATGAGCCGGAAACTCCGAACGGACCGGTTCCGTTTTGGAAAAGGAAACTGTTTTATCTGATTGTTGGATTTGTACTGACGGCTGTGATGTTCGGTATTATGCTGTTGATGATTCCCGATACGGATACGTTGGTGTCGAAAACAACCGATTCGACAACACCGGGGATTACTTTGATGCCGACCGCAGAACCGGCTCCGACGCCGGAACCGACGGCGGAACCGACCGTAGAACCGACGGCGGAACCGACCGAAGAACCGGACCTGACCCCGACGGAAGAAACGACTCCCACACCGGGATTGACCATAACACCGGCATATAAGGAACCGGAAGAAAATATGGGACGTCCGACGACAACACCGACTCCGATGCCGACCGCAGAGCCGACGGCAGAACCGACAGCGGAACCGACGGCAGAGCCGACCGCAGAGCCGACGGCAGAACCGACGGCGGAACCGACGGCAGAGCCGACCGCAGAACCGACGGCGGAACCGACGGCAGAACCGACGGCAGAACCGACGGCGGAACCGACCGCAGAACCGACGGCAGAACCGACCGCGGAACCAACGGCGGAACCGACCGCGGAACCGACCGCGGAACCGACACCGGAACCGACACCGGAACCGACAAAAGCACCGACTCCGACGCCGGAACCCACACCGGAACCGACAAAAGCACCGACTCCGACACCGGAACCGGCACCGGAAGAAGGAACAACAACGGAATAACCTTTTCGAATCGAAATGAATCGACCAGCCAAAGTCGGGGAGAAGAGGACTATGAGTACAAAGAATGTATGTATATATTTGCAATACGACGGAAGCCGTTATGACGGCTGGCAAAAACAGGGCAATACGGACAATACGATTCAGGGCAAACTGGAAGAAATGCTCAAAAAACTGTTTGAACAGGACATCGAACTGAACGGCTCCGGGCGGACCGACGCAGGGGTTCATGCGGTGATGCAGGTGGCTAATTTTCATGTCAATACCGCATACGGACCGGGCAAAATTCAGGAACTGATGAACCGGTACCTGCCGAAAGATATTACGGTAACGGATGTGAAACTGGCAGATTCCCGATTTCATGCCCGGCTGAATGCAAAATCCAAGACGTATCGGTATCGTCTGTCCACCGGATATGCAAGGCCGGTGTTCGGACGGCAGTATGTGTTGTATTATCCTGTGGATTTGGATTTGGACGCCATGCGCAAAGCGGCCGGTTATCTGATCGGAGAGCATGATTTTACAGGATTTTGCGGCAACCGTCATTTGAAAAAATCCGGCGTCCGCACAATCGAAAGTATTACCGTTTCCAAGGAGACCGTGATGCAGGGTGATGTGGAATTTGAAGAAGTCCGGCTGACTTTTAAAGGCAACGGATTTTTGCAGAATATGGTGCGTATTATGACAGGGACGCTGATTGAAATCGGAGAAGGAAAGCGCGCACCGGAGGATGTGAAGAAGGTTTTGGAAACCCGTGACCGGGACTGTGCGGGACCGATGGCACCGGCTCACGGACTGACGCTTTGGAAGGTGGAATATTAGGATATACGAACATCGTAAACCGGAAGTAACAGAGCCACGGAACGCGGCAATCGACCGCAAGCGGAGGGAAGCGAAACCGCAGAGCCTCGGATCGAGATGATTGTCGGGAATCCGGAACTGGCCGAAGCGACAACGAAGACAAGGAGAATGACAATGAATTGGGATTTGGTAACAAAGAGAATCCCGGCGACAATTGTGTATGAGGATTGCGCCTGGCCGGGAGTCAAGCGAATTGCAGGGGTTTTGGCGGATGATATTTGTGCCGTATCGGGTGTCAGACCGGATTGCGGGACCCGATGCGAAAATGCCGACAAACGGTTGATTGCGGTGATGACCGCGGGACGTTCCGAATGGGCGGAACAGTTTCCGGAAACTGCAGAGATTGCCGGAAAACGCGAGGTGTACGTCATTTTTCAAAAGAAAGACTGGCCGTCTGAAGGAGACGATACGCTGGTGATTTGCGGCAGTGACAAGCGCGGTACGATTTACGGAATGCTTCGGCTGAGCCGTGCAATCGGGGTTTCGCCCTGGATTTACTGGGCGGATGTCAAACCGGTGCATCGGGAGCGGATTTCCCTGGATGAATCCGTTTTGGGCTGCTCCAAAGAGCCGTCGGTACGGTATCGGGGATTTTTCATCAATGATGAATGGCCGTCGTTCGGAAGCTGGACGTGCGGGCATTTTAACGGATTTACCAAGGAAATGTACGAGCAGGTGTTCCTTCTGCTTCTGCGAATGAACGGAAATTATCTTTGGCCGGCCATGTGGTCTTCGTCCTTCCCGTTGGACGGACCGGGTCTCGGAAATGCGGAATTGGCGGATGAGCTCGGTGTCGTAATGGGTACGTCTCACCATGAACCGTGTCTGCGGGCCAGCGAGGAGTGGGACATTTACAAAGGAGACGATACGCCCTACGGAAAAGAATGGAATTATTACACGAATCGGGAAGGGCTGCTTCGGTACTGGGAAGACGGGCTGCGGCGCAGCGGCCGGTTTGAATCCGTCATTACCATCGGCATGCGTGGCGAGCGGGATTCGTCCATGCTCGGACCGAACTCGACTCTGACGGAAAATATTAATCTGCTGAAGGACATTATTACGGAGCAGCGGAAACGAATCCGGGAACTGGTCAAACGTGACGGAGAGGTTCCGCAAATGCTCGCTTTATATAAGGAAGTCGAAGCGTATTATTACGGCTCCGAAACCGAACCGGGGATGCTCGGATGGGAAGAAATCGAGGACGTCATTTTACTGCTTTGCGAGGATAATTACGGAAATATGAGAACGCTTCCGACGGAGGCTATGAAGTCTCACAGGGGCGGCTTCGGAATGTATTATCATTTTGATTATCACGGCGGACCGATTTCCTATGAATGGGTGAACAGCACGCCGCTTCCGAAGATTTGGGAGCAAATGACGCAGGCATACGAGTCCGGCGTTCGCGATTTGTGGATTGTCAATGTCGGGGATTTGAAACCGCAGGAGCTTCCGCTTTCGTATTTTATGGATTTGGCCTATGATTATGACCGGTACGGAATTACGCATCCGAACGAAACCGATGATTATCTGATGAATTTCGTCAGAGAACAGTTCGGCGGCGCATTTGACGGCAACGACCGGGAAGAACTGCTCGGATCCGTGAAAATCGTACTGCACGCATATACGGGCATGAACGGGGCGCGACGCCCGGAGGCGTTGAATGCGGGCATTTACCGGCTGAAGGAAGAAAAGGAAGCCGGCCGAATGCTGTATACGGCCGACCATATCAGGAATTTGGCCGACATGCTGTTGGAACGCGTTCGTCCGGAGTATTGGGACAGCCTGTACGAGCTGATGTATTTCCCCGCTGTCGCTTCGATGAATCTGATTCAGATGCAAATCGGAGCTGCGGCCAATGAGGCCTATCTGCTGCAGCACGATTCCCGCGCGGATGACTGGGAAGAATATGTGGCAGAACGAATCGAAGATGATGAAAGTCTGAAAAATACATATCATTCCGTTGCGGACGGAAAATGGTCCGGCATGATGAGCTCGAAACACATCGGTTTCCGCAACTGGAACGATGAGGGCTCCGAACCGCCGGCCGTGCACACGCTTGCGGATGTGACGGAAGGACGGTATGTACCGAATCCGGCATTTGCCTGCAATCCTCCGTTATGCGAGGAGGATTTCGATATCACGGATTTGATCATGGACGACAGCGGTGCACCGGACTGGTTCCGGAAACGGAAGGTGACGGTTCCGGAGAAAACCTACATCGAAGGAGAGAAGGGCATTTGCATCGAAGCGGAAAACTGGGCAACGATGAAACCGGCCGGAGATGCAAAATACGTTGTTCTGGACGATGCGGGACGGGCCGGAAATGCAGTCAAATGCCTGCCGTCCGTGAAATCGTTTGATGTTCTCGGCGATGCTCCGACGCTGACATACCGGGTCTATGTTCGGGAAGAGTCGGACTATACGCTGACGATGCTGCTGTCACCGGGAAATCCTTATACCATCGGAGAAAATGTTCGGTGCGGCCTGTCGGTTAACGATGCGCCGTTTATGGTTTGCAATACGATTCCAGACGGATATGTCGGGGGCAACTGTTTCAACCGTGCATGGTGCGAAGATGTGCTGAACAACATTCGAACCTATCGCTGCGAAATCCGGCTGAAGGCCGGCCTTAACACGATTACCGTGAAAGCAATCGATCCCTGGATGGTATTGCAGAAACTGATTGTGAGACGACAGGACAAGACGGTTACGGACCCGTATCTGGGCCCGATGGAAACTTATTATACAAACGGGAGGTCATGACATGAATATAAAAGGAAAGTCATTTTTGACACTGAAAGATTTTACACCGAAGGAAATTACGGAATTTTTGGATTTGGCGGAGGAACTTCGCGAGAAAAAGCGCAAGAGAATCCGTGTAACGGGATGCGAAGGCAAAAATGTGGCACTCATTTTCGAGAAGACGAGTACCCGGACACGCTGCTCGTTTGAAGTGGCGGCGTCGGACCTCGGTATGGGCTGCACCTATTTGGACCCGAAGGCTTCCCAAATCGGCAAGAAGGAAAGCATCAAGGACACCGCACGCGTACTCGGGCGGATGTTTGACGGCATCGAATACCGTGGCTACGGTCAGGAAATCGTGGAAGAGCTGGCTCGTTATTCGGGCGTTCCGGTTTGGAACGGTTTGACCAATGAATACCATCCGACGCAAATGCTGGCCGATCTGCTGACCATTCGCGATTATTTCGGTCATGTGGAAGGAATTCGTCTGACGTACATGGGCGATGCAAGATACAACACCGGCAATTCCCTGATGATTGCCTGCACGAAAATGGGCCTGCATTTTACCTGCTGTGCACCGAAGAAATACTGGCCGAACGAGGAACTGATTGAAACCTGCCGCGGATATGCCGAGGAGTCCGGTGCGACGCTGACATTTACCGAGGACGTTTGCGAAGGAACCACAGGTGCGGATGTAATTTCCACCGATGTATGGGTTTCCATGGGCGAGCCGGATGAAATCTGGGCGGAGCGGATTCACGATCTGCTTCCGTACCGTGTGACGATGGATTGCATGAAACGGGCGTCGGAGAACGCTATTTTCCTGCATTGTCTTCCGAGCTTCCATGACCTGAAGACGGAAACCGGACGGACCATCAGCGAGAAGTTCGGTCTGGACGAAATGGAAGTGACCGATGAGGTATTCGAGTCTGAATACAGCAAGGTATTTGATGAGGCGGAGAACCGGATGCATACAATCAAAGCGGTGATGTATGCCACCCTGTCGGAGGAACAGTAAATGCGATATCAGGATAAGGTCGTGCTGTGCGGAAGCAGTGCGTATTCTAAAAAATATTATCTGAATGACGATTTCAGTGCGCTTCCTTCCGAAATTCAAAAGGAACTGAAGATTATGTGCGTTATGTTTACGGAGCAGATCGGCGGAGTTCTGACGCTGGAGTTTGACGAGGACGGAACGCTTCAGTTTCACGTCAATGCAAAAGAGGATGACGTGATGTACGACGATATCGGAAGCGGCCTGGAAATCAAACGGCTTCGTGAAGAGAAGAAGGACCTTCTGGAAGCCCTGGAACTGTATGTAAAAGTATTCTTTTTGGGAATGGAGATTGAAGATGAAGAAGGAACTTCTGCTGGCGATTGATGTCGGCAATACGAATTTGACGTTTGGAATTTTTGAAAATGAGGCGCTGATCGGATCCTTTCGAATGACGACGAAACTGCCGAGAACCTCGGATGAATTCGGTGTCTGGATTCGCGGACTGCTGCAGGCTAAAGGCGTGGAAGCCGAGCAGTTGGACGGCGTTATTATCGCTTCGGTAGTGCCCGGAATTATGCATTCGCTGAATTCCGGTATTATCAAATACCTGCATAAGACACCGATTGTAATCGGCGCCGGAATGAAGACCGGAATCCGGATTAATATGGTCAATCCGCTGGAAATGGGAGCAGACCGTGTGGCAGATGCCGTAGCCGGCTATGAGTTGTTCGGCAAGCCGGAAAAAACGCCGATTATGGTAATTGATTACGGAACTGCAACCACGTACGATCTGGTACTCGAGGACGGCACGCTGGATGCCGCTGTCACAAGCCCGGGAATCCGAATCAGTGCCAATGCGCTGTGGAATGAAGCGGCAAAACTTCCGGAAATCGGAATCGAAATGCCGGGTACCATTCTGACACGGGATACGACCACCAGTATGCAGGCCGGACTCATTTACGGCAATATCGGTCAGACCGAGTACATTATTAATAAGGTGAAGGAAGAAGCGGGCCTGAGCAAAATGAAGGTCATTGCGACCGGTGGCCTCGGACGCATCATTTCCGAAGAAACGTCAGCCATCGACATTTATGATGCGGATCTGACGCTGCGCGGAATTCAGCTGATTTACAAGAAACAGAGCAAGAAAGTTAAGGCAAACGGAAACGTATGAGCTTTTATATAGGAAATAAGCGGATTGAAACCGATCTCGCGCTCGGACCGATGGCGGGAATTACGGACCTTCCGTTCCGGCTTTTGTGCAAGGAGCAGGGCGCGGGCCTGTTATATACGGAAATGGTCAGCGCAAAGGGTGTGATGTATCACAACCCCAATACGGCTCTGCTGATTGCAACAGAACCGGCGGAACATCCGATTGCGCTGCAGTTGTTCGGGGCGGACCCGGTGATTTTGTCGGAGCAGGCGGCGGCATTGGAACCGCTGGCATTTGACTTCTTCGACGTCAACATGGGATGCCCGGTTCCGAAAGTGGTCAACAACGGTGAGGGATCGGCGCTCATGAAGAATCCGAAGCTGGTGTACGAGATTGTGCATTCCATGGTGAAGGCGCAGTCGAAACCGGTCACGGTGAAAATTCGCAAGGGATTTCACGAAGAAAATGCGGTGGACGTTGCGAAGGCGGCGGAGGATGCCGGTGCTGCGGCAATCGCGGTTCACGGGCGGACCAGGGAGGAGTATTACTCCGGAACAGCGGATTGGGACTGTATCCGGCGGGTGAAGGAGGCAGTCTCGGTTCCGGTCATCGGAAGCGGTGATGTTGCCACTCCGGAGGATGCTGTCCGAATGAAGCGGGAAACCGGCTGTGATTGTGTGATGATTGCCCGTGCGGCAAGAGGCAATCCGTGGATTTTCGCAAGGTGCAGGGCAGCGTTGGAAAACCGGGAACCGATTCCGGCACCGACCGGCGAAGAGGTCAGCAAAATGGTGCTGCGTCATGCGGCCATGGCCTGCGAGTTTAAGGGCGAATCGGTTGCCATGAAGGAAATGAGAAGCCATGTTGCATGGTATTACACCGGACAGCGGGGCTCGGCGGCGCTGCGTCGGGCGGCCAATACCGTTACCACGTATGCGGAACTGGAACATTTGATTCGGGAATGGACCGGGTCACGGACGCCGGAATTTATATAAGGACGGACCGGGTCTCAGACACCGGAATTTATAAGGACGGAGCGGGAAACAGACGCCGGAATCCGTATAAGAAACGGCACGATTTTTTCGAGAATTTTGTGCTTGACATTGTGAAATGGGTTTTATATAATATAACTTGCGCGTTTGGGCACCTTTTTTCGTGTGCCGAAAATCCGCAAGTTATTTATTTTGCAGTTTTTCTGCAGTATGCAACCACATGTTTTGCTTCGAGCAGAATATCAAATCTAAATAGGAGGTAATAGGATGCCTACATTTAACCAGTTAGTACGCAAGGGTCGTCAGGTAAGTGCGACCAAGTCCACCGCACCTGCTTTGCAGAGAGGTTTCAACTCTTTGAAGAAGAAGGCAACGGACACGTCCGCTCCTCAGAAGAGAGGCGTTTGTACAGCAGTTCGTACCGCAACCCCTAAGAAGCCGAACTCCGCTCTTAGAAAGATTGCCAGAGTGCGTCTCAGTAATGGTATGGAGGTAACAAGCTACATTCCCGGTGAAGGACATAACCTTCAGGAGCATAGCGTTGTTTTGATCCGTGGCGGTCGTGTAAAGGACCTTCCCGGTACTCGTTATCATATCATTCGTGGTACATTGGATACCGCCGGTGTTGCGAAGAGACGCCAGGCTCGTTCCAAGTACGGCGCTAAGAGACCGAAAGACGCTAAAAAGTGATAATTTATCACGCAGCATTTGCTGAATTGTAACAATTGTAACAGGAATTTTTCATTACTTTAGAAAATGCAAGGCTGATTTCCGAAGGACGGATTACCTCCGTCACTGTCGCAGATTTTGTGGTTGCAGATGCGAATGGAAATAGAACCGAGTGCATGAACACAGTAATGTGAGTACCGTAGAATTAATCCTACCGGAAGCGACTGTTTCCGGGAATAATTAAGGAGGGAAGTAACGTGCCACGTAAAGGACATATTCAGAAAAGAGACGTTCTGGCAGATCCGATTTACAACAGCAAGGTTGTTACCAAGTTGATTAACAACGTAATGCTTGACGGTAAGAAGGGAACTGCACAGAAGATCGTTTACGGCGCATTTGAGCAGGTTACCAACAAGAGCGGTAAGGAAGCTATGGAAGTTTTTGAGGCTGCCATGAACAACCTTATGCCGATGTTGGAAGTAAAAGCTCGCCGTATCGGTGGTGCCACATATCAGGTACCTGTAGAAGTAAGACCGGAAAGAAGACAGGCATTGGCTCTTCGCTGGCTTACCATGTTTGCTCGTAAGAGAAGTGAGAAGACCATGATTGATCGTCTTGCGAACGAAATTATCGATGCTTCCAACAACACCGGTAATGCCGTTAAGAGAAAAGAAGATATGCACAAGATGGCAGAGGCAAACAAGGCATTTGCACATTACCGTTGGTAATCTTGTTTGGCCGCAGAATAAAGATAGGAGGACAAATCCTTGGCTGGAAGAGAATATCCGCTTGAGAGAACCAGAAATATCGGTATCATGGCTCATATTGATGCCGGTAAGACAACTCTTACAGAGCGTATCCTGTATTACACAGGTATTAACTACAAGATTGGTGATACGCACGAAGGAACTGCTACCATGGACTGGATGGAGCAGGAACAGGAACGTGGTATCACGATTACTTCTGCAGCTACCACTTGCCATTGGACCCTTGAGGAAAACAACAAGCCGAAGCCCGGCGAATTGGAACACAGAATCAACATCATTGATACTCCCGGTCACGTTGACTTCACCGTAGAAGTTGAACGTTCTCTGCGAGTATTGGACGGTGCTGTCGGTGTGTTCTGTGCAAAGGGCGGTGTTGAGCCTCAGTCCGAGACAGTTTGGCGTCAGGCAGATAAGTATGGTGTACCGAGAATTGCATTTGTCAACAAAATGGATATCTCCGGTGCAAATTTCTTTAACGTAGTCGACATGATTCGCAGACGTTTGGACAAGAACCCCGTAGCTCTTGAGCTGCCGATCGGTAAGGAAGATTCTTTCTGTGGTGTCATTGACCTCATGGAAATGAAGGCTTACTACTACACCGATCAGAAGGGTGATGCCGTAGAAATCAAGGACATTCCCGATGATATGGCAGATCTTGCCGCAGAATACAGAGAGAAGATGGTAGAAGCCATCAGTGAAACCGATGATGAGCTGTTGGAGCAGTACCTCGAAGGAAATATTCCTGAGGTTCCGGCTTTGAAGAAGGCTCTTCGTAAGGCCACCATCTCAACCGAAATTATCCCTGTTCTGTGCGGTTCCGCATACAGAAACAAGGGTGTTCAGAAACTTCTTGATGCCGTAATCGAATACCTTCCGGCTCCTGTTGATGTTCCGGATATCAAGGGTGTTGATGATGAAGGCAATGAAGTTACCAGAAAGTCTTCCGATGAGGAGCCTTTCGCAGCACTTGCATTTAAGATTATGACCGACCCGTTCGTTGGAAAGCTTGCTTATTTCCGCGTATACTCCGGTACAATGAATGCAGGTTCTTACGTATTGAACGCAACCAAGAGCAAGAAGGAACGTGTAGGCCGTATCCTTCAGATGCATGCAAATAAGCGTGCTGAGCTGGAAAAGGTATATTCCGGTGATATCGCTGCAGCCGTAGGCTTCAAGATTACAACAACCGGTGATACCATTTGCGATGAGAACGCACCGGTTATTCTGGAATCCATGGAATTCCCGGAGCCCGTTATCGAAGTTGCTATTGAGCCTAAGACAAAGGCAGGTCAGGATAAGATGGGCGAGGCTTTGGCTAAGCTTGCAGAAGAAGATCCGACCTTCCGCGTTTCCACCAATGAAGAAACCGGCCAGACCCTGATTGCAGGTATGGGCGAGCTTCATTTGGAAATCATTGTTGACCGTCTTCTTCGTGAATTCAAGGTAGAGGCTAACGTTGGTGCTCCTCAGGTAGCATACAAGGAAACCATTACCAAGGAAGTCGATATCGACAGCAAGTACAAGAAGCAGTCCGGTGGTAGCGGTCAGTACGGTCATTGTAAGGTTATTTTCACTCCTATGGATGCAAATGCCGAGAAGGTTTACGAGTTTGAGAACTCCACCGTCGGCGGTTCCATTCCGAAGGAATATATCCCTGCAGTTGACGCAGGTATTCAGGATGCTATGAAGGCCGGTATCCTTGGCGGTTATCCGGTACTCGGTATCCATGCAAACTGCTACGACGGTTCTTACCATGAAGTTGACTCGAACGAAATGGCATTCAAGATTGCCGGATCCATGGCATTCAAGGAAGCAATGCGTAAGGCAGATCCGATTCTTCTTGAGCCTATCATGAGAGTTGAAGTTACGGTTCCTGAGGATTACCTCGGCGATGTAATGGGTGATGTAAGCTCCCGTCGTGGTCAGATCGAAGGTACCGAGGATGTTAACGGAACCAAGTTGGTTCGTTGCTCCGTACCGTTGTCCGAAATGTTCGGATATGCTACAACTCTTCGTTCCAAGACCCAGGGTCGTGGCGCTTACTCCATGTTCTTCCAGTCCTATCAGAAGGTTCCGAAGAGCGTTCAGGAGAAGGTTTTGAGCGATAAAACAAGCAAATAATAAAAATCATGAAAGTTTGACTTGCAAATATTGCCGATATGAAATATAATAGGCACATATGTTGGGCTTTCGTGTGAGCTCGTATCAGACTAAATTAAAGTAAATATTATTTCAAAGGAGGATTTCAAAGATGGCAAAGGCTAAATTTGAAAGAAATAAGGCACATTGCAATATTGGTACCATCGGTCACGTTGACCATGGTAAGACCACTCTTACCGCAGCAATCACCAAGGTTTTGGCTGCACGTGTTCCCGGTAACGAGAAGGTAGATTTCGAAAACATTGATAAGGCTCCCGAAGAGAGAGCACGTGGTATAACCATTTCCACCGCACATGTTGAGTATCAGACTGCTAACCGTCACTACGCACATGTTGACTGCCCCGGCCATGCTGACTACGTTAAGAACATGATTACCGGTGCTGCTCAGATGGATGGTGCTATCCTTGTAGTAGCTGCTACCGATGGCGTTATGGCACAGACCAAGGAGCATATCCTTCTGTCCCGTCAGGTAGGTGTTGCTTACATCATCGTATTCATGAACAAGTGCGATATGGTTGACGATCCTGAGCTTCTTGAGCTCGTTGAGATGGAAATCACAGAGCAGTTGGAAGAGTATGAATTCACCGATTGCCCGATCATCAAGGGTTCCGCTTTGAAGGCTCTTGAGGATCCGATGAGCGAGTGGGGCGACAAGATCATGGAACTCATGGCAACTGTTGATGAGTATATTCCGGATCCTCAGCGTGAGACCGATAAGCCTTTCCTTATGCCTGTTGAGGACGTATTCACCATTACCGGTCGTGGTACTGTAGCTACCGGCCGTGTAGAGCGTGGTGTTCTTCATATGAATGAGGAAGTTGAAATCATCGGTATCAAGGAAGAGAATAAGAAGACGGTTGTTACCGGTATCGAAATGTTCCGTAAGCTTCTTGATGAGGCTCAGGCTGGTGATAACATCGGTGCTCTTCTCCGTGGTATTCAGAGAACTGAAATCGAAAGAGGACAGGTTCTTGCTAAGCCCGGTTCTGTAACTTGCCATAAGAAGTTTACCGCTCAGGTTTACGTTCTGACCAAGGATGAAGGTGGTCGTCATACACCTTTCTTCAACAACTATCGTCCTCAGTTCTACTTCAGAACAACAGACGTTACCGGTGTTTGCGAGCTTCCTGCAGGTACTGAAATGTGCATGCCTGGTGATAACGTTGAGATGACCATCGAGCTCATTCACCCGATCGCTATGGAGCAGGGTCTTACTTTCGCTATTCGTGAAGGTGGACGTACCGTTGGTTCCGGTCGTGTTGCTACAATTATTGAATAATTTACGCGAAAGCAATGAGATAAGCGCTTGAAAAGGCGATAATAATAGGGACTGCAAGTTTTCTTGCAAGTCCCTATTTTATTGCCTTTGCGGGCATTTAGCGAATGCCCGCGACCGAGGAAATGCGAAGCATTTTCGAAGGTGCGCTTATCAGCTTCCGAGGTTTTCCTCGGAAGCCTTTTTTACGTTTTAGGTATCAAAAAGATATCACAAATTGCTTCGTGATACCTTTTTGATACCTAAATGTTCGCTATTACTGTATGATTTAGAATATTTATGTATATTAATTGTATTATTTATATTTGCAATCTGAAATAAAATATGCTATATTAATTGAGGTAAGAAATAAACTAAAAATAAAGTAGTTACCATTTAGGTAAGAATGAGGTGACAGGGTGAAAAAAACTTTGGAAGAAATAAAGCAGTTGCATCCAGGAATTCTACTTCAGAAAACTATTGAGGAAGAGAATATGTCTCAGCATGATCTTGCCGTAAGAACAGGTATGACAGAGAAACATATCAGCACAATTATTAATGGTACCAAAAATATATCTGCTACATTTGCAAAAAAATTAGAGTATGCCTTACCATTAACTTCAAAGTATTGGATGGATGCTCAAGCAGAGTATGATTGTGCATTGGCTGAATTTCAAGATGACAATGAAATGACAATTGAGGAAATTGGAATTTTGAAAAATTTTAAAGAAGTAATTGAGTATTATTGTCACCTTAAGTGGATGAATGAAAATGATGCTGATTTTGAAAAGGTATTAATTTTAAGAAGATTGATGCGTGTCTCAAAACTTACCGCTATACCTAATATAACATATGATGTAGCATATAGAACACAGGTAAAAAGGAATCTTAATAATGATCCATATGTATTATATGCTTGGCAAAGAACTTGTGAATTGCTTACAAATGGACAGGCAGTTGATAAAGAATTGGATCTGGAGCAATTAATAGAACGAATTCCTGACATGAAAAAGCAGATGTTTGAAGATATCAATACTATTAGTGATTGTTTGACAGAGATATTATCAGAGTGCGGAGTTGCTTTTAAAATTGTAAAAAATTTTGTAGGTGCACCTGTTCAAGGTTTTATTAAAAGGACTGAAAATGACAAGCTTATTATGTGTATAACGCTACGAGGAAAGAAAGCAGATGGATTTTGGTTTACATTCTTTCATGAGATTGGTCATATAGTTAATGGTGATTTAGAGAGAAGATTTGTAGACGTAAAAGCAGAAGGTACTGCTATAGAAAAAGCAGCAGATGAATTTGCTAAGAGAGTCCTCTTGGATGACAATGCATATAAGGAGTTTGTATTAAAAAGAGATTTCTCGTTTCCAGCAATTGAGATATTTGCTAACAGTCAAGGTGTTAAACCATTTGTTGTTGTTGGAAGACTTCATAAGGATGAATATATTGATTGGAATGTACATGATGATAAAATTGATCGTTATGAATGGGCTTCCGCTTGATAATGGAGGTAGTTATAAATGAAGACATAAAAAAAGCACATCACAAATAAAATTTGCTAGTGCTCTTTTCTGAGAACCCTGATGGATCCTCTCTCGCAAAGACTATTCTATCAGATTCTCAGAAAGTTTACAAGCATAACTTGACAAAAATGTCAAGCAGAAACTGGTAATTTTTTGAGAAGGATATTGTTTTTGTACTAATAATATGCCTTCTTTCACGACCAGTCTATTAGTAGATTGGTCTAATTAATTTATAGAAAGTGAGGTATATTACTTTGAAAGTTTGTACAAAAAAGATAATAACTGATAGTGGAGCTAGTGTACGTAAAGCGATGGATATGAGGCGCTTACTAAATCTAGGCCATTTATATTATTTAGATAAGGCGATGCCGTCTGAAAAATATGGGTTGCCTGAATTGAAATGTGATACAAAAGTGTTGCCGGATTATATAGCATTGTATAGTCAAGTATCGTTATATTCTTATACTTTGCTAACATGCGTTGGGTTTTATCAGTTTGACAACATCTTTGATGGTAAGGATGGATTTATAAATGCATTTGTATATGGTGACAAAAAACTATAAAAAAGTATCGAAAAAGATTTGAAAATGTTCAGATGTTTATAATGCCAGATTGTTCAATGTTTGGTGATCTTGACCTAGAGTATAACAAGGAACAATTAAAGAGGGCATTGCTTGGAGCACTTATACTAAGCATTGAGTTTAATAAGGTTGTTCTTCCTAATATAACATATATTTCTGAAGAAACATTTCCATTGTATTTTGATGCTATAAAAAATTGTAGCGTTGTAGCAATTAGTTTGAAAGGTCATATTAGATATTCAAAAGAAAGACGATTGTTAAAAGCAGCTATCAAATATGCAGTGGATAATATGTCAAATCTTAGTACTTTTGTCGTATATTCTGTTTGTGGTAAAGATGAGACTGCATATAAAGTACTTGATTACGCTGTTAAGAACGGGATAAAGATTTGTATTCCACAGAATACTCTTCGAGAAAGAAACATGAGGAGGTGTGGAAGATGAATGGTGCAAGTAGTGGTGTAAGCAAAGGGAATCAGCTCTCGCTTGAACAACTTGAGCATTCTATGACTGAAATACAAGCGGAATTAGAACTTGAGAGGTTAGCCGAGCAAGGATATGTTGATTCGTTAATATCTGAACTGGATGACAATAATGCAAAGTATAATAGAGAAGATATGCGTTTTATTGCAAGAGACGCAACAGGTCAAGTTGTGTGGCTTGAAAAAGGAAATGCAGAAGCCGGGTTGGAACATATATTTATTAGACATGCGGAAGATTTTAAAAATAAACTTGGTGTTTCCAGAGAAAATATTGCAAATACAATCTATGATATCGTCAGTACGGGACAAGTGGTCTCTAACAAAATAAGAGTTATGAACGGAAGAGAAAACTTTGAAAGAATTTATAAATATCAAGGATCATATTATATATTGGCGGGAATTGGTAGCAATGGATTTCTGGTATCGGCATATCCAATCAAATATAAAGGAGGTAAATGATAATGGTTTTAAAAATTGAACTTGATTATATGAATGGACCTATCTGGAAAGACACATTTGATGTTGAAAAAGGTGAAATGTGTACAGGTATAGATATTGTTGATGCGAACGAAGAAATAAATTCGTTAAATGATTCTATACAAGAAGTGTATAATTCATTATATGAATTTGATGTTAATGAAAAAGCTGTGGTATTCAATAGAAAAAAAGCTGTTTTGATTAAGGAGAAGATTCTAACAGAAATACAGAAATTGATTTCGCTTATAGCAGAAGTAAATGATGGTTCTTTTGAGATACAGGATATGGTTAGTGGTGACATTTGTAATTGGTGATTTCAAGTCTTGTGTGTGATACCCATGTGATACCTTTTATCTCAAAAAATATGAATAATATGGCGAAAATCATATTATTACGATTATGAAAACGCCTAAAATACAATGGTTTGACAACACTAATCGCCCCATAAATAAAACGTGAAGGTGGACGTACCGTTGGTTCCGGTCGTGTTGCTACAATTATTGAATAATCATTGATGGTTGTGTAAATATCCAGTAAATTCAAGGCTTCCGAGGTTTTCCTCGGGAGCCTTTTTTATCTCATAGGAAAGTTCGTCCTATGAGATAAAAAAACGCTCCGCGAGGATGCGCACGCTTTTGCAGCGGTATTTTGTCGCTAACGCGACGCAAAAGCAGCGTAGCATGTCGCAAGCGACATGCTTTCTTGCTTGTGCGCATAGAGGCATACGTTTCTAACGAGCTTAAGTCCGGAATCCGATTGGCAGTGGAAAAACGGGAACATTTTCGGAATTCCAAACTTGACTCAGTGTTGGGAAACATGATATATTTTTTCTTGTGTGATGAAGAAACTTTCGGTGAATACCGATGAAGGATTTTGGAGAGCACACAGTGAATTCGTGTTTATGAAAATGCGGATGATAACAGTTTGAGAAAGAGTTGAAATGCAAAGGAGAAAGTGTTATGAAAGGAAACAGCAGGAAGTTCAAATTGTTCTGGGGTGTATTGGGCCTCGTACTTTGTATGACAGCGATGTCGGCGATGGCCGCATCGGAAGCAGACCGGGTCGAATCCGATAACGAAGAGGCTGTCCGTGTCGAAGCGGAAGAAACGGCCAATACTGTCGATGCTACGAACGATATTGCAAAAGGTACCGGTTGGAAACTGGATGGCAACGGATGTCTGCATATTACCGGAGCAGTCAATACAACCAAAAATGCATGGCGGAGTTACTGCTTTAATATCAAGTCGGTTGTTACGACGGAAGGCGCATCGGTAAACGATTGCAAAGACCTTTTTTACAACTGTATGTATTTGACTTCTGCCGATTTAACGTATCTGGATACTTCTTCCGTAACGGACATGACAAGTATGTTTGGAAATTGCGAAAAGTTGACGACGCTGGTACTCGGAACCATGGACACATCCAAGGTGACGAATATGTCGTACGCGTTCTGGAATTGTTCGTCATTGGAGTCTTTGGACATATCCGGTTTCAACACATCGGAAGTGCTTTCCATGGAGGGAATGTTTGAAGGGGACTACAGTCTGACGACGTTGAATCTCGGTAACATAGACACGGGAAAAGTAACCAACATGAGTTGTATGTTCTCCAGGTGCAGCGAGTTGCCTTCATTGGATGTGAGTCATCTTAATACGGTCAGTGTGGTTGATTTTTCTTCGATGTTTTCAGATTGTGAAAAAGTAACCGCACTGGATGTCAGCGGTTTCAAAACCGAAAAGGCTACAATGATGCTCAACATGTTTTTGGACTGCTATGCGCTGAAGACATTGAATGTTGATAATTTTGTTACGACACAGGTAACGACGATGGTGTGCATGTTTGCCGGCTGCAGGTCATTGACAGCACTGGATATCAGCAAATTGGATACATCCGCCGTAACTAATTTGCAAGGAATGTTTTGCGATTGCCAGTCATTGACGACGTTGAACCTCGGCAATCCGAATACCTCACAAGTAACGGATATGTCCAAACTGTTTTCATATTGCGGTAAACTGAAGTCAATCGATGTCAGTCAGTTGGAAACAGACAGCTTGACAAATACTGCATGTATGTTCGAATCCTGCGCAAGTTTGGAATCATTGGATATAAGCCACTTCAATATGTCCAAGGTCACGGATATGGGAAATATGTTTTGGAACTGTGCTGCCCTGAAAACGTTGAAGGTTGATAACTGGATAACG
This sequence comes from Lachnospiraceae bacterium, assembly GCA_045597325.1. Lineage (GTDB taxonomy): Bacteria > Bacillota > Clostridia > Lachnospirales > Lachnospiraceae > ISDg. The sequence goes on from JAZLJJ010000053.1 coordinate 46,521, forward strand.
TCCAGTGCAACCAATATGGGAGGGTTGTTCCGAGATTGCTCCGCACTGGAGTATCTTAACCCGAGCAACTTTGATACGTCTTCTGTTACTTCGATTTCATACATGTTCGCAAACTGTTCTTCCTTGAAGACGCTGGATTTGAGCAGTTTTGATACGTCTTCCGTTATTTGGATAGGAAACATGTTTGAAAACTGTTCTTCCCTGAAGACACTGGACTTGAGCAATTTTGTTACGTCTGAAGCAAAAGGCTTTAATTCTTTTCTGGCGGGATGTTCGTCACTGGAAAAACTGGATATCGGTTCATTTGACTGCTCTAAAGCACAATATCTGATTGATATGCTGTACGGATGCGGTAATCTCGGCGAACTCCGGGTTTCTGCGAATGCTGTTTCCGTACTTGCGGATGATTTGATAGATATTGCCGCTCCCTGGACCGATAAATCCAACGGAAACATTTATTCTGATTCGGATGAGCTGAAGACAATTACCAAAACGGTTACGTTGATCAATAAAAATTATCATCCCGTTATCGAAAACCGAACCAATGCTTGGTACGGCGTTACCGTTAAATGGACACCGATTAAGGGATATACGGCCTATGTATATCGTCAGGCTAACGGAACGGAAGGCAGCGTGACGCTTCTGACCCAGACAACGGCAGGCGGTTATTACGATCAGACAGCAGAAAACAATGTGATGTATTCGTACCGGGTTGACCTTGTCCGGAATGACGAAACCCTGTCCGGTATTGAGACCGCGTTTGAAAGCTATATGGCATCTCCGACGATTCAGTCGGTAACGAATGTCAGCGGAGGAGCAAAGGTCACCTGGACCGCTGTAAACGGAGCAGACGGTTACTTTGTATATCGTAAGGATACTCAGGAAGGAACCTGGCATATGATTGGCTCCACTCAGAAAAATCTGTATTATACCGATACGACAGTGGAGAACGGAGTTGTTTATTATTATGCAATCAAGAGCTTTACCGTCGTTGATGGCGAAAGAGTTTTCAGTGCATCCAGTTCGGCAAAGAATACGGTGTATGTGCAAAATAATTATATCAAGCAGTTGTCCAACAAATATACCGGCATTCTGAAGGTGGAATTTTCTTTGTCACCCAAGTGTACGGGATATGAAATCGTGTACGGAACCACGTCTGACTTATCGGATGGATTGCCTGTACAAATCAAGATGGCCGGGGCTACGGATAAGAGTATCACCGGACTGAAAAAGGGAACAACGTACTATGTGAAGATTCGTGCGTATAAGACGGTGGGCGGTTATACGTTCTACAGTAATTGGAGCGCAACCAAGAGCCTGACTATGACAAAATAAGAATAACAGTCAAACCGGAATCGGAAAATTTGCTGTTCCCGAACCGGAGAAATTGTGAGTCCGAACCGGAGACTTTGCTGTTATAAATAAGCGAACCTGTGATGAGGCGTGTAAAAGGTAAAATTTACACGCCTTTTCTCTTGTAAAATGAACCTGGGGGGTGTAAAATGTAGGTTGTTGTTTATGCTACCTGACGTCATTTTTTTCAAAAATGCAAAACAATAATTAGAGCATGTACAGAACAGGAGAGTTGTTATGAGAGACACATGGAAATCCAGATCCACATTTATTCTTGCGGCAATCGGTTCGGCAGTCGGGCTTGGAAACGCCTGGAGATTTCCGGGACTTGCGGCAGCACATGGCGGCGGAGCATTTTTGTTTGTGTATCTGGTGGCAATGCTTGTTATCGGAGTTCCGATGCTGATGATGGAAATTGCAATCAGCCGTTATGTACGAAAAGGAGCGCCCGGTTCCATGAGGGCGGTGAATAAGAAATCCGAATTTGTCGGTTGGATGAATGTCGGAAACGGCGTCTTTATCGTTATTTATTATGCCGTCGTGTTCGGCTGGGTGATTTTGATGTTCTTTAAAAGTTATAAGTTTGCTCAGTATACCGGGGATACGGTTGCGGCCAGTGAGATTTGGTCCAAAGCGATAAAGACAACCGGTACCACGAGCGGTTATACCACGATAGCCTGGTTTGCATTAATCTGTACCGCAATTGCCTGGATTGCGTGTTATTTGTGTATTCGTAACGGCACCACAAGTGTTGGAAAAGTTGTAAAATATACGGTATTTTTGCCGGTCATTTGTCTTGGAATTATGGCCATTCGCGGTTTGGCCATGAGCGGAGCAATGGCCGGGTTGGAGAAATTCTTCATTCCGGAGTGGAGCGCCCTGAAGGATTCGTCTCTTTGGGTTGATGCGTTCGGACAGGTCTTTTATTCCCTGTCCGTTGCGATGGCGATTATGTTCGCATACGGCTCGTTCCTTCGGGACGATGCCAATATTGCGGTAGATGCATGCATTATCGCATTTTCCGATATGATGATCAGTGTGCTTGCCGGTGTTGTTATGTTTACAACGATGTCCGGCGTCGGAATGCTTGACCAAATGACCGCATCCGGCATCAGTACCGCATTTGTCGTATATCCGCAGGCGATTTCCGTTATGACGGATATTCCATGGGTTAATGCCGCATTTGGATACGTGTTCTATTTCTGTCTGATTACGCTGGCAATCGATTCCTGTTTCTCCATTGTGGAAGGAATTTCAACGGCGATTTCCGATAAATTCGGAACCGATAAGCGGAAAACGACAATCGTATATATATGCATTGCAGCGGTGTTCGGATTGATTTTCCTGACGGGAGCGGGGCTTGCATGGCTGGATATCGTCGACAACTATGTAAACAGTTATTCGCTTGTCCTGACGGGTGTTGTGGAATCGATAGTAATCGGCTGGTTTTTTAAGACATCGAAGGTTTTGGAGCAGGTGAACCGGAACACAAAGAAGTTCAAAATGCCGGGATGGTGGTTTGAAACGAGCATTAAGTTCCTTGCACCGGTTGTTCTCGGCGGCCTTTTTGTCTGGAACATGTATACGCTGATTGTGAAGAACGGAGGCCTTTACGGAGCCGCGAGCGACTATTCGCTGACAGCCAATCTGATTGGCGGATGGGCGGTATTTGCGTTGATAATCCTGTCCGGTCCGATTGTGATGCTCATTGAGAAGCTGCTTAAGAGGCGGAAGCAGGATTCGCCCGGTGAAGCGGAAATGTCCTGGGATGATATTGCTGCAGGCAAATGAGACAATTTGTCCGGAAATGGGAGGTCGAATATGTTTTATGAAATTTGCGATACGGTAAAAGAAATCGAAGCAAAAGCAATCCGAAAAGACCGGCTGACGGCAGGGTGCGTATCCGGCGAGGAGCTCGCCGCAATCGGACGGAAACTGGGCTTTGACGAAGAAACCATCAGTGCCAGCCAGAAGGCAAACCCGTTATTTCGCACGGGAGTCGATGTTCATGATAATTACACGTTTGCGGAAATTCGAATTGTGAACAGGGACGGTCATGAGGACTTCATTTCCATGTATGTGAAGAAAAATCTTGTCATGATTGTGGATATTCTGGACGAAGACAAATCGACAATCGGGTCCTTTCTCAAGGCGTTAAGGAAGTATCCGTGCGAACGAATCAACGAGGAGCGTCTGATTTACAGCTTCATCGAAAATCTGCTGTCGGAAGGCAATATGATTTCGGAGGAAATTCGAAATACCCTGACGGAGATGGAGGAGTCGATTGTTGACGGCAGTGTGGAGGAAACGTTTAATGCAGAGCTGCTGGAGCTGAAAAAGAAGATTCTCAAATGGTACAATTTCTACGGACAGATTATGGATATCGTGGAAACGCTGGAAGACAATGATAACGAAATTCTTGACGAAGATAAGCTGATTTATATTTCCAACCTGTTAAATAAGGTGACGCGGTTAAGCGATGATATGAATCATTTGAACGGAATTGCCGACCATATTCAGGATGCGTATGCGACATATCTGGACCAGAAAATGAATAATACGATGAAGGTATTTACCATCATCACAACGATTTTCTTTCCGCTTACGATTATCGTCGGCTGGTACGGAATGAATTTTCAGTCAATGCCGGAGCTGACATGGAAGCACGGGTACGCGTATGTGTCGCTGCTGTCACTGGCGGTTGTGGCACTTTTGGTGATTATCGGAAAAAAGAAAAAATGGTTTTGACATCCAGTGAGAGGGAGCGGCACAGGCCGTAAACGAGGAACGGAAAAACGAAGACAGAGATTTGCAACAGAGGGAAATGAAGATGGATATTGTTAATTCTGCGACAAATGAAGAAAGAACAGCGACTACTACGGAATCCAAGCCGACAGTTACGGTAATGATTCCGACATATCGTAAAAATGATTACTTCGATCAGGCAATTCAATCGGTTCTGGAACAGACTTATCCGCAGAATCTGATATCGGTTTATGTCTGTGTCAACGGAAACGATACCCGGTATTATGAGGAACTGGTGTCACAGTATCGGGACAATGACCGGGTGACGATTCTGTGGACGGAAAAGCAATCTTTGTCAGAGGGAAGAAACCGGATGATTGATGCGTTGGAGACCGAGTGTGCCACGTTTTTGGATGATGACGACTGGTTTACTCCGGGGTATATCGAAGAGCTGGCGAGCCATTATCGTGTCGGTGTGGATATCGTTGTCGGAAAGGTGAACAACTGGGACGGGAGCACGGTGGATGAAGAGACGTATATCAATAAAGCATTGTGCAGGCTGGGAGAAGGAACCGAGCATGAAATTCAGAATATGAATTCGGTATTGACAACGGCGTGGTGCAAATTGTTTTCATCCGAAAAGCTGAAATCGTGGAAGAGAATGGATGCCACCCTGAAGAATACGGAGGATGTCATTTTCTGGATGGAGAATGTTCATCGGATTAAAGGGGAAATTTATCTTTGTAATGTACAAACCGAAGAAGCGTACATGAGGCGACTGACACCGAACTCGATGTCCCGTCCGAAAAAAGAAGACGAATACCGCTTTTTTGTAGATGAACGGCTGATGATTATGAAACGAATCGAACAGAAGATATTTGATGACAGCATCGGTATTTTCTATAAAGTATTCTATTTAAATCAAATAACGTCACAGGGGAGATTCATAATTCGATATTATGAAAAATGTGATGAGGAAACCAAACAGAGAATTCGTGCAAAAATACAGGAATCCAACCTGAACTTTTTAAATTACAGTTGGTTCGGTGAGAAAAAGGGAATTGCGTTTTGCCATAATTTTGCACCGTTTGTGGATGCTTCGGCATACGTTGCAACGAAACGTTTGAAACAAATTTCCGATGATTTCGGAAAACTGATTTCCTGGCGTGTGCTGATGGGGAATATGTCAAACCAAAGACCGTGGGATTGGATTTGGAGACGGTTTTTTGCGGTATTTCAGTATTCCCAAAGAAGCGTGATTGGAAAAAAGACGTATTGGAATGAACAAGCACAGAGCAAATGGGCGATGAACGCATTTAAGAGAGTGGAAGACGAAAAAGCGGATGTTATATATTCCCGCAGTATGTGGCCGGGGTCTCATTTGGCGGCATTGAAGTATAAAGAAAAATATCCCGATGCCTTCTGGTATGCGGAATTTTCGGACCCGCTCTACATGACAACGGATAACCGGCCGAGAAAAGTGGCCGCATCCGGAACAGACGGCATTGACGATAACTTCTACAAAAATATTGAAGCGAATGTTATGAAGAATGCGGATGTCATCATATTCACAAATTCCAATCAAAAGGAATATATGCTAAAGAGCAATGATGCGCTGACCGGATATGAAAATAAGCGGATTTGCTGCTGGCATCATTCGATATTGCCGCCGGAGTATGCACACATCGTGCAATGTCGTCAAAAAATGAATCCGGCAAAAATCAATGTGGGATATTTCGGGACTTTTTATGCGAACAGATCATACAAGGAGCTTTTGCAGCTGTTGACGGATGACAGGATTGAAGTATATATGTATACTACTATGACCGAAGAATTGCGACAGATACAAAAGGAATATAAAAATCTGAAAATTTTTGATATGGTGTCAATGCTGGAGACGTTGAGTATCATGAGACAGTTGGATTATTGTATCGTAAATGATATCGAGTTTGAAGGTCGTCCGATTCCGTATCTGCCATCCAAGATGGCGGATTATTTGTGCGCTGCCAACAAAATTATAGCGATAATCAGAGACGGTTCGCCGATGAGCAAACTGGAAAACGATAAAATAGTGAAAACATATACGATTGATGAGGAATTCTGTTCAACATTAAAAAAACAGGTATAACAGGGGGATGAGGAATTGGTAAATGTAATCGGATTGGGCTATATCGGCCTTCCTACGGCGCTTATGCTGGCGTCTCACGGAGTGGAGGTTGTCGGTACGGATTATAATGAGAAACTGGTACGGAAATTGCAGAACGGACATACGACATTTCAGGAACAGGGACTGGAGGACCTGTTTCAATCCGCTGTGCGGGCCGGAATCCGGTTCTCCGAAGAGTATCAGAAAACGGATATATATATTATTTCGGTTCCGACGCCGTACGAGAAGGAATCCAAAAAAGTGGATGCCGGGTATGTGGTTGCTGCGGTGAAAAACGTGATGGACGTGTGCGCAAAAGGCGCTGTAGTGGTAATTGAATCCACTGTTGCTCCCGGAACGATTGATCGGTTTGTGCGGCCGATTGTGGAGAAAAAGGGATTTGAAATCGGTGTTGATTTGCATCTTGTTCATGCACCGGAACGAATTATTCCGGGAAATATGATATATGAATTGTTGCACAACAACAGAACAATCGGGGCAGACGACAGAGCGGTCGGTGAGAGAATCAAGACGTTGTATTCCTCCTTTTGTCAGGGGGATATTGTTGTGACGGATATCCGAACCGCGGAAATGACGAAGGTCGTTGAGAATACCTATCGAGCCGTGAATATTGCATTTGCCAATGAACTGGCGAAGATTTGCCGGGAGGATAATCTGGATGTATATGAAATTATCAAAATATGCAATATGCATCCGCGGGTCAATATTCTGCAACCGGGACCCGGAGTGGGCGGACACTGTATATCCGTAGATCCGTGGTTCCTGGTCGGGGAGTATCCGTCGCTTGCCGGGGTAATCGGAGAAGCCATGACGGTGAACGAAATGATGCCGGAGTACGTATGGAATCGTATCGGCACGATTGCCGGGGAACATCAGACGGATGACCGGCCGTTGCGAATCGGCTTGTACGGTCTTTCGTATAAAGAGGATGTTGACGATATTCGGGAGTCCCCGACCTTACAGCTGTTGGACGTGGTGAAAAAAAGTGCATATAAGGAGCCGGTGGTTGTTTACGATCCGTTTATAGCCGAAGATATCGTTCCCAACCAGGTGCATTCGCTGGAACGCTTTTTGGAGTGTACGGATTTGGTTGTCATCATGGTCGGGCATTCGGAAATAAAACAAAATGCGGAACGGTTGATGGGGAAAATCGTATTGGACACCAGACATGTGTGCAATATGGAAGGAATTTACAGATTATAGAGAAGTACTTGGGAAAAGAGGAAAGATATCTGCAGATTACGGAAAGTTCTTAGAACAGAGGTCGAAAATGAAAAAAATAATGCTTGTATTCGGGACACGTCCGGAAGCAGTGAAGATGTGTCCGCTGGTTCTTGAATTAAAAAAGAGAAATAATCTGCAAATCGTTGTTTGCGTGACCGGACAGCACCGGCAAATGCTGGATACGGTGCTGGAAACGTTCGGCGTTGTGCCGGATTACGATTTGTCCGTAATGAAGGAACGACAGACGCTGTTTGATGTTACCGTTAATATTTTGGACAAAATGAAGGCGGTTCTCGAGGAAGTGCGTCCGGATATCGTGTTAGTGCACGGAGACACTTCCGGTACATTTTCCGCGGCACTGGCATGCTTTTACATGCGGATACCGGTAGGTCACGTGGAAGCCGGGTTACGAACGTACAACCTGGAGTCTCCGTATCCGGAGGAATTCAATCGTCAGGCGGTCGGACTTTTGGCAAAGTATCATTTTGCTCCGACGGAAACGGCGAAACAGAATCTGATTCGGGAAGGACATGACGAGGCAGATATTTTCGTGACAGGCAATACGGCAATTGATGCATTGCATACAACGGTTCGGACAGAGTATTCCGGAGAATGGATGGAATGGGCGGCTGGCAGCAGGCTCATTTTGATTACCGCACATCGAAGAGAGAGCTGGGGAGAACCGATGACGAATATGTTTCGTGCGATTCGGCGTGTGCTGGAAGAACATGAGGATATTAAGGTATTGTATCCGGTACACAGGAATCCTGTTGTTCGGGAAATCGCCGAACGGGAACTGGAAGGTTGTGACCGAATTCGGATTACGGAACCGATGGACGTTCTGGATTTTCACAACTGTATGGCAAGGTCATATCTGATTCTGACAGATTCCGGAGGAATCCAGGAAGAAGCGCCGAGCCTGGGAAAACCGGTTTTGGTCATGCGGGATACGACGGAGAGACCGGAAGGAATTGCAGCAGGGACTTTGAAACTGGTAGGTACGGAGGAATCGGTTATTTACAAAGCATTTACCGAGCTGTTATCCGATGAAACGTTGTATCGAACGATGTCTCGTGCGGCCAATCCATACGGAGACGGACATGCGTGCGAACGGATTGCAGATGTTCTGGAACGTTGTTAACAGATGAGAAGCGGAAGAAGTCGGGAAAATTGCCCGGCTTCTTTTTGTACACGCGACTGCGAAAGGAAATGGGTTGTTTCACAGCACGCGGCCGGCGAAACGGACAGGAGGGTTCTTCCTTTACCTGATTCCTATATTTGACACGAAATCTTGGAAAAAGTTTGAAAAAAATGCAAAGGATATATAAAAGATATATCGGGCGGTTACGATACCTATACTGTGCCCAAATGAATACTATCGGAGGATACACATGAAGAATCGAAAACACAACAGTTGTCTCTTCATGAATTTTCAGTCGATGCCGGAGTTGACATGGAAGCACGGGTACGCGTATGTATCGCTGCTGTCCCTGGCGGTTGTGGCACTGCTGGTGATTATCGGAAAAAAGAAAAAATGGTTTTAGAATAACAAGCGGGAATCCCCGGTAATTCAATTACCGAAGCGGTTCGCCGGAAAAATATTATGTTTCGGTGTATGAAAAGTGATTTTTTTCTACTAAAACAGTTGACAAATGTAATATATATATATATATAATATTGGCGTTAGGGGAGCGAATGAATAATATGTTTTGTTTTAGTATGATATGAGACATACGTATCAACATGTAATCTGTTATTGATTACCTCCGCTAACAATAAAATCAGCGGAGGTATTTTTATGGTTAAAATATTTTTTAAGAAAATGAGTGTGATAATGTTAGCATTGGCACTTACTCTTGGGAATTTTCAAGGGGCTAACGCTTCAACAGGAACATCGACTTTGGGCTCATGGGATTTAGTGGATTCCGGAAAGCATCTTGATTGGGACGGAAACACGAATTATATGAATCAGTATTTGGAGGCAATTAGTGTCTGGAATGGATACAAATCGGGAGTGATTCGCAAGGATAACTGGAAAATAGTGGAAGATGTTAAAATCCAAGATGTATCCGGTGATAATACAACAATAGTAACAATAGAAAAAAAGGGAAAAATAAAGTTCAATCAGAATGTTATGGACAAGTTAACGGATGACCAAAAAACAAATGCTTGTTTAGGGGCTTTGGGAATTTGTCTCGGATTAGGCTGGACGAAGAATACCAATGACGTTATGTACAAATACAAGTCATCAAAAACGGTTCTTTCGGAAAATGATAAAGCTTCATATGATAGTGCATACAAAAAGTATTAATGGGGGTTTTATGAAAAGGAGAATAGTACTATTTTTATCACTGTTATTTGCGATGATTTTTTCTTTTAGTACGCTTTCTTATGCGGCGGAGTATTCGCTGCAGTCATGGTGGTTAATAGATTCCGGAAAGCATCTTGATTGGGACGGCTCATCAAATTATATGAGAGAGTGGTATAATGCGGTAAATACCTGGAATGCATATAAGCCGGGAGTAATTCGAGTTGATACTTGGAAAACTATTAATGATGTGACAATTCAGGATAAAGGTAAATGCGATGGGTGCACGTTGGCCACCACCTGGTCATATGGGAAAATGGTGTTCTATCAAGACGAAATGGATACATTGACATCAACACAAAGACAGGCGACTATTACCCATGAAATAGGACATGCTTTAGGTATCGATCATAATAAAAAAGATACATCTATAATGAGACAAGGGGTAAAGAATTTCACAGCATTGGACAAAATTGATAAAGAGGCATATGATGCGGCTTATAAAAAACATTAAGGAGAAAATATGTTAAAAAAAGCAGTTGCTGTACTGATTATTTGCGTATGTATATTGACTGGATGCGGCAGGTTAAAAGAAAGTGAAATCGGTAGCATTATAGGAACCGATAAAATGGAAACGGAATACTACCGTGCTACATATGTGATTGATGAGGATAATCTGACGGAAGTCACATCATATTCGAATTACATTTTTGTTGGTACAATAGTCAGCTATCAGAAGACAGAATATATAGGTGACGATATGCCTATTACGTATTATTCTGTTCAAGTAAAGAATAATATTAAGGGCGAGTTAACAACAGAGGAAGAGATTGTGCTTGTGAAAGCAGGAGGCCTTAGTAAGGATAGGAAGGTATTTCTCTATAATGAAAAGGATATTCTGCCGGCAGAAGGAAAAACCTATGTTTTTGCTGCCACAATATTCAATGATGAATTATATTGTCCGTGTCCCAATATGGTGGCATTGATTGAAAACACGGATCAAATAGAGAATGATGAAACATATAAAGAATATGTGGAAACATGTCAAACAATTTCCGAAACGGTAACTCCGGTGGAAGGAATTTCGCGATATGACGTGAATAATAAGTAGAGGCAAATATGGCATATATTGAAGTAAAAAATTTAACAAAGATTTATGGATCGCATACGATTATGAAGTTCCGTACGGTCGTCATGCAATAAGGAAAGTTCGCATTAATCCAAAACAGACGGAGTTTCTTCGGATGCTGGAAGAAAGAGACGAATATCGGCCGGAATATCGCAAAGTTTGTATTGATGTAACTTCAGCGTATATTCGAAATGATGATTTTATTATTCGGTCCTATCGCATGGACGATAACGAATACAATTGTAATCTGGATGGAATGAATACGGAAGGATACCAACTGATGACCTTTTTTAAGCCGGATCCGGATTCATCCGATTCCAATGATGAAACCAATGATAACACAAAATTTCAGAATATATCGATTTATTATATGGGAGCAACATCAACGGGTTCGGAAACGGCGAAGAAAAAGGCAATGGACGTGCTCCGTCAATATCAGAACAATCCGGAGAAAACGAAAAAGCAGGCAATGGAGCAATTGGATGAGAATACTATAGTACTTTCTCAGAATCTCAAAGGTGCGATTTCCGGAGAATATCGAATTCTGTCGGTTACGGAAAAGGACGGAATACAATACGGTGCAGTATTGGTAATGGATAAAAGCTACATCAGAAAAAAGGCCGGTGAGATACTTCTAAAGATGTATTGGAAGACCTATTTATTCTGCGAGTTATGGGGCATAACGGTAACGGTATTGTGGACCATGGTTTCGTATTGTAAGAGAAGAGACAATCACGAATTGTATCCCATGAGTATTGTTGATCGAATCAAGACAAGGAAAACAAGAAAACGAAAAGCAACAGTGTATAAACTGGCGAAGAAACCGTCCTGTTGGAGTATTTTATGGAAGCGGCTGCTGATTGCGGAACTTGTTGTGATTAGTATTCTTGCAGTTTTAATGAATGCTTTTTTTGACGAACAAAATATGGATGTCAACAACGGTTATATTCATAACAACGCTGTAGGAATGTTTGATGAAATGAAACAAAAGGAGCAGTATGCCAAGGGAGGAAAGTATTATCTCGATTTTTCGGATTATGATCTGGGATCCCAGTGGGAAACGTGCAGCGACTACAGAAAAAGCTGGTTTCGGCTCATGAATGAAATCTCCAGATATGATAATGCATACTGCTGCCTGTATGATTTTACAAACGGGAAAATTGTTGAAGAGCCGAAAACGGAACCGGAGAGTTTCGTAGTAGTGCTTGAGTATTTCGATAGAGAAAATAGAGCAAAAGTGGGAACCCGATATATTCATGTGAATCCCGGACAGTATGACCAGATTCGACAGTATGGTGAGGATATGAGGTGGTATATTGGAGTGACTTCTATGTATGTTCGAAATGACGATTGTATTATTCAATCGTATTATAATTCTCGAACCAAAGAAAAAAAACAATTTGATTTAAGCGGAATGAATACGGAAGGATATCAGTTGCTGACCTTTGATTATAGTGATCCGGAATATATTACGACTCTTTTGTCCAGTGACGGTAAAATGGATATTGAATTTCTGGCATTGCTGCCTGACCAGGAAACATCAACCATCGTGGAATCGGCCAAGAACAAAGCAATGAAAGTAATCCGGAACTATCAGGACAATCCGGAAAAAATGAAGAAGTGGGCATCCTATGAAAAGGAGGACAATACCTTAATATTTTATCCTGGTTTCAAGCATCTGTTTTCGAGTGAATATCGTATCCTCGTAACCACAGAAATCGACGGAATACAATATGGAATCGTGTCTGTTTTTGATTTGCCGCAGAAGAATTACTTCCTCATTTGTCTGACAATCGTATTTGGGGTTGCGGCAGTGATTGCAATCTGGAGCTCAATCACGTATTTTAAGAGAAAAACCGATCACGAAGCGTATGCGTACCGAACTTCTTTGACCGCGGCGATGGCGACCGCATTGAAGGAACCGTTACGAAATATGGGAACGGTTGTCGATGCCATGTCAAAAGATTCGGACAATGATACGGAATATACGGCAGAAATCGAATCCCAGATAACGTATATGAACGGTTTGATTTCCAATCTTCTGCAGCTTGGAAGAAATGAGGGACTCAGGATTCGGGAAACCTCGGAAATTCTGTTTTCGGAGGTTGCGGCAGAACAGTTCCGGACGATGGAATTCGGGGATGAAAACATGCCGATAGTATCCGGGGATACGAAACTGAAGGTCAACCGGAAGATGTTCGGAGATGCCGTTCGACTTTTTGTGCAGGGGCTTTGCGTGTATACGAAGGAACCGGTTACCGTGACGGTGTCCGGGAAGAAGATTTCCTTCCTGGGACAGCTGTCCGGACAGACCGAAGTGACGGAAGCCGAGCTACTGACTCCGTTTAACGGGGACAATGCGAAGCGGGAATTTCAGCATGAGCTGGACATTCCGGTTGCAAAAAGTATTTGTGAAGCCCATGGTTTCCGGGTGACGGTGTCTGTTACGAAGAAACAACTGTTGATTACGGTGATTGTGTAATCTGCAAAACCGATGTGTCAGGTGGTTGTTATCGGGATGATAATTGGGGAGTCGACAGGAAGCGGAAATTGTGTTATACTTCCTGTGTTTTGCGAAAGGAGTAAGGAAGCAGGTGCAAAACCTGCGCGAGCCCGTCGCCGTAAGCAGGCTGCATAGTGACGTCCGATTGTGCCGCAAGCATCGGATGGGATGATACCGTCGTGTTCGGAAACCGTACAAAGAGGGTATTGTCAGCCATTGGACACTGTTCCGAGAAGGATTATTATGTGGATTCCTGTGAGCCGGAAGACTTAGCCTTGTTTGTGCCGGAAGCGTTTTGCTGCTGTGCGAGTGCCACAGTTCGGATGCCGGTGCGACGCAAAGCGGATTCCGGGCATACTGTGCCCAAATGAATACTATCGGAGGATACACATGAAGAATCGAAAACACAACAGTTGTCTCTTCATGATCCTGTTTGCGGCCATGATCATGATCACAATGCCGGGTTGCTCCAAGAAGAGCAACGGAACGGCAACCCCGACATCCCAAGCAGTACAAAGCACGGACACGCCGGCACCGAGTAACACACCGGCACCGACGGATGCGCCTGCGCCGAGCAATACGCCGGCACCGACGGACACGCCGGCACCGACGGATGCGCCTGCACCGACGGACACACCTGCGCCGAGCAATACACCGGCGCCGACAGACACACCTGCGCCGAGCGGTAACGAAGTGCAGTTCCAATTAGTCGTGGTGGACCGGGATGGAAAGGGAACCTCATTTGACATCACTACGGACAAAGAAACCGTAGGGGAAGCCTTGCTGGACGAAAAGCTGATTGAAGGCGATGTCGGAGAGTACGGTCTGTATATTAAGAAGGTGAACGGAATAGAAGCTGTTTATGAAAATGACGGGACTTACTGGGCATTTTACATAAATGGGGAATACGCGGCAAGCGGCGTGGATTCCACAAAAGCCGAATCCGGTGTCACATACATGTTAAAAGTGGAAAGCTGAGATTGAAATGCGTTGCGGCCGATGAGGAAAATCCGATGAAAGGACATCCTCACCGGCTGCATTTTTTCTTCATAGGGAAATCGTGTCGGAAATCGTGTCGGAAGGCGTGTCGGAAATCGTATGTTACGGACTCATTTTTACTTGAGAAAATGTACAAAAAAGAGTATACTGACACTATATACGTTTGCATGCCGGCCGGACGGTTTTCAAAGGTGCTTCGGGCGACCGGAGAAGGATGAAAACACCGGCTTTTGGGGAATTGAAAACGAGGAGGAAGCAAAACTATGGCAAAAACAAAAATCACGGTTACCGGAACGGAACAGGTGGCGTTTTGGAACAATGTGGATTTCTGTGTCGGTACCGGCAGAGCCGGACTGGCATTGACGGAGGAATACCTGAAGGAACTGTCCTTTGTACAGAATGAAATCGGCTTTAAGCACATCCGCGGACACGGACTGTTTACGGATGATTTGGCAATTTATCAGAAGCGTAAGGACTGGAAAACCGGTAAGATTACCGTGGAATACAATTTCACATATCTGGACCGGATTATGGATGCTTATATGGAGCGAAATATTGTTCCGTTTTTGGAACTCGGTTTCATGCCGAACATGATGGCGAGCGGTACGCAGTCCATTTTCTATTGGAAGGGCAATACAACGCCTCCGGCGGATTATAAGGACTGGACCGAACTGGTCTGCACGACGCTGTCGCATCTGGTAAAACGCTACGGAGACGACGTATACACATGGCCGATTGAAGTATGGAACGAGCCGAATCTCCCGGGCTTCTGGAAAGATGCCGATATGGAAGAATATTTCAAACTGTTTAAGGAAACGTTCCTGGCCATCAAGGCACTGGATTCCCGGTTCCGCGTCGGCGGCCCGGCGATTTGCGGCGTTCGCGACAAGGAATGGATGACGGCATTTTTCGATTTCTGCAGGAAGGAAGGCATTCAGCCCGATTTTGCGACCCGTCATCATTATACAACGGAAATGCCCGATCATGTCGGACATTACGGATATCAGAAGCTGTCCGATCCCGAACTTGGTTTCGAGAATCTGCAGTCGTCGAGAGACATCATCGATTCGTATCCGGAATTCCGCGGAATGGAGATGCATCTGACCGAGTTCAACACATCGTATATTCCGAACTGTCCGCTTCATGATACCAATGAAAATGCGGCATATCTGGCATATCAGCTGGAACGTCTCGGGGAAACCTCCTATTCGTATTCGTATTGGACGTTCGGTGACGTATTTGAGGAAATGGGTGTTCCGTTCAGCCTGTTCCACGGTGGTTTCGGTCTGGTTGCGCACGGATGTATTCCGAAGCCGACGTTCTGGACATTTGCCTTCTACAAGCATTTGAAAGACAATACGGAAAGCTGCGTATACAAGGGTAAAAATGCGGTTGTTGTAAAGACTCCGACCGGCGGATATCAGGCAATTCTCTGGAATCTGTCGCAGGAGGAACCGATGGAAATCACTCTGAAGCTTCCGGCGTCGGAAAAGCAGTATGTTTGCATCAGGGAAACGGTGGATGAGGAAACCTGCAACCCGAGAAAGGCATGGCACGATCTCGGTGAGCCGAGAAATCCTTCCAAGAAGGAAATCGAGCTGATTCGTAAATTTGCGTATCCGTTTGCCGAGAGCGACATTCTGAAGAAGTCCGGCAACGCGATTACGTTCCGCGACGAGGTTCGTCCGAACGGTGTCGTTTATGTTACGGTAGAGCCGAGAGTGGAAGAAGGCGACCGCGGATTTACATACGGCAGACGCGAATAGGCGACCGTAGATTGATTGACAACGGACGCAAACAGAAATATCGGAAATGGTACTGTATGCAATAACGGGGGAATGGTTCTTGTCAGGATTGTAGGGCCGTGTACGGATGCCGGGCGGCACGGACACGGGAAAACATCAATACAGAGAAAATCGGAGGTAGTGAAATGGCTGGTGGTATGGGTCGCGGCCTGGGACCGAGAGGGTTTCTGACCGATGAAGAGAAAGAAAATATGCCGAAAGTAACGAAGGGCCTTTTGGTGCGGATTTTGTCGTATCTGAAGCCGTATTGGGTACAGTTCCTCTTTGTGTTTATTGCAATCATTTTGTCTGCGATAATCGGATTGTTTCCGTCAATCGTAACCGGTAAAATTGTCGATGAGGCATTGACCGGACGAAAGATGAAACAGCTGATTCAGCTTTTGCTGATTGCATTTGCAACGCTGACGGCATCTCAGATTATCGGGGTACTGGAAAGCTATATCAATGCGTGGATTTCAACGCGCATCATTTTCGATATGAAAAATCAGATGTATCGTCATCTGTCCGGAATGCCGCATTCGTTTTTCACAACGGAGAAGCAGGGCGATATCATCACACGAATGAATACGGATATCAGCGGTGTCAGCAGCGTTATTTCCGGTACGCTGTCCAGTATTGTCAGCAACATTGCAACGGTTGTCACGACGTTGGTTGCGCTGTTTACGATGAACTGGAAACTGGCACTGGTCGGTATCGTGGTAATTCCGATGCTGGTACTGCCGACCAAGACCGTCGGTAAAACGAGATGGAAGCTGGCGACCAAGAGTCAGGCGAAAAATGACGAAATGAACCAGCTGATTAACGAAACTCTGAGTGTCAGCGGTTCCATGCTGGTGAAGCTGTTCACCCGCGAAGAAAAGGAATACGAGAAGTTTGTCAAAGTCAACGAAGAGGTAACCAAGCTCAGCCTGAAGGAGAGCCGTAGCGGTAAATGGTTTATGGTTGTTATGGGTATGTTCACCCAGATCGGACCGCTGTTGATTTATTTTGCGGGCGGTTTCCTGATTATTTACCGCGGAGACAATTTGTCCGTCGGTACCATCACCGCCATGGTTGCCCTGATTAACCGGTTGTATCGTCCGGTTCAGTCGCTGATGAATATTTCGGTTGATTTCACGAGATCGCTGGCGCTGTTCACGCGTATTTTCGATTATTTCGACCGGAAAAATGATATTGTTTCTCCGGAAAACGGTCAGACGCCCGAGGTTGCCAACAAGGATATCTGCTTCAATCATGTCGCATTTTCGTATACGGAAGATGTGCCGATTTTGAAGGACATTCATTTTACGGTACCAGGCGGACAAATGTTTGCCATCGTCGGACCGTCCGGCTCCGGAAAATCCACCGTTGTCAATCTGATTCCGCGTCTGTACGATGTACAGGGCGGTTCGGTATCCGTAAACGGTGTCGATGTCCGGGATTTTGATTTGCGGTATCTGCGTGACAACATCGGTGTCGTAACGCAGGAAACGTATTTATTTAACGGAACGATTCGTGAAAATCTCCTGTATGCCAAGGATGATGCAACCGACGAAGAAATCGAAGCAGCCTGCAAAACGGCGAACATTCATGATTTTATCATGAATCAGCCGGACGGCTACAATACGATGGTCGGGAACCGCGGACTGAAACTGTCCGGCGGTGAGAAACAGCGAATCAGTATTGCGCGCGTCATTTTGAAGAATCCGAATATCCTGATTCTGGATGAGGCTACGTCGGCATTGGATTCCATTTCCGAGAATTCCATTCAGGATGCGCTGGAGGTTCTGATGAAAGGTCGGACCAGTCTGGTTATCGCTCATCGTCTTTCCACGATTTTGAAAGCGGATCGGATTCTGGTTGTCAAGGACGGCGTGATTAAGGAGCAGGGAGATCATGAAGAACTTCTTGCACTGAACGGTGTCTACAAGGATTTGTACGAGACACAGTTCCGAAAAGTACTTGAATATGAAGCAGAGAAAGAGAGCAAAAAAGAATGAAATTTTTAGTGACCGGATTTCGCCCGTTTGGCGGCAGAAATATCAACTCGTCCTGGCTGGCGGTGCAAAACCTGCCGGCCGAAGTGAATGGCAATGAGATTCGAACCTGCGAACTTCCGGTGTCTTATACCGAAAGCGATAAGGTTTTGATTGAGGCAATTGAACGGGAGCATCCGGACACGGTTCTGTGCGTCGGACAAAATGCGTCGATTGCATATATCCATGTGGAGACGACGGCGGAAAACTATGCCCATTCCGATGAACCGGATGAAGATAACAATCTCTGGCTGTACCGTTCGATTGATATGCTCGGTCAGCCGTCGTACCGGTCGAATCTGCCGACGGAAGACATTTACAAAAATATTAAGAAGCAGAATATCGATGCAGAGGTGTCGAATTTCGCCGGTACCTTTGTCTGTAACTATGTAATGTATCGGTTGTTGCAATACCGTGAAGAAAAAGCACCGGGACTGGCGGCGGGATTTATCCATGTGCCCTGTGTTCCGGAGCAGTGTGTCGGACGTTTTTCGGGAAATCCGGGAATGCCGTTAGAGCAGATTGTTGCGGCACTGACGACAGCCATTAACACAATTGCGGGAACGAACGATGTCAAAGCGCAATTCGTGAATCAGGGCAGCAGTGCGGTGAAAACAGAGAGCGTATCGGCCGAAGTGAAGGAACCCGTGACGTCACCGGTTGAGGAGATTTCGCCGGATGAAGTGAAGGAGCCTGTGACGGCACCGGTTGAAGAAATTTCGCTGAATGAGCCGAAGGAGCCTGTGACGTCACCGATTGCAGAGATTTCCTTGGATGAACCGAAGGAGTCTGTGACGGCACCGGTTGAGGAGATTTCCTTGGATGAAGTGAAGGAGCCTGTGACGGCACCGGTTGAGGAGATTTCGCCGGCCGTTTCTGCGGAAAACGGCCAAAGACCGACGGAAGGGAAGGTTTCTGTCGGGGAAGAACTCTGGAAGCTTCGTGCGGGGATTTCGAAACAGCCGCATGAACCGGCACCGACACCGCGGGTTACCAACGTCAATGCGGTGGAATATCGGGAAGGATTTCCGGGACGGCCGATGCTGACCGGGGATTATCGCGTGTTCCGTGTGGACGATAAATTCAAGGGTGCGGAACCGGAAGAGCAGGTTTCCCTTCATCAGTATATGGAGGATAATATTCCGGAACGTCCCAAAACCCAGATTGAGCAGATTCGTGAAATGCGGGAGAACCGGATTCGCGAACGGGAAGAAATTCGCCGCTTTTTCCGTAACGGAGAAACGGAAGATGAGTATAAAGAGCGTTGCCGCAAGGCCTGTCTGGCGGAGTCTGAAAAAAAGCATATTATGTACGGCGATATTCAGGTTCTGAACGAAAACGTATACGGCGCAGGAGTATCTACGACACGGGATTTGATTGTGGACAACTGCATTTTCCGTGTGCGGGAAACGGCCATCAAGGAAGGCGGTGTTGTCGTAGCATATCATTTGACGGAAATGAATACGACCAACAACACCGTGATTCGCGAAATCGGAGATTTTCCGACACATCTGATGGATTATGAGCAGTACTATCTGTATTTGGCACTGACGGAAATGAGGACACTGAACATTCAGCCGGATACGTTGGAAATTACGATTTCGAATGAACGATAAAATGAAGGAAAGTTTGCCAATGAAACAAGTTAGGATATGGGCCGGTGCGGTCATTTGCATGATACTGCTTTGCCTGTGCACGAAATGTGCGTCTGCCGGGGAGGCGACACCGTCTCCGGCTCCGTCCCCGACACCGATTGTGTTGGGACCCGAGTATTTGACGACGGAACAGGTCAATCCCGGATTGTGTCGTGATACCGTTTATTTTCAGGCGGAAAAAACGTCCCGTGAGATTGATACGACGCTGGGAGAGGCGGCGGTCGGAGTCGTCAGTTTTACTCCGGGAAATAACGTGGATGCGGAAACCGCCCGGGCGGAAATGAAAAACATTCTGGGTTGGCCGGATTACGACCCGAAGACCGGGACGGGAGCACTGCGCCTGGGACGGAATGGTGTTATCGTTCTGGATTTTAAAGCGTATATTCTGGATACATCGGGAATGGACATTTATTTCTTTTTACCGGAACGGACGGAGGCGAAGATGAAAATCGAGCTGTCCAAGGACGGTGAAAAATGGTACACCGCGAAAATTCTGTCGAAGGAGTTTCCGGGGGTGGACATCGCCGGGGTACTTCAGGAGGGCGACCTCGTGCGGTATTTGCGAATTACCGATACCGGAGACGGCACGAAAGATGTGTTGCTGGATTCGGTTCTGATTATGCAAAAGGGATCTCTGGATCCGGTTGATACCGATAAGGAGAAAGACTCTTCCAAATGGTCGCTGTTTCACGGCAGGAAAACGGCCTGCCGGTTGTGCCACAGGTGTCCGGTTCAGCCGCTCGGCATTTGTCTGTTTGTGTGGCTCGGATTGTTTCTTTTGCCGTTTATACTTGCATTTCTCATTCACACATTCAATAAGATTCGAAAGAAAATTCGGAAATGGAAGAAACGAAAACAGATGCGGATTGTGTATTCGAAAAACAGGAAACCCGGACAGAAGCGGTAAGCCGCGATGCTGTCGGAGAGAAGGTTACGTATGCAGCAGTTATCCATGTTTGATGTAATGGAAGCGAAGGGAATTCAGACCATGCCGCTGGCGGGTCGGGTTCGCCCGAAAACAATTGATGAGGTGGTCGGGCAGGAGCATTTGCTGGGACCGGGATGCATGCTGCGGAATCTGATTGAACAGGACCGGATTTCCTCCATGATCTTCTGGGGCCCGCCCGGAGTCGGAAAGACGACGCTGGCCGGAATTATTGCCGGACAGACCGAATCCGAATTTGTCAATTTCAGTGCCGTAACAAGCGGCATAAAGGAAATCAAAGAAGTTATGAAACAGGCGGAGGATGCGGCCCGCAGGGGAATCCGAACCGTTCTGTTTGTCGATGAGATTCACCGGTTTAACAAGGCGCAGCAGGATGCGTTTTTACCGTATGTGGAAAAAGGAAGCATCATTTTAATCGGTGCGACTACGGAAAATCCGTCGTTTGAGGTTAACAGCGCTCTATTGTCAAGATGCAAGGTGTTTGTGTTAAAGGCGTTGTCGGAGGACAATCTTGTCACGATGCTGACGCATGCGCTGACATCGCCGGACGGATTCGGCAATCAGCATGTTACGATGAGTGACAGGCAGCTGCATGCCATAGCCGTATTTGCCAACGGAGATGCGAGAACCGCACTCAATACGTTGGAAATGGCCGTTTTGAACGGAACCATCAGCGCGGACGGGATTACGGTCTCGGACGAACAGCTGGAACAGTGTATCAGCCGCAAATCACTGCTGTACGACAAGAGCGGTGAAGAGCATTACAATATGATATCGGCATTGCACAAATCCATGCGAAATTCGGACCCCGATGCGGCCGTGTACTGGATGATGCGCATGCTGGACGGCGGGGAAGATCCGCTGTATATCGCAAGACGGCTTGTCCGGTTTGCCTCCGAGGATATCGGAATGGCCGACCCGCAGGCATTGAATCTGGCCATTAACGTGTATCAGGCATGTCATTTTCTGGGAATGCCCGAATGCGATGTTCATTTGACTCATGCGGTGACATATCTTGCGATGGCACCGAAATCCAATTCCGTGTATATGGCATGTGAGGCTTGCAAAGCGGATTTGCGGACCAAACGGGCGGAGCCGGTTCCGTTGCAGATTCGAAATGCACCGACCGGGCTGATGGCGGAGCTGCATTACGGAGAAGGATATCAATATGCGCATGATACGGAGGATCGACTGACAGCCATGCAGTGTTTCCCGGATTCCATGATCGGAACCGAGTATTATCACCCCAAGGAGGTCGGTGCGGAAGCTGCCGTGAAAACACGTCTTCAGGAAATCAAGGCATGGAAAGAGGAACACAGAAAATCAGACGGAGAGACAACATGAAGTTTCTTTTGGTGGCAATCAATGCCAAATTTATCCATGTGAATCCGGCGGTGTACAGTCTTCGCGAAGCAGCGGGGCGCTGGAAACCGTCGGTTTCTGTTTCAGAATATACGATTAATCAGCCGAGGCATGAAATTCTGGCGGATATCGCCGCTGCCGAGCCGGACGTTATTGGGGTGTCCTGTTACATTTGGAACCGCGAGGTTGCGGAGGCACTGATTCGGGAACTGGCCATCATTTTGCCGAATGTTCCGCTTTGGGTCGGCGGACCGGAGGTGTCTTACAATGCTCCGGACGTCTTTCGGGCAATGCCCGCGCTGACCGGAATTATGGTCGGCGAGGGAGAAGCGGTATTTCGGGATTTGGCAAATTATTACGGAACCGGCGCAACCGGCTCTCTGACGGACATTCGGGGATTGTATCTTCCGGGAAATCCTCCCGTATATACCGGAGACCGGGAGGCGGTCGACCCGGACAGTCTGCCGTTTTTGTACGGGGACCCGAGCCGGTTTGAAAATCGGATTCTGTATTATGAATCCGGACGCGGATGTCCGTTCCGATGCAGCTATTGCCTGTCTTCTTTGGACAAAACGGTACGGTTTCGAAGTCTCGACAGGGTGTTCCGGGAACTGCAGGTATTTCTGGATGCGAAAGTCCCGCAGGTCAAATTCGTGGATCGCACATTTAACTGCAGTCACGAGCGGAGCTATGCCATTTGGAATTATCTGAAGGAACATGACAACGGAATTACGAACTGGCATTGCGAGGTGGCGGCGGATTTGCTGACGGACCGGGAATTGGACCTGCTGGAATCGATGCGGCCGGGACTGGTACAGCTGGAAATCGGCGTGCAGACGACCAATCCGGAAACACTGCGTGCCATTCACCGGACAACGGACGAAAAACGGCTTCGCGAAGTGACCGGACGAATTTTGGAAGCCGGCAATATTCATATGCATCTGGATTTGATTGCCGGATTGCCGTATGAGGATTCGGACAGTTTCCGACGCAGCTTTGATGACGTATTTTCGATGAAACCGAATCAGCTGCAGCTCGGATTTTTGAAGGTTTTGCGCGGCACGGAAATGGAAGCGGAGGCGGTGCGGTACGGAATTTCCTACAGCCCCGAGCCACCGTATGAGGTGCTTCGGACCAAATGGCTGTCATTTGCGGATATTTGCCATCTCAAGCAGGTGGAGGAAATGCTGGAACTGTACTATAACAGCGGGCAGTTCGTGCATACGATGAAACTGCTTGTGAAGTCGGCGGGCAGTCCGTTTCGCCTGTTTGAGGGGCTGGCGGCATATTATGAAAAAAATGGGTTGCGCATTCACCAACCGTCGCGGATGTACCGGTATGACGCATTGCTCGGATATGCGTCGGAGACGGACCCGACACGGGAGGAGCTGTATCGCAATCTGTTGACATATGATTTGTATTTGCGGGAAAATGTGAAACAGAGGCCGGCGTGGGCGGTGGACCGTCCGGATCGGGATACTGTGCGAAGAACGGAAAGCGGAACACTTCATACGGAACGGTTTGACTATCCCGTCTGGAGTGACGAGCCGGAGCGGAGACTGGATGTGCCGCAGCTGATTCGGCTGGATTATTCCGAAAGAGACCCGCTGACATACAATGCCAAAACGGAATTTTTGCGGGAAGACCGGGAGGACGCCGGGAACTGACAAATTTTCCGCAGACAATGAGAGGATTTAACATGAAAACATTTTCGGTAACGGGGATGAGCTGTGCGGCATGCAGCGCCAGAGTGGAAAAGGCGGTCAGAGCCGTACCGGGCGTGACCGACTGCGCTGTGAATCTGCTGACCGGCATTCTCGGAACCGAGGGCACGGCAGAGGATGAGCAGATTATGAAGGCGGTGCGCGAAGCCGGATACGGCATTCGCCGGAAAACCGACAGGAGGTTTACGGAAAATACCGAGTTCCGCGACATTCGGAAACGATTTCTGAGGACGCTGCCGGTTACGCTCATTTTGATGTATCTGTCTATGGGAGTTCGGATGTTCGGGGCACCGATTCCGGCCGCATTGGCAGACCGGCCGGCACTGCAGGCGGTGATTCAGGCAATCCTGGCGGCAGCGGTAATGATTTTGAACAACCGATTTTTCCGAAACGGAGTGCGCGGCGTGCTTCATTTGGCCCCCAATATGGATACGCTGGTAGCCCTGGGGTCGGGAGCGGCATGGATTTACAGCATGATTCAAACGCTGATTCTGTGCGGTGCGGCGCTTCGCGGAGAGACGGGGGCAGCCGGGAACACGATGGACAATCTGTATTTTGATTCGGCTGCGATGATTTTGACATTAATTACGGTCGGGAAAATGCTGGAGGCATATTCCAAGGGAAAAACGACCGATGCGGTGCGCGGGCTGATTCAGCTGGCACCGAAAACGGCCCACCGAATCCGTGACGGAAAGACGGAAGAGGTTGAGGCGGAGCTGCTGGCGGCAGGAGACCGGATTGCGGTATATCCGGGAGAAGCCGTTCCGGCGGACGGGGTTGTGGAGGAAGGAACCGGAACGGTGGATGAGTCCTCGCTGACCGGAGAAAGCAATCCGGTGGATAAGGCGCCGGGAGACCGTGTTTATACGGCTACGGTGAACGGGGCCGGGTATCTGACATGCCGGGTGACGGCAACATCGGAAGAATCGGTCCTGACGGAAATCATCCGCCTTGTCACGGATGCAACCGCGACCAAGGCACCGATTGCGACGCTGGCGGACCGGGT
Source organism: Lachnospiraceae bacterium (assembly GCA_045597325.1). Taxonomy (GTDB): domain Bacteria; phylum Bacillota; class Clostridia; order Lachnospirales; family Lachnospiraceae; genus ISDg. The sequence goes on from JAZLJJ010000053.1 coordinate 71,462, forward strand.
GGCTGCCGTATTTGTTCCGGTTGTTCTCGGAATCGGACTGCTGACCGCAGGAATCTGGCTGGCAGTCGGACAGTCGGTCGGGTATGCCCTGCTTCGCGGCATTTCCGTTTTGGTTATCAGTTGTCCGTGTGCGCTCGGACTGGCAACGCCGGTTGCGGTAACCGTGGCGGGCGGTGTCGGAGCGAAGAACGGGATTTTATTTAAATCCGCGCAGGCGATGGAACTGTGCGGAAAACTCACGGTGCTCGGAATGGACAAAACCGGAACGCTGACGAAAGGAAAACCGGCGGTTACGGACATTTGCCCGGCGGCCGGAACGACGCAGGAAGAGCTGCTTCGGTATGCGGCATTGGCAGAGCGGAGAAGCATGCATCCGGTGGCGACGGCAATCCGGGCGTATCATGAGGAACCGGATTCGCCGGAACTGACAGAGTATGAATCGTTGCCCGGAAGCGGAATTCGGGCAATCTATCGCGGAAAAGAACTTCTGGCCGGAACGACCGCTTTGACATCCGGATATTTGCCAGCCGGGGAGGCGGACCGAGTGGCACGTCTGGCAGCCCGCGGAGCAACGCCGGTCATTTTGGTTTATGACGGAACGTATCTCGGAACCATCGGTGTATCCGATACGACGAGAGCCGACAGCCGCACTGCCGTTACCGAATTGCAGGCAAGAAAAATCGTTCCCGTGATGCTGACCGGGGACCGGAGAGAAACGGCGGAAGCCATCGGTAACGAACTGAACATCCGGGATATCCGGGCCGGACTTTTGCCGAGCGAAAAGCATTCCGTAATTGCGGAATATCGAAATCAGGGGCAGCTCGTCGGAATGGTCGGAGACGGAATCAACGATGCACCGGCACTGGCCGAGGCCGATGTCGGAATTGCCATCGGCGCGGGAACGGATATTGCGATGGATGCGGCGGACGTTGTGCTGATGAACAGCAGCCTTCGGGATGTGTGCAAGGCCGTGGATTTGTCGCGGTCCGCATTACGAATAATCAAGCAAAATCTGTTTTTTGCATTTCTCTATAACAGTATCGGAATTCCGGTGGCAGCAGGTGCATTTGTGAAACTGTTCGGCTGGGAAATGAGTCCGATGCTTGGGGCGGCGGCCATGAGTCTGTCGAGCTTTTGCGTTGTATCCAACGCACTCCGGCTGAACCGGTGGACATACCGGGACGACCGTTCGGCAGATGCGGCAAACGCCGGGATACCGTCGGAAGAGAAGAATCCGAACGCAGACAATGAGCCGGTTCGGGACGAAACGAACGAACAACAGGAGGTAACGAAAATGAGTCAAAAGGAAACGGTTTTGTCTGTTCAGGGAATGATGTGTCCGCACTGCGAGGCACGTGTAAAACAGTGTCTGGAAGCGATTCCCGGAGTGGAGTCGGCGGTGGCGGATCATGTGAAGGGAACCGCTACGGTTATTTGCCTTGAAGAGGTATCCGAGGAGAGCTTAAAGGCGGCGGTAACGGCACAGGGATACACTGTTCTGTAAGCATAAATTCGTATTGCATTTGGCAACGTAAAATAATATAATAAATCCGTACGAAAGGTCCGTTAAGCGGGCATTGCGGAAATGATGGAAAGGAAGGAAAAAGATATGTTGGAGAGTATTTTGAAACGTGTATTACGTCGAACTGTAGAAAATAAAGTCGAGAAAGCTGTTGATAATGCCGTTGAACAGGCGGTTGACCAGGCTGTTCGCAAACCGTTGGAGAGTGCGATTGTGAATGCCGCAAGACCGAATCAGCAGAATGCGGGAACTCAAACCGTCGGAACAATCGAAGAACCCGGCAGTGAATGGGACATCGAATACAGCCATGATATTGCGTATTTCCGTGACATTATCAAGAGAAATTTCCCGGAGTATACGGTAGAGGAAAATGTTCCGTTTAGCACTCTGGTTTCGGCTTCGACATCGGTTTCGTATCCGCCTTACACGTTTGTGTTCCGAAAGGACGGAGCTGCGGTGCTGGTCATTTCCCTTCAGAGCAAATATCATTACCGCAAAGGGCTTCACACCTATTGTGAGTGGAAAGCGGGAATTCGTCATTTGAATTTCTTTGCGGAGTATCCGGACCGCGAGGATTATGTTGTAAATCGTATTCGTCAGGCCCTTTAATCGGTAGATCGAGAAGAATGCATTGTGCACCTGCAGCGGGCGCAGCATGACCTTTGAGAGACTGTGCAGGTAGTCGGTCATGTATCGTCTGGTAAGTTAAGAAATTTTCTTAACTTTAAAGTTTTCTTCTCTTTTACAGTCGTCCGTCCGGGGAAGCGATCGCTTCCTTCGGATGGAACAACACAGGAAGTCCGGTGACGGATTGTCGAATCCCGGGAGGGCGGCAATCCGTTTTTGACATTGTTAGAAACAGGAGCGGTTATTCCGGTCGTGGTTCGCGGGCGTTGCGATGTTTGCCGCAAACGGTCGGGAGAGCGGGGATTTACAATATGGAATATCTGGAACTGCTGACGAAGCAGGAAACATGGGAAAAATTTTACAGCTACTGTGCAGGGAAAGACCATATTACCGGCCGGGAGCTGAAGGAATTGCGTCGCGTTATCGATCGGAAAACCTATGAACAGCCGTTGAACACATGGCTTCGGGAGGGAACATTTCCGTATGCGAACAAACGGGTCATCAATAAACTCGGCAACGACCGAAAGCGGATTGTGTACACATTTCCGACGGAAGTGAATATGCTGTTGAAGGCGTTGTCGTATCATTTGCATGAATATGACGGACAGTTTGCCCCGAACCTGTTTTCGTTTCGGGTCAACAGAAGTGTGAAAACGGCGGTGGCCTATCTGACCGGTCAGCCGGATATCAGTGAAAAATACGCATATAAGCTCGATATTCACGATTATTTTAATTCGGTCGATGTCGGGCAAATGCTGCCGATGGTGTATGAGGTATTGCCGAAGGAGCCGCTGTTGTGCAGGCTGATAACCGATATTCTCACAAATCCGTATGTGTATGACGGGGAGACCGTAATCCGGGAGAAAAAGGGAATCATGGCGGGAATTCCGCTGTCCTCCTTCCTGGCCAATCTGTACCTGAGCGGGCTGGACCGGAAAATGCAGCAGCAACACATTTTATATGCGCGTTATTCCGATGACATCATTGTGTTTGCGGATTCCGCGGAACAGCGGGAACGGTACCGGGAACGTTTGCATGCGGAACTGGCCGAACGCGGACTGACCGTCAATCCGAAGAAGGCAGAGCAGATAGAACCGCATGAAAAATGGACATTCCTCGGTGTGACGTATCGGGACGGAACCGTGGATGTGTCGGAAGCGTCCGTTACCAAACTGAAGGGCAAAATGAAGCGGAAGGCGAGAAAACTGTACCGCTGGAAATGCCGGAACGGAGCGACTTCGGAACGTGCGATTCGGGCATATATTAAGCATTATAATGCGAAATTTTACGATAATCGGAATGAAAATGAGCTGACTTGGGCAAGATGGTTTTTTCCGGTTATCACGACGACGGACAGCCTTCGGGAGCTGGACCGGTATATGGTGGAATGTATTCGGTATATTGCGACCGGAAAATATACAAAGGCCAATTATAATTTGCGTTACGGAACGATTAAGGACTATGGGTTCCGCAGCCTGGTGAATGAGTATTATCGGAATCGCGGAGAGGATGTGCCGGAGACAATAAAAGAACGGGAGTAACGGAATGAAACGGGTTAGAATTGCAACAGTGTGGATTGTTATGTGTTTATTATTGTGCGGTTGCGGGCTGTTTGATAAGGAACAGCTTTTGAAAAATGAAACGGCAGAGCCGACACCGACCAATGCCGTGCCGCCGACGGGAACACCGGTTCCCATGCCGACCTTTGAACCGACACCGGAGCCGACGATAGAGCCGACCGGAGAGCCGACGGGAGCACCGGAGCCGACGATAGAGCCGACCGGAGAACCGACGGGAGCGCCGGAGCCGACATTGGAGCCGACACCGGAACCGACACCGGAACCGACCGTAGAGCCGGAACCCGATGAGTATTATGAACTGGTTGGTTTGGCATATGTCATTCGGGACGGAAATGTGTATTCGGAGGCCTCGGAAGATTCTCCCGTAATCGGACAGCTTCATAAGGGTGAATTTGTTGCACTGGAAATGGATGACAGTGTGTTCAGCAGCGAAACGTGGTCAATCGTTCAGTATAAGAGTCAGGTGTTCGGATATGTTCCGGTGGAATTAATCAGCACAAAAATTCCGAAGTCCCGTGTGGAATTCCGGACCAATTCCGTGGCACCGGAAGACTGGATTACCATGTATGAGCATATTCGCGACAAATACTGGATGTCGCTTCTCGGAGAGTCCCTGATCAATGCACCGGCCGACGATACGGAGGACGCGATGCAGCAGTATCGGAAGAGTTTCTCCTTCCGGGAGGGAAAGGACGATCATTTATATACTGAATTTGAGTATGTTCCGTTCCAAACAACGAAACTGTATGTGGATTACCGGAACACGGAGGTCAACTCCTATGTTGTCGGAACGACGGCCGACGGCGAAGAGGTATATTATCAGGAACTCTGTCTGACCGAAGAAGGCGCAACGTTATATGATGCGCGCCGAACAGCAATAACAAAGGACGGACAGACAATCAAAGAATATGAATTTACGTTAAAAGGAAATAACCGGGTTCTGCTTTTCGGAACGGAGGAAAAGCCGGAAAGTATTCTGGCTTACCGGTACAGCGACATCATTTCCATGGATAAGCCGTACAGCCGAATGGATTTCTTCTACAACGGGGAAACCGGTCTTTTGGAAAATGCGGTTATGACGATTGCCGGGGATACCGAGCATATGTACAACACCTTTTTCGGATATCGGAAAGCGGTGGAAAACGGTCAGACCGTGTATGTGCCGGAGCTGATGCTGGATATGATGAAGACCGTGTCGGATGATAAATGGACGCTTCGTTACGGAGTACGGGCTGTTCCCGCACAATAGTGTGCGAGGGAAACGGAGCAGAGCATCGAATCGGAACGCAAACAGCGGTTGCCGGTTCGGGTCACGGAGAAAAGGAAAACAGAGTATGGGAAATGTTCAAATCAATGATCGAATTTCATTGTTTTATGAGGAATACGGAACCGGTGACCGGGTGATTCTTTCGGCACAGGTCGGATTTTATCATAAGGGAATGCAGCAGAAACTGGCGGAAATGGGATATCATGTGTACTGCATGACGCTTCGCGGCTTTCGTCCGTCTTCCCCGGTTACGGAAGATTACGGAGACGCCTGGTACGATGTATTTGCGGATGATGTCGCAGCATTTGCGGATGCCATGAAAATCGACCGCTTTGTATATATGGGAGCTTCTCACGGAGCCGGCGTCGGCTGGCATCTGATGCTTCGTCATCCGGAACGGGTAACGGCATTTATCGCCGTTGTTGCGGGACCGCACAGCCTGGCAGAAGGGACCATGTCTTACCGGCAAATGCTGCAGCAGGGGCTGATTTCTTCGCCGCCGCCGTTTGATCCGCCGATTGATAATGACCCGGCAAGAAGTCTGCGTCGGCAGCGACGCGAGGACTGGATTCACCGGCCGGCTGAGGAACCGGTGCCGGAGGAGGAACGCCGGATTGATTACGGTCGCCCTCTGATGCGTTTGAAAAATGAAGAGCGGCTCTGCGAAGAGCTGCGAAAAATTACCGTTCCGACGTTGTTAATCGGAGGAACGGAGGACCCGATCAGTACACCGGAACTCCTGATGCGAACTGCCAAATGTCTTCCGCATTGCAAACTGGTGATATACTCCGATTGCGGTCATAATATCGATACCGATTTGATTGAGGAGACCACAGATGAAACGGATCGTTTCCTGAAAACCGTTCGGGCCACCGGACGCTGGTATTTGCCTGTCGAGGAACAGTAACTTCGGAGGAAATCGGAAATGCTATGGATTCAGAACAATGCGGCCACTCTGGTGGTCGCTGTTTTGATTGCGGCGGCCGTTGCCGCTGCAATCATCGGAATGATACGAAGAAAACGAAGCGGTCGGACAATACTCGGCTGCGGCGGAAATTGCGAAGCCTGTCAGCAGCGTGATTTATGCCGGCGTGCAGACACCGTGCCGCCGAAACAGAACCCGCGAAATGACCGGTAACGGAACCCACGAAAAGGACCGGTAACAGAACCCGCGAAACGACCGGTAACGGAACCTACGAAAACGGAGCCGAGCCGGGAAATGACGGTACCCGGGCGGCAGAACCGGCCATTGGACGTGTCGGAACCTACGAAAAGGAGGCAGGATGGAGAAGCAACGCATTTACATTGCAATTGATTTGAAATCGTTTTATGCCTCCGTGGAATGCGTGGACCGGGGGCTCGACCCGCTCACGACCAATCTGGTTGTGGCCGATGCGGAACGGACAGAGAAAACCATTTGTCTTGCCGTAACGCCGTCCCTGAAATCGTACGGAATTCCGGGACGTGCCAGACTGTTTGAAGTGGTTCGGAAGGTCAAAGAGGTCAATGCCCTTCGGAAAATGAAAGCACCGGGCGGCGTGCTGAGCGGAAACTCGTCACAGGCTGCGGAGTTGACCGATCCGTCGCTCGCGGTCGACTATATCGTCGCCCCGCCGAGAATGGCACGGTACATGAGCGTCAGCACGAAAATTTACGATATTTATATGAATTATGTGGCTCCCGAGGACATTCATATTTACTCCGTGGATGAAGTATTCATGGATGTCACCGATTACATGAAAGTGTATAAAATGAGCCCGCGCGAGCTTGCCATGAAAATAATTCGCAACGTTTTGCAGGAAACCGGAATCACGGCAACGGCAGGAATCGGAACCAATCTGTATTTGTGCAAGGTCGCGATGGATATTGTGGCAAAGCATATCCCGGCGGATGAAAACGGAGTCCGGATTGCCGAACTGGATGAAATGACGTACCGGAAGGAACTGTGGAATCACCGGCCGCTGCAGGATTTCTGGCGGGTCGGTCGCGGTTACGTCAAAAAACTGGAAGAGTACGGACTGTACACGATGGGGGATATTGCCCGCTGTTCGCTCGGTCGTGACGGGGAGTTTCATAACGAAAAACTGTTGTACAAACTGTTCGGCGTCAACGCCGAGCTTCTGATTGATCACGCATGGGGCTGGGAACCGTGCACCATTTCCGATATCAAAGCATACCGGCCGGAAACCAACAGCATCAGCACGGGTCAGGTTCTCAAGGAACCGTATGAGTTTGAAAAGGGACGCTTAATTGTGCGGGAAATGACGGATTTGCTCGTTCTGGACCTGGTCGAAAAGCGGCTCGTTACCGATCAAATGGTTTTGACGGTCGGGTATGATGTCGAAAATCTGAAGAACCCGACGGCGGAATATCACGGAGAAGTTGTCCGCGACCACTACGGACGTTCGGTTCCGAAGTCGGCACACGGCTCGATTTCGCTCGGAGAAAGGACTTCTTCGACAAAGCGGATTATGGATGCGGTCACGGAACTGTATGAAACCATTGTAAATCCGAAACTGACCGTGCGGCGAATGTATGTTGTCGCCAATCATGTGGTGCCGGAGGACTCCGTTTCGGAGCCGGAATACGAGCAGCTGTCGTTATTTACGGACTGGGACGAAGAACAGAAACAAAAGGAACGGAAACGCGAAGAAGAGGCCCGGGAACGAAGTGTTCAGGAGGCCGTTTTACAGATAAAGAAGAAGCACGGGAAAAATGCCATTCTCCGGGGAATGAATCTGGAGGAAGGCGGAACCGCCATGGAACGAAACGGACAGGTCGGAGGGCATAAGGCCTGATGACGGGCCGCGGGAACCGGGAAGGTTCGGCGGAAGGCATTTTCACGGATTTGCACAGGAACGGGCAACGGAGCGGGCGGACTTCCGTCCGGTGTCGAACCGGCAAACCGAAAGGAGCAAATGATGACGGATACCTACGAAGATATAATCAATCTGCCGCATCCGGAACCGAAGACAACGGTGCGAATGTCGCGGCAGGCAAGAGCGGCGCAGTTTTCACCGTTTGCCGCATTATCCGGGTACGGAGACGAAATCGATAAGACGTCAATCGAGTCTGTTGAGCGCAAATTGGCAGCCGAACAGGGAGAGGAATTTATCGAAGCTCCGTAGAAATGCACTATTGTATACAAAAGTACAATTCCTCGTTGACAAATCCCGGGGAAGGTGCTATTCTATGCACGTAAATCCAATGCGGGATACCCGGAAACACACAATTCAGCAATGCGGAATGAGCGAAAATATGCAATTCGGCAATGCGGAATGAGCGAAATATGCAATTCAGCAATGCGGAATGAGCGAAATATGCAATTCGGCAATGCGAAATGAGCGAAATGCGGAGTTCAGTGTTGTAAATTGAGCAGAAACTGAAGCAGAAACGCAGAAGTACATGCTGCGAAACGGGTGAAAATGCAGAAACAAAATGAAACCATTGTGACAAATGATACATGGAGAGTACACGTTACAATAATAGGAGGCATATATGATTCGAATCGGAATTATCGGGTACGGAAATCTTGGACGCGGTGTGGAATGCGCAGTGCGTCAGAATGCAGACATGGAACTGGTTGCGGTATTTACCAGACGCGATCCGGCAACGGTATCCATTTTGACGGAAACGGCAACGGTTTGCCGGATTTCCGAAGTGGAAAACTGGAAAGGCAAAATTGATGTTATGATTATTTGCGGAGGAAGCGCAACCGACCTTCCGAAGCAGACACCGGAGTATGCAGCGATGTTCAATGTAGTGGACAGTTTTGATACTCACGCCAGAATTTCGGAGCATTTTGCATGCGTTGACGCAGCAGCAAAGAAGGCCGGAAATGTTGCTTTGATTTCCTGCGGATGGGATCCCGGTATGTTCTCACTGAACCGCCTGTATGCCAATTGCATTTTGCCCGAAGGAGCCGATTATACGTTCTGGGGCAGAGGCGTCAGCCAGGGTCATTCCGATGCGATTCGCCGAATTCCCGGGGTAAAGGATGCAAAACAGTACACGGTGCCGGTTGAGGCAGCGCTGGAAGCAGTTCGCTCCGGAGCAAACCCGGAACTGACCACCCGCCAGAAGCATACGAGAGAGTGTTATGTGGTTGCCGAGGAGGGCGCGGATTTGGCAGCAATTGAAACGGCAATCAAAACGATGCCGAATTATTTCGCCGATTATGACACGACGGTGACCTTCATTTCCGAAGAGGAGCTGAAGAAGAATCACAGCGAAATCCCGCACGGAGGACGCGTTATCCGGACCGGCACGACGGGTATGAACGGCGAGCATAAGCACATTATCGAATACAGCCTGAAACTGGATTCCAATCCGGAATTCACATCAAGCGTCATTTTGGCATATGCCCGCGCGGTTGTCAGACTGGCCGCGGAAGGTGCGACCGGATGCAAGACCGTATTTGATATTGCACCGGCATATCTCAGCCCGCTCAGCGGAGAGGACCTTCGTGCTCATCTCCTGTAAAATGACGTGTTGCGGTGCGACGGATTCGCAGCGTGACAGATTGTGCACGACGGATTTGCAGCATGACAGATTGTGCGTGACGGATTTGCAGCATGATGAAGTGCAGCGCGTTGCGTTGTGACAGAAGAGAGGAAGATACATGATACCGTATTTGAAACAAGGCGGAACAATCGGATTTGCGGCACCGTCCTTCGGCTGTGCCACGGAACCGTACAAATCCGCATTTCAAAATGCAATGAAACAATTATCTCAGTTGGGGTTCGGGCTGATGCCCGGCCCCAATTGTTATGCGTCGTATGGAATCGGAATTTCCAATACGCCGGAAAAATGTGCCGCCGAACTGATGGATATGTTTCTGCGGGACGATGTCGACGCCATCATTTCCTGCGGAGGCGGCGAAATGATGTGCGAGGTTGTCAGTCATTTGGACTGGGAAGCGTTAAAGAAGGCGAAGCCGAAACTGTATATGGGGTATTCGGACAATACCAATTTTGATTTCCTGTATGCCATTCTGTGCGACGGCGTGAGCATTTACGGACCGTGCGTGAAGGCGTTCGGAATGGAGCCGTGGCATGAGTCGGTACACGATGCACTGGACGTCCTGTGCGGAACGAAAACAACGGTACATAATTACAACGGATGGCAGGGAAATGAGGATTCTCTCTGCGACGAAATGCATCCGACCGCACCGTACAACTGCATCAGAAAAGAATCGTTTGTTGTGTATTCTGATGGTTCTACTACAGTAGAACGCAACGCCGGAGACCTCGCTTTTGGGGGTCGGCTGATCGGAGGATGCCTGGATTGCCTGGCAACGCTGGTCGGAACCCGTTTCGACCGTGTTTCGGAATATATTGAACGTCATCGGGAGGAAGGTTTTGTCTGGTTTTTGGAATCCTGCGATTTGACGGTATTCGGAATTCGGAGGGCAATCTGGCAGCTGAAGGAAGCCGGTTGGTTTGACGGTGTCAGAGGATTTTTGATTGGGCGACCGATGGTTTACGGACAGGAATTCGGCCCGCTGAATCAGTACAATGCCGTAACGGATATATTGAAGGAATTCGGTGTTCCGATTATTATGGACACGGATATCGGTCATTTGCCTCCGGCGATGCCGCTGTTGTGCGGAAGTCGCTGCAGGGTGACCGTCGGAGAGCGGTTGACGCTCGAACAGGGATTGGAGTAACGGAGGACAGTATGGGATTTTTGCCGATTACCGGAGAGGAAATGAAGGCACGCGGCTGGGACTGCGTGGATTTTACTTATGTGATAGGGGATGCGTATGTGGACCATCCTTCCTTTGGCCCGGCAATTATCAGCAGAGTGCTGGAAGCACACGGATACCGGGTCGGAATCATTTCCCAGCCCGATTGGAAAAATCCGGACAGCATCGATGTGTTCGGAGAACCGCGACTGGGATTTCTGGTCAGCGGCGGCAATATGGATTCCATGGTGAATCACTATACCGTGTCCAAACACAGACGGCAGAACGACGCGTATACGCCCGGCGGGGAACCGGGAAAGCGGCCGGACCGGGCAACGATTGTGTATTGCAATCTGATTCGCCGGAAATACCCGAAGAATCCGATTATTATCGGCGGAATTGAGGCCAGTCTGCGACGCCTCGCCCATTACGATTACTGGTCGGATTCGCTGAAGCATTCGATTCTGATTGATTCCCAGGCCGATTTGATTTCTTACGGAATGGGTGAGCACAGCATGGTGGAAATTGCCGATGCGCTGGCGGCGGGACTCGATGTGAAGGACATTTGCTTTGTTGCGGGAACGGTGTTCAAGGCCAAATCGACAGAGTCCGTTCCGGATGTCATTTTGCTTCCGTCCTTTGCGGAACTGAAGCAGGACAAAATGAACTACGCCAGAAGTTTTTCTGTTCAGTATAAAAATACCGACCCATTCACCGCAAAGCCGATGGCGGAACGGTATGAGGACTTTTATGTGATTCAGAATCCGCCGGCCGCACCGATGACCACGATGGAGCTGGACGATGTATACGCACTGCCGTATATGCGCACATATCATCCGTCGTATGAGGCAAAGGGCGGCGTTCCGGCGATTGAGGAAATTCGATTCAGTCTGTCGAGCTGCCGCGGTTGTTACGGGGGCTGCAGTTTCTGTGCGCTGACCTTTCATCAGGGACGGATTGTGCAGGCACGAAGCAAGGAATCGCTGGTAGAAGAAGCGGTCAAAATGACGGAGGACCCTCATTTTAAAGGATATATTCATGACGTGGGCGGCCCGTCGGCGAATTTCCGACGCCCTGCCTGCGAGAAGCAAATGACGAAGGGTGTCTGTACGGAAAAGCAGTGTCTGTTTCCGAAGCCCTGCGCCAATCTGATTGTGGACCATTCGGATTATTTGGATGTATTGCGGACGCTGCGGGAACTGCCGAAGGTGAAGAAGGTATTTGTACGGTCCGGAATCCGGTTCGATTATGTCATGGCGGACAGGGATGACACCTTTTTGCGGGAACTTTGCAGGTATCATGTCAGCGGACAGCTGAAAGTGGCGCCCGAACACATTTCCGAACGGGTGCTTCGGCTGATGGGAAAGCCGGAGCCGTCCGTGTATCGGGCATTTATCGAGAAATACAGTAAAATTAACGAGCAGCTCGGAATGAAGCAGTATGTGGTGCCGTATCTGATGTCGTCACATCCCGGCTCCACACTGTCGGATGCCATTGAAATGGCGGTATATCTGAAGCAAAACGGAGTGACACCCGAGCAGGTTCAGGACTTTTATCCGACACCGTCCACCATTTCCACCTGCATGTATTATACCGGTGTGGATCCGCGGACGACGGAACCGGTGTACGTTGCGAAAAATCCGCATGAGAAGGCGATGCAGAGAGCGCTGATTCAGTTCCGGAATCCGGAAAACTATGATTTGGTGAAGGAAGCGTTGTACAAGGCGGGCCGGCAGGATTTGATCGGGTTCGGACCGGAGTGCCTCATTTATCCAAGGAAGGATTATGCGCGAAAGAAAGACACGAAAGACGCGAAAGGTGTTCGTGAGCCGGGCAAAGTACGGACCGGCAAGAGCGGACAACGCGGCACCAAACGGGGAGTGAAACGAAATCAATGAGTGACATGCAGATTATGACGTCCTGTCATTTGTGCCCGAGACAATGCGGCGTAAACCGGGACATACAAACCGGTGTGTGCGGATGCGGGAGTACGATGAGAATTGCAAGGGCGGCACTTCATATGTGGGAGGAACCGTGCATCAGCGGAGAACGGGGATCGGGTGCGTTGTTCTTTTCGGGATGCCCGTTACACTGCATTTTTTGTCAGAACAGCGCCATCAGTCACGGCAATGCGGGACGGGAATATTCGGTTCGGGATGTTGCGGATGCGATGCTGCGGCTGCAGTCGGAGGGAGCCGCCAATATCAATCTGGTGACCGCCGGACAATGGGCAACGGGAGTTCACGAAGCAATCGGAACGGCACGCGCGGACGGTCTGCGAATTCCGATTGTATGGAATTCCGGCGGCTATGAAACAGAACAGACGTTAGAACTGCTTCGGGACGACATCGACATTTATCTGCCGGATTTTAAATATCTGTCACCGGAACTGTCGAAACTCTATTCCCACGCGGAAGACTATCCCGAGGTGGCAAAACGGGCACTTCGGAAAATGACGGAGGCGGCCGGAAATCCGGAGTTTGATGACGACGGGTATATGAAACGCGGAGTGATTGTACGGCATTTGGTTTTGCCGGGACATCGCGACGAATCCGAGCGTGTAATTGCATATCTGCACGAAACGTACGGAGACCGCATTTATATCAGTATTATGAATCAGTATACTCCTCCGAAAGAGGAACTGCCGTACAAAAATCTGAATCGGAAACTGACGCGATACGAATATGACAAAGTGGTGGCATTTGCCGAGAGTATTTCGGTGGAACAGGCCTATATTCAAATCGGCGCCACGGCAAAGGAAAGCTTTATTCCGGAATTTGACGTGTAGTATACGGACGGTAGAAAACGAAACGAAAGTTAAGGAACGATATCTTGAATTTTTGTATGATTCGTGATACACTTATGAAGTCTGTGATAACAGATGATCAAAATGCGCATTGAGAATGCGATTGGAGGGCACTATGAGTATTGAAAACAGACTGGCTGCAAAGGAACGTGCAAGACAGGTACAAGTAAGAATGAGACGTGCAAAAATTACTGAATTTGTACTGATTTTGGTCGGAATTGCCTGCGTGGCGTTAATTGTATTGTTGGTTTATAACAATCGTCATAAGGGAGATATTGACTATAAGAAATATGTTACCGAAGACGGAACCATCGAAGGATATGATGTTGATGCCAATGTCAAATGGAACAAAGACATTATGGGTGAAGGCGGTGTCAGCTTTGCGGAGTATGCCGTAACGGAACAGAAGATTATCGATACCATCAAAACCAATTGTGAGGCTGCTCTGAAGCAGGAACAGGAAGAGGCCGAAGCTGCAGCAAAGGCTGAAGAAGGTGCGGACGGAACCGAAGAGGATGCGGACGGAACCGAAGAGAAGGAAGACATCAAGTTTGAGTATGACACGATGTTCAATGACGAGTTTGTTGAAAAGTATTTTAAGGAAACTCTGGAATCCGGCGAATATGAGGTAACCAAAGACGGTTATTATGCATATATAAAGAACGATTTGGAGACACAGGCCGATAAATCTCTGGAGACGGCAATTGATGAATGGCTGGTTGAGAATGCAGAGGTATCCTCTCTTCCCAAGAAGTATGTAAAGGTTATGACAAAGAATGTGACCAATGAGACCATTAATTCATTTGAAGCATACAAGAGTCTGTACGAACAGTTGGGAATTACCAGTGTATATTCTATGTACAAAGATCCTGATGGTAAGAAGTCCGATAAGAAGGCATTTAAGGAAGCAATGGAGAATGGCGCAGAGAATATGGTAAAGGAAACAGTTGTTCTTCTTGCGGAATTCAACAAACTCGGCTTGTCTGTTACGGATGCCGAAGTGGATGAATATATTGACAGTCAGTGCAATATTGACCGGACAAAGGGAACGATTACTGCCGACGAAGAAAAAGCTCGTACGGAGTATTTGGATATCTATGGCAAGAATTACTGCAAGATGCAGTGCAAGTGCAAAAAAGCGGTAACCACGCTGCGGGATCAGATTAAGGCAGCATACGTGCCGGAAACATCCGCTAATTAATCAAAATGAATTGAATTTCATATATAAGAGCAGACAGCCGGGGAGTCCGACTGTCTGCTCTTTTTTCACAAAAAGGGAAAAGAATGTAGCACAAACAGAATTTGTGTGTTATACTATATAAATCCGGACAGAAGGAGAACTATGCCATGCCATCTTGTTATGCACACAGAAGATTCGGAGTGAATGTTTATCAGGGGCTTCCGAATGATACCAAACGGTTAATTCAGAATCATTTGCCGTTATTTTTAATCGGTCTGCACGGACCGGATTTGCTGTTTTATCACAAATGCGGACTGGGCAATGAGGTTTGTTCCTTTGGCAGCAGGCTGCACCATACCGAGTTCAAGGAATTTTATGCAAATGCTTCCATGGTTATCAGAAATTCGGAGGATGACAGACAGCTGGTATATTTTTACGGGGTTCTGTGTCATTTGTTTTTGGATTCCTATTGCCATCCGATTGTCAACGGTGAGAAGGGATCGGTCGGTGTTTCGCACGGCAAACTGGAAATGGAACTGGAACGGTTCCTGTTGACGAAAGACGGAAAGAATCCGGTTACGTTTAAGGCGGCATCCCATATCGGTGTATCACGCGAATATGCCGATGTGATTGCTCCGTTCTATCTGGGAGTTTCTTCCGATGAGATTTTACAGTGTCTGATCGGAATGAAAGCAGCACTGACGCTTACGCGAACCGGAAATTCCGTGGTACGCAAGGGCGTTTGTATGGTATGTGACATGACAGGACATCGGGATGAGGTTGCCTCTCTGCTGATGACAAAAGAAGAGAGCCGGTTGTGCAAACCGATTCTGCGCAAACTGATGACCGCATATGAGGAGGCATTACTGCCGACAAGAGAGGCAATTACCTCATATACAGAGTATCTTTACAGAAGGACAGACGTTCCGGATTATGTAACCTATACATTTGTCGGACGATAACCCGGGAGACGCAGGGGGAATAACATGATTATTACGGTAACAATGAATCCGGCGATTGATAAAACGGCGGATGTGGACGAATATGTAGTCGGCGGAATTAACCGACTGAAAAACATACGAATCGATGCGGGCGGAAAGGGCATCAACGTATCCAAGACATTGCGTGTTCTGAATAAACCGAACATGGCGTCCGGCTTTGTCGGCGGCAATATGGGCGATGATATCAAGAGCAAGCTGCAGAAGCAAATGATTATGGCGGACTTTGTGGTTGTGGAAGGCGAGACCCGATGCAATCTGAAGGTACGAAGCGTATTCGGAATGACGGAATTTGATGAACCGGGCCCGAAGATTTCGCCCGAGGAACTGCAGAAATTATTTGACAAGATTAAGCAACACGCAAAACAGGGATCGCTGTTCGTTTTGAGCGGCAGTGCACCGGAAGGTGTTCCGGAAGATACGTATAAGAAAATGACGGAGATGCTGCATCAGATGGGATGCAGAGTCTTTTTGGATACAAGCGGTCAGCTGCTTCGACTCGGATTGGAAGCGGGACCGGATTATGTCAAGCCGAATTTGGATGAGCTGCGTGCACTGTACGGTGTGACCGGTAAATTTGAAAGCCGCGAGGCGATGATTAACTGGGTGAAAGAAAAAGCGGCAGAACTGTATTCCAAAGGACCGAAGCTGGTTGCGGTATCGCTTGGCGCGGACGGCGCAGTGTTCTGTGACGGTGTGGAAACGATTCATGTTCCGGCGAAAAATGTCGAAGTCAAATCACCGGTTGGTGCAGGAGATGCGATGACGGCAGCAATTGCATATGGTATTGATTCCAATATGCATTTCCGTGATATCATTCGCTATGCCATGGCAGTATCGGCAGGAGCCTGTATGATGGAAGGGTCTCAGCCCCCGACCAAGGAAATTATTGTAAAACTGCTTCGGCAGATGTGATTGGATGAAGCAATCAGAGGGAGAATACCGGAATGAAAAAAAAGGCAATCACTCTTGTTTGTGTTGCGGTTGCTGCGCTGATTCTGATCGGCATCGTATTTTGGATTGACTACAGACGCAATCATGAAATTTTAAAGCTTGGACAATACAAGGATTTGGACGTCGATTGCGGGATGGCGGAACCGGAGGATGCTGTCGCTGCCGCTGTTGTGGAACGAACCAAATTCGGGCCGGCAATGGACAAGGCAATCGAGGCCGAATTCAAGAAGGCAATCGAGAGTTATGAAGCTGAAGCAAAACAGTATAATCTGACACTGTCGGAATATATCGACAAATTTTACGAGCGGAGTGAAGAGCAGTTCCGCGAAATTGTCCGCTCCGAAACGGAGAAGACGTTAAAAGAAGAAGCTGTTTTAAAAATGATTGCCGAGAAGGAGAACATTGAATTTTCGGACCGGGAACTGGATGAAGCGCTTCCGATGGTGATGGAAGCATACGGCTATTGGGATATGCAGGCATTTTATAAAAATGTCGATATTGAATCCGTTCGAATGAATTTGCTGTTTGAAAAGGTTCGGTCGTATCTGACAGAACAGAATCATATTTTGAATGCACCGGCGGAAGAATGATGCGGGAGAGCGGGCCGAACAGGCTGAAACGACGGGTGAGCCGGAAAACGATATCAATCAATAAACCGAAAATGAACATACGGAAGAAGAGGTGGTTTTCGTGAAAACATACAATGTAAGTTGCAAGGAAACCGATACGGAAGGCCGGGGACTGGTTACATTTAATAATGCCAGTTTTGCCGTGCCTTTTTTATTGGATGGAGAGAAGGGAAGCATTTGTCTTGTGTACGGAAAAAATCAGACGGGAGCGAGGCTGTGCGAGGTGACAAAAGCGTCGCCCGACCGTGTTACTCCGGTGTGCCCGCTGTACGAACAATGCGGCGGATGTAATCTGATGCATGCCGGGTATGCAAAACAGTTGTCCGTCAAAGAGCATGCGGTTCGACTGTATGCACAGCAGAACAAACTGGATGCGGACGGACTCATTTGTCCGATTGTTCCTATGGACGGAACGCCTCTGGCATATCGGAATAAGATTCATGCAACATTCGGATATCAGAAAAAAGTCGTTTTGGGGCTGTATGAGGAATCGACACATAAGCTGGTACCGGTGACGGATTGTGCCATTTGCAATCCGCTGGCAGCAGGCATTTTAAAGACGCTGGAAAAGTATGCCAACCGATATCACATGTCCGTTTATAACGAAAATACGGGGCACGGGTTGCTTCGCCATGTATTGATTCGGGTGGCCGGAAACGGAGATGTTATGGTGGTGCCCGTCGTTGCCGAGAAAATGTTTCCGGAAAAGAACAAAATGGCAGCGGAACTGATGAAGAAGCATCCGGAAATTAAGACGGTTGTATTGAACTACAATCCGGCGCAGACAACAATGGTGCTCGGCAAGCAAAATGAAGTGCTGGCAGGTCCGGGTTACATTACGGATACGCTGCTGGGTTTGGATTTCCGAATCTCGCCGAGCTCATTTTTCCAGGTTAACCGTGTACAAACGGAGAAACTGTATCGACTGGCTTTGGAACTGGCCGATATTCAGCCTGATGAAACAGTGGTGGATGCATACTGCGGCACGGGAACCATTTCCCTGTTGGCGGCTTCAAAGCAACCGAAGGCCGTTGTGACGGGAGTGGAATTAAATGCCGACGCAGTGCGCGATGCAAAGAAAAATAAAGAGAAAAACAAAATTGACAATGTTGATTTTATCAACGGAGATGCGGGCGAATATATGCTGTCTTTGGCGGCCGAAAAGAAAATGCTGTCAATCCTTCTGCTTGACCCGCCGCGCTCCGGCTGCAGCGAGGCTTTTATAAAGGCTGTGTGCAAAATACTTCCAAACCGAATCGTTTATGTTTCCTGCAATCCGGAAACGCTGATGCGGGATCTTGCGATGTTGCAAAAGGAATATACCATTCGGCAGATTTGCCTGGTGGATTTATTTCCGCAGACAAGCCATGTGGAGAGTGTCGCATTACTGTCGAGAACTGAAAAGTAATGTGCTGAAAATCCTTTGATTTCAAGCGGTTTAGCGGGTTTTGGTGTAATAATCGGCGTATGATTACGGCATCAGGGAGAGGTTTCGGAGAGATGGAAAATGGTGCGAAAATAGTATTGAGACTTGAAGATTATTGTCAAAGGGTCAGAAACACGTATTGAGACTTGAAGATTGTTGTCAATCGGAAATTGAGACTCGAAGATTGTTGTCAAAAGGGCAGAATAAAGAATTGAGACTTGAGGATTGTTGTCATTTGCAGGCGAGGCTTGAAGATTACAGTCCTGGGAGAAAAGAAGCATGGCATCAAGCAAAGAATATCTGAACTTCATATTGGATCAGCTTTCCGGGTTGGGTGGCATATCGTACCGGGCTATGATGGGCGAATACATCCTTTATTACAACGGTAAAATTGTCGGTGGAATTTACGATGACAGATTTCTGGTAAAGCCGGTTAAAGCAGCGGTGGCAATGCTGCCGGATGCAAAGAAAGAATTGCCGTATGAGGGCGGCAAG
>JAZLJJ010000054.1:0-41027 GCA_045597325.1 Lachnospiraceae bacterium
GTCATAAATCCAAAGAGTACCGTTTTCAGCATGTTGACCGGATTATACCTAATACGTCCGGTGATGTGTTCCGGGACATTTTTCAGGTACTTACTTAAGTCGATTCCTCCCATGAATCTGTCAAATGTGAAAACGGGATCCGGGGGGGGTAGACAAGCAGAAAGAAACACTGGAAAAAATCCATGTTTTGGGTTAGAATAATTTCGTGTTATGTGGTTCATTGGTAAGACTATTATAACACAAAAGAGGCTACCTGGGTTCGCCCAGATAGCCTCTTTTTTTTCATGGGGTTATTTCACAGCCCCTAGCGCCGCCTGTGCGTCACGAAGAGACATTTTTCCTCTGCACAGGCGTGTGCATCCTCGCGGAGCGTTTTTTTATCTCATAGGACGAACTTTCCTATGAGAAAAAAACAAGGGCGTATGAGGAAATGCAACAGCATTTTTCATACGCCCTTTTGGCATATCGTGTGAGCAGATAAATTCTGCATGTCAACGTATTCGGTTATGAGAATACCTGCCGTTCCGTCGTCAGATTATTCTCGGATTAATCAGATAGACTCGCCTTTCTTGTGACGCTCCAGAATCTTGTGGATGCGGTCGGTTGGATTCAGATATTCGCTGATGGATGCATCGTGATTCAGGGAATCAATCAGCAGAGCGATGTATTTGCTCATATCAGCGGTAATATACCATTCGCGTTCCAACAGCTCCGGACGGCGATAAATGAGGTTTGTCGTGATGACACGGTAAATCAGTCCCTGCTCGTAAGCGGCGTCAAATTCCTTGAGGCCGTTGGTGAACAGACCGAAGGTGGAGCAGACGAAAATCCGTCCGGCATTCCGTTCCTTCAATTCACGGGCAACATCCAGCATGCTTTCACCGGAGGAAATCATATCGTCGATTACGATGACATCCTTGCCGGCAACATCGGTTCCGAGGAATTCATGTGCGACAATCGGGTTCCGGCCGTCCACAACGGTCGTATAATCGCGGCGCTTGTAGAACATTCCCATGTCGGCACCGATTACGGTTGCAAAATATACGGCACGGCTCATGGCACCTTCGTCGGGGCTGACAATCATCAAATGATCGGCATCGATGCGGATATCCGGAACATTCCGGAGAAGAGCCTTGGTAAACTGATAAATGGGCTGAACGTTCTCGAACGACTTAATCGGGATGGCGTTCTGAACTCTGGGGTCGTGTGCGTCGAAGGTGATGACGGAATCCACACCCAAATTGGTCAGCTCCTGCAAAGCAACGGCACAGTCCAGCGATTCCCGGGAGGAACGCTTGTGCTGACGGCTTTCGTACAGGAACGGCATAACAACGGTGATTCGGCGTGCTTTGCCGCTTAAGGCACCGATAACACGCTTGACATCGGCAAAATGATCATCGGGGGACATATGATTGATTTCCCCGCAGACCTTGTAGGTCAGACTGTAATTGCAAACATCGACGAGAATGTAAACATCCATACCGCGGACGGTTTCGCTGATGATGCATTTGGATTCACCGGTTCCGAATCTCGGGCATTTGGATTCAATCAGATAGGTGTCGCGACGGTATTTGTCATAACCGGGCTCTTCGAGGAACTTGTGGTCCCTGTTCATGCGCCAGGAAACGATGTAATCGTCCACCGTTTTTCCGATCTCCTTGCTACTCTCCATGGCAATAATGCCAAGCGGAGCAAATGAACTGCTGTCAACAAATTTTTCTTCCTGTGACATAAGCACCTCCGGGGAAATTCATTTGTTTTTGCCGAACCCGTCACATCGGTGCGGGACGAGGCAGATTATATATAACGGAGTGGTCCTCCGCAATGCTCATCAGGTCAGACTCTGCAGGATTCGAATATCCTTGCCGAACAGTTTGATATAACGGAAGCCGAACAGACGGGACGCGATGCGTTCGCTGTAGCGCTTGCCGAGCTCATCCATGGTTAAATTGGTCGAAATCAGCGTCGATTTCTTGCGCAGATCCCGTTCCTCCAGGCAAATGAACAGCTGGGAGGTCGTGTAGGAATTGGACATCTCCGTACCGAGGTCATCGATAATCAGGAGGTCGCAATCCAGAATGGTATCAAAATCCTGCATGGCCCGCTGGCTGTTTTCGCGGTTGCCGAAACGGTACTGTTCGAAAATCTCAAACAGGCGAAATGCGGAGAGATACAGGACGGTATAGCCTTTTCGCAGCAGTTCTTCGGCAATGCAGTTTGTTAAAAATGTCTTGCCGACGCCGGTATTTCCGCTGACAAGAAGATTCTCGTAAGCCGATCCGAACCGGTCGGTGAAGGAATGTGCCTGATTGAGACAATTCCTTGCAATATCATAGTACGACTTTCCGGTGGAACGGTCAATAGACGTTTTTGAATAAAAATCAAGGGAAAATGTCGAAAAATTTTCCTTTTCCAACAGTTTCCGCCGTCCCTCGTCCATATAGAAGCGGTCAATGACGGCCTGTTTGAAGCATTGGCACGGAACGCCGTCCGCAAGACCGGTATCTTTGCAGAGCGGACAGGTGTAAATCGGGTCCAGGTAATCGGCCGGATAGCCGTTTCGTACGAGACAGTCGCGCTTCTGCTGGATCAGCGTGTTGTTGGTTCGCTCCAGAACCTCCAGAGACGAGGTATTGCCGCTCAGGGCCAGCTTCATGGCCTGAACGGAGCCGTGAACAAGCTGACCGTCAATCTCGGACAGCATCGGAATCCGTTCGTAAAGCG
The DNA here is from genome assembly GCA_045597325.1 of Lachnospiraceae bacterium. Taxonomy (GTDB): domain Bacteria; phylum Bacillota; class Clostridia; order Lachnospirales; family Lachnospiraceae; genus ISDg. The sequence continues at coordinate 2,725 of JAZLJJ010000054.1, forward strand.
CTTCCTTGCGCTTCCGGAGCTCATGCTCGTTGGCGAGGCGTCGTTCTTCGTATTCACGGGAAAGAATGCGGTATTCCTCGGTAGTAAGTCCCATGCGGACCTCCTTCTCTTTGACTCGGTTATTGTCGGTTTCTCATGGCCAGCTCAATTTCCTGCCATTCGTCTTCGGAATACTGGCGCTGAGAAAAATCATTGAATTTGTTGCTGCTGCCGGTCGTCTTGCCGCCGGATGTTCTGGCGGAGGGGCCGTTTTGGCTGGAATCCCGGAACAGCCGGTCCTGTTCTTTCAGAGAAGCGAGATCGGAAATTCCTTTGTTGTGCCAGTCCTCGAGGATTCTGTTGGCATAGGGGAAGCTCTTCGGATTGGCCGACTGCAGAGACGTTCTGCGGCAGGCTTCCTCAACCAGATCCACGGACATGTGCCAGCATTTGCCCCAGGTTTCGATATATTCGATAGCCGCCGAACCGAGCATACCGCTCAGGCCGAAGGCTTTGCGTACGGCGATGACCAAATCGTCATATTCGCGAACATGCTGTTTGGCTTCTTCTTCCGTTTCGATTCCGTTTTCCGCCCAACCGACGGCAACCGCCTGCATATAGCTGGGATTGGTTTTCTTGCGGTCGGCGCAGTATTCGAAGAGGAACAGAATCAGTTCCGGCTGAAAATGAAGCAGGTCATAAGCGAGCATCAGGACGCGGAAATGCGGTGCGTTGACCTGACCGCCCAGGTAATTCATAACAATATTGGGAATGTCCGAATAGCCGGGATCGGCGGAAAACCGTTCCATCGCTTCGTCGGACGGTTCATAGGCCTTGGCCATGTCGCGAAGCGAATGTCTGCCGTCCCCGTCACGGAAGGACTCAGCGGGGATGCGGGACTCATCGGTCTCTGCCGTCGTGCGGTTGCGCTCCGAGGCTTCAGCTGCCATGCGGTTGCGTTCCGCGGCGTCCGTCCGCCGTTCGAACGTATCGCATGACTCGTCCGCACTCCCGTTCTCTTCGTCAAACAGGTCTTCCAGCAAAATGCTGCTGATTTCGTTGGAATCGTTCAGGGTAAAATCAAGCAGATTTCTGCGTTTCCAATATTTTAATGCGCGAATAATATCCGTTTCCATACAGTCGAGGCGGTCTGCCATGACGTGAACGGAAAGGCTTGCGGCGTCTCTGCGGTCGGGATTGCTTCCCGTGTAGTGACGCAGCAGATACAGATAAACACGAATAAAGGAGCCGTCCGCATTCAGCATGTAGTTGTCGATAAAACTGTTCGGAACCGATGTTCCGGTGCGTTTCGTCTTCGGTTTCATGCAAATGGTACACATAAGCGGAGCCTCCTTTCTGATTCGTCATGGGTCACATGCGAGACTCATTATAACCAATCAAATCGGGATTGTAAATAGCCCCAAAGGCTGTCGCAAACTGTAGAATTGAAATGTGGATAAAGTGGATAACTTTTTCAAACAGTCGCACCGGCAAAGTCGGAAAATCTTCTAAAACACCGTTAAAATAAGGCATTTGCGCAAAATTCCAATCGACTTTGCGGACGGTGGATTATTATGAAAAAATCCACAGCCGGATTTTACAGTCCGATTGTGGATAAAGTGGATAAGTTATTTTTGCAACAGCGAATCGCCGACTTTAACGATATCTCCGGCACCCATAGTTATCAACAAATCACCGTTAACACAATTTTTTAATAAAAATTTTTCGATTTCTTCAAAACTCGGAAAATAGTATGCTTCTTTGCCGAGCGCGAGCAGGTCGTCGCGAAGATCGGCGGACGAAACCGTTCCGTCGTCGATTTCCCGGGCGGCATAAATGTCAGCCATGACAATCTTGTCGGCGAGTGACAGAGCCTGCACGAATTCCTTGCGGAGAAGCTTGGCACGGGTATAGGTGTGAGGCTGGAATACACACCACACGGATTTGTGCGGATAGGACTTGGCAGCCATCAGAGTGGCCCGGATTTCGGTCGGATGGTGTGCGTAATCGTCCACAATCGTAACTCCGTTGACGGTGCCCTTGATTTGGAACCGGCGATCGGTTCCGGTAAAGCGAAGCAGCGCCGCCTTCATCGTGTCGATGTCGATTCCCCGGAAATATCCTTCGGCAACCGCGGCAAGGCTGTTTGCAACGTTATGAATTCCGGGAACGCTGAGACTCATACGGCTGACAAAGCTGCCGCGAACATACAAATCATAGGAGGGATGTCCGAGCTCATCGTAGGTAACGTTACCGGCAGCAAACGTGTACGGAGCGGATTCGGCCGATTCTCCGTCGCGGAGAAGCCCGTACGTAACGGTATTGACGTTAAGGCCGTCCAGGAACTCCCGAAGCTGCGGCAGCTCGCCGTTGATAATCAGGCGGCCGTCCTTCGGAAGACGCTCCGCAAACAGACGGAACGAGTGACGAATATCGTCCAGGTCTTTAAAGAAATCCAAATGATCCTCATCAATATTCAAAATGCAGATGTCGGTCGGGTAAAATTTCAGGAAGCTGTTCGTATATTCGCAGGCTTCGTACAGAAATGTTCCGGACTGACCGATTCGCAGATTGCCGCCGATTGCCGCCAGAGATCCGCCGACGGATACGGTCGGATCGAGATCGGCCTCCATCAGCATCAGAGCAATCATGGACGTTGTCGTGGTCTTCCCGTGGGTTCCCGATACACCGATGGAAACAGGGTATGTTCTGGAAATCTGTCCCAACAGCTCGGCGCGGTCCATCAGCGGAACCTGTTTGTCCACACAGGCCCTGTATTCCGGATTGTCGGGATGAATGGCAGCAGTGTAAACGACGACATCGATATCGTCGGTGATGTTCTCGGCTTTCTGCCCGATATCCACACGGATGCCGAGAGAGGCCAAACGGTCGGTCAGTACAGAGGCCTGACGGTCCGAACCGCTGACAGTGAACCCTTTGGACGTCAGAAGCTCGGCAAGGCCGCTCATGCTGACTCCGCCGATTCCGATAAAGTGCACATGCACGGGATTGTTGTAATCTATTGTAAACATGTAATTCCTCCGAACTACGGATAAATTCGGCATTGCTGCCGTGTCTTCTCTCCTGTCGCACGGACGGTGTCCGTACAACCTACAATATAATAGCATGTTTTAACGAAAATACAATGCAATAACGCCGATTTTGATAAAAAAACGGGCATTTTTGCGTTATTTTCCGGGAGATATTCGTGGTTCGGACACAGAATGGGCAAAATGCCCGCCGTTCGGGTCGGCAGGACCGTCGGGAACGTCCGCTGTCCGGACGGAAAATGAGCAGAAAAAACTTTCTTTTACGACATAAAATGTATTTCATTTTCCATCGTTATATGTTATAATACATCATTATCAAAATTTATGTCCGGACGACCATTGGGTGTAGCGGTCGAACGGATTTCAGAGGTGGTAACGTGATTAAAAAAGAAATGATTGCCATGCTTCTTGCGGGAGGACAGGGGTCCCGTCTCGGAGTGTTGACACAAAGCGTCGCCAAGCCGGCAGTGGGGTTCGGCGGTAAGTATCGGATAATTGATTTTCCGTTAAGCAACTGCATTAATTCCGGCGTTGATACCGTCGGTGTTTTGACTCAATATCAGCCGCTTCGGCTGAATACGCATATCGGAATCGGTATTCCGTGGGATTTGGACCGCAATATCGGCGGTGTTTCCATTCTCCCCCCGTATGAGAAAAGTACCAATGCGGAGTGGTATACCGGTACGGCCAATGCCATTTATCAGAATCTTCGGTTTATGGAGTATTACAATCCGGAATACGTTCTGATTCTGGGCGGAGACCATATTTATAAGATGGATTATGAGGAAATGCTGGATTTCCACAAACGGAACAACGCGGATATTACGCTTGCGACCATTCCGGTTCCGTGGGAAGAGGCCGGCCGGTTCGGTGTTGTCATTACCGATGACGACATGCGGATTCGCGAGTTTGAGGAAAAGCCCGCGCATCCGAGAAGCAACCTGGCGTCCATGGGCATTTACATTTTTACGTGGAAAGTTCTGAAGGAAGCGCTCATTTCGCTGTCGGAACAGGAAGGCTGTGACTTCGGAAAGCATATCATTCCGTACTGTCACAACCGCGGAGACCGCGTATTTGCATATGAATTCAACGGCTATTGGAAGGATGTCGGAACGCTGAGCTCGTACTGGGCGGCCAACATGGAGCTGATTGATATCGTGCCGGTATTTGACCTGTACGACGAATACTGGAAGATTTATACGAAGAGCGAAATGATTCGCCCGCAGTATATTTCGGATTCGGCTGTGATTAACCGCGCCATCATCGGTGAGGGCACGGAGGTTTACGGCGAGGTTCACAATTCCGTAATCGGCGAGGGCGTTACGATTGAGGAAGGTGCGGTTGTCCGGGATTCCATTATCATGAAGGGTACGGTAATCGGACGCGGAACCTGCATCGAGAAAGCGATTGTGGCGGAAAATGTCGTGATCGGCGAGAACTGCCGTATCGGTATCGGGGAAGAAGTTCCGAACACCTGGAAACCGAATATTTATGCCGACGGTCTGGTGACCATCGGAGAGGCATCGACGATTCCGCACAACGTGAGAATCGGCAAAAATACCGTAATTTGCGGCGGAACCACGGATGACGATTATCGCAACGGGGCGCTGGAAAGCGGTGAAAGTCTGATAAAGGCAGGTGACGGTCAATGAAAGCAATCGGTATCATTTTAGCGGGTGGTAATTCCAACCGGATGCAGGAGCTGACGAGCCGTCGCGCCATTGCGGCCATGCCGGTTGCGGGAAGCTACCGAAGCATCGATTTTTCGTTATCCAATATGACAAATTCCCATATTCAGAAGGTTGCGGTACTGACACAGTACAGTTCCCGTTCGTTACACGAGCACCTGAATTCTTCCAAATGGTGGGATTTCGGACGAAAGCAGGGCGGTTTGTACCTGTTTGCACCGACCATTACGCAGGAAAACGGGTTCTGGTATCGCGGCACGGCAGATGCCATGTATCAGAATATGGATTTTCTGAAGGACAGCCATGAGCCGTATGTTGTAATTGCATCCGGCGATGGTATTTACAAGCTGGATTACAATCAGGTCATCAACCGCCACATCGACACGCAGGCGGACATCACCGTGGTCGTAACCAATTTGCCGGAGGGACAGGACAATTCCCGGTACGGCGCGGTTACCGTCGACAGTGAGGACCGGATTGTGGATTTTGAGGAGAAGCCGTTACAGTCCGATAACCGTCTGGTATCGACCGGAATTTATGTCGTTCGCCGTCGTCTTCTGATTGAGTTGCTGGAGCGCTGCATTGCGGATAACAATTTTGATTTTGTCCGCGGAATTCTGATGCGCTACAAGACCAACAAGAAGATTTGCGCATACCTTATGGAGGGCTACTGGAGCAATATCGCTACGGTAGAGGATTACTACAGAACCAATATGGATTTCCTGAAACGGGATATCCGGGATTATTTCTTCCGTCAGTATCCGGACATTTACTCGAAGGTGGATGATTTGCCGCCCGCAAAATACAACCCCAATGCGGTTGTGCGGAACAGTCTGATTTCTTCGGGAAGCATCGTCAACGGAACCGTGGAGAATTCGGTTGTATTTAAGAAGGTTTACATCGGCAATAATGTAACAATCCGGAATTCCATCATTTTAAATGATGTGCATATCTGTGATAATACGTATATTGAGAATTGTATTGTGGAGAGCCGCGATACGATTCACGGGGATCAGCGTCTGGTCGGAGAAGGCAGGATTATGATTGTGGATGAGAAAGCCAATCGGTACGATTTATAGGAACGAACCGGTCGAACGGGGGCCCGGCGGCCTGCGTCGAAACGAAACCGGTCGGAATGAAAATGCCTATTGACATTCGAATCGAGTTGGTATATAGTGGTGATAATTTCATAAAAAATCGCGGACGGCGATAGGGCCGGAGGCGATTAAAAACCTTTGAGGAAGGGCAAGTAGCGACGGATGACAGCGTTACAGAGAGCCGCAGACGGTGGGATTGCGGTACGAACGGTTCGACGTGAATGGACTTCTGAGGGCACACAGGAAATGCAAAGAGTATTGTGTGACGTAGGGCATACGTTAGTTGCCGGGGATATGTCTGTATCCCGAAAGTGCATGGGAAACCATGAATCAAGGTGGCACCGCGGAATATTTATTCGCCCTTGACAGTGAACAGCTGTCAGGGGCGTTTTTTCATGGGAAATGACCTGTGAATAAACGCTCCGACGAGAACCGGCTTCGGTTTTCGGCAGCATAACGGTATGGTGTTGTTCCCGAAACAGGGAACGGAAAGGATGGAGTGTATGATTTTAAACAATGTTGATTACGAAACCTATTTTCAGAATTATCCGGACAAAGACGGATTTTTCGGTCGGTTCGGCGGCTGCTATGTGAACGACGAGCTGAAAGCGGCAATGGCGGAAATTACCGATGCGTATTTCACCATTTGCCAGTCCCGCAAGTTTATTGCCGAACTGCGTCGTATCCGGAAGGAATTCCAGGGACGTCCGACTCCGATTTCGCATCTGGAGCGGTTGTCCGCAAGCATCGGCAAGGGCAAGGTTCAGCTGTATGCAAAGCGTGAGGATCTGAACCATTCGGGTGCTCACAAGCTGAATCACTGCATGGGTGAAGCACTGCTTGCAAAATACATGGGCAAGAAGAAAATTATCGCGGAAACCGGTGCCGGCCAGCACGGTGTCGCACTGGCCACCGCAGCAGCGTATTTCGGTCTGGAATGCGACATTTATATGGGTGCCGTGGATATTAAGAAACAGGCTCCGAACGTTGCCAGAATGAAGATTCTCGGTGCACGTGTGGTAGAAGTTACGGAAGGACTGCAGACTCTGAAAGAGGCTGTCGATGCCGCATTTGCCGCATATGCAAAGGATTATAAGGACTGCATGTACTGCATCGGTTCCGTATTGGGACCGCATCCGTTCCCGCTGATGGTTCGTGATTTCCAGTCGGTTGTCGGAATTGAGGCAAGAGAGCAGTTCCTGGAGATGACAGGTCATTTGCCGACAGCCGTAACGGCTTGCGTGGGCGGTGGTTCCAATGCCGCAGGTATGTTTGCCGGATTCCTGAACGACCCGGTTCAGATTTACGGCGTAGAGCCTCTCGGCCGCGGTCCGAAGCTCGGCGATCATGCAGCATCGCTGAAGTACGGTACCGAAGGTATTATGCACGGATTTAATTCCATTATGCTGAAGGATGAGAACGGCGAGCCCGCTCCGGTATATTCCGTAGCGTCCGGTCTGGATTACCCGTCCTCCGGCCCGGAGCATGCGTTCCTGAAGACGAACGGACGTGTCATTTACGATACCGTGGATGACAACGAAACCATCGACGCATTTTACAAGCTGTCCCGCATGGAAGGTATTATCCCGGCCATCGAGTCCGCTCATGCGGTTGCACATGCCATGAGACTGGCTCAGACGATGGACCAGGGCTCCATTTTGATTAACCTGTCCGGCCGCGGTGACAAGGATATGGACTACGTCATCGAGCATTACGGAATTCCGGAATAATCTGACAGTAAAATGAATCTCAAAGGGCGGTCCCGATACGGTGTACGCAAGGCTTTGCCGACAGTTCGGCAGAGGGCGTGCAAACCGCGTCGGAACCGCTTTTTTCTTGCATTTGCAGGGGTTGCATGCTATAATAAAATAACTATGTTATAACGTTTTTTCACCGCGACAACAGAAGAACGTAAAACAGAAGGGAAAGGTACGAAAACATGAAATTGTCAGAGATTATGAAGGACGGAAGAACCGCATTTACATTTGAAATATTCCCGCCGAAGCGCGATATGCCGATTGATACCATTTATCAGACGCTGGACGGATTACAGGGGCTGAAGCCTGATTTTATCAGCGTTACGTACGGAGCCGGCGGAAGTGCGGCCGATACGAAGACGGCGGATATTGCGGAAATCATAAAAAAGAAATACGGAATCGAGGCGGCGGTTCATTTGACCTGCCTGTACAATTCCCGTGAGGATATCGATATGATCTGCGAGCAGCTGAATGCCCGCGGAATCGAGAATATTCTGGCGCTTCGCGGCGACCCGGCACCGAATACGGACCGCACGCCGCAGCATGATTTTCAGCATGCGTCGGATTTGATTGCATATCTGAAGACCAAGGGAAATTATCACATTATGGGCGCCTGCTACCCGGAGGGACATACCGAGGCGGAATCGCTGGATGCCGATATTGTGAATCTGAAGAAGAAGGTGGATGCCGGCGCGGATCATTTGCTGTCTCAGCTGTTCTTTGACAACGAAGCATTTTTCCGCTTCCTGGACAAGGCCCGCGCGGCCGGCGTTGACGTGCCGATTGAGGCGGGAATCATGCCGTGTACGAGCAAGGCGTCCATTGAGCGAATGGTAACGATGTGCGGTGCGAGTCTGCCCGCAAAATTCAGTCATATGATGGCACGGTACGAGACGTATCCGGATGCTGTTCGCGAGGCCGGAATTGCGTACGCAATCGACCAGATTATCGATCTGGTGTCGCACGGTGTTCAGGGAATTCATCTGTACACGATGAACAATCCGTATGTGGCCAAGAAAATTACCGATGCCGTGGCACCGCTGATTAATCCCGGGTTGATCCGGTAACGGCGGGAAAATCCGGGAACCGCAGGGAATCCAACAACCGCAGGGAACCCCGGCAATCGCAGGGAATCCCGGGAACCGCAGGGAATCCAACAACCGCAGGGGATCCGGTAACGGCGGGAAAATCCGGGAACGACAACAGGAACGGAGTATTTGTATGGTAGAACTGAAACCGGTTCGGATGGAGGAAGCGGCCCGATATCTCGGGTACGGCGAGACCAGGCCGGACGATACGATACTGGCGCTGATGAAGGAATGCGAAGAGCCGCTTCTGGCGGCCTGCAATCCGGTGTACAGTGTCGGGATTTTCGATATGGAATGTGTCAATGAGTCGGAGGTGAGGCTTGCGGAATGCGCGCTGACGCTGACCGGCAAAGACATTGTCAATCATTTGGTCGGCTGCACGAAGGTGGCCGTGATTGCGGCGACGCTCGGAGCCGGGGTGGACACGCTGATTCGGCGACTGCAGTTCGGGAACATGCCGAAGGCACTCCTGACCGATGCCATGGCGGGTGCGGTCATGGAGCAGATTTGTGATGATATTCAGGCGGAAATTCAGACAAAATTGCCGCTGTTTCGTCAGACCTGGCGATTTTCACCGGGATACGGCGATCTTCCGATTACGATTCAGGAGGATTTGCTTGCGGCGGTGGAGGCCGGAAAACGGGTTGGCCTCGCAACGACGGACAGTCATATGCTGACACCGTTAAAATCGGTAACGGCAATTATCGGTCTGCAGGATACGACGAAGGAGCTTCGGCAGATTTCGACCGAGGACAATGCGACGCTTTCCGCGCCCGTCGGAGCCTGTGCGGCCGAAGCGTGCGCCGGATGCGCATATCATGATAAATGCAGCAATGCAAAGAATTGAGACATCATTTTCGAGAGAAACGGGAGTGAAGAAATGAAACAGTCAATACTGATTTTGGACGGTGCAATGGGAACGGAACTGCAGGCGGCCGGATTGCCGGTCGGCGGGGTCCCGGAGGTATGGAATATCACGGAACCGGAGAAAGTATCCGCCATTCACAGACGATATATTGAAGCCGGTTCGCAGATTGTGTACACGAACACCTTCGGCGCCAACCGGTGCAAAATGGCGAAAACCGGGTACAGCGTGGAACAGCTGATTTCAGCGGCGGTTGCCAATGCAAGAAAAGCCGCGGAGGATGCCGGCAAGCCGGAGACCGAGGTGGCGTTGGACATCGGTCCGATCGGGCGTCTGATTGCGCCGCTCGGGGATTTGTCCTTTGAGGAGGCATACGACATTTTCGCCGAAGAAATTCGGGCAGGGCGCGATGCCGACCGGATTGTGATTGAAACCATGACCGATTTGTACGAAACCAAGGCGGCGGTTCTGGCGGCCAGGGAAATGAGTGACAAGCCGGTATTTGTTACCATGAGTTTTGAGGCAAATGCCCGGACATTCACGGGAACCGGAATCGAATCGATGGCGCTGACATTTTCCGATATGGGCATTGACGGAATCGGATTTAACTGTTCTCTCGGTCCGACCGAGCTGTTGCCGATGGTGAAAACGCTGTACGGCTGCACGAAGCTTCCCATCGTGGTGAAGCCGAATGCGGGATTGCCGGACCCGGCGACCAATACCTACGGGGTGACGCCGGACGAATTTGCGGCATGCGTGAAAGCCATGCTTCCTTACGGGGTGACGGCGGTCGGCGGATGTTGCGGAACCTCGCCGGAGTACATTCGTGCATTGACGGAAACGGTTCGCGCGTGGGAACAGAATCCGGAAGAACCGGAGGACCGGAAGGCGCTTCGCGAGCTGGCGGAGACGAGACCGACCGGTATTGCGTCGGCAAACCGTGCGGTCTGGTTCGGACAGCTGAGAGTTATCGGAGAACGAATCAATCCGACCGGAAAGAAGCGTTTCAAGGAAGCTTTGCTGAACAATGATATGGAATATATCCTTGAGCAGGCGATTTCCCAGGTAGAGGCCGGAGCCGATATTCTGGATGTCAACGTCGGGCTACCCGGTGTGGATGAAAAGGAAATGATGGTCCGTGTAATTCGGGAATTGCAGGCGGTTGTCGATGTGCCGCTGCAGATTGATTCCAACATTCCCGAGGTTGTGGAGGCGGCGCTTCGCGTATATAACGGAAAGCCGCTTGTCAACAGTGTCAACGGAGAAGAAAAGAGTCTGTCAACGATTTTGCCGCTGGTGAAAAAATACGGTGCCGCGGTGGTCGGACTGACGCTGGATGAAAACGGAATCGGAAAACTTGCAGAGGAGAGGATTGCCGTTGCGGAGAAAATTGTTGCCCGCGCGGAAGCACTCGGAATTCGCAGAGAAAATATACAGATTGACTGTCTGACGCTGACGGCCAGTGCCGAACAGGCGGCGGTTTCGGAGACCCTGAAAGCGGTTGCGACGGTTCGTGACCGGATGAAGCTCGGAACCGTACTGGGTGTTTCCAATGTCAGCTTCGGACTGCCCAATCGGGATTTGGCCAACGCCACATTCCTGACCATGGCATTGCAGAACGGACTGACGCTGCCGATTATGAATCCGAATTCGGAAGCGATGATGGGTGCGCTGCGGGCATATCGGATGCTTGCCAATATCGATGTCAATGCACTTGAGTACATGGAAGCATATCGGAATTATACGGCGCCGACCGCGGTGGCAAAGACGGCGGCGACGGATGCCGGAACCGTTACGGATACGGTGGCGGACGGACTTCGCAGCCGGTTCGGAGATGCGGGCGCAGGCCTGTATACGGCAGTGGTCAAAGGACTTGCGGCGCAGGGAGAATCGTTGACCGATACTCTGCTGCAGACCGTGGATTCCATGGATATTGTCAATGAAATGCTGATTCCCGCACTGGATACGGTCGGAACCGGATTTGAGACGGGACGCCTGTTCCTGCCGCAGCTGATTCTGTCGGCATCGGTCGTGCAGGCAGCATTTGCGAAAATAAAACAGCATTTGGCGGAATCGGGACAGGCACCGGTTCGAAAAGGAACCGTTGTGCTTGCAACCGTCAAGGGGGACATTCACGACATCGGCAAAAATATCGTAAAGGTACTGCTTGAAAATTACGGCTTTACGGTAGTGGACCTCGGACGTGATGTGGAAATCGAAGCCGTTGTCAGGGCGGCCCGCGAGACGGGAACGCCGCTGGTCGGTCTGAGTGCTTTGATGACAACCACGCTCGGCAGTATGAAAGATACGATTGCGGCACTGCGAAATGCCGGACTGACCTGTCGCGTCGTTGTCGGCGGTGCGGTACTGACCCCGGAATACGCCAGGGAAATCGGTGCGGATTTTTACGCAAAGGATGCCAAGGAAACCGTCGATATCGCCAAGACCGTATTCGGTGTATAGGGCTTAAATTATGTGCATAGCATGGATTCGGCGGACATTTGCCAAAACAAAGAAAGAAGCGGAAGAACAAATGATTATGATAGTCGGGCTCGGGAATCCCGGGACAAAATATGCGGCAACAAGACACAATATCGGGTTTGATGCGGTCACTGCACTGGCGGACCGGTTTGACATTTCCATGCGGACTTCGGAATGCAGGGGAATTACGGGAACCGGCGTGATTGCCGGAGTCAAAGTGAAGCTGGTACACCCCCAGACGTTTATGAACAACAGCGGGGAGTGCGTGCGGGCTATGATGGATTTTTATAAAATTCCCGCGGAAGATATCATCGTCATTTGCGATGAAATTGCACTGGCGCCCGGAAAGCTGCGGATTCGTGCGAAGGGAAGCGCGGGCGGACATAACGGTATGAAGAGTATTATTGCACATGCGGGAACAAGCGATTTTACGCGAATTCGCATCGGCGTCGGAGAAAAGCCGGAGGGCTGGGATCTCGCCGATCATGTGCTGGGACATTTTCCGAAAGAACAGGACGAACTCATTCGAGAGGCGCTGAAACGGACTACGGATGCGGTGGTATGCCTTCTTTCGGACGGAACGGAAGCAGCAATGAACCGGTTTAACGGATAGCGGTTTTCGAAAAAGGACAATGAGTATGAAGACATTTACGGAACCGCTGAAGGCGTTGAACGAATACCGGGCGGTTTGTGAGAATTTGAAACGAAAACAGACTCCGGTGCTGGTGTCGGGCTGCACAGCCGTGCAGAAGGCACAGTTTTTGTGTGCCCTGTCGGAGGGGTTCCCGCTTCGTCTGGTCATTGCCGAGGATGAACTGGCGGCAAAGAAACTGTACGAAGACTGTCGGGAATTTGACGAGTCGACCGTGTACTATCCGGCGAAGGATCTGATTTTCTTCAGCGCCGGGATGCAGGGGAATGCGATTCTCAAGGCGCGGATGAACGTTTTAAAGCGTCTTGCGGACGGAGAGCAAATGACTGTTGTCACGTCGATTCACAGCGGACTGGAGAGGCTGCAGGCATTTTCGGAAATTGCGGCGGCAAGGCTGGAAATTACGCGGGATTCGACGGTCACGCTGACGGAACTGACAAAGCGACTGGCGGAACTTGGGTACCGGCGACAGGAACAGGTCGAATCGGCCGGGGATTTTGCGGTTCGCGGCGGCATTTTGGACGTGTATCCTCTGTCGGAAGAATATCCGTTCCGAATTGAATTCTGGGGCGATGATATCGACGATATCAAGTCCTTTGACGTGTCCAGCCAGCGTTCGATTGAGCCGGTCGATTGTGTGACGGTATATCCGGCGGTGGAGCTGATGCTGACGGAGCAGGAACGCGAAGCCGGTCTTGCCCGGATGAAGAAGGACACGGAGTCGGTCTGCAGGCAGCTTACGGAAGAAAAAAAGTATGCGGAAGAGCATCATTTGCGGGTGATGGTATCGGAACTGGAAGATTCGATACGGTATTTGCCGGCCAATGTGAATCTCGGCGCATACATTGATTATTTTAAGAAACAGACCGTGACGTTTTTCGATTATTTTCCGGCAGACCGGACCGTCGTCTTCCTGGACGAACCGAGCCGTTTGTGTGAAAATGCGGAACTTGCGGCCAAGGAATATGCGGAAAGCATGGAAGGGCGTCTGTCATCGGGAAATCTTTTGCCCGGCCAAATGAAAGCGATTCAGGATTACCGAAAGGTCATTACGTCGCTGCAAAGCCGGACGACCGTGGCACTCAGCACTTTTTTGGTCGGCAACGGCCTGCTGACCTATACAAATCGGTACGACCTCGGAGTGCGGTCCATTTCCTCGTACGGAAAGGACCTGAAATCGCTGGCTGCGGATTTGAAATCCTACCGGCTGAAGGGATACCGCATTTTGCTTGTGTGCCCTTCGCATACGAGAGCAAAGCATCTTGTGGAGGAGCTTCGCGATTACGAGGTGGAGGCATTTTACACCGAAGAGGATGCCCGGATAGTGGCACCGCGCGAAGTCATGATTGTGTACGGCAAATTGAGAAACGGATTTGAATATCCGTATTTGAAATTTATCGTAATCACCGAAAGCGATATTTTCGGGCGGGAGCGAACCAAAATACGGAAACCCGCGGAGCGGAAAGCACCGTTGGAGTATCAGGAACTTACGAGCGGGGATTATGTCATCCATGAAAATCACGGAATCGGCGTATATCGGGGCATTGTACAGCTGGAAAAGGACAAAGCCCTGAAAGATTACGTGAAGGTGGAATACGACGGAGGCGGCGTTTTGTACGTGCCGGCCACGGGGCTGGACGTGCTGCAGAAATACGCCGATGCCGATGCGGACAAGAAGCCGAAACTGAATAAACTCGGCGGCAGCGAATGGACGAAGACCAAGTCGCGCGTTCAGAAATCCGTTAAGAATATTGCGGAAGATCTGATTCGGCTGTATGCCGCACGACGCGAAAAGAAGGGATTTGTGTTCTCGGAGGACAAGGAGTGGCAGAAGGAATTCGAGGAACTGTTTCCGTTTGAAGAAACCGACGATCAGCTGCAGGCCATTATCGATACGAAGCGGGACATGGAAAGTGACCGGATTATGGACCGTCTGATTTGCGGGGATGTCGGCTACGGCAAGACGGAAATTGCCCTGCGAGCCGCATTTAAAGCGGTTTTGGACGGAAAGCAGGTTGCGGTGCTGGTGCCGACCACGATATTGGCACAGCAGCATTACAACACATTTTCCCAGCGATTGCTGGATTTCCCGTGCCGCGTGGATTTGCTGTGCCGGTTCCGGAACAGGACGGAGCAGGCGAAAACGCTGTCCGACCTGAAAAAGGGAATGGTGGACATTGTAATCGGAACCCATCGGATTTTGTCGAAGGACGTCGAATTCAAGAATCTCGGTCTGCTGATTGTGGACGAGGAGCAGCGTTTCGGCGTGACGCATAAAGAAAAAATCAAACAGCTGCGAAATGATGTGGATGCACTGACGCTGACAGCGACTCCGATACCGAGAACGCTGCACATGAGCCTGATCGGCATTCGCGACATGAGCATTTTGGAACAGCCGCCGCAGGACCGCCTGCCGATACAGACATTTGTCATGGAATACAGTGCGGAAATGGTCCGCGAGGCGATTAACCGCGAGCTTGCGCGGGAAGGCCAGGTATATTACATATATAATCGGGTCAACGGAATCAGCGAAGTTGCGGACCGGATTCAGACGATGTGTCCGGATGCCAATGTGGAATATGCGCACGGGCAAATGAACGAACACGACCTGGAGAAAATCATGACCCGCTTTATCAATCGGGAAATCGACGTGCTCGTGTCCACCACGATAGTCGAAACCGGTATGGATATCAGCAACGTCAATACCATGATTATCGACGGAGCGGAGATGCTCGGT
The DNA here is from genome assembly GCA_045597325.1 of Lachnospiraceae bacterium. Taxonomy (GTDB): domain Bacteria; phylum Bacillota; class Clostridia; order Lachnospirales; family Lachnospiraceae; genus ISDg. The sequence goes on from JAZLJJ010000054.1 coordinate 18,119, forward strand.
CTGTCCCAGCTGTACCAGCTGCGAGGCCGTGTCGGACGGTCCAACCGGATTGCGTATGCATTTTTGATGTATCGCAAGGACCGTATGCTGACGGAAACCGCGGAGAAGCGGCTGAAAGCGATTCGGGAATTTACCGACCTCGGTGCCGGTTATAAAATATCGCTGCGAGACCTCGAAATCCGCGGCGCCGGGAATTTGCTCGGTGCGGAACAGCACGGACAAATGGAATCGGTCGGCTATGATTTGTACTGCAAAATGCTGAACGAGGCCATTTTGGCCATGAAGGGAGAGACGGAAATCCGGGAATCCTTTGAGACGCAGATTGATGCCGATGTTGACGCATATATTCCGTCAACATATATTCGAAATGAAATCCTGAAACTGGATATGTACAAGAGAATTGCATCCATCGAGACGAAGGACGATATGGAGGAAATGCAGGATGAAATGACGGACCGTTTCGGGGAATTGCCGTCCTGCGTCAATCTGCTTTTGAACGTGGCATATCTGAAGGCGTTGGCGCATAAGGCGTATGTTGAAAAACTGACGCTACGGAGCGGATTTCTGGTGCTTCAGATGTATCGTGACGCCCATCTTCGGGTGGAGGAGCTTCCGGCGCTGATTAACAGCTATCCCCGAAGAGTGCAGGTTCAAACCGGGGAACGGCCGGTATTTACGTATGAAATGGAGACGGTACGAACGACGCCGAATGATATATACAAAATTTTTGTTGAGGCGGAAAACTTCCTCGTGAAGTTCGGAACGCTCGCAGAGTAATTGAGCGAAACGGGGGAAATTGCGTACAATCGGCAATACGACCGCAAAAAGAAGTGACAATGAGGGAAAATGAAACTGTGAACTTCCGGCGGAGAAAGGAAAATGACATGAAACGACGAATCGTGAAGATAATCAGCATTTGCCTGATGATTTGCATGATCGGAAGTCTGAGCGGCTGCAGCGGTGACGACGGCGGCAGCGAAAAGGAACTGCCGACCAGTGAGGGCTTTACCAACGACGTGCTGATGCGTGTCGGAGGAATTGACGTGTCCTATGCGGAGGCGAACCTGTACCTGCTGAGTATGCGGGAGGAAGTAGAGACGCTGTACGGTTCGGACATTTGGGATTATGTGTTTACGAGCGACGGAAAGACCTACGCCGAACTGATGAAGGAACAGCTTTTGGAGAAAATTAAGTACATCAAGCTGGTCTGTTACATGGCGGACGAATTTGAAATCCGGCTGGATGCGGACGATATTTTAAATGTCAATGATTATACCCAGCAGTATTTGGCCGGCGTGACGGAGGAAACTGCCAAAAAGTACGGCATTACCGAGGAACTCATTCGGTCGCTGTATACGGATAACGTGCTGGCCAAGAAGATTTACGAGACCATCACGCTGAATGCCGATACCACGTATTCCGAGACAGAGGTTCTGCGTGCGAAATTCGATTACATTTTCCTGAGCAAGTATTATACGGATGCGGAAGGACATAAGGTGCCGATGACGGCGGAGGATCTGAGTGCGCTGTACCGGAAAGCGGAAGGGTATCTGGAGACCGCGGCGACCAAAGAAGATTTTTACAATTATGCAAAGGATGTCAGCGACGATACCAACGTGGAAAAGGTGGTCGGGCGGAAGGATTTGCCGTCCAAGAGCCGGGATGCCGCATTTGCGCTCGGAAAAGGACAGCTGAGCGAAATTATCGAGGAGGCGGACGGCCTGTACATTTTCTATTGTGTGGAACCGAAGGACGAGCGGGCGACTCAGGAGGCCGAAGAAGCCAAAATCGAGGAATTGTCGCGAGAGTACTTCCAAACCCAGTACGAAAAATGGGAAACCAATATCAAAATCGAAATAAATGAAGCATTGTGGAGTGCCATGTAACATATCGCCACCCGTCAGGGTGACGATCTACGCGCCGCCATCTGCGAAGCAGATTCTGCACGGCGGTGCTACCTATATATGGCAGAAGGTGGGACCCGTTGATTCCCCCCTCATAAGAAGGGAAAAACCATGAAAAAACGATGTATGCTCGGAGTTGCGGGGCTTGCCGCATTTATTATTTTTACCGTTTTGGTGGTGAAGGCAGATGTACAGCCGATTGGCCGCGAAGGAACCGATGTCGGAATGGCATCCGTCAATGATGCATTTCGAACCTTTACCGGAGAACACAGGACACTGTATCAAATGACGGAAGTGCTCGGTTATACGGCGTTTGCCGTGATTGCGGCATTTGGCCTGCTGGGCGTTTGCCAGCTGATCCGGCGCAAAAGCCTCCTGAAGGTGGACCGGGACATTCTGCTGTTGGGCGTGTTCTATGTGATTGTGCTTGGGCTGTATGTGCTGTTTGACAAAGTGGTGATCAACTATCGCCCGCCGTTTTCGTGGGAAGACGGGCCGGAAGCATCGTATCCGTCATCCCATACGCTTTTGTTTCTGTTTGTGATGAGCACGGCCGTGATGCAGATTTCCCGCCGTGTGAAAACAGCTTCGGGAAAATGGCTGGCCGGTATGGTTTGCATCGTTCCGGCACTTGCGGTTGTCATCGGCAGAGCGGTTTGCGGAGTTCACTGGCTGACCGATATTGTCGGAAGCATTTTGCTGTCGTTCGGACTGGCGGAACTGTATTGCGGACTGGCGTGGAATGCGCCGGCAAAGAAATCGGAGAAGGTTTGAGAAAATAATCCGGCAAAGACCGGAAAAAATGGGAGGTAGTGTGATGGTAACAGGACTTGGTCATGCGGCATTTAATGTCGGAAACATGGAACGAACGGTCTCATTTTACGAAAATACGCTGGGCTTTCAAAAGGCGTTTGATATCGCGAGACCGGAAACCGGAGAACCCTGGATTGTGTATTTGTATGCGGGGGGCGGGCAGTTCATAGAGCTGTTCTACGGAGCAACCGAGGAAAATCCCTATCGGGATGAGAAGATCGGATTTTTCCATTTTTGCCTGGTTGTGGATGATATTCAGGAGGCATGGCGGAAAATCGTGGAGACGGGAGCACCGCAGGATGATGCACCGAAACAGGGCGCCGATTATAACTGGCAGTGCTGGACACACGATCCGGACGGAATTAAGATTGAACTGATGCAGCTCGATGAGAAGAGTCCGCAGATGAAATGGATTCGGGAACATGAGTAAAATGAAAGTCCGCTACCGTTTGTTGCGTAAATGCGACGACCGGTGCGGACTTATTTTCATCTCATAGGAAAGTTCGTCCTATGAGACAAAAAAACGCTCCGCGAGGATGCACACGCCTGTGCAGAGGAAAAATGTCGCTTCGCGACGCACAGGCGGCGCGAGCATATCGCAAGCGATATGCTTTGTTCCAATATGTCACCTGCAATCCCTTGCGACACGCGTTTATTGTATCTTATGATTGTAAGCGATTTTGTTTATCAAAACAAACCAGCTGCTTATTGTAAGAAGGAAAAACGGAAGGATGATAAAGCCGGTGACCAAAGCCCAGACGCCGACTCCGAATTCCAGCAGCAGAACGGATTTGACGAGAATCAACGCCGTGACAGCAGTCAAAAAGAGGCTTCCGATCAGGCGTCCCGTAAGCTTTTCGCGATAGGCATCGGGGTTGTAGCCTGCGGGGTGAATAATATGACGCTCGGATACGTAGTAGGTACCGGAATCCGACAGTTTCACGTACACGCGGGCCAGATCGCCTTTGTGAAACGGGAAAAACTGAAGGGATTCGTAATCCCTGTGAAAACGCCGACGGACCTGATTGACGTCATCGCTATACGCGAAATATCCGGTGTAATTGTAGTTGTAACGGTTGGACTGAGCGGGGTCGCTCGCGTCGTAATAAACATTAATGGATTCCTCTGTCGACGTCCCGTCAAACGGTGCGTAAACATAACGGTCGTCCTTAATCAGACGCCACACTTTGACTCGTTTCAGAAAGAACGGCAGCAGTGTCAGCAGGCAGAATACGGTAAGCCCCAGACCGCCCCAGAACATGATTCGAAGGGGAAGATCGTCGCAGTCAACTTTTCTCAATTCGGAACTGATTGAATCGTGGAACAGAATCGAGGAGAGAAACAGAGCCAGCGCAATATAGAAACACAGCAGACGGCTTTTTCGTTTTTCCATTTCGTAATGAGTAAACACGGTGACCTCCTTTGTCCGGCATTTTCATAAGGCTTATTCCATGGCCTTATACGTTGCGGAGAAAATTGCGGATACAATCAATACGACAACATCATATACAAGAATAAACAATGCTGCGGGAATCATCAGCTTGTACTGCGGCTGATGGATGCCAAAGTAAATGAACTGAAAATACACGCATTCCATCAGAAATCCGATTCCGAGAAAAAGGAAAAATCCGAGCAGCAGAAACTGTGCCGTCGATTTCATCGTGCCGCGAATAAAAATCCAAATGCTGTACAGGACAACGGTAATTCCGGGAATCAGCATCGACATGTTGGCAAACAGATAGTTGTCGTCAAAAGCTGCCTGAGTCGGCGCCTCTCCGCGGAAACGGACGGCGAGAGCAATCAAAACGAGTCCGACAAGCAGTGTCAGAACCGCAAAAATCACACAACAGATTTTCTTTTTGTTCATACAGACCTCCGGTCAAAACGATATTTGCGAAATTCGTCATTTCGCTGGTTCGGGATGTCCGCTTGTGTCGGAACATCGGTCGGGAACATCATTTCCCGGATTAATAACTTCGATTTGCGTCAAATTCCAGCGCGTTGGAGCCGCGAAGAATCTTCTGATCGTCAATCGGCATGGCAACCGAAATGGCATCTCCGGTATGCAGAGTCACATTCGGAATGAAAACTTCGGTCGGTGAAATCGGAATGGTATTCTTATAACGCTGACCGTTAATATAAATGTCCGTATATTCCGTAAAATGCTCACCATAGACGGTCAGATACCAAATTTCCTCGTTCGGGTCGTAAATGGCCTTGTAATCATCGACGGTGACATCGTGCAAACCATATATAATATCGGTCGGCTGATACGGGCAGGTGCCGCCCCAGCAGTACTTCTCACCGTAGAGCATATCGTAGGAAAGCAGATGAAGCTCTCCGAGATAATTCGATTCTTCCATATCGCTGACGCCGTTCAGATACTGCTGATGGAGCTTGGTCAGGAGACCGTTGTTGATGCCGAGCTTGTCCAGAAGGTAAGCGGACAACTGGTACGAATGAAGGTCGCGATGCTCGACGGTCATCGAGAAATTACTCCAGATGGCGTATTCGGTTTCCAGCAGTTCACCGCGGTTCAAATCATCTTCTTTAAAGTTAAATCCGGGCAAATGATCGCCGTACAGAACGAGAACATACGGATCTTCCCGTTTGGAAAATTCATCCATCAGGCGCTTGATCAGCTGATCCATTTCATTTAACTGGTTGATATAGTATTTCAGACCGTAAATGGTGTCATCACTGTAGGCGTCATAGACATCCGTCAGGTTGATGGCATTTTCCAAAATATCCTCGTCGGGGTATTTTCCGTGACCCTGCACGGATACGGTGAAGACGAGGTCGCTGCTCTCGGTCGAGTCCAGTGCGGTGAGAATTTCGTCGTAGAGAACACTGTCACGCGCCCAATCCAGCTCATTTCGCACAACGTTATCCATCAGCTCGACGGAATCGAAATCGTCAAAGCCGAGGTTGGAGAATACGATATTTCGGCTGTAGAAACCGGCGGTGTTGTTGTGGATGGCGTGAGTGCTGTAGCCGAGTTCCTTCAGGTTGTAGGCAATGCTTTCACAGGTCGATTCCTTCAAAATGGTCTTGTACGGATATTCACCCGCACCGAAATCGGCCATATTCATACCGGTCAGAATTTCAAACTCGGTGTTGGAGGTGCCGGCGCTGATGCTCGGAACCTTCAGAAGACCGGACGAGAATTTGTCGCGCAGATAGGAAAATGTCGGAATCGGGTCGGTTTCGAACGCAATTCCGCAGATTCGCTTCGGGTCGAAGAAGGACTCCAACTGGATAAATACGATATTCGGAGCAGCCGGAGAAACAGCCGGAGACGGCTCCGGAGTACTGTTCGGAGCAACCGACGGGGTCGGGGTTGCATCGGGGCTGTTTGTCGGAGCTGCGGTCGGAGACGGCAACAGCTGATCGACAACCTGCTGAACAGTTTTGGGCGAATAATCGTCCGGCTTGGAAATACCGATATCGAAAATACTGCAGACAAAACAGTACGGAAGACCGTAATCATGGTATCCGTCCGCAATGTTCGGGAAGGTTTTCTTAACAATATTCAGGGAACGGCTGCCGAGAACGAGCAGAATACAGCCGAAAATGATGCAGACCGTCATCGGCAGTGCGGCTTCGTAGTTCACCTTTTCCTTCCGCTTGGGGAAGAAAATGTAGGCAACGACCAAAAGCGCAATACCGAGGAGAATCAGCAGTCCGAGTCCGACTGCCTGGATTACGCTGTAATAGTGCAAAAGGACGTTCCAGGCATCGCTAAGCATACGAAAATCCTTGGCGTTAAACGGAGTCACACGGTTCTTCAAAACGATAAAGTCGATGACACCGACGGTCAGCCAAAGCAGACAGCCGAGAAAATAGAAGAACGAGCGTTTCCGAAACAGCAGCGCCGGAGCCAGCAAAACCGCGATAATCAGCATGTTGGTCAGGAAAATCAGCGGGTGTTGGAACAGGAACGCAATCGATTGGAACAGGCTCGACCGGGACAGACTGTCCGTAACCAGGTTCATAAGAAAGGACAAAAGAAAAATCTGTATCAGCGAATAACTGAAGATTTTTTTACTGAAAAAACGTTTTATTGCAGAAAAAAAACTCTTAATCGGATGTTTTTTTTCGTTACTGTTGGTACTCATATTTCCTCCATACATAACATAACAAATAACAGAACAAAGCATATCGCTTGCGATATGCTCGCGCCGCCTGTGCGTCGCGAAGCGACATTTTTCCTCTGCACAGGCGTGTGCATCCTCGCGGAGCGTTTTTTATCTCATAGGACGAACTTTCCTATGAGATAACAAACAACGTGGCAAATAACATAACCAACTACCGTTCAAATTTATCACAAAAAGTGTGAAAAATCAATGCAGCATCTTATGCCGGTTCTTTCGCTGCCAGCACAGATAAATAACGGTATGCAGAAGCGCCGTGATAATCCAGCTGATCGGATAAGACGCATACAGCACCTTTAACGAGTGGTGAGAACGAAAATACGTATAAATCCAGGTGATTCGGAAACCGCAGACACCGACCAGAGAAACGATGGTCGGAAGCATGGAAAATCCGACACCGCGCAGCGCACCGACCAGAACATCCATCATACCGCATGTAAAATACAGCATACAAATGACCGAGATTCGGTCGCATCCGTATTGAATGGCCAGGGCATCATCGGTATAAATGCCGACCAGCGATTTCCGTAACAGCAGGGCGATTCCGTCCAGCCCGGCACCGAACAGGAACACGAAGCCGAGACCCCAGAGAAGCACTTTGCGAATCCGGTCGTATTTGCCGGCACCGTAATTCTGCCCGACAAAGCTGAGCGTCGTGTGATGAAACGCGTTCATGGACACATAAATGAAGCCTTCGATGTTGGAACCGGCGGAGTTGCCTGCGACGGCAAGGTCTCCGAACGGATTGATGGAAGACTGAATCAGAACATTGGAAAGGGAGAAAATGCATCCCTGAATACCGGCGGGAATACCGATTCTGGCAATGGAAGCGAGCTTGGCCGGAGTAATCCGGAGTTTCCGGAAACTGAAGCGGCAGGCATTTGGCTGATGCATCAGGTTTCGAATGACCAAAATGGCGGCAATCAGCTGGGACAGTACGGTTGCATAGGCAACACCGTCGACATTGCGGCCGAGAACCAGCACGAAAATGAGGTTCATAACGACGTTGACGCATCCGGAAAAGGTCAGATAGTACAGCGGGCGGCGCGTGTCTCCGATAGCGCGGAGAATGGCGCTGCCGAAGTTGTAAACCATCATAATCGGCATTCCGAGAAAATAAATACGCATATATAACGCGGACATTTCGACCAGATTTTCGGGCGTGTTCATCAGAATCAGAAGCGGTTTGGCGTAAAAGAAACCGATAACGGCCAGAATCACACCGGAAACCGAGCTGATGAGCAGAGATGTGTGAACCGTTTCTTCCACGTCACGGTCCTGTCCGGATCCGACATACCGGGCAACCAGCACGTTTGCGCCGACGGAAAGACCGAGGAACAGGTTGGTCAGCAGGTTAATCAGGGAACCGGTTGCGCCGACCGCACCGAGCGCTTCTTCGCCGACATAGTTACCGACAACAATGAGGTCGGCCGCGTTGAATAAAAGCTGTAAAATGCTTGAAAAAATCAGAGGGAGTGCAAACCGGAGCATTTTTTTCGGAATCGAGCCGTTGCACATATCAATATCATATTTCTTGTCCATACCAATCACCCGGGCTGTGCCCTTGCAAAAAACAAAAAAGTTACGAAATCGGGAAATCGCGGGCCGGATATCCGCAGAACGGAAGCACAGGCAGTGTACCGGAAAACCGGAAGTGCGGAGAGCTCCGAAAACGGAATCGGATTTGTCCCGATACGGGATATTTGTAAGTATACTCTTCTTTATAAAAAAACGCTATTGTACAAATAAACAGAAAAAGTTGCTTTATGCCTGCGAAAATAAGCCATTTTGCAAGGATGGTAACGTTTTTTCACAAAGATGACGTTGCAAAGCGCAGTCATTTACGATACTATTAGAGATGCCGGCAGCGCGGACAGCGTCGTCGGCATGAGAAAAGCAGAGCTTCGCCTGCCGGGTGCGGCGCTGCCAAATGAATTTCGGGAGAGTGTTATGAAGACAGATTCGGATAACAATCGGAAGACTTCGGACGGAACGCAGGAGAAAGACGGAGGTCGGAAATCCGGCCGCAAATGGCTGATTGTCGGGCTTTCGGTGGCGGCCTGTTGCCTGATTATGGTATTTGTGCTGCTGCGGATGGGCGAAATGGGTCCGAAGAAGGTTCGGTTCCGTTCGTCGGAATTTCCGTTTACGATTGTGTATGATATGAGCACCTATGAACATAAATTGCTGCAAATGGACCGGAACAACAACTGTATCGAGCGGTTCGGCGAAAAGAAAAATCCGTACATGAATTATTTGAGCGTATCCGCAATCGATTTGTCGGTGGACCTCGAGGAAACGCTTGCGTCGATGGAAACGGATTATCATTTTGAACGCGAGGACAATGCTGCATACGGTGCCGGAAATTACCCGGCAATCCGCATTTTCTATACGGATACGACCGGCGAACGCGAAGTGCTTGTTTCCTATTATTATGACGTGGAGCATGAATTGTTCATTACCGTCAGCAGCGATGCGGAACAGCGGGACACTCTTGCGAAAATGCTTGCCGAACTGACGATTACCGAGGAATAACCGAATCGGGCAAATGCGGCAGGAGTCCGCGGACGGAAGGGCTGAGCATCCGCGACACGATGCGGCCGAGCGGAGCAGGCCGGAAGGGGCGAGCATCCGCGACATGATGCAGCCGCACAGAGCAGGAACTTTGGTCGGAAGGGGGGCAGGACAATGTTTTTTGGAAAAAATCAAAATGAAACTTCGAAACGAGCCGTACGCTCATCTTTTGATGCGGCACGACGGCTGGATTTGGATTCGTATATCCGTCGGATGTATATTGACCCGGCGACCGCGCAGAACAGCGCTCCGGACTTCGGCCAGGGGACCGTTCCTGCGTCGCTCGAGGGTAGTGCGACGGCTGTGCAGAATTGTATGTCGGCGACCGCGCAGAACAGCGCTCCGGACTTCAAACCGGAGAAGAGATGCGGTTCTGCGAACATTGCCGGACCGAAAAAGAAGAAATCGTTCTTCGCAAATGCGCTGTTTGACAAAAGGGCAGAGAAGAACGACGGCTCATTCGCAAATGATGCGGTTTCCTGCGAGTCCGAAGAGTCGCCGGAAAGCGTGTATGAGTTTGGCGAGTCGTATGCCAGTACGCCGGATGCCGCAGCCTCGCCGGAAAGCGTGTACGAGGCCGAAGTATCGTATGAACGAAAGTACGGGTCAGGCTTCCGGGAAGAACCGTTTGCGGACTATCATGAGGGCAAGCTGGCGGAACGGATAAAGCATCTTTCCGACACTTATTCGGAGTATCTTTTGTATTTGATTCGGGAACACGGCATGGACAATGCCGAGGTTTGGAAAAATGCGATTGTCGACAAGAAAGTATTTTCCAAAATCAAAAATAACCGAACGTATCACCCGAACAAGCTGACGGCCCTGTGCCTGTGCGTCGGGGCTCATTTGAATCTGGATGAAACCAAGGATCTGCTGGCGCGGGCGGGTTATGCCCTGTCACCGTGCGACAAGACGGACATCATTTTCGCGTATTTTATCGAAAATCAGATTTATGACATGATTGAACTGGATATTCAGCTGGAAGAACACGGACAGCCGTGCATTATTGCATGACGGACCGAGTTCCGATTAAATTCCGATGGAATTCCGATGGAATGCCCGAATCCGGTGTCGGAATTTCGAGCGGAAATGAGGCGAAACCGGTTGCTTTTGGCCCGAAATAAGGGCATTTCCGAAAATTTATAAGTTTTTTTGACGGTCGCTTTCCGGGCGACCGTTTTCTTTTTCCGATACTGTATAATGAGACTCACAAGGGAGCAAAATGAATGATAAGAACAGGTTCCCGCAAGAAAAGGAGGAAGAATTATGAGAAAAGGATTAACGGAAGTAGTTTTTATTTTGGATCGAAGCGGTTCGATGTGCGGACTTGAGGCAGACACCATCGGTGGGTTTAATTCGATGCTTGAGAAACAGCGCAAGGAAGACGGAGAGGCGCTGATTTCCACGGTTTTGTTTGATGATCAGGCGGAGGTTTTGTATGATCGTGTGCCGGTTTCCAAAGTGGAGCCCATGAATGACCGGCAGTATTATGTCCGGGGATGTACTGCGCTTTTGGATGCGCTCGGCGAGACGATTCATCGTATTTCAATGGTACAGCGCTATGCGCGGGAAGAGGACCGGCCGGAGAAAACGATTTTTATTATTACGACAGACGGAATGGAAAATGCAAGCCGCCGGTACGGCGGAGCGGAAGTCCGGAAAATGGTTGAGCGTCAAAAGGAAGAATTCGGATGGGAATTTTTGTTCCTCGGTGCCAACATAGATGCCGTTGAGGTGGCGGGTCAAATCGGAATCGGGGCAGACCGGGCGATGAATTATGAGTGCGACAGTCGGGGAACAAGAGTACATTTTTCGGCCATTTCCAACACGATATCGGCAATGAGAAAATGCGGCAGCAAGGCTGAAGCGGATGCGGCCGTTGAGGAATGCTGTGCGGAGATTCGGGACGATTACAAAAAGCGTCATAAGAGAAGATGACGAGAGTGAAGAGTTGTCAAAACCGTTTTGCCGGAAACCGAAAATTTCGGCAGGCGGAATATGCATAATCTGCGCACATGAAAAATGCTCCCCACAGGTATTCCGGATGAATTTTGTTCCGTGGTCCGCCTGAAGGGGAGCATATTTATTTGGATTCAGGAGATATCATTTATTCGCCGTCGAACAGCGGGGTCGAGAAGTAACGCTCCGCAGTATCGGGAAGTACGGTCACGACGGTCTTGCCGGGGCCGAGTTTCCTGGCCAGTGCAAGGGCTGCGGCGACGTTGGTTCCGCTGGAAATACCGCAGAGGATTCCCTCCTTGGATGCCAGTTCGCGGGAAGTCTGAAGAGCAACTTCGTCGGTTACAATGAAAATGTCGGAATAAATCTGCTGGTTGAGATTGTCCGGAATCAAGCCATCACCGATACCCATTTGCAGGTGGGTTCCGATGGAACCGCCCGAAAGAATTGCGGCATTTTCCGGCTCAACGGCCCAAATGGTGATGTCCGGGTTTTGGGTTTTCAGCACTTCACCGATACCGGAAATGGTTCCGCCGGTGCCGATACCGGAGCAAAATCCGTGAATGGGGCCGGCAACCTGCTCCAGAATCTCAATGCCGGTGTGATACTTGTGAGCCAGCGGGTTATTCGGATTGGTGAACTGCTGGGGAACGAACACATTCGGATTCTCTTCCGCCATACGCAGTGCCGTATTCAGACACTCCGCAATGCAGGCGCCGATGTCGCCGGCATCGTGAATCAGAAGAACCTCGGCACCGTAATGGTGAACGAGCTTCCGACGCTCCTCACTGACGGAATCCGGCATAATGATAATGGTCCGATATCCGCGAACAGCACCGATCAATGCAAGGCCGATGCCCTGATTTCCGCTTGTCGGTTCCACAATAATGGTGTCCTTGGTGATGCGGCCTTCCTTTTCGGCTGCCAAAATCATATTATATGCGGTTCTGGTTTTAATGGAACCGCCGACGTTCAGGCCTTCGAATTTGACCAAAACATCCGCACTGCCCGGCTCAACCATATGGTTCAGCCGAATGATGGGCGTGTGTCCCATTGCCTCCAAAATGTTATTATATACCATGTATAGCCTCCCATAAAATCATTCGGCATTCAAATGATACCTGCGTCCGAAGAGTTCCCGCCGAAGATTTTCAATTTCTGTGCAAAACGTGTATTTCGATGAGTCATTTGGCATGAGTTCTGCGACAAACACTCAAACAACGCAAGTATATACTAAAGAATGAAAAATGGCAAGGTAAATGCGAAAAATCTTGCAGAAAAGGCATTTCTATACTATGATATAGACGTGGTATCATGTGAAAATCATGGACCGGGAGGAATCGCGGAACGGACAGAGAGTTTGTTTCTGCGAGGAACACTTGCGAGGATTATTTATTAAGGACAGTACAATGTGGGAAAAAATGATACTTCTCCTGCGTGGGCGGGGGCTGTTTGAAGTAAATTTACACAAAGAAGGAACCGTTTTGTATTATACGGAAACGGGGGAGACGGCGGCGACGCTGATTTGGCTGATTCGGGAAGATGCTGCGGCGGAAATGAATGCGGAAATCTATGCCCGGTATCTGGAGACCATTCGCGGTATTTTCCGGGGTAAGGGATATACTGCGGTGAACTGCCTGACCGTCTGGCTTTCGAAACGAATTAACGATTGTCGGCAAATGTCGGAGGGAAACGCATTTTGGATTGCGGATGAAGTTTACGGAAGGCTGGTCATTGATGACGGTCAGCCGGAGGATTTCCTCGGACTGCGGACGATGATGGAACGGTATTTGACGTATGGCAATCACAGCCGAAATGAGGAAGGCTTTCAGGGTGGCTATGAGGCGACTTACCGGGGACCCGGAAATCCCGGTGCGGCAGGAAATCCCGGCGGAATGTATCGTCAGCCCGGAAATCCCGGCGCGGCAGGAAATCCCGGCGGAATGTATCGTCAGCCCGGAAATCCCGGTGCGACAGGAATGCCCGGCGGAATGTATACGAACGGCCAAATCCGCGACAACGGTACGGAGGCGGACCGAGAACGGATTGAACGATATCGGGAAGCAGCGGCGCGTCAGAAAAACCAGACCCGACAGGTGGCTCAGAGAAAACGAAGAGCCATGCCGGTTACCGGTATTTTAATCGGTATCAATGTGCTTCTATATCTGGTTCCGACAGTTCTCCAAAGCGGTGCCCTGTCATCGCTGATAAATTTCGGAAGCAATTCGTGGGAACTCACGGTTGAAGAAGGGGAATGGTATCGGCTGTTCACCTGCATGTTTTTGCATTTCAGTTTCGATCATTTGGTCGGCAATATGATTTGTCTGTTTGCGGTCGGAGAAATTATTGAAGACAATATAAACAGTATTCGATTCACGATTTTGTATCTGCTTTCCGGACTGTTTGCTTCGCTGGCATCACTCGGATATTATCATATAATTGGCAAGTATGTTTATTCGGCCGGAGCTTCCGGTGCGATTTACGGCCTGCTCGGAGCATATCTGATGTTTATGATTACCGACCGGAACAACCGAAACGGTGAATTGAAAGGACGGATTGTCCTGTTTGTGGCATATCTGCTGTATAATTTTGTCCGCAGCAGCGGATTTGTGGACAATGCGGCGCATATCGGAGGACTCCTGTCCGGTGCGGCGATTTATCTTATTATGTCGGCGATTGCGACCAGACGCCGGAAACAGTTTCGGAACAGATGGTAGTGTCTGCAAGAAGTGCACCGGTGAAGAAGGACGACGCACGGGAGGAATTTCATGTTTCGGATTTGGGCAAAAATGATTAAAGACAACAGGCTGCTTCGGGATTTGACGATTTCCGACGATCGGGATGTTAATCGGACGGCCAAGGTGTTTGCGGCACTGGACGAAGTTTGTGCCAAATGGGATTTGCCGAAACCAATCTGGCTTCAGAGCAACGTGAAGGATTTTCGATATCACTCCAAAACCCGATTTACGGCTGACAGCTTTATCGAAGGAATTGATTTTGATTTTTTGGAAATCTATGTCATCGAAGAGGATTGAATGCCCGGGAATGATTTTTCGGGAATCTATGTCATCGAAGAGGATTGAACGTCCGGGAATGATTTTTCGGGAATCTGCGGCAGAGGTGTCGGACATGACGGGGGGTCCGTTATCTGCACCTCTTTACATTCATTTGGAGAAAGGATATAATTAGTCGATATATCAGTTCGATGATGCAGAAAAACGGTTATAAACGGATCGTTAAAGTTACAGCTAACAAAGCAGTTGAAAAGGAGAACGTGACACATGAAAAAAAGTTTAAAATTTATTATCCCAATCGTAACAATCGTGATTTTGGGAGGAATTTTCGTCGTAATATTTTTACTGAATAAGGACGATGCAAAAGATGTTGTTCCCACTGACTATATCGCTGTATTTCATGGCGGTGCGGGTGAAAGAACATACGAAACCTATATTTATAAAGAGGATAACGGACAGGCAAATTATGGGTTTAAGTACATAAATGTCGAGAGCACAACCGTTCGTTGGGGCAGCTCGGATTGGAATCATAAGGTCACCAAAGAAGGAACCTTTAATTGGACGGATGAAGCGTTTCGTATTGCAGAGGAAAACGGTGCTTATTCGTATGTAACAATACCGAATGATACGAAAACTTATACGATAGAGGAATTTCAAGGTAAATTCATAATGAATTAACAACAAAAGGGAAAATCATACTCAGGTCAATGAAGTTTGTACTATGTATGATGATACATTTAGGAGGTACTTGCTGTGGCATATATTGCGCTGTATCGGAAATTCCGTCCGGCCGATTTTGACGATGTCAAAGGCCAGGATGCGGTTGTGACCACGCTTCGCAATCAGTTGCGTTCCGGGCGAATCGGACATGCGTACTGCTTTTGCGGAACCCGCGGAACCGGTAAAACATCCGTCGCGAAAATTCTCGCGAAAGCAATCAACTGCGAACATCCCGTGGACGGCAATCCATGCAATGAATGCGCCATGTGCAAGGCCATCAACAACGGAAGTTCCATGAATGTGGTGGAACTCGATGCGGCGTCCAACAACGGTGTTGCCGACATCCGTGAAATTGTGGACGAGGTTCGGTACTATCCGACCGAAGGCAAATACAAAGTGTATATCATCGACGAGGTCCATATGCTTTCGACGGGCGCATTTAACGCACTGTTGAAGACGCTTGAGGAACCGCCGTCGTATGTGGTTTTCATTTTGGCAACGACGGAATCGCATAAGATTCCGATTACCATTTTATCACGCTGTCAGAAATATGATTTCAAGAGAATCCGCCTGGAAACGATTGCCGACCGGTTGATGGAACTGTGTGACAAAGAGGGCATCACAACGGAAGAAAAGGCAATGCGTTATGTGGCAAAGGCAGCGGACGGTTCCATGCGGGATGCGCTGTCACTGCTGGAGCGGTGCGTTTCTTATTATTATGAGCAGGAGCTCACCTATGACCGCATTTTGGAAATCCTCGGAACCGTGGATGTTGAGACGTTCGGCAAAGCATTGCGCATGATTCACGAAGGCAGAGTGACCGACATTCTGGCACTGCTCGATGAAATGATTGTAGCCGGACGGGAACTGTCCCGATTCGTCGTGGACCTCACCTGGTATATCCGAAATCTCCTGCTCGCACAGTCCGGTGAGGATTTGAGCGATGCGCTGGAAGTTTCCGGAGAGCAAATGAAGCTTCTGAGTCATGAGGCGAAGGTATATTCGCCCGAGGAACTGATGCGATATATTCAGGTCCTTTGCGAATTGACCAATCAGCTGCGGTATGCGTCTCAAAAGCGTGTCGTAATTGAAATGACGATGGTGCGCCTGTGCCGTCCGCAGACCGATGTCAATACGGATGCGGTGCTGGAACGGATTCGTCATTTGGAACAGGAGCTGACGGAACTGAAGCGAACCGGAGTGGCAATGACACCGGAACGCGATGAAGAGCCGCAGCAGGAACAGGAAGAAGCAGAGCCGGAGCCGGCGCTTCCGGAAGATTTGGAAGCGGTGATGGACAACTGGGACGATATTATGCGCCGCCTGAAGCAACCGCTTCGCATGACGGTGGAAAACTGTCGGAAATCCATCGGACAGAATGGACATTTGCTTCTGGTATTCCGGACCGAAGTGGATGAGCTGTTAATGAACAGCGAGGACCACAAACAGGTTCTGGAGAAGCTGATTAATGACACGATTCACCGCAAGGTGGTTGTGGACACGCAGCTTTTGAAGGCGGGCGATTCCGTTCGGAAGTATGCGGACATCGAGGCGCTGAACAAACGAATTAAGAAGTTGAAAATCGAATCCGAACCGTAGGATACGTTTTCATAGAATGAACGACAGAAAAGGAGATCTTGAAAATGGGTAAAAAAGGTGGATTTTCCGGTGGTATGCCGGGCAATATGAATCAGCTGATGAAGCAGGCACAGCGCATGCAGCGTCAGATGGAAGAAAAACAGAAGGAACTGGAGACCAAGGAATGGGAAGCAACCGCAGGCGGCGGTGCAGTCAAGGTTCGTGTATCCGGTCAGAAGGAAGTTGTTGCAATCGAAATTGCAAAAGAGGTTGTCGATCCCGATGATGTTGAAATGCTGCAGGATCTGATTATGGCAGCTGTCAATGAGGCATATCGGAACATGGAAGCAGAAACCAATGACGCAATGAGCGGTATCGCAGGCGGACTCGGCAGTTCTCTCAGTGATTTCGGCTTCTGATTTCCGACGATAGGAGATAATTGTGGATTACTACAGTGAAACGATCGGCAAACTGATTGCCGAGCTGGGACATTTGCCCGGAATCGGGACCAAATCCGCACAACGTCTGGCATTTCATATTATAAATATGCCGACGGAACAGGTGTCTCATTTGGCCGATACGATTCTGGAGGCCAAGAAAACCGTACGATACTGCAGCGAATGTTTTACCCTGACGGACCGGGACATTTGTCCGATTTGCGCCAGTGCCAAGCGCGACCACAGTGTCATTATGGTCGTGGAAAATGCCCGCGATTTGGCGGCATATGAAAAAACAGGGCAGTATAACGGAGTGTATCATGTCCTGCAGGGCGCCATTTCCCCGATGCTCGGAATCGGTCCGGCGGACATTCGGCTGAAGGAGCTGATGATTCGTCTGCAGGGTGACGTCAATGAGGTCATCGTCGCAACCAACTCCACGCTGGAGGGTGAAGCGACGGCAATGTATATCAGTAAACTGCTGAAACCGACGGGAATCCGGATTACCCGGATTGCCAGCGGCGTTCCGGTCGGAGGTGACCTGGAATATATCGATGAGGTGACGCTTCTGAAAGCATTGGAAAATCGTAAGGAACTGTAAATGTCCGGAAAACCGGAGGAAGGAGGCAACCGGATCGGATGGAAGCAAAACAGGTGACGAAGGAATATACCGGAGAATCCAAATTCAAACCGGTGTACCTTCTGTATATACTGATTTTGGTTGCTGTGATTGTTGTTGTCGGAATTGTTTTGAAGAAGCGCAGCGAGAGCAGACGAACATATTTGAGTTATGATGTGGAAACATCGTCGCAACTGGCATTTTCGGTATGCAGAGAGCTTCCGCTGAAAGGCGGTGTGCTTCGGTATGCACGGGACGGCGCGGAGGCAGTGGATGCCGACGGAAAAGTGCTTTGGAATGTCAGCTATACGATGTCCAATCCCGTTGCTGCGACCTGTGGGTCATTTGCGGCGGTCGGCGATATGGGCACGGGAAATTTGTATATGATGGACGGTACGGGCAGTGTGGAACGTACAACAACGGAGCATCCGATTGTTGCGTTGGCGGTATCGGCCAATGAAGAAACGGCGGTCCTGATGGACGGCGGGACAGTGGATTATCTCGTCATTTATCTGAAGGACGGAGCCAAGAAAATGGTAGAAATGTCGACAGATTCGATTGTAGACGGAATTCCGGTGGATGTGGCACTGTCTCCGAACGGAGAAAAAATGGTGCTTTCGTTTGCACGGTTTGACAGTGAAACCGTGACATCGGTGATTTCTTTTTATAATTTCGGAGAAGTCGGAAAAAATATGATTGACGGATTGACCGGAAAACAGGTTTTTGAAGTCAAGGAATCCAGTCTGTATGCGGATGTGGAATTCGTGACCAACAATCAGGTTGCGGTGTTCGGCGACATGGATATGCTTTTGTATGAAATGGAAGAAATTCAGAGTGTAACGCCGATTACCGTTCCGTTCGAGGGAACCGTACAGCGGATTGCATACAGCGACCGGTATATCGGTGTGCTGACGGAGAAACAGGAGGCCGGTCGGCCGTTGTATTCCGTCATGCTGTATGATTTCGACGGGAAAATCGTCGAAACCCGGGAACTGGACAGCCTGTACAGCGGTTTTCGCATTGAAGGCAACGATGTCATTTTGTACAGTGACGCGTCGCTGTACATTTATCGAATTAACGGAAATGACAAGTTCAAATCCAAGATGTCAAAAAGCATTTCCTATGTATTTGCCGTGGACGGCAAGAATCATTTTACTTTAATCGGCGACAGCCTGTTAGAGAAGATTAAATTGATCGGCGAAGCGAAATAAGTCCGGAAACGAAACGGTCCGGAAACGAAGATGGTCCGGAAACGAAACAGTCCGGAAACGAAACGGTCCGGAAATGAAACGGTCCGGAAACGAAAGAACCGTAATTTATTTGACCGGTCGTGTCTGAGAAGCAGAGAAGCCGGAGGCGGCTTGCCTCAAGGAGGGAAAACTATGAACTGGTTATTGATTGTATGTATCGTAATCATATTGGCCTGTGTGACAGTCGGCTGGAAACAGGGATTTGTGAAAATGATTTTTCATCTGATTTCCTTTATTCTGGCGCTGGCACTTTCCGCTATGTTCTATAAGCCTGTGGTGAAGATGGTTGTTGGGCAGGATCGGCTGATGACCGAGGCGGAGGAAAAGGTTAACGATTTTCTGAAGCTTGATTCGCTCGAGGAAAAGGCAACGATTACCAATGAGGATATTGATGCGTTAAACATTCCGGCGGCTTTAAAGGAAAAGCTGAAGGACTGCAATACAGAAGAAAATTTCAATATCCTGAAAGCAACCAACGCAAAAGAGTACGTTTGTCGTATGCTGTCCAATGTGGTCATTCGCGCAGCTGTGTTTATTGTGCTGTTTATTGCGATTTTGGCCTTGATTTATCTGGTTGGCGGTGCGTTGAACATTTTGGCAAAACTGCCGCTTCTGAATGCACTCAATCGATTGTCCGGTGCGGCAATCGGTCTGGTTTTCGGAGTTGCGCTGGTTTGCTTGTTCTTTGCGAGCATTACGGCGCTGGCCAATACCGGATTCGGACAGACCTGTATGACGACGATTATGGACAACGAATATCTGAAATTCGTATATGACAAGAATCCGCTGAACAATATTATTATCGGCATGGCAAGCAAATTCTGATCGGTTACCGGAGCCTGTGCAATGTGCGGACGAAGGATATTTTGCCGGCAGACGAAGTTATTTTATAAAAGAATCGAGGCTATTACAAAATGAATGAGATGTTACAGGAATTTCAAAAGCTTGGCATTATTCCGGTCGTGAAAATCGATCGTGCCGAAGATGCGGAGAAACTGGCCGGAGCATTGATTGCCGGCGGACTTCCCGTGGCGGAGGTGACGTTTCGGACCAAGGCGGCAAAGGATGCGATTGCGGCAATGAGCAAGGCGTTTCCGACAATGCTGGTGGGCGCCGGAACAGTATTGACTACGGAACAGGTCGATGAGGCAGTGGCTGCGGGAGCAAAATTTATCGTCAGTCCCGGACTGAATCCCCGGGTGGTACGCTATTGCCAAGAAATCGGAGTTCCGGTTATGCCGGGGGTAAGCGGTCCTTCGGAAATCGAGCAGGCGCTGGAACTGGGGCTGGAGGCAGTAAAATTCTTCCCGGCCGAAGCCAATGGCGGCCTGGCAAAAATCAAAGCAATGTCGGCTCCTTACGGAGATTTGATGTTTATGCCGACCGGCGGTATCAATGCCGACAATCTGAAGGCATATCTGCAGTTTGACAAAGTACTTGCCTGTGGCGGAAGCTGGATGGTGAAGAGTGATCTGATCAATGCCGGTGAATTTGACAAAATCGAAGCACTGACCCGTGAAGCGGTACGGAAAATGCTGGGCTTTGAGCTGAAGCATATCGGAATTAACAGCGAGAACGAAACGGAAGCGCAAAAAACGGCGGATCTGTTTACCGGTATTTTCGGATTTGAGCAGCGGGATACCGCAATTTCCGTATTTTGCGGACGCGGTTTTGAAATTATGAAATATATGGGAGAGGGCAGACTCGGACATATTGCAGTAATGACCGATTCCTTTGAACGCGCCATGGCATATTTGGAACGAAACGGCATCGAGCTTTGCTATGATACCATAAAGCTCGATGAGAAGGGAAAGCCGTACCTGATTTATCTGAAGCAGGATTTCGGCGGTTTCTCGGTTCATTTGGCTAAAAAATGAGGCTCCGGGAGACGGCCCGCAGCGCCCTTTTGGGGACGGGAACCGTCACGGAAATGACGAATCGGATATCGAAAGGACAAGAGGGACAACGGTCGAGGTCCCTCTTTTACTGACTTAAGTCAAACCGGATGGTAATATTGACGTTGCAGTATGATCGGATGAAGGAGAGCCGTGGAAAATGATGACAGCAGCGATTATTTTATTGATTATTACAGCAGTTTTACCGGTTGGAAGCTTCCTGGCGAAAACAAGGAAAAGTGCGATTGCGTTTGGCGTCGGGTATCTGTCGACATTCTGGCTGGCAGTGGTATGCCTAAGTAAATCCGTTCCGTCAATGACGTTGGAACGGGCCGAATGGATTAATCACAATGCCGGCTTTGGCAATGTGCTTGGTGCGGTTCTGATTTTGACAGGATGCATTTGGCACGACCGGATTAAAAAAAAGAAGCCGGACTGCACGGAAGAGAAAACGGCGGCCGGACTGCTTGCAGTATTTGGCGTGTGCATTATCATCGCCTGCAATATCATGACAATGACAACCTATGTACGGATATCACAGCTAAATGAGCCGGTTGTTACGGCTAAAAACATCGATACGATTTATGTTGGGGAGGAGTATGCCGTAGACGACTTTATTGAGGTTGAGAATTCCCATGGCGAACAATTCGGTACGGTAAAATGGTTGAAGGGAGCCGCGGAGGACACCGGCAATATTGTCATCGGGAAAGACAGAAAGAGTTTTACGGTATTGGCGGGAAACGGACAGATCATGATTCAAATATGGGTTCATGAGGCGCATTATTCGGATGTCCGGACGGTTACGCTGAATGTTAATGTTGACCGGAGCGCAAAATAAGGTCCGAATGCCCCGGTTTACCGATCTGATGGATGAGCGGAGGCTGTGAGTCGGAAGATGCTGTTTTTAAAGCAGAAAATTCTGCCTTTTTTACTCATAGGAAAGTTCGTCCTATGAGATAAAAAAACGCTCCGCGAGGATGCACACGCCTGTGCAGAGGAAAAATGTCGCTTCGCGACGCACAGGCGGCGCGAGCATATCGCAAGCGATATGCTTTGTTCTTGGAAAGGAAGTTTTGGAAGCATTTATCCGACATTGGCTTCCCCGGAAAAGCCGGAAATGACAAAACAAGGAGAAAACGAATGATAAGAACGGTTACAGAGGATGATGCGGAAAGATTGGCGGAAATTTATTCTTATTATGTAGAAGAAACGGCAGTGTCTTTTGAATATGAAGTCCCTTCGGCAGAGGAATTTAAAAACAGAATCAAAACGTACACGTTGAAGTATCCGTATCTGGTATATGAACGCGATGGGAAAATTCTGGGATACGCATATGCAAACGCATACAGCACACGCGAAGCATATAACTGGACCGCGACGACATCGGTTTATTTGGATAAAGACTATCGAAGACAAGGTATCGGAAGGGCTTTATATAATGAACTGGAAGCAAGATTATTTGATCGGGGAATTGTGAATATTCTTGCCGGCGTTGCGTATGCTGATACGGAAGATGAGTTCCTGACGCATGACAGCTATCATTTTCATAAAAAGATGGGATATAAAGAAGTTGCACACATGATTAAAATAGGAAAGAAATTCGACAGATGGTACGATCTTTTGTGGATGCAAAAAAGCAAGGATGATATGAGCAAATAACTACGGTGCAGGCATATGAAGCAGCAGAAACGGAGAAAATGAGATGATGCGAAATGACAAAGAACCGAAGCTGCAGTGGAACGGCTGAATTGTTTTGCAAGTAATGGTTTGTGCAAATTATCGGAAACTTGTGCTTGACAGAATAAAACAGGCACAAGATATAGTGCGAAAAAAAGAAATGTTTCAAAAGTCAAAAAAACATAAAAAAAGTTGTTGACAAACCCGATTTCCGGTGATATACTCAACTTCGCTGTCACACAAACGGACAGCAACGAAAACAAGCGCAAAGCCTTGAAATATCGGGGCTTGCGAAAATCGGTACCTTGAAAACTG
>JAZLJJ010000055.1:0-47781 GCA_045597325.1 Lachnospiraceae bacterium
GATTAACTGTATGCCACTGCATCCAATGCCATACCGTTTTCGGATAACCGGAATCGAAACTTCATTGTTCCGAAGACCGATTACACCAATGATTGTGTTGTAGTCATGCATAATCATAGCTCCTTTCGTATTTGTTAATAATTGCGAAAAGAACTATATCATATATAAAAACATTTACCGTTTGGAGCGGAAAGCCTTACCGAACGGGTGGAAAGGAACTTACCGTTTCAAGCGGAATAAACTTACCGCTGGAGCGGAATATGCAAACTGCTCTAGCTAACGCTTCATCACGAATACGCATGATGTAACGATCAACAATAATCTCTTGATATTCATCAGAGTAAGTATCATAGCAGGCACCTTTGCTTCCTATATTTTTGCTAACATCATTCAAAGCATAAAAAAACCAGGATAAACCTGGCTAATAAAAAAGGGACTGCATTAGCAATCCCTCTCACTTTGAAAGTTAATCTTCCATACTAAAAGATTATATCATTTTTCTCTATAAGACAATCCGTAAATCATCTTCATCGATTGTTGATCCCTTTAGAATTCTCTAAAAATCAACTATCATATGATCAAGAATTCATTATCACTTTAAATAGAAATGTATTTATCTAACCATTCATATTTCCAGAATTCTTTTTCATCAAGTTCTACCTCTGGCAGAAAAATAGTAATATATACCACACAACCTGACTCTATTTCATCCCCAAGCCAATAACCATTGCTCGAAATAAAATCTTCATCGTCATCATTATACTTTAATGATGGGTCAATTCCTTCTGCCTCTTGCATATTCATTCCTATACATATTCCATTAGGAAGTGCTCCCTTATATTTTCCCTGACATTCAATTTCAAACAGAACATCTTTAACAAATGTTAATACAATTGCATCTTCAACCTTAATAAATGTCCAAGGTATCTCAGGTTCAAATCCTTTATTCGGATCTGTCCACTGATCATATTTAACACCATAAGCTTTTAATAACTTCTTAGCTTCCGTTAAATTCATTCCGAGTTTTAAATCACCTATGCCAGTATAAGGACTTATTTTTTCGTTATAATCAATCATTTTTTATTATACCTCCTAGCAAAATATATTTTGGCGGTTTCTTTACCGTCTGTTTTATACTTTTTCTCATCAGATACTACTTTAAAAACACCCGAATCATTTGTACTTATTTTTACATATGATATGTTTCCGTGTCTTTTTGATCCTGGCGAAACGAGAATCGTGGCAATATTTTTTTCTTTCGATGCATTTTTTATTATTAGTTTTTTTGCCTTTGATGTTGCATATTCTACATCTGCTTTGTCAACACTGACCGTAAATTCCGAGATCATCATAATACCCTGAATATCTCTTTGTTCCAAATACTCCAAGAACGCATCGTCAAAACCTTGTTCGTTCGATACATAAACCGTAACACTGTTTTGATAAGAATGCTCCTGTTCACTGATTTCCCTGGAAAAAGCATCATTTAAATATCCCATAGCAATAACCGCAACCACAAATGTCAGTAAAAAAGAAAGGCACATGAAAGAATCCGATTGTTTGTGTCGAAATACTTTCATATGCGCCTCCGTTTAGTCTAATAAATTATATCCTTTTGCGTAATTTTTAATTGTAATCGAAACTGACTTATCCCCGAACACATCTTCGGTATAATCATAGGTGGTATATGTTTGCTTTCCACAATCAAATACCGTAATCGTTTCATCATACTCTGTACCCGAAACCAGCGTAATATCAAGTAACACTCTTCCGTTCTCGTTCTTTTCGACAATATGACAACTTCCACCCGAAACGGAACCTTTCTTAATACTTTTATCATTTTCTATATCTCCTATCTTTTGTATATCCAGATAGAAGACATTATATCAAAAAAAAGGGGGGGACTTTTGTCAACTCTTTTTATTGATTTTTGTCGTGCATTTACTGACACATTTTGCCAATATATCCAATTGTGTCTGTCGTTGCATTCCTATCATTCCGTTTGACCTTACTCTTCCGCCAAAATATCGACAAAGGCTTTCGTATTCTCCGCAATATCACCGTGGAATACGGCACTTCCCGTAACAATGGTATTCGCGCCGGCGTTCAGCACATCACGGACATTATTCCGATTAATTCCGCCGTCCACCTCGACACGGGGAAGGTTCTCTCCGTATGCACTGCCGAACACCTCGCTCATGAGGGCTCGCAGACTTCTTAATTTGTCATACGAAGAATCAATGAATTTCTGTCCGCCGAACCCGGGATGAACCGACATAATCAGAATCAGGTCAACCATTTTCAGATACGGTCTCAAAACCTCAACCGGTGTTTCGGGGCAAATCGATATTCCGACCTTTGCTCCCGTCTCACGGATTGCCAGCAAAGTCTCTTCCACATCGGAGCATGCTTCCAAATGAACCGTAATCAAATCCGCACCGCTCTCACGAAATTCTTTCAGATAGCGTATCGGCTCACAGATCATCAAATGTACATCCAAAAATAAATCCGTTTCTTTCCGAATCGATGTTAAAACAGGCATTCCGAAACTGATGCTCGGCACAAATCGTCCATCCATGACATCAAAATGCAGAGCCTGCGCTCCGTTGTCCCGGACGCACCGAATCTGCTCACCAAGTCGATTGAAATCAGCCGCCAAAATTGACGGAGACAACCAATTCATACGGTATCCTCCCAAATAAAATTCGGTTTTCACCGAATGTATTATATTTTTTCTTCATGCTTTGGCTTCCGGGAGTAAATAATCCGCTGACCGGAAAGCTCGGTAAACAGCAATTCGTAACTGTCATACCGTTCTCTGGAAATCGCCCCGTCTTCCACCGCATTTCGCACGGCACATCCGGGTTCTTTTCTGTGCAGACAATCCGGATATCGGCAAATGTCACGATACGGTGTGAATTCCTCGTAATACAAGGCCAAATCCTCCGGCTTGACATCCGGCAAATACAGCGAACTGAATCCCGGCGTGTCGCACAAATACGTATTCTTCTCTACGAAAAATAACTGTGTATGTCTCGTTGTATGCTTTCCGCGTCGAATTTTTTCGCTGACCGTACCGGTTTCCATATTGGCATCCGGCTGCATTACATTCATAATGGTCGATTTACCGACTCCCGAAGGGCCTGCCAGCACCGTTGTTTTTCCAAGCAGTGCCGTCCGAACGTCCGCTAACGTTTCCGGTTTCTCCGCCTGTACGACAAAGGTTTTTGCTCCGCAATCACGGTACATGTCACACAATCGTCCCGCTTCCCCGTCCTTTGCCAGATCCGCTTTATTAAAGCAAATCAGAACGGGAACCTGCTGCTTCTGCATCAAAATCAGAAATCGGTCCAGCAGATTCGGATGAAACTCCGGATCGTGCACAGCACAGACAATCAGCGCCTGATCGACATTGGCAACAGCCGGTCGAATCAGCGAATTGGTTCTCGGCAACAACTCCATGATATTGCCGAGCCCCGTTTCATCCGTTTCCAATATTACGTTATCCCCAATCAGAGGACATTCCTTATGATATCGCAAAATTCCTTTTGCCTGACAAATCACAAGTTCCTCATCATCGGTATATACTTCATAGCGTCCGCCGACGCCTTTGATAATCTTTCCTGTTTTCCGCATAAGTTAATCCGTAATCCCGATTATGCTTCCGGCTGTCCGTCCGGTGCTTCGGGTGCTTCCGGTGTTTCCGGCGCTTTCGGCGGTTCCGGGGTAGCTGTCGGTTCCGGGGCCTTCGTCGGTTCCGGGGTGGCTGTCGGTTCCGGGGCCTTCGTCGGTTCCGGAGTTGCTGTCGGTTCCGGGGCCTTCGTCGGTTCCGGAGTCGGTGTCGGTTCCGGAGTCGGTGTCGGTTCCGGAGTTGCTGTCGGTTCCGGAGTCGGTGTCGGTTCCGGTCCGTTACTGATTACAACACGAACCAGCGAGCCCTTCTCAATCTTTCCGTCATCTGCCTTCGGAGACTGTGAAATAACTTCACCCTTCGGTATGCTGTCACTGAATTCATACTCGACATTGTATTCCAGGTTGGATGCCGTAATCTGAACCAACGCATCCATTTCCTTCATTCCGACAACGTTCGGCACCTTGGTCAGCTTAGTGTTTCCGGTATTCAGGTATACCGTAAGCGTCGCACCGTTCGGAAGAATTTCTCCTGCTTCCGGCTCGGTCCGAATGACACAGTCAATCGGAATCTCGTCCTTTTCGTCCACCTCATACTGAATCTTGACAACCAGCTTATTGGCGAGTACGGCTTTTACCTGTTCTGCCGTATATCCCTTGTAATTGCCGATGGTAACCTGTTCCTTACCGATACTGATAATCAGCTTAATATCCGTATTATCTTCCAGTATGTCCTTATAGTCCGGAATGGTACGAAGAACCGTGTTTTTCTCGAAATCGTCGCTGTACTCTTCCGCATCTTCATATGTAATATTAAAATGAATGCCGTACGTCCGCTCCATATCATGAAGATCCTGAATTGCCTCATCTCTGTCTTTGCTCTTCAAATACGGCATCAGCACCTCTGCCGGTGCTTCCGTTACCGACGGCATCGGAGACGGCGTCGAAGTCGGAGAAATCGTAATCGGATTTTTCTCGACATTCAACGTTGTCTTAATTACCTTACTCAGCTTGTTGATAAAGAAAAATGCCAAAGCAATAACCGCCAAAATGCCGATCATTACGATAATTCGCTCGGTTCCTTTTCCAACGGAATCCAAATCATCATCGTCATCATCCGACTCGTCATGACGTTTGGTTACAACCGCCTTCGGCCGTTCTTCCTCTTCCTCATCATCAAATGCGTCGTCCTGCTGTGCCGCAGTCTGAATCTGACGCATTTCCTGTTCTGTAATATTTCTGGTCGGCGAATCGTTCACAACGGCCGCAACTTTGACAAAATCGCCGTTCGGGTTCACGATTGCCGCCTTCAAATCCTGAATCAGCTCTGCCACCGACATATACCGGCGTTCAGGCTTTTTCTGCATACATTTCTGTACGATTTTCTCCAGACTCGGAGTAACCGACGGATTGACCTCGTACAACGGCGTAGCTTCTCCCTGAATGTGCAGCAACGCTACGGAAACGGCATTGTCGCCGGTAAACGGAACATGTCCCGCCAGCATTTCATACATGGTAATACCGAGCGAATAAATATCGCTTCGCTCGTCACTGTATCCGCCGCGTGCCTGCTCCGGAGACAAATAATGCACGGAACCGACATTCTGTACCTCATTATTGGTTGTATTGGTGGTTGCCGCACGGGCAATTCCGAAATCCGCAACCTTTACTTTTCCGTCCTTGGAAATGATGATATTCTGTGGTTTGATATCCCGATGAATAACATGGTTCTGATGAGCGATATCCAGGCCCTGCGCAATCTGAATTGCAATTCCGACCGCTTCCTTAATGTCCAGCCGTCCTTTTCTCTCAATGAAACGCTTCAGGGTAATTCCTTCAACCAGTTCCATTACAAAATAATGCAAATCTCCGTCATCCCCTACATCATATACACTGACAATATTGGGATGTGTCAGGTTTGCACAGGACTGTGCCTCACCGCGGAATTTCATTACGAAATTCTTATCGCTTGAATACTCCGGCTTCAGAATTTTGATGGCTACATTCCGGTTCAGACGATGGCATTTTGCCTTATATACATCCGCCATTCCACCGGACCCGATTTTTTCGATTATCTCGTAGCGATCACCGATAAACATTCCGGGCTTGATCATACTCATAACGTTGTTACCAACCTTTCCGGCCTACGCCTTAAATCTTTAACAGGACCAGGGTGATATTATCCTTACCGCCGTTCTCATTGGCCATATTCACCATCTTGGTCGAAATATCCTCAACATCATCATATTCACTGATCAATTTCAGCATTTCGGCTTCCTCAATCATATCGGAAAGCCCGTCGCTGCACAGAAGAACATAGTCCCCGGGATGAACCCTGACACTATAAAAATCCGGACTGACGACTGCCTGTGTGCTCAGTGCCCTCAATACTACATTTTTGTTGGGATGAAAGCGTGCCTCTTCCTTCCTCAACTCCCCATTTCGTACCATCTCCGCCACAAGCGAGTGATCCTGCGTAATCTGCGTAATCTGTTCATTTACCAGATACAGCCGGCTGTCACCTATATTTGCAACCAGAAGCGACTGGTCCGGCAGAAGCGTTGCCATCACAAAGGTCGTTCCCATTCCGTCCAGTTCTTTCTGGTTTTTGGCCTTACTGATCAAATCCTCATTGGTTTGACGAATTGCTTTCTCAATTGTCTGAATCGGGGTCCGTTCTTTGCTGACCCGAACCAGTTCGGCAAATCGGTCCACACAAAATCGGGAAGCGACATCCCCCGCATTCTGTCCGCCCATTCCGTCTGCCACAATGTACAGATTCGGAAGGATTCCGACCGGAGAATCACTGACGAAAAAAGTGTCCTGATTCATGGATCGTTTTTTTCCTTTATCGGTTTTTCCGATTGTTAACATCGCAGCCTCCCCGTTTACCCTTTCTTTTGTTCTTCGTAATGCCGGCGCAGCTGCCCGCACGCAGCATCAATATCCGAACCCAATTCCCTTCTAATAGTAGCATTTATTCCTGCATTTTCAAGCAAATTTTGAAATCTTAATACATTTGTAACATGTGAACGCTCATATTTTTTCTCTTTTACGGGGTTAATCGGTATCAAATTTACATGACAGTTTTGATCCTTCAAAAGAGCGATCAGCTCCCTCGCAATCGCCTCCGTATCGTTCACTCCGGCAATCAGACTGAATTCAAATGTCATCCTGCGGCCGGTCTGCTTCGTATAATAGTCCGCGGCCTCCATCAGTTCCCGTATGGAAAATGATTTGGCCACAGGCATCAGCTGTTTTCGCAGTTCATCGTTCGGCGCATGCAGGGAAATCGCCGGCGTAATTGCCAGTTTTTCATCCGCCAGACGTCGCAGATTCGGTACCAGCCCGCAGGTGGAAACCGTAATATTCCGTTGGCTGATATGAAGGCCGTTTTCATCGGAAATCATCCGGATAAACGTCAGCAGATTATCATAATTGTCAAGCGGTTCTCCGGTTCCCATAACGACAATATTGGAAACCCGCTCGCCCGTATCTCTCGTAATGGCATATATCTGTTCCAGCATTTCCGACGGTTGCAGGTTTCGAACCAGTCCGCCCAGCGTCGATGCGCAAAAGCTGCATCCCATCCGGCATCCGACCTGTGAAGAAATACAAACCGAATTCCCGTGATGGTATTGCATCCACACGCTTTCAATCACATTTCCGTCCGCAAGACGAAACAGGTATTTTCTCGTCCCGTCCTTCTCCGATGTCAGGCAAATCACTTTCGTCAGTGTCGTAAGCGGAAACTGCTCTGCCAGTTCCTCGCGAAACGCCTTCGGAAGATTGGTCATTTCGTCATATCCCGTTGCCAGCTTTCCGTGCATCCACTGATACAGCTGTCCGGCACGGTAGGCCGGCAGATTTCTTGCTGCAAACAGCTCCTTCAGCTGTGTCAGAGTCAAACTTTTAATATCCGTATCCATTCGCTTTCGCTCCGTTTCGTCCGGTCATTTATTTTCGAAAACCGGCGATATAAAAGCCGTCCCACTTATCCGGCTCCGGGAAAATCTGTATTCCGTCGGCCGCCTGTCCGCTCTTCTGATACCCGGATTTCCTCAGTTCCTTCGGAAGCAGTCCTCTCAAATCCACCGGTTTCAGCCCGAGGGATTGAATAAATGCGGACATCTCCCGATTTTCCTCCGCCGTCACCGTACAGGTCGAATATGCCAGATATCCGCCCGGCTTCAGATACCGAATTGCCTGTGTCACGATTTTCTTCTGAATTTCCGCAAGGCTGCGAATATCCTCCAACTCCGTTTTCATTTTGATATCCGGTTTTCGTCCGATTACTCCGAGTCCGCTGCAGGGAACGTCGGCAATGACAAGATCGGCCCATTCGGATAGCATTTCATCATATTCCGCAGCATCCTTGGCATCGCACACAATTCCTTCCAAATGAACCCGTTCCGCATGTTCCCGGATTTTGGCAAGCTTCTGTTCCTTCACGTCCCGGCTGATAATCTGATACGGATCCTCGTCGGAATTCCGTTCCGCTTCCAGTACTGTCAGTTCATCCGCCGCATGAATCGTTTTTCCGCCGGGCGCCGCACACAAATCGAGAACATTCATTCCGGCCTGTAACGGCAGCACATTGCCTGCCAGTATTGCGCTTTGATCCTGTATACTGAACAGACCGTCCCGATAGGACGAAAGACCGGCCGGGTTTCCGCTTCCCGTCAGCCGTATGCAGTTTGGCAAAATGCCCTGCGTCGGCGCGGCTCCCTCTTCCGCCAGGCGTTTCATCAGTTCGGTCACCGTCCCGCGGCTTTTGTTACAGCGTACGGTCACATTGCCGTCCTGCAAAAATGCCGTCATCATCGTTTCCGGATTAACCTTCGGAAATGTGTTTCTCCAATAGGTAACAAGCCAAACCGGCATGGAATAGAGGAAGCAAAGCCGTTCCGTTTCCGTCATGTCGGATGACATCGCCCGCAAAAACTCCGTCTGACCGCCGCATGCCGTAATCTCCCGTTCCAATCCGCGCAGCACGCCGTTGACGAACCCCGCAAGACCGTTCAGTTTATGTTTTTTCGCCAGTTCCACCGCCTCATTGCAGGCAGCCGCCCCGGGAATTTTCTGCATATACAACAGCTGGTACACCGACAGTCTCAGCAAATTGCGGATTTTCGGTTTTATTTTCGTAATGGCGCGTTTCGCCTGTCGCTCAATAACCCAGTCGATGGTTATCTGCCGTTCCAGTGTTCCGTGAAACAGTCTTGTCGCAAATGCCCGCTCCTGCTCCGACAACGGAGCTTCCATACGGTCACACTCCGACAGTGCCGCATTCAGTGCGTGATGACTCAGTTCATCCTTCTCGTTCACCTGTATCAGCATATCCCAGACAAGTTCCCGTGCCGTCATTTTCCAACTCCTCCGTCTGCAACCTATTCCGTCAGCCGAGAACCGTTCCGCACTCTAACGCGTATCCGCGCAAATAGTCCTCCGCGCTCATTCTTCGTTTTCCTTCCGGCTGAACCTCATAAATAATCAGAGTTCCGTTGCCGGTTGTCACGGAAAATGATTGTCTGTCTTTGGCAATCACCGTTCCGCACGCCGCTTTGGAAGTCTCGCTCAGATCGGCTTCCGCCTTCCAAATCTTCAGCATTTTACCATCCCGGTAAGTATAGGTTCCGGGCCACGGGTTTAACCCGCGGATATATCGCTCCAGCACAACCGCGCTGTCCGAAAAATCCAGCCGTCCCATTTCTTTGGTCAGCTGTTTCGCATACGCCGTCGTCATATCTCCCTGGGGGACCGGTGTCAGCGTTCCGTTTGTAACACCGACAATTGCCTCTGTCAACGCCTCTGCGCCGAGCAGTGCCAGCTTGTCATGCAGCGACCCACCGGTTTCATCCGCTGCAATCGGAACCGTTTTCTGAAGCAGAATATCGCCGGTATCGATGCCGGCATCCATTTTCATAATCGTAACTCCGGTCTCGGTCTCTCCGTCCAGAATACACCACTGAATCGGTGCCGCACCACGGTATTTCGGAAGCAGGGATGCATGAACATTAAGACATCCGTACTTCGGAATATCGAGTACTTCCTGTGACAGAATCTGTCCGAATGCCGCAACAACAATCATATCCGGTGCCGCATTTCGAATGACCTCCACATTTTCCGGAAGACGCAGCTTAACCGGCTGAAATACCGGGATTCCGTGCGCTACCGCAACTTCCTTGACCGGAGAACAGGTCATCGCATTTCCGCGTCCCTTCGGCCGATCCGGCTGCGTTACCGCCAGCACTACCTCGTCCGGGCCCTGTAATAAGGTTTCCAAAATCACCGCCGCGATTTCCGGCGTTCCCATATATACGATTCTCATCTCTTGATTCCGTCCTCCCGGGTCTCTTCGTCCTCGTCATCCTCTTCCATTGCTTCCAGCTCCGAATTGTCATACAGACGGCCTTCCACCTTTTCCACATACAAATGACCGTCCAAATGATCCAGTTCATGGCAAACCGCTCTTGCAAAAAAATCGGTTGCCTGCAACTGTACCCGCTTTCCCTCCAGAGTCGTATATTCCACCTTAACCGTATCCGGCCGGGTTACCATTCCGCTCTTTCCGGGAACACTCAGACAGCCTTCCCAGCCCGTCTGCGTACCGGATGCTTCCACAATCACCGGATTCACCATCACCTTCGGCTTGCTTCTGTCCGGCGTTACGTCAATTACCACAATCCGTTTTAAAATTCCAACCTGAGGTCCCGCCAAACCGACACCTTCCGCTTCATACATCGTTTCCAGCATATCTGCTGCCAAATCACGGATTCTGTCATTGATTTCCGCAATCGGTTTCGCGGTTTTCGAAAGAATCTCATCCCCCTGTGTTCGAATATTCCGTAATGCCATTTGCCGTCTCCTTTCGACGGTTTCGGTTCCGTTTCGGAATCCGCACCGTCCCGCATATTTCTTTATGTCAGGTCGAACACCACACCGCTTCCGTGCCTGTCCGTCAACATTTTTCGTTCCACCGCATCCTTAATCCGAATCAGGACCTCCGGATCCGCATGCTTTACATAAACAATCTGCCGATATACATCATTTCGCTTTTGAAGTCCCGTCGGTCCCGGTCCGATTACCGTTACCGCATCCTTCTGTCCCTCCGTCCGGGCAAGTTCCGCAATCTCTTCCATCGTTTCCCGAAGAGCCGTTTCCTTTCGATTGCCGCCCTGAATCAGGAGCATATGCCTGCACGGCGGATATCCGCAAATCTTCCGATATCGGATTTCCGACTCGTAAAATGCTTCAAAATCCTGCTTTGCGGCTGCGGTAATCGCATAATGTTCCGGCTGATACGTCTGAATAATGACTTCTCCCGGTTCCCGGTCGCGTCCGGCCCGGCCCGCCGCCTGTGCAATCAAATCAAAGGTTCGTTCCGCTCCGCTGTACTCGGCCACTCCGAGGGACAAATCGGCAGCCAGCACTCCGACCAGAGTAACGTTCGGAAAATCATGTCCTTTGACAATCATTTGTGTTCCGATCAGAATATCTCCGCGGCCTTCCGCAAAATCCGTCAGAATCGTCTCATAATCTTCGGTTGCCTTTGTGGTATCGGCATCCATTCGAAGTACCGCCGCATTCGGAAACTCCTTGCATACAAGTTCCTCGATTTTCTGCGTTCCGCTTCGTCCGAACGGAAGAAAATAGGCGCTTCCGCAGTTCGGACAGGTACGCGTATACGGTACGGTTTCATTGCAGTAGTGGCACCGCAACGTATTATCTTTATGAAACGTCATGGAAATGTCGCAGTGCGGGCACATTGCTGTATATCCGCAACTCCGGCAGGATACAAATCCCGCATAGCCACGTCGGTTCAGAAAGAGCATCACCTGCTGGTGACGTTGCAATCGGTCTTCGATTGCCGCTTTCAACCGTCGTCCGAGCACCGAAAAATTCCGTGCTTTCAATTCTTCACGCATATCCGTCAAGGTTGCCTTCGGAAGACTGGAACCGTCCTTTGCCCGTTTCGTCAATGTCAACAGAGTATATTCCCCGTTTTTGCAGCGATAATAGCTTTCCATGGACGGAGTCGCCGACCCGAGCAGAACCTTCGCTCCGCACATTGCGGCCCGTTCCCTGGCCACTTCCACAGCCTGATATCTCGGCGTCGTTTCACTCTTATAGGAAGTTTCATGTTCCTCGTCCACAACAATCAGGCCAAGCCGCCGAAACGGTGTAAACAAAGCCGAGCGAGGCCCAATCATAATGGATATCTCGCCTTTTTTGGCCCGTTCCCGAACCAGATACCGTTCTCCCGCAGCCATTTTGGAATTCACAAATGCAACCCGTTCTCCGAAACACCGGTAAAACCGCAGCACCGTCTGGTACGTCAGCGCAATTTCGGGAATCAGGACAATCACCTGTTTTCCTTCCGCAAGAACCTGTTCAATAACACTCAGATAAACCTCTGTTTTCCCGCTTCCGGTAATTCCGTGAAGAAGCAATGTCTGTCCCGGTTTAGCCTCACAGACAGCCCTCACCGCAGCTTTTTGTTCCTCATTCAGCAATACGGTAATTCCTTCTCCGGGATACTGGGACGCCTGTTCCAGTTTCCGTATTTGTAAAATACCCTCCCTCTCCATCGTTTCGAGGGCGGCTTTTGAAATCTTCAGTTTACCGGTTACCAGCTCATACGGAATTTCTTCCGATTCCAGCAATGCCCGGTACAAGCGTTCCCGTGCCTTTTCCCGTTTGGACAATGCCCCGATTCGCTCGGTCAGAGCGTCCGTTGTGAGAGTTCGTACCACAAGCCTTTTCGGTATCGGCACAACTCTGCTTCGCACCGGAATCACGGTTCGCAACGCCTCATACAGGGACCCGCCGTATCGTCGTTTTACGGAATACGCCAGTGTCACCAGTTCGTCTTCGATTGTAAGATCTTTTTTCGGAATGGATGCAATGGGCTTGATTTTTTCGATATCCAGCTTGGGTTCATCGGACAGTCCGACGATATATCCTTTTCGCGGCATTTTTCCGTTTCCGAACGGAACCAGCACCGGTGCTCCGATTACCGCCTCCTGCTGCCACTCCGCCGGCACGGCATACTGAAAGGATTTGTCCAGCGTCGGTGCCGCTATATCAATTATCACATCCGCATATGCCGTCATTCCTTGTCTCCTTCTCTCGCTTTCCGGTCCCGTTACTGTTCCCGCAATGCTTTCGCCACGATATCCAGTCCCATTCCGCGGGAGCCCTTCAACAGCACCGCATCACCTTCGCAAACGATATCCAGCAAATACCGGCAACCGTCCTCGCGCGTATCAAATGCCATCACTTCGGTCGACGGTCGTATTTTTCTCACCTCGTCCGCAATCCATTTGGCATCTGTTCCGACCGTAATCAGCAAATCCACCGATTTGTCGCACACATACCGTCCGACCAGCCGGTGACAGGCTTCGCTGTGTTCTCCCAATTCCAGAATATCGGCCAGCATGGCAATATGCCGCTTTGCCGTTATTCCGCATAACAGTTCCAGTCCGCTCTTCATGGAATCCGGACTGGCATTATACGTATCATCAATCAGAACCGTTCCGTTCTTCAGAATTTCCTTCGTTCCTCTCATAGCCATCGTGCGATAGTCCCGCAATGCATCTGCCGCACTTTCGGCCGTCAGCC
Organism: Lachnospiraceae bacterium; assembly: GCA_045597325.1. Taxonomy (GTDB): domain Bacteria; phylum Bacillota; class Clostridia; order Lachnospirales; family Lachnospiraceae; genus ISDg. The sequence goes on from JAZLJJ010000055.1 coordinate 13,255, forward strand.
CCATCGCCTCGGCAACCGCAATGGCCGCCGTCGCATTGGTTACGTTATGATGTCCCGACACCGACAGCATCACGGAAACCGTCCGTCCGTCATGGCAATAGCAAAATGAGGACTCTTCCTCCCGTACGGTTTCATTTTCATACCGGTACTCACACCACTCTTCCGCACCGTATGCACGGACCTGCAGTGTGCGCATCCGTTCCGCGGTTTCGGGGTACATTTCGACGGTATCGTATCCGGCAAAATCCGGGCAGGACGGACACAGTACCCGAAGTCTCGGGTCGTCTCCGTTCACAAACAAGATTCCGTCCTTACTCAGCCGGTTGACAATGCAGAGTTTTTCTCTCCGAATCGCCTCCTGGGAACCGAGATTTCCGATATGCGACATTCCGATATTGGTAATAACCGCAAAATCCGGTCTTGCGACATCCGCAATCCGGGCCATTTCTCCCTTCATGCTCATTCCCATTTCAATCACGGCACAATCCGGCCGGTCGCACAATTCGGTCATCATCTGGGGAACGCCCAGCTGACCGTTTCGGTTGCCGTCGGTTTTCAGCACCGTTCCCATCGGCTTCAGCGCCGCCGCAAGCATTTCCTTGGTAGTTGTCTTCCCGACACTTCCCGTCACGGACACCATCGGAATATCCGAATGAGTCTTCCGAATCTCCTGTCCGAACCGCTGCCATGCTTCCCGGGTATCGCGGACATGAAGATATACCATATCTTCGGTTTCGTCCTCTGCCCGGTCCCGTTCGGTTGCGGTCACACGCATCCCGTGCAAATACGCATCCCGTATATACTCATGAGCATCGACCCGCTCTCCCCGAATCGGCATAAACATCGTCCGTTCATCGCCGTCCTTCGAGGAAAATGACCATTTCTCCACTGTTCTCTCGGCGTCTCCGCAAAGAATTTCGGCATCCATTGCCTTTGCCAGTTCCGCTGCTGTTATCTTCATACAATTACTTCTCTCCGTAATTTGACAGAATCATTTCCCGGTCATCCATAGGATATTTGACACCCTTGATTTCCTGATAGCTTTCATGCCCTTTTCCCGCAATCACGATGCAGTCGCCCTCGCAGGCATGGTTCAATACATAGGCAATCGCCTCCCGCCGGTCGGGAATCGTAATATATTGTCCGGGGCCTTTTGCCACTCCGGTCAAAATGTCCGCAATAATCTCTTCCGGTTCTTCAAACCGGGGATTATCCGACGTCACAACAGTCAAATCAGCCATTTTCGACGAAATTTCACCCATCTCGTAACGACGGTCTTTCGAGCGGTTTCCGCCGCATCCGAATACGCAGATCAGCCTCTTCGGCTGATATTCCCGCAGAGTTGCCAGAAGGCTTCTCAGTGCCATTCCGTTATGCGCATAATCCAGCATGACGGTAAACCGATCGGAAACCGGAACCGTTTCCACACGACCGCGCACCCGCACCGTCCGAACCGCATTCAAAACGGAATCGGGGGCGAGTCCCATTTCCATTGCTACGCCGATGGCCGCCAGACTGTTATACATATTGAATCGTCCGGGAATTTCGACCGTCACGTCGAGCTCCGCGAGTCCCGATACATGATATGCAATTCCCTTGCTTCCCGGCGTATTGCTGAGACGGCAGTCCGTCATCCTGTAATCGCACTGTTCTCCGGTACCGAAATAACGAATCTCACAGGTCGCACCGTCCGTCATCTCCCCGACATGCTCGGCATCCGCGTTAAACAGACCGATATCGCACATCCGGAACAGTTTCTTTTTGCAGGCCAGATAATCTGCAAAATCAGGATGCTCGTTGCCGCCGATATGATCCGGCTCCAGATTTGTGAAAATGCCGTAACGATACCGGATTCCCTCCACACGGTCCATTTTCAGTCCCTGCGACGAAACTTCCATCACGACCGCTTTCAGGCCCTTATCGCGCATTCTCGCCATATATTCCTGAAGTACATACGATTCCGGAGTGGAATGGTCCGCTTCGATATGCTCATCTCCGATAATATTTTCCACCGTTCCGATTAATCCGCACGGGATTCCGTTCCGGTTCAGGATTTCATACAGCATAAATGCCGTCATGGTCTTTCCTTTGGTTCCCGTGATTCCGACAGTAATCAAATCCCGGGACGGATTTCCGAACCACTCGCTGCTCATCCGTGCCAAAGCGACACGGTCATTTTCCACCTTCAGGACCGGGATGCCGTCCGGCACCGTCACATCTTTTGTGACAACAATTGCCGCCGCTCCTTTTTCCAGTGCCTGAGGAATATACGAATGACCGTCCGTAACCGTTCCGGAAATACAGACAAAGACCTCTCCGCCGCGAATTTTTCTCGTATCGTAGGCGATTCCCGTAACGTCCGTATCCGCAGTGCTTCCAATCACTGTATACGGAACCTGTTTCATCAGTTCCGAAAGCTTCATAATCCGATCCTTTCTCGTATTCAACGGTTTGAATATCGGGGGTGCAAACAGCAAAATCCCACAACAACAGTCTGCTGTGGGATATGCCGGCAAACGCCGACCCCGTCGTCGTCTGCAGACGAAACGTTACATGGAACGATACAGTTCTTCATACTGCTTTGCGGAGTTGGTCCAGGAGAAATCCATCGCCATTCCGCGATCGACAATCTTATTCCATTCTCTTCTGTGGTCGTAATATACACTCTTCGCGTACCGGATGGTATTCAGCATTTCATGGGCATTATAGTTGCAGAAACCGAAGCCCGTGCCACGATTTTCATACTGATTGTACGGCTCTACGGTATCCCGAAGTCCGCCTGTTTCCCGGACAATCGGAACCGTTCCGTAGCGAAGTGCCATCAACTGGGACAAGCCGCACGGTTCAAACAGAGACGGCATCAGAAAGGCATCGCTTGCCGCATAAATCCGATGGGACCGCTCATTGTTATAATAAATGCTTGCGGATACGCGGTTTTTGTATTTCCATTCAAAATGACGGAACAGATTCTCGTATTTGGAATCTCCGGTTCCCAGAACAACCAATTGGGTATCCTCCGCACAAATCTCTTCGATAACATAATCGATCAGGTCAAATCCCTTCTGGTCCGTCAGACGGGAGACCACGCCGATCATAAATATTTTCTCGTTGATGTCCAGTCCCAGTTCCTGCTGAAGTGCCTTTTTGTTTTTGCTCTTCTCCTTACGGAATGTAATGGCATCATAGTTATGGTAAATCAACGGATCGGTGGCCGGATCGTATTCCCGATAATCGATTCCGTTCACAATTCCCGACAAACAATTACTGCGGGCATTCATCAGACCGTCCATTCCCTCACCGTAGAACTGCGTCTTAATCTCGTTGGCATAGGATCTGCTGACGGTTGTAATCCGGTCGGCATAGACCAGACCGCCCTTCAGATAGTTGGCGTCGCCGTATGCTTCCAGCTTATCCGGGGTAAAATAATACTCCGATAATCCGGTAATATCCATCACGGAATTTTTGTCCCAGACACCCTGGAATTTCAGGTTATGAATCGTCATGATCGTCTTGATTCCGCGGTAAAATTCATTGTCCTGGAACCGGTCATGCAGCATAACCGGAATCAGACCGGTCTGCCAGTCATGACAATGAATGATATCGGGGCGGAAATCCAAAGCCGGCAGTGCGGACAGTGCCGCCTTGCAGAAAAATGCAAATTTCTCGATATCCTCATGAATATATCCGTACGGATGATTTCCCGCAAAATAAAACTCATTGTCGATAAAATAGAATGTCACACCGTCATACTCAGTCTGAAAAACACCGACATACTGGCTTCTCCAGGACAGATTAACGCTGAAATTCGAAACGAATTTCATGTTCTCTTTGTATTTTTCCGGAATTGCCGTATACTTCGGCAGCATGACACGGACATCGTATTCCTCTTTGTTGATATACTTCGGAAGAGATCCCACAACATCAGCCAATCCGCCTGTTTTAATAAACGGAACACATTCCGATGCGACAAATAAAATCTTCTTCATCGTTCACCTCCATCCCACAGCACCGTGCCTTCGCACCGTCCTGCGACATACCACAGCTTAATTTATCCGGTATCTGTTACCGGGAAAATTCTTTTTTCTTTTCTTCGGCCAGCATCCGCATTTCCCTTGCATTGGCCAAAACGGAATCGGTGATTTCCGCACCGCCGAGCATTCGCGCAAGCTCGGTCACCGTGTCCTCTCCGTTTAATTTTCGGAGTTTCGTCGTTGTCCGTCCGTTTTCCGCCGATTTTGCAATTTCCAGATGTGTGTCCGCCATTGCCGCAATCTGCGGCAGATGCGTTATGCAAATGACCTGATGCGAGTGTGCAATCCGGGACATCTTTTCTGCCACTTTCTGGGCCGTACGACCGCTGACACCGACATCGATTTCATCGAAGAACAGTGTATCCGTCTCGTCCTTTCCCGCACAAACCGCTTTCAGTCCGAGCATAATTCGTGACAGTTCACCACCGCTGGCAACCTTTGCCAACGGACGTAAAGGTTCTCCCGGATTGGTGGAAATAAGGAACTCGATTTCCTCGGCTCCGCTTTCTCCGCATTCCTCTGTTTGGGTTATCGCAATTTCAAATTCCGCATTCAAAAAATTCAAATCCGCCAGAGATTCCGTAATCTTCTCCGTCAGTTCCTTTGCCGCCTTTCGGCGTACCTCGGACAACCGCTCCGCTGTCCGTGTCAGAACCGCGCCGGCTTCCCCGGCCTGCTTTTCCAGTGATGAAATGTACCCGTCGTAATTCTGCAGGCGCTCAGCCCGTTCTTCCGCTTCCCGTCCGTACTCCGTCACGGCCTCGATTGTTTTTCCGTATTTGGATTTCAAACGGTTAATACAGTCAAGCCGTTCCCCGACTTCGGCAAGTTCCTCCTCCGATCCCTCCAGCGATTCGCGATAATCCGTCAGTTCCGCACAGCAGTCGGTCGTCTGCTCCTCCAAAAGGCGCATATTTTCATACAGGCCCGACAGCTTCGGATCGAGTTCCGAAACCCGCGACAGGGTTCGAAGCGCACGTGCCAGAAGCGATGCGACGGTCTCATTTCCGGAGGACATCATTTCCTCTGCACCGGAAACCGCCTCCCGCAGTTTGTCCAGATTATTCAGGGTCCGGAACCGCTCTTCCAGCTCCGTATCCTCACCCGGTTTCAATTTCGCACCGGCAATTTCATCCGCTTCATAGCGGGCCATGGAAAGTTCCCGCATTCTGCTGTCCCCATGTTCCCGTGCTTCCTGAAGTTCCTTCGACAAATCCCGATACCGACGGTATTCATTTCGTACTTCTTCTCCGAGCGACTGTGCTTCCGGCCCCGCATAGCGGTCCAGCAAAGCCAGCTGTTTGGAACGGTACAACAAATTCTGATGCTCATGCTGTCCGTGAATATCGATCAGTTTTGTGGAAATGTCCTTCACAATCTGCGCATTGACGATTTCACCGTTGACCTTACTGATGCTTCGTCCGGTGTCGGAAATTCGTCTGGAAATGACCAGGGGCTCCTCCGTCGGCAGCTCATACTGCCGAAGCAGTTCCGTTACGCGGTCGCCAACATTGTCAAATACAAGTTCCGCCAGTGCATAATCGGCACTTTTCCCGAGATAGTCTTTGTTCACCTTTCCGCCGAGGGCAACGTTAATGGAACCGAGAAGCAGGGATTTTCCCGCTCCGGTTTCACCTGTCAGAACGTTCAGGCCGCGTTCCAAATCAACATAAATCTCGTCAATAATCGCAAAATTTTTTACATGTAATCCTACCAGCATACCAATCCTTTCCCTTTCTCCGGGGGAATGTTGTAAGAATGGTTCGTCCGGTCATCCGGAATCACCGGTTTATTCCTGATCGCTCCAGTTGGTATAAACCTCCTGAACATCATCATCGTCCTCCAACAGATCGATGATACGCGTAATCAGCTTAATATCCTGCTCGTCCGTCAGGTCCACATAGGTCTGCGGAAGCTTGGTAACCTCAGCCTCAATCATCGGGATTCCGGCTTCTTCCAGCTTCTCGCGAACAACGGAAAAATCGTCCGGAGCGGTAATTACTTCAAATGAATCCTCATTGTCCGCAAAATCCTCCGCGCCGGCATCCAATGCCAGCATCATAAGGTCGTCTGCGTCCATATCGCATTCTTCCTTGTCGATAATAATCTGACCCTTTTCATCGAACATATAGGAAACACATCCCATCGGGCCGACGCTGCCGCTGCCCTTGGTAAATGCAGCACGAACGTTTGCTGCGGTACGGTTCTTGTTATCGGTCAGTGCGTCGACAATGATTGCGGTTCCCTTCGGGCCGTATCCTTCATACGATACAAATTCGTAATTGACTGCATTGGCATCTCCGGCAGCCTTCTTAATGCTTCTGTCGATGGTATCGTTCGGCATATTATTTGCCTTTGCCTTGGCAACAATATCCTTCAGTTTGGAATTGTTGTTAATATCCGGGCCGCCTTCCTTTACCGCTACGGCAATTTCACGACCGAGACGGGTAAATATCTTTCCCTTCGCAGCATCGTTCTTTTCCTTCTTGTGCTTGATGTTCGCAAACTTAGAATGTCCTGACATAACTTACTCCTTTATCTTTTGTGTTTTTTTGACGTTATTACGGCTTCCGCAGCCTGTATTTTGGAATTTATATCCTCCAATGCCCGAATGGCATCTTCGTCTTCTTTAAATGCGCAGAACACGGTATCGTCACCGGCCAGACTGCCGACCAGTGCTTCAATCCCCAGTGCATCCACCGCTGCGCCTGCGGCCGGTGCCATTCCGGGATTGGTTCGAAGAACCAGAATATTTCTCGCAGTATCCATGGAAATCAGAGCATCTCCGAGAAGTCTTGCATACCGGTCCTGACTGTCCGTTTCGGATATGCCGCGTCCCAACACAATGTATTTCTGCTTTCCGTTCTCGCCGGCCACCTTCGACAGTTTCAATTCCCTTATATCCCGGGAAACCGTTGCCTGTGTTACCTTGAAACCGTTTTCCTGCAACAAATCGGCCAGTTCCTCCTGTGTCTCGATATCCCGTTCCGCAACCAGTTCCAAAATTTTGTTGTGACGGTTAAACTTCATATTCTATTTCCTTTCCGCACAAAAGTGCTGTCTATAATTTGCTCTTTACACGATCCCAGAAGGTAACCTCTCCGACCGTCAATACCGTAACGGCCGCCTTCCCTTTGCAAATGGTAATTTCCTGACCGACGTCCAGCTTGCAGATTTCATCACTGTCCGCTGTCACAACGGCCTCTCCCGGAATCGATCTCGTTCCTTTCAGGACCCGTACCGCAATCACATCCTCATCCGATACCGCCAGCGGTCTGGCCTGCATCGTATGGGGACAAATCGGCGTTATCAGCAAAATTCTCGCATGCGGCTGAACAATCGGACCTCCGGCACTCATGCTGTATCCGGTTGAACCTGTCGGTGTGGAAATGATGACACCGTCGCTGAGATAATCCGACACAATCTGACCGTTTACCAGAATTTGCAAATGAATCAGTCGGGAAAATCCGTTTCTCGACACAACCACTTCATTCATGGCAACCGATTCGTACCGTTCGCCGTTTCGAATCAAATCGAGCGGACTCATTTTTAATTCGCCGTATTCCCCGTGAATAACACGTAACAGTGCATCTCCCGCGCCGCGATATTCGGCCGCGGTCAAAAACCCGAGATTACCAAGATTGATTCCCAAAATTGCCGTATGATACGGCAATAACGCCTTGGCTGCATGAAGAAAGGTTCCGTCCCCTCCGAGTATAATGGTGCATTCCACATCATCCGGGATACCGGTCACACGGTCCTCGGCATCCTCCCCCGGAATCAGCTGATCGCAGCAGTACACCGTACAGCCCTGATTTTGCAAAAACTCCGTCAGTTTCCCGGTATAAACGCCGTCGGGATCTTTTTCTTTATTTGCCAAGATGCAAAAATGCTTCATTTACAACCCTTTCTACCGTCATATCCCGAATTTCGTCCTCACCGTCTCCGGCTCCGAACACGGCATACAACAGATACTCTATATTCCCGCTCTGTCCGCATATCGGGGAATACTCCAATGCCTTCAGCCGAAATCCGACATTCCGGGTCATTCCGAGAATTCTCGTCAACACCTCGCGGTGAACCGCTCTGTCGCGGACGACACCATGCTTTCCGACACCGCTTCGCCCCGCTTCAAACTGCGGCTTTATCAACATTCCGAGCCCGCTTCCCTCATGCATCAGAAGAGAAACGGCCGGGATGATTTTTTCCAATGATACAAATGATACGTCAATACTGACAAAATCCACGGTCCCGCCGAGCTGCTCTTCCGTCACGGTCCGAATATCGGTCTGCTCCAGCGATACGACCCGGGAATCGGTTCTCAATTCTTCCGCCAATTGGTCGGTTCCGACATCGACGGCATAGACAATCGCAGCACCGCGTTTCAGCATGGCATCGGTAAATCCGCCCGTGGACGCACCCACGTCCAGGCACCGCAATCCGGTCAAATCCGGTCGATAACAGGTCAGCAGTTTTTCCAGTTTCAGACCGCCCCGACCGACAAACGGAAGTCCTTCTCCCGTTAATTCAATGTCCGCCGTTTCTTCTATCATGGTTCCCGGTTTGGTAACCGGATTTCCGTTGACCGAAACCTCTCCGGCCAAAATCCGGTTTCTGGCCTTTTCTCTCGACGGGCAAAGTCCCCGGTTCATCATACAGACATCCAAACGAATCTTCACAAATGCTTCCGAATCCTTTCCAGTACAGCCTGTACCGTCAGTCCGCATTCCTCTTTCAGTTCCTCTCTCGAGGCCTGTTTCAGAAATCCGGTCGGTACGGCAAATGTCTCGATTTCCGCCGGCAATCCGTTTCGTTTCAAAAATGCCGCAACCCGGTCTCCGTACCCGCCGATTTCGCTGCCTTCTTCCAGCGTCACCAGCAGTTCATGCGTTGTCGCCGTACGGGTAATCCAGTCCTCATCCGCCGGTGCCGCAAATCTCGCATCGGCCAGCGTCACATCGATACCGTCTTCCTCTTTCAAAGTCTCCGCAACAGTTTCCGCCAGAGATTCGAACGGCCCCAGAAAACTGATTGCGATACGGCTTCCGGACCGCAGTTCCTGACATTTTCCCATTCGAATTTCCTCGGTATTACTCCGTTTCCGGTCGCAGTCGTCGGTTCCTCTCGGATACCGAATTGCCACCGGTCCGTCCACGGTTGTCGCAAAGGCAAGCATTCTCTCGAGTTCCGTTCCGTTGGCCGGAACCATCACCGTCATCCCCGGCATTTCCGAAAGATATACCAAATCAAAAATTCCCTGATGGGTTTCCCCATCGTTTCCGACCAGTCCCGCCCGGTCAATGGCAAAAATCACCGGCAATCCTCCGATGCAGACGTCATGCAAAATCTGATCGTACGCTCTCTGCAAAAACGTGGAATAAATGCAAACCACCGGATGTTGTCCGCAGGCCGCCAGTCCGGCTGCAAAGGTAACCGCATGTTCTTCTGCGATTCCGACGTCAAAGAGCCGAGACGGATACTTTCGTGCCAACTCGGTCAAGCCGGTTCCTCCGGTCATTGCCGCCGTAATAAAGACAAGCGACGGGTCCCGTTTGACAAGCTCACAGCAGGCTTTTCCGAACACCTCTGTGTACGACCGTCCCGCAGGTGCTTTTTTCGGCTCTCCGGTTGCCAGCCAAAACGGATCGATTCCGTGGAATTTACTCGGTTCCTCTTCTGCAAAGGAATACCCTTTGCCCTTCTTTGTCACAACATGAAGCAGCACACCGCCCCGGATTTTCTCCGCAGACTGTAACGCCTTCGTGATGCCGGAAATCGAATGTCCGTCCACCGGTCCGAAATACGTCAGACCCATTTCCTCGAAGAATTCGCCCGGAATGACCATCTGACGAATGGAGTCCTTCGTTTTCCGAATTCCTTTGGCAAGAATTTCTCCGATATGTGTTTTATTTAACGTCCGCTCCACATTGCCCTTCAGGCTGATATATCCCTCGCTCATTCGAATGCTGCGAAGGTAATTGGCCATTCCTCCGACATTCGGGGAAATGGACATTTCGTTATCATTTAAAATCAGAATCACATTGGTATTGAACCGACCGATATTGTTCAGTGCCTCGTATGCCATACCTCCTGACAGCGAACCGTCTCCGATGACTGCCACGACATGATTCTTTTTTTTCTGCAAATCTCTCGCTTTTGCCATACCTGCCGCCAGCGACAGGGACGTTGCGCTGTGTCCCGTATCAAATGCATCGCACTCGCTTTCTTCCCGCTTCGGGAATCCGCTGATGCCTTCCTTCTTTCGCAGGGATTCAAACTGCTCCCGACGTCCGGACAACAGTTTGTGTGTATAGCACTGATGTCCGACATCCCAAATCAATTTGTCTTCGGGAAATGTCAAAAACCGATGCAATGCCACCGTCAGTTCCACCGTTCCGAGATTGGAGGCCAAATGCCCTCCGTTCCGACTGACCGTGGTCAGAATTTCGTTTCGAATTTCCGCACACAGTCTCGGAAGATTTTCCTCCGGAATCCGTTTCACATCATTTGGCTGATTGATTTGAGACAACAAGCCTTTCATCCGTACCATGCTCCTTTATTTCTTACGCGTTATCAGCGAGTTCAACAACGTTTCCAGAAAATCGTCCTGTTCCGCATTCGTACCGGTTGTCCGAAGCAGTTCGATTGCCTGCTCGGAGCATTGTTTTACGGCTTCTTCGGACGCTTCCATTCCATGAAGTGTCACATACGTTGTTTTTTCGTTTCTCTCATCACTGCCGACGGGCTTTCCGAGTTCTTCCGTGGTACTCGTGATGTCGAGAATATCATCCCGAATCTGAAATGCCGTTCCGATTTTCGACGCAACGGTCTCAATCCGGCTTACGGTGTCTTCGGACGCCCCCGCCAGAATTGCTCCGACCATCATGGCCGCTTCCAGCAGTGCCCCCGTTTTCAGCCGATAAATGAAATCGATTTCCTCTTCCGTCAGCGGCCGGCCCGTCTTTTCGACATCCACCGTCTGGCCACCGACCATTCCGAATGCTCCGGCTTTCCGTGCCAGTACCCGAAGTGCCGGAAGGATCCGTTTTTCCGACTGTTCGGTCCCCGTCGCGCACAGAGCCGTTTCAAATGCCGCATTTAACAGTCCGTCTCCGGCCAGAATTCCCATCGCATGTCCGTATTTGGCATGTGTTGTCAGCTTTCCGCGCCGGTATTGATCGTTGTCCATTGCGGGCAAATCATCATGTACAAGCGAATAGGAATGAATCATTTCGATTGCCGCAAGAAACGGATTGACCAGTGTCGCTTCCTCCGAACGCTCGCCGCCGAGATATCGGTAGGTCAACAGCATAAGAATCGGACGTAACCGCTTTCCGCCGTTCATGACACTGTATTCCATTGCTTCCGTCAGGTCTTTTTGAAAATCCCCGGTTTTCGGCAGATATGCCTGAATCCGTCCGGTCACATCCTCCGTCAGTTCCGACAACCGTTCTTTAAATTCCGTCATTCCCCGTCCCCGCCTTCTTCCAAAATTTCCAGTTCTTTTTCCACCCGATTGAGTTTCTCGTGGCAAATCTTCAGTCGGTCGAGTCCTGTTTTATATAATGCAAAAGTGTCTTCCAGCGACATTCCGCCGTCTTCCATTTTCCGGATGATATCCGACAGTTCATTCATGCTGTCCTCTAACGACAGCTCCTCTGCCTTCGCCGGAGTATCTTTTGCCGGAGTTTCCTTTGCCTGATTGTCCTGTTTCTTCATACCAATCCTTTCATTCCGGATTTCGAACGGTTTTGATTATTTCCGCTTCAAATCCGCCGTCCTTCACATACCCTCGAATCGTCGCGCCTTCCCGCAAATCATCGATTCCGTTCACGGCATGACCGTCCGTCATCAGAAAACCGTATCCCTTGCTGAGCGTTTTGGTCGGTGACAATGCATCCAACCGGGTTGTCAGAATCTGAAGTCGGTTTCGTTCCTCCGAAACACGCCGGTTCATCCGTTCCGTCAGCTGCTCTGCCAGACGGTCCATTCGTTCCGCTTCATCGGTCACAGCTTTTTCCGTTATCCATCGCATCTGTCTGCGAAGCTCCGTCAGCCGTTCCTTCTGCCCCTGCAGCGTCGCCCGCGGACTGTACCTCATCAGCAAATCCCGATTGTTCCGAAGCTGAAGCCGAAGTGTTTCCGTCTTTTGTTTCATCAGGCGGTACAAATCATAATGGAAATCCACCAGTTGTGCCTCCACATCGGCGACCTCGTAAGATGCGAGCTCTGCTGCCGCTGATGGTGTCGGAGCATACCGATCCGCCACATAATCAATCAGCGTGGTATTGATTTCATGACCGACCGCGGAAATGACCGGTACCTTACAGGAATACACGGTTCGCACGACCGATTCTTCGTTAAATGCCCACAAATCTTCAATGGAACCGCCGCCGCGTCCGACAATCATCACATCGACATCGGCCCGTTCCATTCGCCGGATTGCCCGGCATATGGAGTCTGCCGCACCGTCTCCCTGCACCTTACATGGGGACAGCACCGGCTGAATATACGGATTTCTCCGTTTGAGAATCTGCAAAATATCCTGCAACGCTGCTCCCGTAGCTGCCGTCACAATTCCGATTCGTTTCGGATACTGCGGTAACTCGCGTTTATGTTCCGATGCAAACAGACCTTCCTCCGCCAGCATCCGTTTTCTCCGTTCCAGTTCCTCGTACAGCGCACCGATTCCCGCCATGGTGACGCGTTCGGCATACAGCTGATAACGACCGTCCCGGTCATATACGGAAATACGACCGCTCACACAAACCTGCATTCCGTCCCGCATTCGAAACGGGAGTCCCGATGCCGCCCGTGTGGCAAACATGATGCAGTTCAGCTGCGAATCCCGTTCTTTCAAAGAAAAATAAACATGGCCGGAGTTGTGGTATTTACAGTTGGATACTTCGCCTTCCACCGTCAAAAATGACAGCAGGCGGTCTTTTTCAAGTAAATTCCGAAGATAGGCATTTACCTGAGATACCTTGTAAACCTGTTCCATGTTCCCATCCTCTATCCTGTTATGCTTCTAACGGATTACTCTTCATAACCGCGGACAAAATGCCGTTAATAAATGCGTGTGCCTGATCTCCACCGTATTCGTGGCCGAGCCGAACCGCCTCGTTGACCGCAACCGCCGTATCCACATCGGGATCGTAATAAATCTCATAGACCGCAATTCGTAACAGATTCAATTCCACCTTACCGATACGGCGCAAATTCCAGCCTTCCGCCGATTTGCTGATCATCGGATCGATCAGGCTCAGTTTTTCGGCAACCAAACGATACCGATTTAAAATCCGCTCCTGAATTTCCTGTGTGAATCGCAGGGTTTCCAAATACCGTCGGGTATATTCCTCCCGCTCGGTTTTTTCATGAAAGCCCGCCAAAAACAGGAGTACAAAAACCTGTTTCCGCAATTCTCTCATGGATATTTTCGTTTCTGTAACGCCGGGAGCATCATAGTCCGCGTCGTTATCCATTCCGTCCAGTAAATCAATCGATTCCTTGCTCATGGGATCCTCCGAATCATTTTTTATCAAGATCGACTCCGATAACACGAAGTGTTACACTGTCCGCTTCAAATCCAAGCATGCTTTCAATCGCCGAACGGACACGTTCCTGAACGTTCTTCGCCACCTTCGGAATGCTGTAACCGTACTGCACGCAAATGGATACCTCTGCCGCAACGCGTCCTTCCTTCAGACTGACGCGAACCCCTTTGGAATTGTTCTTAACGCCGTTCTTTCCAATCTGTTCCTTGGTCATATTTCCGGGAAGATGTGCTACGCCTTCTACCTCCGTTGCCGCCAAACCGACAACCGTAGCGATAACGTCATCGGATACAACAGCCTGACTTTCCGCACCTTCCGTGATAATTTCTGCTTCATATACCGGTTGCTTATTCTCTTTACTCATCTCTGAACCTCCAGCAATCATCATTTTCCCTCATTCAAGCGCATGAGGGCATAGTAATAGTTGATATCATTATAACAAAAAATCCGGAAAAATGCAAAGGATTTTCCCGGATTTCCATTAAATATTGCATAATTCAATTGTTTTTTCCGATTTTTGAAAATGAGTCCCGTCCTCTGCGCGATTCTGCGCGCAAAACCGTCATTTTCGTTTCGGTTACGACAGCACTTTAGACAAAAATTCCACCAGTCCCGGGTCCTTCGGATGGCCGAAAAACTCTTCCGGCGTCATTATCGGCAGGACGATATTCCTAAACGTGGGGAATTATAGCCACAGTTTCCTGAAAATGCAAGCAAATTCATAAAATGCAGCGAAATTCGGCACTATTTAGAAAACATTCAGTGTAAGCAGTATCTGTGTTGTAATATATGTCGCATAGGTCAGCAGCAGCAAAATACCCTGTGACCGTGACAGCTTGCCGCGAATCAGTGTCGGGACAGTCAGTACAATCATGACAAACAGCATAACCGGAATATCGATAATCAGCGATGCGTTCATACCGCCAACCGTCGTTCCGACCGGAAGCGGGAACGGACGAATGGTGATTGCCATACCGCTGACCAGCACCAGGTTAAACAGGTTGGCACCGATGATATTTCCGAGAGACAGTGTACCGTGTCCCTTCGCAAGTGATGTAATTGCGGTCACCAGTTCCGGAAGCGACGTTCCGAGGGCCACAATCGTCAGGGCGATAACCGTATCCGGAACACCGAAATTCTTGGCGATAACCACCGCATTTTCATTCAGCAGCTTTGCGCCGAGTGCAATCACGACCGCACCGATTACCAGCAGGAGAATCATTTTCGCAACGCCGCCTTCCTTCTCGCCGTTGTCCTCATCCGAAATCGAAGGGGCAGGCTCTTCCGCCGGCAGTTTCGTTCCGTTGTCTTTCTTCATAACCTGTCTGACAACCAGCAGCATATATACAAAGAACAGTACAAGCAAAATGATACCGAACACTCTGGAAAAATCCTTTGTAACGTATGCGGTGTATGAATACATCGCCGCCGCGACAAAGAAGAAACATACCGGCAAAATCATCGTCTTACGTTCTGCTTTTGCAGGCTTAATCGCAATCGTAATCGCCGCAATCAATGCGGTATTGCAAATGATGGAGCCGATTGCGTTTCCGTATGCAATGGAGCCGTTTCCGTTAAATGCACCGATAGAGGATACCATAACCTCGGGGAGGGTGGTTCCGATTGATACAACCGTTGCTCCGATCAGAATTTCGGGAACATGAAATTTCTTTGCGATTCCCGATGCACCGTCAACGAACCAGTTTCCGCCGTAAATCAGCAATACCAGACCGATGGCAAACAAAATATACGGGCCGAACTTAATCAGCGTCGCATTGGACGTTATTTTGTCCATTGTAAAATCCAATATACTTATCATATAACCTCCGTGAAGTCCCTTAGGGCCGTCATTATAATCGGTCCCATGGACCGTCAATAGTTTTCTCGGTGTAAATCACCTTTACACAATATAATCCAATCCGACGGTTTTGTAAAGTTAAATTCTTGTTAATCTTTGTTAATTAAATTTTGCCACACAAACGCTGTCCGACAAACTTCCGCTCAGCATATTTCCGGATACGGAATCCTTGATATACGCCTTCACTTTATAAAAATACGTGGATGTTCCCGGTGTCGTATCGGTAAATTCGGTTTTCATGGTACCGCCGACAAACACATATGCTCCGCCCGGTGCAGCCCTGTACACATAATATCCTCTTGCACCGTCCACCGCTTCCCAGGACAACCGTACGGTTTTGGCCGCCGTTCGCTGTCCGATCAGATGCTGCGGTGTTTTGGGGCAGGCCGTGCACGTCATTTCGCCCGACTGAACACCCCGTACCACGGTTCCGTTCACAAGCACACGAACCGGAAGAACCTTGTATCGGTACGTAGTTCCGGGAACCGCACGTCCGTCCGTAAACAGTACCATCGTCGTCTGTCCGTGATATTTGAACTCACCTCCCGGCGTGGCACGATAAATGTAATATGCCGTCGCATAGGATGATTTTTTCCATGACAGAGTAATTCCGTGATTGCCTGCTTCAATTGTCGTAATCGATGTCTCCTGCGGCCGCAGACCGACGAATTTTAATTTGTTTCGTTCCGCAAATTTCTCCGCTTCACTTCCTCGATATCCGTATACGATAAATCCGGACACCGGTTTTCCCGAACCGTCGCATCCGACCGCACCGTCCCCGATTGTCTCCGCCGGGTCACGAATCACCACCTGTTTCAGCCCGGTTCCGGCCAGCGCCATTTTCCCAATGGTACGAAGCTGTTCCGGCAATGTCACCGAAGAAAGCGCCGTTCCGAAAAAAGCATACTCTCCGATTGTCGTCACAGACTTCGGTATCGTCACATCGGTTAACGACGGACAATAGGCAAATGCTCCCTCCCCGATAATCTGCAGGCCGTCCGGCAGAACCACACGGCCCAGTGAAGTGCACCCTTCAAACGCATACGGGTCAAGATAAATGCATCCCTTTGTCAGTGACACCTCGCGCAGTTCCAGACACTGCGAGCACATTTTTCCCGGAATCACACGAAGTTTTGCATTGATGGTCAGTTTTTCCAATCCGATACAGTTTGCAAATGCTTCTTTCCCGACGGTCATAACCGAAACCGGCACCGTCAGTTCACGAATCCCGTCACAGAAGTTAAATGCGCCTCCCGCAATTTCGGCTACCGTATTCGGCACCGCCACCACACTGCTCTGCCCGAGATACCGCAAGAGAGTCCCGTTTTGCACCACAAATCCGTCCTGCCGCATAAGCCACGGAGTTCCTTCGAAGACATACGCTCCAAACGTTTTTGTGCCTGCCGGAATGCGAATCGATGTCAGGCCCCCGAAGGCAAATGCGTAATCTCCGATGCCCGTCAGACTGTCCGGAAGCGTAACGTTCTCTATACCCGACTCGAAAAATGCATAACTGCCGATTGTCTTCAAACCGGACGGAAGGGTCAGCTTCGTCAGTGCCTTGGTTTCCGAAAAAGCATTTTGCCCGACAGTCGTCATCCCTTTTCCGATTACGATTTCCCGAATAAACGGTGTCTGCAAAAACCATGGCAGCTTGGACGACAGCATCGATTCGTCATACCCGTACATAGCGCCGGTTCCCGTGATGGTCAGCACTCCGTTCTGATAGGACCATGTCGCGTTGGCACCGCATTTTCCCGATTTTGTTTCCGCCTTCGCAATGACCACCGTTACCGTTTCCGAAACGGTATCGGAAATACCGATATAATACTGTTTTCCGGCCGTCAATCGGGCTCCCAGATGAAAATTGTATCCGTTTCCGGAATCGTCATCCTCGACCAGCAGTTTCATCGAGGCATCGTACAGTTTCCCGTATGTATCGCCCTGCAGCGTGTGAAATGAATAATCTCCCGTTGTTGCCGGCACAAATCCGAGCCGTGTTTCCGTCCCTGCCGTAACCGACACCCGATTCATTCCGACAACGCCGCTCTGTGCCGTTGCGCCGGTTGCCCGAACGGACATGCCCATAAGACATGCCAAAACAACCGCAACAGCACTGCTGCCAATCGCTGTAATCCACCTGATTCTTCGTTTTTTCATGGGAAATTCGCTTCCTTTCTTCGGCTGTCCGCCGAAAACATTCTGACATTCCGCAATATATAAGGGCAGACGTAAATCGGATTTCGACTGTCCGAACCCGGCATTTCCGCCGGTATTTTTCGAAACTTTGATAATCCATTGTATCATAAATTCATACGTCGCTCAAGATTTTGTCGGAATTCCATCCATGAAAATAAGGCTCAGCATTGTCTGCGAGCCTCATTTCCATGTGTGCTTTATTCGTTAAGGAGAGATCAGTCATTTTCCGTTTATTGTGCTTTTGCTGCCTTAAAGGATGATTTTTCGGTCTCATACCGGGTATTTCCGATTGTCTCAACTGCCGTAATCTTGTAAAAATAGGTTGTGCCCTTCGTCAGCCCGGTGTCGGTAAACGTCGTGCCGTTTGCCGTTCCGACGCACGTATACGTACCGCCCTGTTCGCATCGGTAAATCCGATATACGGTGCCGGCCTTACCGCCGGTCAGTGTCAGACGGATTTTCCCGGACGAAACTGCTGTAATCTGGCTGATGGCCGGTGCTGCTTTCCGTTCATTTGCAACGATGGCGGATGCCGTTCCTTCCACGTTGGCATTCCCGGAATCCTTGCAATACGGAACGATTTTGTATCGATAGGTACTACCGCTCTTGAGCGTTTTGTCGGTATACGAGGTCTTTAACGTTGCCGCCAGATAACGGAACGTTCCGGTCGCATCCGCTCGATAAATGATGTATCCCTTGACATAAGGGGTCGTCGTCCATGTCAGTGTAATCGCTGTTGCGGATTCCTGCTTCAGTTCGGTCACCGTTGTCGTTCCGGGAACCGGACGAATTCCGACTGCTTTGGAATAACCGCCCTTCTGCTGTTCTCCTGCAGAGTTTTGGGTAAACGCAACAACTTTATAAAAATACCGGTGGCCGACATCAATCGTCGTATCCGTATATGTATTTCTCCTGGTTCCGCCGAGGAACGAATATCCGGTTCCGTCCGCATCGGTTCTGTAAATGTAGTATCCGTATGCATTTGTCACCTGTTTCCAGTTCAGAGTAACGGACTTGAGATCGGTTTTTGCGGTCACTTCGGGAGTGTCCGGGATTTGCAGCAGTTCCGCATCCGTATTCGGAATCGGATACTGTTTCGCAAATGTTTCCGTCGTAAAGGTATCCTTAAGGATATGACGTTCCATCCGGCTGCCTCTCATAAAATATAACGCCGGCGTATGATTTACATCCCACGTCGAATCCGACTGAAAATACGATTTTCCATACTGCACGATATTCCATGCATGACTTTCGCCGTTATCCGCAAATCCCGTCACAATCCGGGAATCCACACCCGCTTTGCAAAGCAGGAAATAAAATGCGTTCGCATATCCCTGACAAACGGCCGTTCCGTTTACCAGCGCATCGTATGCGGTATATTTCATCCAATCGGTATCGTCCGAATATTTGTACTCCACGTTTTTACAAAGATAATTGTAAATGGCACTAATCTTATACGAATCACTCTTCCCGTTCAGATTCAGACTTTTCAGGATTTCATTTCCCCTGCTCTCCAATGCCTGTTCCTGTTCCAAGGTATCCATATATTCACAGTTAACACTGATGATTCCCTTTGTAATATCGGTAACGTTGTTGTAACGACCGTGATATCCGTAGGAATACCATTTCAGCTGATAATACAGGTTATCGCCTTCTCCGGCGCATCCGGTATGCTGAAGTGCTTCCTGCACGATTTGAAGCAGTAAATCGTAATCCATTCGTCCCTGCCTGGTGTACGGAATCTCCACCAGTGTTTCCCTCTGCATCATCCGGGTTCTCAGAAACGCGCCCGCATCTTTGACATTGGTGTAATAAAATTCGTCATCCGCAGATCCGGCAGCCGAATTCATAACCGCGTGGTCTTCGGTAATCGTTACGACACCGATTGCGGTCGGTTCATATGTTTCATCCGCAACAGCAACGGTTGCAGCCGACACCATCATCGCTACCATCAGAGTTATGAAAATAAGAAGTTTTCCGTGGATTTTTCTCATGCTGCAACCTTTCCGGCAAACCGACTGCCAAATACAATCTATCAACATGTTCACTGTAACATAAATCAAATTGTATGGAAAGCGCATTTTTCTTTACATTTGCGTATAATTCAGCATTTTTCGTTCTGTTTTGACTTGTTTTATTGCATTTAAGCACTTTTGTCATTGTATTTTGTTGCAAAACTGTTGCAGTGCGTTTGACGGAATATATTACAAATTTGCAGTTTTTGCTGTTTTGTGTCGCGTATGCGACATCTCCCTTTACAAAAGCGTGTGCATCCTTGCGGAGCTTCTTTTTCGCGAATGGGATTGTATCCCATTCACTGTTTCTCGCATGCCGTCGTTCGGCATGCGGCACCGCTTTTGCGTCGCGTATGCGACGTCTCCTTTACAAAAGCGTGTGCATCCTTGCGGAGCTTCTTTTTTCGTGCACGGGATTGTATCCCCTGCACGAAAAAGAGAGACTGCAGAATTGCAGTCTCTCTGTATTCCCATAAATCAATATTACGATATCCGGGGCATTTTACACGATTCAGGATTTGGTCTTGCATGCGCCGAAATCCGACAAAAGTCCTTCCGATACACTATCTCCCGAAACCACAACCGCGGTTATCTTGTAATAATAAACCGTTCCCTTTTTTAATCCGGTAGCGGTATACGACAATGCCGTTGTTTCACCGACATACGAATATCCGCTTCCGTCACTCTGATATACATAATATTTCGTAGCTCCGTTGACCTTATTCCAATTCAGTCGAATGGACGTCGTTCCCGTTGAGGTAATTGATGTAAAGGCCGGCTTCATCGAATTTGTCTTGACACATGCGGAGTACCCGCTCTTTACTTCCGTGCCCGAAGCATTCTTCACAAATGCAACCACTTTATAGAAGTATTCCTTGCCCGCCGTCAGTGTTTTATCGGTATAGGTCGTCTTGGTCGTTCCACCCACGAAAGCATATTTTTCACCCGGCAAAGCACGATATACATAATATCCGCCGGCTCCGGTGCATGCCTTCCATGTCAGCTGTGCCGATGTTGTCGTCAGTCTTGAAATCTTTGTACATACCGGTGTACTCAGTTCCGGTTTGCATGTAACAAGAGAGTTTGTGGCTTTTACAATTGTTCCGTCGGATTTTTGGGAATATGCGACAACAACATATGAATACGATGTTCCGTATTCCACGTCGGAATCCGTATAGGACGTCTGTGTCCTGTTACCGACATATTTGTACGAACCGCCGTTCACCGACCGATAGAAATAATATCCGCTGGCTCCGGTTGACTTATTCCATGTGACCGTAATTTTTCCTGCACTAAACCGCGCCGTAACATTTGACGCCGCATTCAGGGACAGTTTTGCGGAAACCTGCTTGGACTGGGGACTCTTTACAGTTACTCCGTTCTTATTGTAAGCCGCATATATCAAATATGTGTAGGTCTCATTTGCAATTGCTTTGGTATCGGTATAAGTCAATGTTCCAGCCGAAACATTGGAACACCATGCCCAGGATCCGTTTTCCGGCTTTCTGTAAATGCGATACTCGGTTGCTTTGCGAATCTCATTCCATTTCAGAACAATGCCTGAATTGCCCGCACTTGCTGTCAAATTGTCCGGTGCCTTCAGCGAACTCGGTGCAATATTCATATCCGGGTCTGTCAGAACCTTTCCGGTTCCGCTCGACATGCCGTAAATCAAATGACGGGAATTTTCGTACCTTGCAATAATCTTATAATAGTATGTGGTATCTTCCTTTAATCCGCTGTCGGAGAAGGACGTTGCGGATTGGGTTGAAATCTTAGTAAAATCGGTTCCGTTCATCGAACGGTACACTTCATATTTGACAGTTTCCGTTACGGGTGCTGCCTGACTTGTTTCCTTTGACGGCGCCTGCCATGTCAGCTTAACCGAATTCGGTCCGGTTGCTGCCAACGATGTCAGTTTTGCCTCTTTCGCAGCATTTCTCAATACAATCCAGTCTGCATCTTCAGAATACGAACCGACAGTCTGTCCGGATTTGGTATAGACAAAGGAATGAACCAAAACCAGATAAATCCGATTCGTGTTCAGGCCCGTAACGGTATAACTCTTTCCCGACTTGTCGGCCCCCTTTGTCAAGGTAAATCCGTTCATCGTCCATTTGGTTTTTCCGGATGCTTCGTCAACCACAAAATCGGCACGCGAATCATCCCCATAACCGATAATTGTGATTTCATATCCATCCGCATCACCGGCCGGATTCCAACTGATGCTTGCCGATGTTCCGGATGTTCTCTCGCAGGTAACCTTAGGCATAACCGGTTGCGGCATCAGAAGAACCGTCCCGCTTTCATTACTGTTGGCTTTCCAAACAGTACCCGATGCCAGCTTAACAAACGGAATAACCGTATATGTATATACTTTTCCGTATTCTACATTTGTATCGTTATAGAATACGGTGTTTTTGCCGACACCGCCGAGGAACACATAATTTCCCTTGCTTTCTTTCCGATAAACATAATATCCCGAAGCCTCCTGAGACTGCTTCCAGTCAATCCTGCAGTTCAGGCCCTGGGTCGTTCCTTTCAGTTCATTTGACGTCAACGGAGTCACTTCCAGCTGATAGGACATCGGCGCGGATTTATCTCCTACTACAATCTTTTGAGTTCCTATATAGAGCGGAACAATAACATACGAATACGTCTTTCCGTACTTGACATCCCAGTCCATCAGCTCTAACCCGTCATATTCATTGTAATACAGGGAATATGTTCCGTTATCGACTTTTCGATAAATACGGTATGCATTGGCGTAATCCGGTTGAAACCACCGAATCAACAAACCGCCGCATTCCTCGATATTACCCGGTGAGTTATAATATTTGTCGATTGAGCAAATTACCGGTGCATCAATATGATTCGGCACAATAACCTGTCCGGGCAAATCAATTCCTGTCGGAGCAATCGGATATTTGCTTTCAAATTCACTCGTCAATGCGGGAGATTCCTGAAAATGTTCATCCGTGAACCGCTGTCCGCTCGAACTGCGGTCCGTTTTGCCACGCATCAGATAGGTATAATTGGATTCGTTATATCCGAGATCCCAGGTCGGATCGCAGTAGTAATAATAGTCTCCGTATTTGACAATAATCCATGCGTGATTTGCTCCGGTCAGCATACGGCAATCGATTCCGGAACGCAACAGCATATAATACATGGCATTGGCAATTCCCTGGCAGACAGCCCAGTCATTCACCAGCGCACCGTACGCCGTATACTTCTTAACGGACTCATACTCCGGATGAGTATAATCCTTCGATGCATACGTCACATTTTCCGTCAGTAAATTATATATATACAGAATCTTCTCGGCATCATCCATCAAATCGACGCGATCTTCTTCGAACAGATACTCGACCAGCGTTTTGAACGTATTCTCTTCCTCTAACGAAGTATAATATTCCAGCGTATACGAAAAGTATCCCGTGGAGGTATTCGTCACAGAACTGTAATAATACTCATATGCGGAAAAGCCCGCCCGTGCATAATGCCATTCCAGATAATCCCCTTCATCCGGCACACCGGTATGAACCTTGGCCGCCCGAAATACGGCCCGAAGTTCCTCCAGCAGACGGTCCGACGTTACCGCACCCGGAATTTCATACCGGAATTCCACATATGCTTCACGGTTTTTCATCGCATTTCTCAGACATGCCGCTGCCGCTGCACGGCTCGTATATAACGGCATCGAATCATAGGCTACCGGCTTATACTCCGTGAACGTAACCCGCTCTGTTCCGATTTCCGAATCCACGGTAACCTGAACGCCCGGGATTTTGTTCGGATCGGTTTCGTTATGCGGCGATTCCTTCGCCATTGCGGAAGACATACTCAGCGATATCGCCAGCAGTCCGATTAAAATCCAAAAAAATTTCTTTGTCACCTTGTTTTTCATATAATCCTCCCGCATAGAAAACTGTAAAAAAGACACATCTACTGTACAGTTTAGCACGCTTTTCGACAGTTGACAATAACATTCTTTTTCATATATTTCGTGATTTTGTTGAATTCTGTTTTCTCTTACGATATAATACAAATGCCTGTAAAAAAATCGATTTTTTGAAATATGATACGTCATTTGTATCGGGAAGGAGAACTCATGCCAAGCACCGAAAACCGAAATTGTTCCATTTGCGGTCATTTTCAGGAGGAACACTATTGTATTACGGTCTCCCTGCCGGATTCTGCTCCCGATTCTCACCGATATACGATTGTCTTTCAAGCCGGTTCGGAAGAACGTCTGTTACCGATTCCCGACAGTTCCGGAACGGGAACGGAATATTCCTGTCAATATCCGGTTGCCGATTTGTTCTTTCATGTTGACAAAGGTACGACGGTTTCGGTATCGGTTTTGGATACATCGCTTCTCCCGGCTTTGGAAACGGATTTCCATGACTCCTTTCCCATGCCGTTCCCGGTTGTCCCGATGTCCTATCGGAAACGCAGGGTTCGTCGTGCCGTCGGTATTTTCCTGTTACCGGCATTTACCGTTCACGGATTGGCGGCTCTGTGCGGAATTACCGCGAAACGGCCGGAATGTGCAGGCAAATCCGGTATGCGTGCACTCATGTATCATGTCAACGGCATGTTACGTTCCTTTGCGGGAACCGGATATTCCAAACGGGACCGCAGAATTTTCGCGTTGGAAGGATATTACCGGAAAGCATGTCGTTCCAAACAACCGGACGGCATTCTTCTTCTCAGTGAACGAGGCGGTCCGTTAGGCGATAATTTTGATGAAATTTATCCGCTTCTGACACCGTCCTGCCGGGTACGGACGCACATTCCCGTACCGCAAATACAATCTATGACAAAGCGTGAGTTACGCCAATATGCGGACGAGCTGGCCGGAGCCGGGCTGATTGTACTCAACGAGTTTCTTCCGGAGCTAAACGAATTTATGCTGCGTTCGGAATCCCGTCTGATTCAGTTATGGCACGCCTGCGGAGCATTTAAGCAGTTCGGATATTCTCACTTCGGACTTCCGGGTGGCCTGTCGCTTGCGTCCAAAAGCCACCGAACCTATCACTACGCATATGTCAGTTCCGATAATCTGATTCCGATTTATGCGGAAGCCTTCGGCATTTCCCGAAGCTGCATTCTCCCTCTCGGTGTTCCGAGAACCGACTGCTTCTATCGTCCGGATTATGCTCTGGCCACACGGGTTCAGCTTTGGGACCGGTACCCGGTTCTTGCTCCGATTACCCGAAACGGCCAATCCGAAAAACCGTTTACCGTCCTGTTCGCACCGACCTTTCGAGGACACGGAATCCGCGATGCGTATTACCCCGAAGATGTTGTCAATTATGAGGAACTGCTCTCGGTGCTTCCGGAAAATGCCTGTCTGATAGTTCGTCATCATCCGTTTGTCAAACAGGTTCCGGTTTCCGACAATCCGCGAATTCTGGTTCTCCCGGAAGAACGCATCAACGACCTTTTGTTTACAACGGATGTGCTGATTACCGACTATTCCTCGGTCGTATTCGAAGCAGCCATTTTACATATTCCGATGCTGTTTTACACCTTTGACCTTGCAGAATATCGGACCGGCCGGAATTTCTATTTTCCGATGGAACAGTTTGCTCCCGGTACTCTTTGCACCGATTGGCAGGACCTTCTCCGACAGCTTTCCAAACCGGAATCCATTGCCGTATGTGACCCGGATTTTACCTCCCGGTTCTTCCTTCATCAGGACGGCGGTTCCGCGGAGCGTGTTGCTGAGCATCTGAAATCGCTTCTTAACGATTGACCGCCCGACAGCCGACATGTTTTGTCCGGCCTCAATCTTGTTTGAACAAAGCATATCGCTTGCGATATGCTCGCGCCGCCTGTGCGTCGCGAGGCGACATTTTTCCTCTGCACAGGCGTGTGCATCCTCGCGGAGCGTTTTTTTATCTCATAGGACGAACTTTCCTATGAGAATGAACAAAGCATATCGCTTGCGATATGCTCGCGCCGCCTGAGCGTCGCGAAGCGACAGTTTTCCTCTGCACAGGCGTGTGCATCCTCACGGAGCGTTTTTATCTCATAGGACGAGCTTTCCTATGAGATAAAATAAACCGTCTCAAGTCCTCACAAGGGGTTGAGACGGTTTTTAAATACGCTTTATCCTATATTTCCGGTTTGTCCTTCTCAGCCGGCAATGGTCCGGTTTAACTCGTCGGCATTGAAGATTACAGAAGCCACGTTTCCGTATTTTTTATTCAAGGTGGTCATCAGCTTGTTATTTCGGAATTCCACCTCAGTTGCTTTGTTGATCAGCAAAATGTGGGGCTTCAGGTCACGTTCCTGACAGAATTCAATAACCGTCTGAAGCAACGCCAGAACTTTTTCGGCCGTCTTCTCGGAAATTCCGGTAACCTTTTCCTCCAACGTCCATGTACTTCCCTCAAACTCTCCGAGCTTCTTTTGGATGGTATTTTTCACCAGTTCTCTCATAAACTTCGGATCCTGATCGTAGGATTTTGCATATGCCTTATTGTCGATGGTAATCTTCTGTTCAAGGAACAGGTGCTGATGGATGAATTTGTTGTCTTCCACCGTAACCTTCCGTTCAAACATCGCATCTTCGCTGTCATATACAAAATATACATCGCCCTGTTTCTTTACATGGCTGAAATACGTCTTCATGATGTTCAAAAGCATCGGTGTCGTAGAGCCAAATGTTACGGCCCGATAAATATCCGCCGACTTGGGCAGTTCCAAATACTGCCACGTCTTTTTGCCGCCGACTACGAGACCCGCCATATTTCGTCCCGTCAGATCGGTAAAATAACTGGTCGGTTTCTGTTTATTCAGCAGTTTCTCGCTCAAACGGTTTCTGTAAACCCAAATATACACAGCTCCCGCCACCGGCAACAGCAACAGCAGGGCTCCGATATACCATAATCCGAAAATAAACAATGCCGCCACAACAAGCGCAAATGCAATCCCGATTATCCATGGAAGATACTTCTTTTTCATCCCAGTCGTCCTTTCTCATTTCATCCGTTTTTTGATTAAAATCCCGGGCAGCATCTGGATTCCATAAAAATCTTAAAATGCTGATCCAGCCCGCTGATTGCCTTCATATCGGCATCCTCCAAAACAACGGGACCGAGATTGGTATTTTCTTCCACACGCTTCGGATTGCTTGTCTTCACAACCGGAACAAGTCCTCTCTGAACATGCCATTTCAGCATCAACTGAGCCACACTCATATTGTATTTGGCAGCCAGAATGTTTAACAGTGCGTTATTTTTCACCATCGGAAGCATTCTCGCAATCGGGCTGTATGCTTCGAGAACAATTTCATGTTCCCTGCAATACTCGAAAACTTCCTGTTCGATGTTCATCGGATGAATTTCATTCTGTGCAACAAACGGACAGATATTCGCATTTTGCTCCAGCAAACGGAACTGCCGTACCTGACAGTTGCATATTCCGATATTCTTAACGATACCTTCCTCGTACAACGTTTCCATACATTTCCACGTATCGACAAAATTCTCCGGCTGGGGCCAGTGTATCAGCAGGAGATCCCAATACTCTAAGCAGGTCTTTTTCAGAATGGATGCCACATAGGAGCGAATATCTCCCTTCTTGGCAATCATCTGCCAGGAGTCAATTTTCGAAGTCAGAAAAAAATCCTCCCGTTTGATTGTACTGTCCTCTTTCATTACCGAATGAATGGCATTGGCAAGTGGTTCCTCTGTTTTGTAGCTCGGTGACGTATCAAAGCCGAAAGCCCCTTCCTGCACCGCAGCCCGTACGATTCCGTCCATTTCATCCTGAGACTTCATCTGGAACGAACCCAGCATGATTTGCGGCATCGTATTGCCGTTTCTTAACGTAACAGTGTCCATTGCTCTACTCCCTTTTCAGTAATTTTTTAACGGCCTGCCGGAGCTTATCTATTTTTTTACCGGAGGTTTGAATTTCGCATAAAATGCCTTCAGTTTTTCCGCATCGGCCTTCTTGTCGGTAAATACTTCAAAGAAAATCGGCACATCGCTGTCTTCCTTGACAAATTCCGGAAGATTCCGGTCGAATTCTTCGGCGCTGTGTGCACTCAGATACTTGAAGTTCTTGGTCCGTACCCAGCCTTCCGCACTTGTAAAATGCTCGGCAGCGATATGTCTGTTCAGGGTCGGAATGGTCTTCTCACCCATGAAGAAATGGAACTCCGCAGCACCGCTGTTGTTAATCATCATAATACGGACATTTTTGCCCAAATGACGAATCTGCAGCGCATTCATATCGTAGAAGAAGCTGAGGTCACCGATAACCAAAAAGGCCGGTTTATCGGGTGCCGCAACGGATTGTCCGACAAATGTGGACATCGAACCGTCGATGCCGAATGCACCGATATTGCTGTATGCGGTAATGTCCTCGGCCGTCTTGCAGTGGGACATAATTCGTGTCGCATTGAGAATTCCGAGATGCATCAGAGAGCCGGACGGAATCTTTTCGGACAACGCCTTAATCGCATACGAATTGCTGTAATCAAATTCCGGATACTCTGCGGATTTGGCATATTCAGCCCACAAATCATAGTACTTGCGGTTGTTGGACATGGTCAATCCGGCACCGGATGCAAAATACTCAAAGAAGTCGAGCGGTGTACATTCAAATACCGTTGTCAGGCATTTGAATACATCGCAAATGCTTCCCGCCTCATCAATCAGCCAATGAGTCACATCATCGTGACGGGCACGCAGCAAATCCTTGATTCGGGAAACAAAATTTCCACCGAAGGAAATCACGATATCCGGCTTAAATTCCGCATTGAACTTATCCAGCGGAATAACCTGTGCCGCACCGAACAGTTCCAAAGCACCGGTTCCGGCAACATTGGACACCTTCTCCGTTGCAATAACACAATTATATTTCTTACCGAATCTGGAAATGGCTTCACTCAAATCCTTACCGGGCATTCCCTGCTCACCGCAGACAACCAGGATTCTCTTGGCTTCCTTCAGTTCCGCCAGTTTTTCCTTCCATTCGGATTCCCGTCTCTTATACTCCAGACGTTTAATTACCTTCACCTTGGGAAGCTCGGGTTCTGTGTACATGCCGATTTCCCCGGCAATCGGAATATCGATCTGAACAGGGCCGGAACCATGATGACAAAGTTCCAAAATAGCCTCATTAATCTTTCTCTGGCAATACCATTCATCCTCTGCATTGACCACCATCGGAAGCTTTACGCAAAGCTTGCAGAAGTTTTTGTACATATCAACCTGGTCAATCATCTGATTTTCCATCTGGTCAAGCATATACGGATGACGGTCGGAGGTCAGAACGAGCAACGGAACATGCAGGTAAAATGCCTCCGTAATGGCCGGGAGATAGTTGCTTGCCGCTACGGACGAGGTACAGCAAATCGCAACCGGCTCCTGAAACTGCTTTGCCAGACCGAGTGCAAAATAAGCCGCGCTTCTCTCGTCAACAACGGAGTAGCAATCAAAAAATTCGTCCTGTTCCAGCGAATGGTTAATCGGAATATTCCGTCCACCCGGCGACAGAACCACATGTCGGATGTTATGTGCCTTCATCAGTGCCACAAGGTACTGGACACTCTTAATTTTGGAATACATTACTGCCATAGAAATACCCTCCGGTTATATTACTGCAATATTCTAAACTATATTTTTAATATATTCGACAGAACCCTTTCTCAGGTTCGCCAGTTTCGTCTCCACATCATCCCAGTTCACCGATTCCTGAATCGTTGCACCCTCGTTATAGTATGCAATCGGCTCCAGTACGCGGCGTTCCAGTCCAAGGCTCTGCAGCAGATCCCAAACACGGTTGTTAAATCCGCCCTTGGTTTCCAGTTCCGACTTAAACTGCTTATGGAAAATGATGGAAAATACCGTTCCGTGGAACGAATTCGTCAAAACATATTTTGCATGATTGATATATGACAGGAACTCGGTCGGGGACAGGTTAAATACGACTTCCACTCCCTCTTCGCTTTCCTTCAGCTCGCTCTTAACACGGTTGTGCAAATGAATAATCTTGAGGTTTTCCTTTGCCGCCAGTTTCTTGGCCTCTTCCACCAGATGATTCTGCGGATGAACGGAATACAGGAAAATGTACTCCTGTTTCTCCTGATTCGGTTCCACAAGGGTTTTCCACTTCTCTCCGCCGAGCAGCAGCGTCGGATCGACATTGGTATTGACTTCGCGTCCGGTTTCTCCCGCCAAATATGCGGAAGAACTCGGTTCCCGCATGGACAGCTTTCCGAATCCATTCAGAAGTGCCAGTTCCTCATCGTTGAATTTGTATCCGCCGATGCTGACCGCATACGAACATTTCCGACGGCTGTCGTCGAGGAAATCCAGCATGTATGCACGCTCATTTCCGCATACATCCATGTTCCATACCTGATCGCTGCCGGTAATCAGCGCATCAAAATCCGCCGTTACGTCCTTGATGTTCCCGGATTTGCAGGATTTGGTCAGACGTAAATACCGGTTTGCAAAATCCCGGAATTTCTTCTTTTTGGAGCGTACCCCGGGGATATTGCGAATTGTTCGTTTCCAGCTGGTCCAACTGTTCTTCTGAAGACCCCACAGGAGACGATACGCATTTTCAATGTACTTTGCCCGGAAGTCCACCATATAGGCGTCCTGACCGACTTCCCGAAGTGCTTCCTGCAATGCATATCCCTGCATCAGCGCACCGTAATTGATTGCACGATGAAATGTCAGAATTCCGACTTTACTCATGATTTCGTTACCCGCTTTACTTTATTTTTGACTCTTGTCCAAAAGGACGGCCGCGCAGCCGCATCCGGATCGCTTGCCGGGTTAACCACTGTTTTTCCGGCTTTCACATCACGGTATTCCTGCGCCGCTTTCATATAGTAATGAATGGATTTTGCCATGTCGAGTGTGATTTTTCCATCGTACATGGCGATTAGATTATTCATTGATTTTTGGATAAATTCCACCGTCACATCGGCCGGTTTCGATTTGGTTACACCCCAGAAATAATCCAGACAGGTTTTCTGATGAATCCGATAATATGCGATATTATAATCTTTCAGGGAGCGAAGCATTCTCAAATGAGAGGTTTCGGATTCCAAACGGGTTTCCATAAACTTCTCTTTGGTTCTCATAACGCTTCCGGGATTTGCAAAATAATGATAGAACGGCGTCTTGCAGAAATATGCCGTTTTCATCTGTTTTCCGATTTCCACAAGCCAAATGCCGTCCTCGGCAACTTTTACCGTGGTATCAAACAGAATCAGATTTCCGTTCTCATCGAATAATTTCTCTTTCCGATAAATCTTATTCCAAATGTAATTGCCGTACCATTGTTTTCCACCCAAATTTCCGGCCTTGCTCAGGATTGCCGTAAAAAACTCATCCTGACCGCCATATCCGGTAAAGCCGTTCTCGGTTTCATCGGAAATCTTGCCCTGTCCGTCATCCGTCATCCATCCGAAACATGCCACGTCTGTATTCTGTGCCAAAATGGCATCCATCATGGTCTGGCAGCAATCCGGTTCCAACCAGTCATCGGAATCGCAAAACTGAACATACTCTCCGCTGCACTGCTGCATACCGAGATTTCTTGCATTTCCGACTCCGCCGTTCGGAATGTGAGACACACGAATAGACGGATACCGTTCGGCATAAGTATCACACAATGCCGGAGTTCCGTCTGTCGATCCATCGTCCATTATTAAAATTTCAATCGGCTGATACGTCTGTTGTACAAGCGAATCCAGACATCTTGCCAAGTATTGTTCTCCGTTATAGACCGGAACAATAATACTTAACTGCGGCTTTTCTTCCATCTATGCTACTCCTTCTTTACCGACTCCCCCGGTTTTCCCGGAAACCGTATCCGGCATTTTCCTATGACAGGACTAGCTTTTCGTCCTATTCACGGCAAGTGCCCACACAACAAAATTTTATCAAAGCTTTTTCGTTTTGTCAAGAATACTTCTCTGTTAATACCACTAAATATGCCATACTTTCCGATTTCATTTCTTGTATCTTGTTATCCGACTCCTGCCAAACCGCCGGATTCGGTTCTTTCCCATCGCCTCGCAACAATTCGGACAAGCCGAGTTTGCCAAGCAGTTCTTCCGTTCGATACCCGGTCACTGTATGCGGTACCGCAATCAGCGGCTTGTGAAATAAAACGGAAAAAACACCGGCGTGATATGAGTTGGTCACAACCAATGCCGCATGGTCAACGGCCCAAAGCCATTCGCACGGTCCCATCAGCACATTGTTTCCATCTTCTCTCCGACGTTTCGGATAAGCCATCGAATGAATAACCGTAAGCCCCCGCTCCCGACCGATTCGGTCTGCGGTTTCAAACACTTCCTGTTCCGATTCATCGCCCATCGTACATGTCAGAATATACTCTCCCGGCTGCAGCCCATCCGGTTTCTTCATCAGTTTCCGGTAATCCGCACAGTCCGCCAACAGCGTCGGATCGGCATCCACCCGGATTTCATCCTCTTTTCGTATTGCGAGAATCATTTCCTTCCCGCGCTGTTCTCTTACGGAAATTCCCTCAAACCGATCCAAATACCGGTTCAACCGGTCCGCATTCTGTTTCTCCGTCGGTCGTTCCGCATCCATATACACACCGACCGCATAGGACATCCGTCGCACCGTATCCGGTCCGAAATCCAAAAAATACGCCGGGTCAAACGAATCCCCCGTCAATCGTTCATTCCACAGCTGGTCACTTCCCGCAATATAGCAGTCCGTTTTGGGCGGATTTTTCTGCAGGCTTTTCAACGTCCGATAGCATTTCGTCGTATGAAGATACTGTTCCCGAAATTCCCGGAACAATCGGTCACTCGCCTCATTTTCCCTGCGTAAAGACCGGTCCAGTGCAGTTTTCGCAAACCAGCGTCCGTAGGACATCGTACGTTTCCACAACGGCCGCGTTTCTTTGTCCCGCAGGAAATTCGCACGGGCAACGGTAAACGGATTCTTCTTGACCGTATATCGGTTCTGATGATACCACGGTCGATAGTCAATCACGGAAACGTTGTGCCCCTGCCGTTCCAAAACCGTCTGCAGTGCGTAGCATTGCAGAACCGCCCCGCAATTATACGGGAAATGAAAGGTAATGATCCCGATGTCCATCGCATCCTCCTACGTTATTCTCCGACAAATACAGGTTCCCGGCAATCGGTTTCCGTTTCGGACCGTACCCATTTTTCATCCTTCTGCATATATCGGTACAAAATGAGTTGTCCCAGCCGTCTCGCCTCCGTAATTCGTGCAATTCGTCGCTTTGCTTTATGCAATCCCGTTGTCCAGCCGACCGGTTCAAACTGTTCGCTCCGATATCGCAGTTTCGGAATCCGAACATTATCCTTTGCATCCGTTTTCCATGCCTTTTTCAAAGTCTCGGTCGGAAACACAACCGGCTCCGTCAGTTTCAAAACCGAAACCGTTTCCTGCGCCGGTATCTGCAAATGATTCAAAACATCCAAAACCGTCTGTTCCGGTGTCACATAAATAATATTTCCATATACAAAATCCCATGTCTGCATACTTTCCGGAAGCACCGTCACAAACGGCGCAAAGGTCTGCGAATATAACGTTCGCAGCATTAATGCAACATCATTTTCATTCATTTTGGCGGAAATCCAGAGAATCATTTTGGGGCTTGCCGCATAGACATCCGGATTCGCAACGGGACTCAGCTGTAATTCCGGAAAGGCCGCCTCAATCGCCGCCCGTCCGGATTCGGTCAGCTGTCGAAGTGCATGATTCAAACATCCGACAACCGCCTCCGAAACATCGTCTGAGAGGTTCCACGGGCAGCAATAGAAATTCTTCAGAATGCTTCTCGCAAATTTGTCCCATACCGCCTGCAAATATCCGTCCGGTGCCGGATTTCCGGTTTCGCCGCCGTTTTGTACCGCACGTTCCGCCATCGACAGGATGCGCTTATGTGCTTCTTCAAAATGATTCCACAGTTCCTTCTCCCGACGTCCCGTAACCGAAGGATTCGGCGACAGCGGGCTGCGCTTGCGATATCCGTAGGTCACTCCGGAAATTCCCGTCAGCCGTGCACCTTCATAAACACAATTCATGAAAAATACGCCATCCTCCGAAAAACGAAGCGGCGGAAACTCAATCTTCCGTTCCCGAATCCACCGGGTCCGGTAACACTTTCCGCTAATCATAAACGTCCACAGCAAATCGGTATCCCACATCGGGATTTCCGTTTTTTCGGATAATCGTCCGGTTGCACGATAAATGCCGCTTCCCGCAATATGAAATTCTTCCATCTGTCCGATTCCGATATCGGCCTGACGCTTCTCCATTTCGGACATATACAAAGCCACTGCCTGTTTCGGCAGAATATCATCTCCGTCCACAAAAATGAGGTACTCTCCGGTCGCAATTCGAATTCCGTGATTTCTTGCTCCGGATACTCCGGTCTCCTCCGTCACCACATACCGACAGCGCAAATCCTCGCTCTCTGCCTTCTTCGCAATCTCTGCGGAGTTGTCGGCAGAACCGTTGTCAATCAACAGAATTTCCAAATCCCGGTACGTCTGTGTCCGTACGGATCGAATGGTTTCTTCCAAATATTCCCCGACATTGTAAATCGGGACAATTACCGTAACCATTGCTCCCATTGCTCTTCCTCCCATATGAACGTCACACCAAACACATTTCAGACTCTTTTTGTGCCTGTAACACCATTTTTTATTATAATGGTAAAGTCTTCTTTTCGCAAGCGAAAAGGTATCTCCTCATAACGTAATTTTTGTATCTTTTTTCTTTTTTTCAATATCTCGGAATTCCCTGTTTTGAAGTGAACAAAGCATATCGCTTGCGATATGCTCGCGCCGCCTGTGCGTCGCGAAGCGACAT
>JAZLJJ010000056.1:0-14320 GCA_045597325.1 Lachnospiraceae bacterium
CCAAATAGGGTGGAACCGCGAAGTATATTCGTCCCTGTTGATACAAATCGTATCAGCGGGGCTTTTTTTATCTCATAGGAAAGTTCGTCCTATGAGATAAAAAAACGCTCCGCGAGGATGCACACGCCTGTGCAGAGGAAATATGTCGCTTCGCGACGCACAGGCGGCGCGAGCATATCGCAAGCGATATGCTTTGTTCTATCATAGGAAAGTTCGTCCTATGAGATAAAAATACGCTCCGCGAGGATGCACACGCCTGTGCAGAGGAAATATGTCGCTTTGCGACGCACAGGCGGCGCGGGCATATCGCAAGCGATATGCTTTTGTTCCGATGATGAGCTTTTCCGTAGGACGGAAGGAAGGCGACGTTATAAAATAAAAAAATTCTACCAAATGGTATTGGCCCGTCTATCAATATATGTTATTCTACAAATAGTAGACATGATGATTTTGCAAAGGCAGTTGACCTCAAATAAGGCTTTTTGCGAGCGGTATAAATTTGAGAAAATATGAGAAGTGTGTTGATAATATATGGGAATATCCATGGAGAGGAAGATTTTTATGAAACGAAAAATTGTATTGATATTTGTGGCAATCTGTATGGAAGCAGGATATCTTTCAACGGAAGATTTTTGGAACGGAGAAGGTCAAAATGCAATTTCATTGCAAGGGTATGAAACGGCAAAATAAATATCAAAATAATGATAACGGAGAGATACCATGGAATTAAAAACGGAAAATCTGAAAAAGGAATACGGAAGAAAATGCGTACTGGATGATTTTTCTTATACGTTTCGGGAAGGTATTTATGGACTCCTCGGACCAAACGGGGCGGGAAAATCCACCTTGATGCAGACTATCCGAAATACTGCGAGAACCTGTTTGCGGAACAGGAATTATATGCTTTGAAGGAAGCGGAATACAAGGAAGCGGTTGAATATGGCGAATTTGTTACCAAAGCCGCAGGAGCTGTGAAGGAATACCGTATTATATCAAGGGTGCTTGGAGAAAATAGCCGGTGTGATTACCCTGATATACTTGAAACGATATGTCGGAATGGTACTATGTACGATTACGGCGGCATTTTTGTGCAGCCGTTTGAAAAGTTTTCTTGTTGCATCAATCGTAAGCATTGCGATAATTGTCATTCCGCTGCTTTTGAGCATGACGGACTCAGGAATACTGTCATATGTGATGTTTAACTGGTTTTTTATCGTATAGGACAGTTTTGTCCTATGCGATAGAAAGCTCCGCGAGGATGCACACTCGCGCAAGGGAATCAGTTAGTTGCCTCGCAATACGCGCTCGGCGCGGGCATGTCGCAAGAGACATGCTTTCCTGTATAACGATATATATGATAGAAAAAAAGTGTTGACACGTCTGCCAGGTACGTGTTATACTACCTAAAGGTAGATACATAAAAAATCTACTAAGAACAGTTTCGCTATCGGAAATGACCGGGCAGGACGAAATAAACTTATAAAGATTGTGAGGGAAAACACATGAAAAAGAAGTTTTTCAGAATTGCCATAATCGTGATATTGTCCCTGCTTCTTTCGGCGTGTGAAAACGAGAATTCGACAGAGAATCTGAAGACCAAAACACCGACCGAACCGGTAATGACTCCGGGAAGTGTTGAGACCACTCCGTTAGCGACTCCGACGGAAGCAACGAAGGTAACTCCGACAGCGGAAATATCGAGTACGCCGACCCCAGCAGCGGAAATATCGAGTACGCCGACTCCGGTTGAGGACGATCCGACACCGCATATTGTCTGGGCATTGCATTTTTCAGGTTCTGCAAGCGAAGAAGTACAAGAAGAAATCCAAAAATTTATTGACGAAAAAGGAATCAATTGTCGTATTGATTTTATTCGTGATGCGTATTATATCGGCGGACAGGAATATGAACAATGGGTGGAAAATCAACGTTCCCAAAATGCAGCACCGGATATTCTTTCCTCCTGCGCATGGGAATATCCCGGAATGGACTATAAATTTGTGGAAAAGAATTTCCAGCCTCTGAATGAGTATTTCGAAACCGAAGAAGGTCAGGCTCTGAAGAATAATTATGCGGGTGTGGAATGGGAAAAAATAGCCGTAAAGGATGTGACATACACAATACCGAGAAGACTTCAGTACACGGATGATGGTATATATCTGTATGTAAACAATCAGTATACAAGTTACTTTGATGAACTGTTTGACGGAAGTTATGAATCGATACGTCGTATCTGGGAAGTAATTCCGGATAAGGATGCGAAACTGAGGTTTTATACGTTTTCCGGAGCAACATTGGCGTTTCTCGGATATCGGAATTGGTATAAGGCGGATTTTAACCGGTTTACTCAGACCTATACAAATGTATTGTGTCAGGATGATGTAAAAGAGTTACTCACTATGGTATATGAAGATTTTGCAAACGGAAAAATCACGGTAGCATGGGGAAATCAGGGAGATCCCAACGAAGAAGAGATTCCGGCTGATGTCCTTGCGGCCTTCTATGCGGGACAGCGAGGAGAAAAGCAAGGCTTTACGCAATATGAAGTATTCCCCGATCAGTTTCACACCTCTCTTGGTATAACTTATGGAATCTTGAAAGATGCACCGCATAAGGATCTGGCATGGCAGGTTTATTGTGCCTGCTATTCCGACCCGAGAATTGCGTCTCTTTTATATTGGGGATATGCCGATGAAGAAAAATGGAACCGGTGGACGGAAGAAATGAATACCAAGTCGGCTTCTCCGACAACCGGATTTGTTCCGGAATTAAGTGAGGAGCAGTGGGATGAGTTGTACAAATATGATGATGCCGTGACGGAACTGTTCAATAAGATGTATTACGAAGGAAGCAAACAGGCAAATCCGGATTATTTGTATTACCTGGATCAGGTATCATCAAAAGGCACCAAGTATGATAATCTTTGCCAGACATTAAATGAGCAATTGGACGAATGGAAGAAAAACAAATGAAGCAAAAGCACTCTGTGATAATGAAATATGAAGCAGAACAAAAGAAAGCAATCATTTGTTGAATAACATTGTGAAAGATTATAAAGGATGTAAAGACAGGACGGATAAAAGATGAACTTTTTATGTGCCCTGTCTTTCTTTATGCACTTTTACTTGAAATACGCTTAAAAAAGTGATAAAATCTGTATGATTGTAAAATTCGGGATTCTGTTTGGAATTCCGGTCAGCATAGCGGAGACTGTCGGAACGGTACAGTCGGATATCAAGACGAAAGGACAGGAAGAACAAATGATTTCAAACCAGATTCTTCAGAATACGATTGACGGAATGAAGGGCATCGCAAGAGTGGACCTGTGTATTTTGGATACAGAAGGAAAGACGCTGGCTTCAACCATGAGCAGTACGGAGAATTATGATAATTTGATTTCTGCATTTGCGGAATCTCCGGCAGACAG
The DNA here is from genome assembly GCA_045597325.1 of Lachnospiraceae bacterium. Lineage (GTDB taxonomy): Bacteria > Bacillota > Clostridia > Lachnospirales > Lachnospiraceae > ISDg. The sequence continues at coordinate 3,428 of JAZLJJ010000056.1, forward strand.
CCAGGTGATTCAGGGCTATCAGTTCTTTAAAGTCTATGATGATCATCAGTTGGAGTACATTTTGCTTGCAAAGGGTGATTCCGATGATGTCTATATGGTCGGTAAGCTTGCGGCATTCCAGATTCAGAATTTGCTGGTTGCATATAAAGAACGGTTCGACAAGGATAATTTTATCAAGAATCTGTTATTGGACAATCTGTTGCTTGTAGATATTTACAATCGTGCCAAGAAACTTCATATCGAGACAGAAGCACGTCGTGTCGTTTATTTGATTGAGACGAAGATTGAGAAGGATACCAATGCCCTGGAGACGGTACGGACGCTGTTTGCAGGAAAGCCGAAGGACTTTATTACGGCGGTTGATGAGAAGAATATCATTATTGTGAAAGAACTGAAACCGACGGAATCGTATGAAACACTGATGAATACCGCAAAGGTTATCGTGGACATGCTGAACACTGAGGCTATGAGCAAAGTTCACGTTGCATACGGTACTATTGTCAATGAAATTAAGGACATATCCAGATCGTATAAAGAAGCGAAGATGGCACTGGATGTCGGCAAGATTTTCTACGGAGAGCGCAAGGTCGTTGCCTATAACAACCTTGGTATCGGACGTCTGATTTATCAGCTCCCGATGCCGCTTTGCAAAATGTTCATCCGCGAGATTTTCGACGGCAAATCACCCGATGATTTTGATGAAGAAACTTTGATGACCATCAATAAATTTTTCGAAAACAGCCTGAACGTATCCGAGACATCCAGACAACTGTATATCCACAGAAATACTCTTGTGTATCGTTTGGATAAGCTGCAGAAGAGTACGAATCTGGATTTGCGCGTTTTTGATGATGCAATCACCTTTAAAATCGCACTGATGGTTGTGAAGTATATGAAGTATATGGAAAGTGCAGAATACTGATTATGAATGAAAAGCCTCATTTATCCGATAAATGAGGCTTTATGAGGGAAAAGGGACAAAAATGTTGTTTAACAGAAAAAAAGAATCATTTGAGGACGATGAAACGGATGAAAAATATCCGTTGAGTAATAGGGCACAGAACGGTGCGGAGTTCGACGAGGACGAAGACGAGGACGCAATCTGGTACGGTGATAACAAGGCCGAAGAGAGCGACGGATTTGAGAAAATGACGGACTCGGAAGGTAAACGGAAATTTGATGAGCCGGAAGAATTTGAAGAAGCCGAAAGATACGAAGAACCGGATGAAGACGAGGACGACCGCGAGCCGGAGAAATCGGATAACAAGACGAAAAGAGCAGCGGATTCTTCGAACAAACCGGTTATTGTATTCCGTGATGTTGTGAAAGAATATGAGGATTCCGTCGGAGAGGAAGAGCGTGCGCTGAAGGGCGTGTCCTTCCGGATTAACAAAGGTGAATTTGTATTTATTGTTGGTCCGAGCGGCTCCGGTAAATCCACACTGATTCGTTTGCTGATGAGAGAAATCCGTCCCACATCGGGAGCGATTTCAATAGCCGGAACGGATTTAAATGCGCTGAAGGACCGGCACATTTACAAATTCCGTCGGGGAATCGGAATCGTATTTCAGGATTTCCGGCTGTTGGAAGACCGGACGGTATATGAGAATATTGCATTTGCCCAGAAAGCAATCGGTGCTCCGAGCAGAAAAATATCCAGAAACGTCGGGAAAATGCTGACGCTGGTCGGATTGAAACACAAGTACAGAAGTTATCCGAATAAGCTGTCCGGCGGTGAGCAGCAGAGAGTCGCACTCGCAAGAGCATTGGTCAACAATCCGACCATTTTGCTGGCCGATGAGCCGACCGGTAATCTGGACCCCACCAATACGGAAGAAATAATGGAACTGCTGGAGGAAATCAATAACCAGGGAACAACGGTAGTTGTAGTCACCCATAATAAAGAAATCGTCGACAGGATGCAGAAACGTGTTATCGTTCTGAAAGATGGTCAGATTGTCGAAGATAAGAAGGGAGGCTATACCCGTGGATAGTTTTTTTTATTGCTTCGGACAAGGCATTAAGAATATCGGACGAAACAGACTGTTTTCCATTGTTTCGATTGCAACAATGACGGTATGTATTTTCCTGTTCGGTATTGTTTACTTCATTTTGACCAATGTACAGTTAAAGCTGTTGGAGACGGAAAGCGATATCGGAGCTACGGTATTCTTCGAATACGGAACGGAAGAATCGCAGATTTTGAGCATCAAAGATACGGTCAGCAAGGTTCCGGGAGTTCGTTATGTGAATTATATTTCCGCGGATTTTGCATGGAAGCGGTACAAGGACAGCCATCCGGCATTGGACGGACAGGTGTTCGGAGACGACAACCCGCTGGAGAATTCCGCATCGCTCGAAGTGTATTTTGATTCCGTGGAAGAACAGGCCGATGCGATTAAGCGGATTTCGGGAATCCAGGGAGTTCGCGCGGTACATGACATGGAAGATCTGGTAGATACGTTGAAAGGGCTGAACAGAGGACTGAAATACGGTGCCGGCGTGTTGATTGCACTGTTGATTGCCATCGCCGGATTCCTGATCAGTACTACGGTTTCTGTCGGTGTTTCGGTTCGTGCAAGAGAAATTCAGATTGAAAGTCTGATTGGTGCGACGGACATTTTTATTCGCGGACCGTTCCTCGTGGAAGGAATTGTTATCGGTCTGCTCGGTGCATGCATCCCGCTGTCCATTTTGTATGCACTGTATTATAAGCTTGTAAAGCTGATTTCCGTGAAAGCAAGCGGAATTTTTGATACCATTAATTTTGTACCGGTAGGAGAAGTATTTGCCGTGTTGGCACCGTTGTCTTTGTGCATCAGTGTCGGAATCGGATTTTTCGGAAGTTATTTTACACTGAACAGAAAACTTCGTAAGATCCGTTCCATGTAATGACGGACAGGCCTGTGAAGGTGCGATTTTCATAAATCGCAAGAGAGGGAAATGGTATGAAGAAAACGAAACAAAGAGTGAAACAGGGATTGCTGATTTTGCTGGCGTCGACGGTTTGTGTTGCGACACCGGCGTTCGGACGCCCCGATGCATCAACGCCCGATGTATATTATGGGATTTCTGCGGAATTTGAGACGGAAGCAAAGCGCATGAACGCGGAAGACTATAAGAAGGACATTGAAGAGGCCGAAAAGAAACTGAAGGAAACTCAGGAAAAGAAACGCAAGACGCAGAACAAAATCAATGAGTTGACGTCCAAATACGAGGATATTGATGCGTATTTGAAAGAAATTGATATGAAACAGGAAGAGGTTATCGACAGCCTTGCTGAAAATGAGGCAACGATTGCCCTGCTCGAACAGCAAATCGCCGAGACAACGCTCGAACTGGAGGCGGCAGAGGCCGTTGCCGATTCGCAGTATGAGGGCATGAAACGCCGGATTCAGTACATTTATGAAAACGGAAATACCTCGCAGCTGGAACTTCTGCTGAATGCGACGAACCTGAGTGATTTGCTGAATCAGGTGGAGTACGCGCAGCAGATTAATGAATACGATCGAACGCTGTATGTCCGTTACGTGCTTGCAAAAGAAGATGTCAATCTCTGCAAGCAGAATTTGGAGACTCAGTTGGAAACGGCGGAGCTGGCCAAATCCCTGAACGAACAGGATTATGAATATTACATGGAAATCGAGCGCACCAAGAGCGAAGCGTTGGCTGATTACGGTGCCATGATCGGTGCTTCCGAAGAACAGCTTGAGGAATTTATGGCGCAGGAAAAGCGTAATCAGGCCGATCTTGAGAAGCTCAATGAAAAGCAGGCGGAACTGATTCGGAAGCAGCAGGAAGAAGAACGGCTCCGCAGAGAAAAAGCAGAACAGGCAAGCGGAAATTACCGCGGAAAGGATTATTCCAAGGTACCGCGTACCGGATATGCATCGGCTTCCGATATTCCCAAGAAGGATGTTACCGATCCGAACAAAATGATTTGGCCGCTTCCGGGAGATTCGTCCCGCGGTTCCGGTTTCGGACCCCGTGTCGCTCCGATTAAGGGCGCCAGCACGTTCCACAAGGGTGTGGATATCGGCGGAAAGTTCGGAGCTCAGATTGTTGCGTCACTGGCAGGAAGGGTTACGACCGCAGGATACAGCAGCAGCGGCGGAAACTATATCGAAATCGACCACGGCAACGGATACGTAACACGGTATCTGCATTGCTCGAAGCTGTTGGTTTCCAAGGGACAGTATGTGAAACAGGGCGAAGTTATCGGACTGGTCGGCTCGACCGGAATTTCAACCGCACCGCATTTGCATTTTACGGTAGTTCATAACGGCGTATGCGTGGACCCGCTGGATTACGTTCGGTATTAGAACAACTCTGCTGTGAGCGAGGGTTGTGAGCCGATAGGAGGTAAATGGTTTGAAAAATAAGTTTTTACCGGGTTTTGTGACCGGATTGCTTTGTTGCATTTTGCTTTGTGCACTGTACGGTTGCGAAGAAACCGAAGAAAATAAGTTAACCGAAAAGCAACCGAGCGGTCCTGCCATGAGCAGTGAAGCTCAGAACGATTACAATCAGAAAATCGAAGAAATTGTCGGTGTTCTCGAATCGTATTACTACAAGGATTTTACCGAGGAAGAACTGCTGGACGGTATTTATCACGGTCTTGTCAACAGTCTGGGGGATCCTTATACCGTATATTTCAATAAAGAAGAGTATTCGAAATTTACCGAATCCACATCGGGCAACTATGCAGGAATCGGTTGTATGGTACGAATCGATGATGAGTACGGGTATCCGAAAATTGTTCAGGCATTCCCGGACAGCCCCGCCACAAAGGCAGGAATTGTTGCCGGAGACCTGGTGGTAACGATTGAGGGCGAGGATATTCAGGGGCTGGATTTGGACCTTGCGGTTGCCAAGATGAAGGGTGAGCCGGACACGGTTGTACATTGCAAAATGTTCCGCCCGAGCACCGGAGAATATTTCGACGCCGATATTGTCCGCGCCTATGTAAAACGTCCGACGGTGGAATATCAGATCACGGATGACAATATCGGATATGTTTATGTTTTGGAATTTGACGGCGTAACGGCAGAACAGTTCAAAACGGCAATAGAAGATTTGCTTGGTAAGGGAATCAAGGGACTTGTTATCGATCTTCGGGATAACCCGGGCGGAATGTTAAGCGCAGTGACTTCGATGCTGAGCCTGTTTGTTCCGAAGGGCGAACTTCTGGTATATATGGAAGACAAGTCGGGAAAACGTGAGGAATATAAATCCAAAGGAACGCAGATTGTCAAGGATATGCCGACTGTTATAATGATTAACGGAAACAGTGCCAGCGCTTCGGAAGTATTTGCCGGATGTATGCAGGATTACGGTTATGCAACACTGCTCGGAACCCAGAGCTTTGGCAAGGGAATTGTACAGAGTCTGATTCCGTTGAGCGGCGATTCGGCAGTGAAGGTTACGATTTCCAGTTATTTTACACCGAAGGGACGCAATATCCACGGAATCGGTTTTGCACCGGATGTGTTGGTGGAACTCGATCCAAACAGCATTCATAGGGACGAAATTACCACGCTGACGGATGTGGCGAACGATAATCAGATTCGCGCGGCTGTCGAAGAAGTTAAGAAAATGATTCAGTAAGGATTACCGGGGCATGAAAAAATAATTTTCATGCCCCTTTTTTTGATTGAAATTTGAAGTACTTTATGGTAAAATGAGTATCAATTACGGACAAATGTTTGTGGACGGCATACACAACACAAAAATGCCGGCTAAAATAACAAAGACGAACGGTCGCCGGAAAGGAGTATCGGATGGCCAAGGATGAGGTGTTTATTGTCAGTAAACGGGCCTTGCCGAAGGTGCTTCGCAAGGTGGTTGAAGTGAAGAGAATGCTTGCCGGCAATCCGGACCTTACGGTACAGGAGGCGGCGGATTCGGTGGATTTGAGCAGAAGCTCATTTTACAAATACAAAGACGATGTTCTTCCGTTTCACGAGACATCAAGAGGAAAGACGGTCAATGTTCTGCTGCAGGTCAGCGATGAGACCGGTGTCCTGTCGGCAATTTTGAAGGAAGTGGCCCAGTGCGGAGCCAATGTGCTGACGATTCAGCAGAGCATTCCGATCGGAGGAATCGCTTCGGTTGCACTCGGTTTTGAAATCCTTCCCGAAACGGCGGATTTGGACGAACTCGAGCAGCGGATTCAGAGTGTTTCGGGAGTGCAGAAACTTCAGGTACTCGGAATCGAATAAGAGGACGGAAACGTCCGATGCCGGACAGTATGACGACACGGGAATGCATGAACATCGGAATGAAACGATGTTGCGGAAATGTCCGATGCCGGACGGTATGACGATGCGGGAATGCATGAACATCGGAAATGAAGCGATGTTGCGGAAATGTCCGAAGTCAGAAAATCACGGAAAGAAAAAGAATGGAGATAAATGTTATGAAGATTGCAATTTTAGGCTATGGTACCGTTGGTTCCGGTGTATTTAACGTCATCCGGGAAAACAGTGCGATTATTGAAAAGAGAGCCGGTTTTCCGATTGAAGTAAAATACGTGCTGGATCTCAGAGAGTTTCCGGGAAATCCGGTAGAACCGTATCTGGTTCATGATTTCAGTACCATCATTGAAGACCCGGAAGTGGATATTATTGTGGAAGTAATGGGCGGAATCAACCCCGCTTATGAATATACCAAGGCAGCCCTGTTAAGCGGAAGAAGCGTTTGTACATCCAATAAGGAACTGGTTGCAAAACACGGTGCTGAGTTTGTGGAAATTGCCCGTGCAAGAAGCATCAACTTCCTGTTTGAGGCGAGCGTCGGCGGCGGTATTCCGGTTATTCGCCAGCTGATTCGTTCCATTACGGCGGATGAGGTGGAAGAGGTCGGCGGTATCCTGAACGGAACCACGAACTATATGATGACCAAGATGCGCGAAGAGGGCATCGCATTTGATGAAGCATTGAAGGATGCGCAGGCAAACGGCTTTGCGGAGAGAAATCCGGCAGCCGATATCGAAGGCTATGATGCATGCCGTAAGATTGCGATTCTGACCTCTCTTGCATACGGAAAGCAGGTTGATTACGAGGATATTTATACCGAAGGAATTACCCGGATTTCCGATGTCGATGTTGCATATGCAAAGGCTCTGAAGCGCGGTATTAAGCTGATTGGTCGAAGCATTCAGAAGAACGGCACCGTATATTCCATGGTAGCACCGAGAATGCTGAAGAAGACCAGCCCGCTGTATCCGGTTAACGGAGTATTCAATGCCATTTTGCTGCGTGGTAACATGCTCGGAGACGTTATGTGCTACGGTATGGGAGCCGGTAAGCTTCCGACCGCCAGTGCTGTGGTATCCGATGTCATTGATGCGGCAAAACATCGGTTTGTCAATATTCCGATTTTGTGGGACCGTGAGAAAATGAAACTCGGTAACCGGGACGATATCGAAGGCCGTTTCTTTGTTCGCGTGGCAAAGGAACAGCAGGCGCAGGCAGAAGCGCTCTTCCCGATTTATAAGACCGTAGAGCTGGAGAGCAAGCCGGATGAGTTTGCCTTTGTAACCGCAGAAATGACGGAGAAGGCATTTGCGGACGCATCTGCAAAGATAGAAGTTATCAACAGCATTCGATACGAATAAAGAAAGGTGATCACGCAGACGGATACTCTCCGGTCTGCGTGATTTAAGGTAAACGGAAATGAAATACGTAGTGATTTTGGCAGACGGTATGGCAGATAAGCCGATTGACAGTCTGGGCGGAAAGACCCCGCTCGAATATGCCGATACGCCGGAAATGGACGCATTGGCAAAGGTGTCCGAAATCGGAATGGCGCACACGATTCCGGAAGGAATGAAGCCCGGCAGCGACACGGCCAATCTCGCAGTTATGGGCTATAATCCGAAGAAATATTATACCGGACGGTCTCCGCTTGAGGCACTCAGCATCGGCGTCGATATGGCACCGACCGACATTGCGATTCGATGCAATATTGTGACGGTATCGGACGATGACCTTCCGTACGAACAGAAGACCATTATCGACCACAGCTCTTCGGAAATTTCCACCGAGGATGCAGCGGTTTTGCTGGAAGCGGTTCGCAAATCGTTAGAGTGGGAAGGGTATCATTTTTATGTCGGAACGAGCTATCGGCATTTGCTGATTTGGAATCGGGGACATGTAGTGGAACTGACGCCGCCGCATGATATTCTGACCCGTCAGATCGGCGAGTATTTGCCGGAGGATCCGGTTCTGCTGGAGATGCAGAAGCGCAGTTATGAGATTCTGAATAACCATCCGATTAACGTAGAGCGGGCGAAAAAGGGGTTGAACAAGGCCAATTCCGTTTGGTTCTGGGGCGCAGGAACAAGACCGGCCCTGGATTCGTTCCGTGACAAAACCGGATTGAACGGTGTGATGATTTCCGCAGTGGATTTGCTGAAGGGAATTGCTGTCGGTGCCGGAATGCGGAACATTTCCGTTGAAGGAGCCAACGGAGGACTTCATACCAATTACGAAGGCAAGGCAAAGGCCGCTGTGAACGCACTTCTCGCGGAGCAGGCGGATTTTGCTTATGTCCATATTGAGGCGCCCGATGAAATGGGCCATCAGGGCAGTGCAGAGAGAAAGGTTCAGGCGATTGAAAATATTGACCGGCAGGTAGTGCGGATTGTGAAAGAGGCTATGGACAAATCCGGAGAACCGTATCGAATCCTGATTATGCCGGATCATCCGACTCCGGTTGCATTGCGGACACACACTTCGGATCCGATTCCGTATCTTTTGTATGACAGCACCAAAACGGTGAACTGTGCCAGTGTGTACTCCGAGGCTTCCGGCGCAGCAACAGGCTATCGCTTCGAGGAAGGCTATCGTCTGATGGAGCATTTTACAGGCTGTTGAGAAGCCGGACCGGACAACGCGGACGCCCGGCTTGACGCGGCATTCATTGGAAAATGAGCCGGAGCGGACGGGATGAAGGGACTTTTGAGAGGGAAGGATAGAGGTGTACGAAGGAAAATGAAGAAGAATCGACGAGTGATTTCAATATGTTTGACGGCATTTTTGCTGATGGGGCTTGTTCTGACCGGATGCTCTGACCGGAAGAATTCGAGAAAACCGAAAAATAATTCGTCTGTGGAGGGAACCGGTACGCCGGACCTGACAACTACTCCCGAAGCGACGTCCGCACCGAAACCGACGGCAACACCGACACCGGATGTGTATTTGTACGAACAGACGGAGTCGTCAAAGCCGGAATCCAATTATTGGGTAAATACGAAAAGTACGTATAACAAGAGCGGAACACTGCTGGAACGGACCGTGGTCATTGTGGATAATACCGGTGCCCGGCCGAAGGAGTGGACCAAAGAAATCACAATGCTGAAGAAATCGCAAACGGATGACCGGATACCGGACGCACCGGTTATTTACGAAACCATCGAGTATGACAGCGACGGTGTGATGCAAATGCAGAAGGTGGAAAGTCGGTACAGTGACGGAGCGGTACAGACGGATCTGGTGTATTTTAAAGGCAAATCGAAGGTTCACAGCATTCGTGACAAGGTCGGACCGGACGGAAAGCTTATGGAATTTTCCGAGGTTCTGTGTGACGACAACGGCATTCGAACCGAAGAGAGCAAAACGATTTTCCGGGACGATGAGTCTGCGGTTCCGCGTTATACGCTGAACATGGTTGCAGAAGGCGGAACCATTGAGCGGATTTGTGAGGATGATTTTTATTTTGAAGCGACAGCCGGATTTCCGTATCTTGCGCTGATTACGATGAACAAGGGACCGGAAGGCGAGTCACGGAGAACGGAATATGAGCTGCAGTGCGGTGACGGAACCGTGCTGATTCTGGATGCCTGCGAGTGCACGGAAAATGCGGGCGAAACGGTATATCGTTATTTCTCGTCCTTAGCACCGGAAATCGCTGTGGAAATCACCGTAAAGCGGGGCACAACGGCAGACGGGCAGGCGGACACCGGACGTGTCGATCGAAAAGCGGTGTTCAGAGACATGGTTTGGCAGTACAGTGCCAATGAAACACAAAAGCAGATATCGTATGCTCATTTGGATAAGAAAAACAGGATGGTTTCCATCGGAACACCCGGGACAGACGGTTATACGAAAACCATATCCGCTATCGGTACGGACGGGACGGAATATATATCTTTTCAGGAGCGTTACGTGCTTGTCGACAATGTCCTTCAGCACTGGATTTTCAGCGAGGGAACGGAGTATATGGCCGATTCCGTAAAAACGCAGGACGGAACGGAAATCAGCAAACTTCGCTATTACCCGAACGGAGAAATCGCGGAAGGATTCGAAACCGCATTTGACGAACAGGGACGAATTAGCACAAAAACCGAGTATTTTTCAGCGATGTCTTCCGCTGCATCGAAGCTTGTAACGGAGTATCAATACAAGACGAAAAATGACCGGAATCCGTTTTGTGTTGAGACGTACTGCTTTGTCGGAGAGGAAAAAACGCTGTATAGCCGGGTTGGGTACGATTACGACGAGTACGGCTATGTCAGATTTTGCCAGATGGAGAAAAAAAACGGAAATCTGACGGAAGTGATTTCTTATTCCTATGAGAATAAATACAAGCCCAAAGAACCGTAAATGACGGAGAGCCGGCAATCGCAGGAAAACCGGAATTTCGGACGAATCGCCGTCGGGGAAACCAAACCGTGGGGACGGGGGCGAACCGTTTTGGTGAAACAGGGCTGTCAAAACAAAAAAATAACCGTGGCTCACGATTGGAGCCACGGTTTTTTATCTCATAGGAAAGTTCGTCCTATGAGATAAAAAAACGCTCCGCGAGGATGCACACGCCTGTGCAGAGGAAAACTGTCGCTTCGCGACGCACAGGCGGCGCGAGCATATCGCAAGCGATATGCTTTGTTTT
>JAZLJJ010000057.1:0-3713 GCA_045597325.1 Lachnospiraceae bacterium
ACACTGGTAAAAATCCCTGTTTTGGGTTAGAATAATTTCGTGTTATGTGGTTCATTGGTAAGACTATTATAACACAAAAGAGGCTACCTGGGTTCGCCCAGATAGCCTCTTTTTTTTCATGGGGTTATTTCACAGCCCCTTTGGAATTCATTTTCCGATTCCGAGATTATACTCTCTTCATGTATTCACCGGTTCTGGTGTCAATCTGAATTATCTCGCCTTCTTCTACGAAAAGCGGAACAAATACGGTTGCGCCGGTTTCTACAACTGCGGGCTTGGAAGCACCGGTAGCGGTATCACCCTTGAAGCCGGGCTCGGTGGAAGTAATCTGAAGCTCTACGAACATCGGAGGCTCGATTGCAAATACCTGACCCTGATGGGACAGCATCTTAACCATCTCGTTCTCCTTAACAAACTTCAGAGTTTCGCCAACCTGATCCTCTGTCATAGAAATCTGATCATATGTTTCCGTATTCATGAAGTTGTACATATCACCGTCTTTATACAAATACTGCATATCCATTCTCTCAATATGAGCCTGAGGGAATTTCTCAGTCGGTCGGAATGTTCTTTCGGTAACACCACCGTTCTTAATATCTCTCAACTTAGTACGTACAAAAGCAGCTCCTTTACCGGGCTTTACATGCTGAAATTCAACTACCTGGTAAACGGCATTGTCAATCTCCAGGGTTACACCATTTCTGAATTCACCTGCTGATAACATAAAGGGTCCTCCTTCAAAATTTAAGACTACGAGTTAGTTTATCCTATTTGTTTCTCATTTGCAACACTTTTTTTCAAAAACATAAAATTATTTGACCGGTATTTCAATTAACTGTTTCGGCGAATGAGTAAGATTTTCGCAGCCGGTTTCCGTCACGACAACCAGATCCTCAATTCGTACTCCGCCGTACTGTTCAATATAAATGCCCGGTTCCACCGTCATCATGCTTCCCGCCGGCACAATCGCCTCACTTCGGGCATTGGCATACGGAGGTTCGTGAATCTGCAGACCGACGCTGTGGCCGAGGCCGTGACCGAAGCATCCTTCGTATCCGGCTTCGTAAATGATGGTTCTGGCAACCGCATCAATATCCTTCCCACGCATTCCCGCATGAATCGCCGCAAGTGTCGCTTCCTGCGCCTTCAAAACCGTATTATAAACCTCTTTTTGACGTTCCTCTGCGGTTCCGAGGACAACAGTTCTCGTCATATCCGAACAGTATCCGTTATAGATACAGCCGAAGTCCATTGTGATAAAATCGCCCTCGCGGACTGCCCGTTCTCCCGGCATTGCATGCGGCATGGACGAATTCACACCGGATGCCACAATCGGCGGAAATGAATTTCCGGATGCCCCGAGCAAACTCATATAATACGTCAGTTTTGCAGCAATTTCCCGTTCCGTAACGCCCGGTTTGATGTCCGCCAGAATCTGTTCAAACGCCCGGTCTCCGATTTGTTCGGCTTTCCGTAACAGCTCAATTTCCTCTTCGCTCTTGACCGCACGAAGAGCAATCAAAATGTTATCCACCGGAACCGTTTCGGCGGAAAATGTATCCTTATACTTCCGGTATTCACCATATGTCACAATGTCCTGTTCAACAGCAACGGTTTGTACTCCGTGCTTTTGCATCAGAGATTCCAGTAAACCGGCATACGTATTGCCGGAAACGTCCATAACCTCATACCCGACGGCTTCCTGCTTTGCCTGAAAGAAAAAGCGAAAATCCGTCAACAGATATCCTGCACCGTCCGTTGTCAAAAGGAGAACGCCCGTATCATTGGTATATCCTGTCAAATATCGGATATTGGACATGTCCTGCACAATCATCGCATCTACTTGCTGATTGCTCAAAATCCTGCATGCGGCTTCTTTTCTCGTCATTGCTCTGCCTTCTTTTCCAATCTCTCGTTCATTCTGATAATTTCATCAATTGCATCACTGTACCCGGTAAATCCGCGTCCGTTGATTAATTTATCGCATGCGGGTGCCGTAACACTGACCGCCCGGAAATTCTCACGATTGTACAGATTCGCCATATGGACTTCAATCTTGGGGATATTCAGAAGAAGCAGTGCATCATAAATCGCATAACTGTAATGTGCATAGGAGGACGGATTGATAATTACTCCGCAATATTCCCCTCCGACCGCTTTCTGCAGCTTTTCGATAATCTCACCTTCGAAATTGGTCTGAAAATGGTCTGCCTGAAGATTCCTCTTCTGTGCTTCCGTGCGAACGCATCTCTGCAGCTCCTCGTAGGTGTTTTCGGGCTCCGTCTGTCCGATTGCATTTTTACCGATCATATTCAGATTCGGTCCGTCAATAATCAGAATTTTCTTCATTGTTCTCCCTCACTTTCTCATTTTGTATAACAATACTTGTTCTATATTACAGGACATCCTTAATTGCCTCGGCAATTTCTTCATCGTTCCGGCCTTCCACCTTCACGGTTCTGTGTGCAACCATCGGATATACAAACCGTCTCTTAATAAACTGGCGCTTGCATTCTTCCTCGGTTTTGCATAAACGGACTTCCGGCACATTTTCCATTCCCAACGCGTCGCAACGTTTCTGTACTTCCTCTTCGGACGCATTCAGATAAACAACCATTCCCAGTTTCCGAAGCATTTTCTGATTCTTCACATTGATCGGCATGCCGCCTCCCGTGGAAAACACGGTATGTTTTACGGATTTCTTCAATCCCTTCAGCGCCATGGCTTCCAAATCACGGAAATACTCTTCGCCCTTTGTCCGGAAAATCTCCTCCACGCTCATTCCGACTTTGTCTTCAATATACCGGTTGGTATCAATGTAATCAAACCCGATTTTCTCTGCCAGAATCTTGCCGACGGATTCCTTGTCCGTCGCGTCAAATCCGATCAGCACAATATTCATCTGTTTCATCTTTTCCCAGCGGTCACGTTTGTAAAAATGAAGTACAACCCGCTCCAGTTTTCGCTTCATGACAATCTGAACCTCTTCGGTTTTTGCAATAGGCTTAACCAAAATGGAACGGATTCCGGACCGGTTGGCACCGTATACATCGGTAAACAGCTGATCGCCGATAAATAACGTATTCTTCTTCGTCGTTCTCATCAGAAGCATTGCCTTTTTATAATTCTTCCGGGCCGGCTTATGTGCTTTGAAAATATAGTGCAGTTTTACACCTTTCACATTTGCGCCGTGGTAAAATCGTCTTACACGTGGTGCTTTATTATTCGACAACAGACAAATCCGAAATCCGATTTTATTCAGTCTCTTAAATAACATAATAACCTGTTCATTGGCATCCGCACCGTGTTCCACCAGAGTATTGTCGATATCGTAAATCAGCCCCCGATACCCTTGCCGGTACAAATCCTCATAATTAATCGCATAGCTGGATTCCGCCATTTCTGCGGGATAAAACATCCGAAACATAGACTCTCTCTCCAAATTCAACAGACTCTTTTAGATAATTTATAATCGTTTTTTAGTGTATCAATTTTCCCTGTTTCTGTCAATTCTTTCCTCTCAATATTCAATGCTTCTCATATTTTTTTCACAAATGAATTCCGGCTTCCCGAAATCGAGTAGGAGGCGGTGACTAACCGCCGTCCTCTCACAGCACCCGTACGTACCGTTCGGTATACGGCGCTTTCAATAGTTAACGTGCACAGACTGATAGGCTGTGGCTAAATCATAAAAGCCACTGTTTATCAGTCTT
>JAZLJJ010000058.1:0-15026 GCA_045597325.1 Lachnospiraceae bacterium
CGCACCGGTTCTTTTATTATCTCATAGGAAAGTTCGTCCTATGAGATAAAAAAACGCTCCGCGAGGATGCACACGCCTGTGCAGAGGAAAAATGTCGCTTCGCGACGCACAGGCGGCGCGAGCATATCGCAAGCGATATGCTTTGTTCTGAGGAAACAGGACGGCATTGTGCGGAGCAAAGACGGCCCGGATTGGGAGTACGAGGTTGCTTGCGAACAGGACGGCATTTGTGCGGAGCAAAAAGGGAAAAGGAACTCATGAGGATAAAAACGGGACGGGAGTTCGTACGGAAAAACAATTCCGGGAACTCGAAACGGATAGAGAAGTCCATTGTTGTTTATGAAAGTTATGATATAATAACATTGTACATACGGAAACGGTATCGGAATCTCCATGGAAATGGGATTCCGGTCGAAGTAATGTCGGATTTACGGAGATGACACGAAACCGTCGGACTGTCGAAATGAAACCGAAACCGTCGGCTTGTCGAAATGAAACCGAAACCGACAGACTGTCGAATCGAAACCGAAACCGGATGTGGGTTAAACAAAAACAGGAAAGGAATCACATATCGCATATGAATTTTGAGAAAATTACTGAGTATTTGGATTCGTTGGAACAGTTGGGAATTCCTTCGGTGGATTGCATCATTTCCCAAAATCATAAACAGCTGTACCGGCATATGAACGGAACCGTGGACCTCAATCGTTCCGTACCGGTTTCGGCAGAAACGCAGTATCTGATGTTCTCCATGACTAAAATTCAGACGATGACGGCAATCATGCAGCTGGCGGAACAGGGGCGGATCTCGCTCGACGACCGGGTGGCGGATTATTTGCCGGCTTATCGGACGTTAACGGTAGCGGACACGAACGGAGCAACGGTCCTTTCCGATGACGAACCGCTGCGAATCCGTCATTTGGTTTCCATGCAATCCGGACTGGATTACGATTTGCAGCGGACCGGCATTTTGCGTGTGCTTCGGGAACGGGGAGAGAAGGCAACCACGCGGGAACTTGTGGATGCGTTTCCGGAATCTCCGCTGTCCTTCCGGCCGGGGGAACATTTTCAATACAGTTTGAGTCACGATGTGACAGCAGCGGTCATTGAAGTGGTTTCGGGAATGTCGTTCGGAGAATATCTGAAGACGTATATCTGGAAACCTCTCGGCATGCAAAGAACGTATTTTGCGAAGCCGATGAATACGGAACCGGAGCTGGCACAGCAGTATGTATACGGTGATGGCGGAGTCATTGTGCCGATGGACCAGAGCTGCTGCTATCAGCTGTCGGAGTCTTACGAAAGCGGCGGCGCCGGGCTGATCAGCTGCACAGAGGATTATGCGGTGCTGGCCGATGCTCTGGCAAACGGAGGAACTGCGGCAAACGGTGCGGTTATTCTGAAGCCGGAAACGGTGGATGTGATTCGCACGAATCTGCTCTCGCAGACGGCGCGGGAAGATATTGCCCGGACGATGGGACGTGTCGGATACGGATACGGATGCGGAATGCAGATCCTGATGGAACCCGAAAAGATCGGATCGCCGGCTCCGGCAGGCATTTTCGGATGGGACGGAGCGGCAGGAAGCTGCTGTATCATGGATCGGGAGAACGGCATTTCACTGGTCTTTTTGATGCATGTTCGAAATATGGGAATTGCATACAGTGTCATTCACCCGAAGCTTCGGGATTTAATGTATGAATAAGGAAAGGACATGCAAATGAAATACGGAATGATTGCGATTGACCTGGACGGAACGCTGCTGCGAAACGACAAAACCATCAGCGACAGGAATCTGCAGGTTTTGCGGAAGGCAAATGAGTGCGGGCTTCATGCCGTCATTACAACGGGACGTGCCTGGCCGGGAGCAAAGCGGTTCGTGACACAGCTCGGTCTTGACAATCCGATAATTACCAGCAACGGTGCCATGATTGTCAATCCGGTGACGGAGGAACTGATTCAGAATACGATTCTGTGTTCGGAAGATGCCGTTAAGATTTTGGATATGGGCAGAAAACGTCTGACCAGTCAGATTATTTGGAGCAACAATATTTTATACGGGTTGCCGGTTGATGAACGGCTTTGGGACTACGGTCGCCGGTACGGATGTATGGCGCCGACGCCGGCTCCCGACCGTGAAGTTCTGCTGCGGCAGGGCATTTCCAAAATTCTGTGGTACGATGAGAGGGAGACCGTCAACCGTTGGAAACCGGAAGTGTTGGCAACGGATTTCGAAAGCGTGACGGTGTGCACGTCGGAGCCGTGCTTCCTGGAATTTTTCAATCGGAAGGTATCGAAGGCCAAAGCGATTGAGACGGTCGGAGCCATGTTCGGACTAACGCTTCCGCAAATTGCGGCGGTGGGAGATGCCGGCAACGATATTCCCATGCTGCGTGCCGCCGGACTCGGAGTTGCCATGGGAAATGCCGACGACGAAGTTCGTGCAATTGCGGATGCGGTAACGGGGGACAATGAGCACGACGGTGTGGCGGACCTTGTGGAACGATTGCTGTGTGACTGATGAAAACTGCCGGGTGACTGCTGAACAACTGAAATATAGCCTATACGGACCGATACAGGGACGACAGGTCGGGAAGAAGTCATTTGGATAATGAAAAGCGGCATTTGAAAGAATAACGGGATTTTTATCGAAACGTTCTGTTAAAAGTGAAATGTCGGACTTTTCACATAACAGATTATGGAGTAAACGTCGGAAAGAGAACCGTTCGACAGCAGGTCATTTGAAAAAAAATAAAAGAATATTTGCAAAATCACTTTACATTGTGCTATAATAATATTGTAGTTTGACGTTTTTTTCGGTTAGAACAGGAGTGATAATATGTTTCAGAAAGGAGAATATGTCATCCACGGAAGCAACGGTGTTTGCAAGGTGGAAAGCATAGGTCCGCTGGCCGGCATGGGTGCCGATGACAAGGATTATTATACACTGACGCCGTTATATACGAACGGTGGCAAGATATTCAGTCCAACGGATAACAAAAAAGTGGTTTTGCGTTCGGTTTTGTCGAAAGACGAAGCGGAAATGCTGCTGTCGAAGGTGGATGCGTTGACAGAGCTTACAATCCCCGATGAAAAGAAACGGGAAGATGCATATAAGCAGGCATTTTATTCCGGAGAGTGTGAGAATCTGATTCGCATGATGAAGACGATTCGGGTTCGTGAAGAGCAGAGAATGGCGCAGGGCAAGAAAGCAACCGCGAGTGATGAACGGTATTTGCATATGGCGGAAGAGAATCTGTTCGGAGAACTTGCGGTGTCCTTCGGAACCAGCAAGGATGAGGTCCGAGAACGGTTGGGCGGTCTGCTCGCACGATGAACGGAATGCCGAAACAGCCGGAATGACAGGAAACCGGAACGACCGGAAACCGGAGCGGCCGTCGGCAATCAACAAATTTCATAGTGAACGATAACGGAGGTTCGCAAGTGCGGATCTCCGTTTTTTCTCTCATAGGAAAGTTTGTCCTATGAGAAAAAAACGCTCCGCGAGGATGCACACGCCTGTGCAGAGGAAAAATGTCGCTTCGCGACGCACAGGCGGCGCGAGCATATCGCAAGCGATATGCTTTGTTCTAGAAGACGCTGCGGTCGGAAAGAACGGCATTCCCGACGATTCGTCGGCTTGCTTTGAAGATTGCCGGTGTACGTTTGAAATGAGTGCTTACGGAAGGAAAATGTCAAGTGCCGACGGAGCAAACGGGGTATATCAAAAGAGGATTGATATATACCCCTGTGATATGGTAATTATATACAAAAACCAACAAAAAATACGTGTATACACGCATTAAAGAAACAAAAAGATAAAATCAAATAATTTCACACAAAAATCAGTGGAAATTAGGAAGGGGTTGTGATAGAATATCATCTTGGGGATTGGGTGCATTTTACCCAATCCGTATAACTCTAAAAGGAGGATGTTTATGGTCGCTAAAAAGAGTACTGTTCCTTTTAACGGAACAGAAGAACAAAAGCAGCAGCTTTTACAAGTTATCAGTGAGCTGAAGGACGAAAGGGGCGCTCTGATGCCCATTCTCCAGAAGGCACAGGATATTTATGGATATTTGCCGATTGAAGTTCAGACGATGATTTCTGACGCTACCGGTATTCCGTTGGAGAAGATCTATGGTGTAGCTACTTTCTACGCACAGTTCTCTCTGTATCCGAAGGGAAAATATCAGATCTCCGTTTGTCTCGGAACCGCTTGCTATGTTAAGGGCTCCGGTGATGTTTACAACAAGCTTATGGAGAAACTTGGTATCGAGGGTGGACAGTGCACTCCCGACGGAAAGTTCTCTCTTGATGCTTGCCGTTGCGTAGGTGCTTGCGGTTTGGCACCGGTTATGACCATCAACGGTGAAGTTTACGGTAAGCTTACCGTAGACAAGATTGATGAGATTCTTGCAAAATACGAGTAGACAGGAGGACGCAAATGATATCCATTACGGAATTAAACAAAATTAAGGCAGAGCAGGAAGGCATCGTTTCGATGCGTCGTGAAGGCGAAGAGAAAATCGCTGCTCTGAACGCCACAGGCAAGTCCTATGAGCGTCATGTCCTTGTATGCGGTGGTACCGGATGTACATCCTCCCACAGCGAGGACATTATCAGCAAGTTCAATGAAGAAATCAAGAAAAACGGCCTGGAAGACAAGGTTTGCGTAGTACGTACCGGTTGCCACGGTCTGTGTGCTCTCGGCCCGATCGTGATTGTATATCCCGAAGCAGCATTCTATGCAAACATGACGGTTGAGCATGTTGAAGAGGTTGTTAACGAGCATTTGAAGAACGGTAACATCGTTACCAAGTATTTGTATGAGAAGACGGTTACACCGAACGGAATCATTTCCATGCATGAGACCGACTTCTACAAGAAGCAGAATCGTGTAGCACTTCGTAACTGTGGTGTTATCGATCCCGAAAATATTGATGAGTATATCGGAACCGGCGGTTATCAGGCTCTTGCCACGGTCCTGACCGAGAAGACCCCGGATGATGTTATTCAGATTCTCCTTGACTCCGGTCTTCGCGGACGTGGTGGTGCAGGTTTCCCGACCGGAAGAAAGTGGATGTTTGCAAAGGGCAACAAGGCTGATCAGAAGTATGTTTGCTGTAACGCCGATGAAGGTGACCCGGGTGCATTCATGGATCGTTCCGTTTTGGAAGGTGATCCGCATGTAGTACTTGAGGCTATGGCTATCGCAGGTTACACAATCGGTTCTTCTCAGGGTTACATTTATGTACGTGCTGAGTACCCGATCGCTGTAAAGCGTCTTCAGATTGCTATCAAGCAGGCAAGAGATTACGGCTTGCTCGGTGATAACATTTTCGGAACCGGATTCAAGTTCGATATCGACCTTCGTCTCGGTGCCGGTGCATTCGTATGTGGTGAGGAAACCGCTCTTATGACTTCTATCGAAGGTCATCGTGGAGAGCCCAGACCGAGACCTCCGTTCCCGGCTGTTAAGGGTCTGTTCGAGCGTCCTACCATCCTTAACAACGTTGAGACATGGGCAAATATTCCTCAGATTATCATGAAGGGTGCAGAATGGTTTGCTTCCATGGGTACTGAGAAGTCCAAGGGAACCAAGGTATTCGCTCTCGGTGGTAAGATTGTTAATACCGGTCTTGTAGAAATCCCGATGGGTACTACACTCCGTGAAGTTGTTGAAGAAATCGGTGGCGGTGTTCCGAACGGAAAGAAGTTCAAGGCTGCTCAGACCGGTGGTCCGTCCGGCGGATGTATTCCGGCTGAAAAGATGGATGTTCCGATGGATTACGATAACCTGATCGCTATCGGTTCCATGATGGGATCCGGCGGATTGATCGTTATGGACGAAGACAACTGTATGGTTGATATTGCCAAGTTCTTCCTGGAGTTCACCGTAGACGAGTCCTGCGGTAAGTGTGCTCCTTGCCGTATCGGTACAAGACGTATGCTTGAAATCCTTGACAAGATTACCAAGGGTCAGGCTACCATGGATGATTTGGATCGTTTGGAAAAGCTGGCTGCTCATTTGCAGAAGAGCTCTCTCTGCGCACTTGGTCAGACTTCCCCGAACCCGATCATTTCCACACTTCGTTACTTCCGTGACGAGTATGTTGCACATATCGTTGACAAGAAGTGTCCGGCCGGCGTCTGCAAGGATCTCCTGCAGTTCAGCATCAACCAGGATACCTGTATCGGATGCGGTTTGTGTGCTAAGAACTGTCCTGCAAATGCTATTACAAGAACGGATTACGTTGCGGAAGGTCACAAGCTTGCTTCCATGGCAATTGATGCTTCCAAGTGCGTGAAGTGCGGTGCTTGTATGGCTAACTGTAAGTTCAAGGCAATTAGTAAACAATAAGGAAGGAAATTATTATGGCAGACGAAATTAAGATGGTTAATGTAAAAATTAACGGAATTGCAGTATCGGTTCCCGAAGGAACAACGATTCTTGAAGCTGCTCATAAGGCAGGCGTAAAGATTCCGACCTTGTGTTTCCTGAAGGACACCAATGAAGTCGGTGATTGCCGTATCTGTCTTGTAGAATCTACAAAGGCACGTGGCCTTGTAGCTTCCTGCGTATATCCGCTGGCTGCTTCCGATGAGGGTGCAGAAATCAAGACAAACAGCGCAAAGGTTCTCGACTCCAGAAAGAAGACATTACAGCTCATCCTGTCCAACCATGATCGTAAGTGTCTGTCCTGCGTACGCAGCGGCAAGTGCGAACTTCAGAAGCTCTGCAGAGAACTTGGTGTAGACGATGAGAAGTTATATGACGGATATCGCGAAGAGTATGAATTGGATACCTCCGCTGTCCATATGGTACGTGATAACAACAAGTGTGTTCTTTGCCGTCGTTGCGTTGGTGCATGCGATAAGGTTCAGGGCATCGGTGTTATCGGACCGAACAACCGTGGTTTCGCTTCCGTAATCGGAAGTGCATTCGATATGGGTCTTGCAGATACCAGCTGCGTAAACTGTGGTCAGTGTATCGTTGCATGTCCTACCGGTGCATTGTATGAGAAGGATGATACCGATAAGGTTGAAGCTGCTTTGGCAGATCCGGAGAAGATTGTTATTGTACAGCCTGCTCCGTCCATTCGTGCTACATTGGGTGAAGAATTCGATATGCCGATCGGAACCGACGTTGAGGGCAAGCTTGCTTCCGCTCTTCGTATCCTTGGTTTTGATAAGGTATTCGATACCGATTTTGCAGCTGACCTGACAATTATTGAGGAAGCAAATGAGTTGATTGAGCGTGTTACCAAGGGCGGTGTACTTCCTATGATTACATCCTGCTCTCCCGGATGGGTTAAGTACTGCGAAACCTATTATCCGGAGCAGATCGGTCACCTTTCCTCCTGCAAGTCTCCTCAGCAGATGTTCGGTGCTGTAACCAAGACATATTATGCAGAGAAGTTCGGTATTGATCCGAAGAACATCGTTTGCGTTGGTGTAATGCCTTGTACCGCAAAGAAGTTTGAAGTAACAAGAGAGAACAGCGCAGTACCGGGTATTCCGGATGTTGATATCTCGATTACGACTCGTGAGCTTGCTCGTATGATCAAGCGTAACGACATTGATTTCGCAGCTCTTCCGGATGGAGAGTTTGATGATCCTTTGGGTGAGTCCACAGGTGCAGCTGTTATTTTCGGTGTTACCGGTGGTGTTATGGAAGCAGCTCTTCGTACCGCAGTTGAGAAGATCAGCGGAACTGAATTGAAGACTCTTGAATTCAATGATGTTCGTGGTTTCGAAGGTATCAAGGAAGCCAGCTATAAGGTTGGCGATCTTGAGGTTAAGGTTGCTGTTGCATCCTCCCTTTCCAATGCTCGCATTTTGATGGATCAGATTAAGGCAGGCACATCTCCTTATACATTTATCGAGATTATGGCTTGTCCCGGCGGATGTATCAACGGTGGCGGTCAGCCTCTTGTTGATTCTCAGGTTCGTAACTTTACGGACGTTCGCACTCTTCGTGCAAAGGCTCTCTATGACAACGATGCGGCTAAGACCATTCGGAAGTCTCATGAGAATCCTTCCATCAAGAAGATTTACGAGGAATACTTCGGTGAGGCCGGAAGTCATAAGGCACATGAAGTTCTTCATACAACCTATGTTAAGAGAAGCATTAACTGATGCGAATTGAATAGGAATTCCGGAAAGGCTTCGCAGAACGCTGCGGAGCCTTTCTTTTTATCTCATAGGAAAGTTCGTCCTATGAGATAAAAAAAGGCTCCGCGAGGATGCACATGCCTGTGCAGAGGAACAATGTCGCTTCGCGACGCACAGGCGGCGCGAGCATATCGCAAGCGATATGCTTTGTTCTATCGTAATATCGATTAAAATGAAACTGAGACCGTCGGACGGAATGTGTGTCCGGCAGGAAAGCAGACGTTAAAAATTCAATTGTTTGGATGCAATTTACGGTTGAATTGAATAATTGAATATTGTATAATTTATGAAAGGCTTTGAAAAGGCTTTATAAAGACTTAAAAAAGGCTTTAAAAAGGCCTTGGAAATATGGTCTGTTGTGGTTAAGAAAAGAGTGGTATGGTTACGGAGGTAGCGGTATGCGATGTGCGATTTACGGAGCCGGCTCGCTGGGGACGGTTTTGGGTGCATTTATCACGAAAGACGGTATTGATATTGAACTGGTCAATCGAAATAAATCCCATGTACAGGTCCTTCGCGAAAAAGGCGCAACGATTACCGGAACGATTTCCATGAATGTGCCGGTGAATGCAATTCTGCCGGATGAAATGACGGGAACATATGATATTATTTTGCTCCTGACGAAGCAGTTGAAGAATCCCGAGGTGGTTTCATTTTTGAAACCGATGCTGGCGGATGACGGAGTCATTGTGACGTTCCAAAACGGAATTCCGGAGCCCGGTATTGCTGAGATTGTCGGTGAGAATCGAACAATCGGATGTGTTGTGGAATGGGGAGCAACAATGACGGAACCGGGAACCTGTATGCTGACAAGCAATCCGGAAGCATTATCCTTTCATATGGGGAAAATGCCCGGCATTTCCGATGAGCAGTGCGACCGGGTAAAGGCACTCTTAGAGCACATGTGCCCGGTGTATTTCGAAGATAATCTGATTGGTGCAAGATGGTCCAAATTATTGATTAATGCGACATTTTCAGGCATCGGAACGGTTATCGGAGGGTTGTTTGGGGATGTTTACAAGACCCGGCTCGGACGGGATGTGGCGATACGCTGTATGAAGGAATGCATTGATGTGGGACATGCTGCCGGTGCGGAATTTGCGAAGGTACAGGGAAAGGATATTACCGGGCTGTTTTATTACACCAACCCGGTGAAGAGGGGATTGGCCAAGCTCCTGATTCCGATTGCAATGAAAAAACACCGTATGATTGAGCCTTCAATGCTGCAGGATTTGAAAAAGAACAAACCCTGCGAGGTGGAAGCCATCAACGGTGTTGTATGTGACTGGGGCAAACGAACGGGCGTTGCGACGCCGATAAATGATAAAATTGTGGAGATTATCAAACGGGAACAGAACGGGGAATTGCCGCTCAGCCCCGATAATTTACTGCAGTTCCGGGAACTTTTGTGACTTTACTGCAGTTCCGGAAGCTTTTGTAGTTTTACTGCAGTTCCGGGAACTTTTGTGACTTTACTGCAGTTCCGGAAGCTTTTGCAACCGGGCCAGGGTGTCCGAATCACATTCCGGAATATCGGCGCAGGGAAACGGAATCCCAAGGGCTTCATATTTGGGAATGCATAATTTGTGAAACGGAAGAAGCTCGATTCGTTCGGGCTTGTACGGCGCGGCGATGTTTGCCATGGCGCGAATTTCATCCTCGGTATCGGTATAACCGGGAACGACAACATGACGAATCCAAATGGGAACGCCGACGGACTGACAAACCGATAAAAAAGAACAGACTTTGGAAAGACTGCCTTTCGTATGTGAGAGGTAGTCTTTTTCTGTTGTAAATTTAATGTCGCAAAGCACCAAATCCGTTACGGACAAAAGAGGAACAAAGCCTTCCGAAGGACCGATTCCGGACGTGTCCAGACAGGTGTGGATATGTTCGGCGTGCAGGCGGGCGAAGAGTTCCGCGACGAATTCCCATTGCAGAAGGGCTTCACCGCCGGATACGGTAACACCGCCGCCGTTGTTAAAATACGGACGGTAACGCAGAATTTTGGACACGATTTCATCAACAGTATATTCGGTTCCTCCGTTCGGATTCCAGGTGTCCGGATTGTGGCAGTACATACAACGGAGCGGACAGCCCTGAAGAAACAGGACAAAACGGATTCCGGGACCGTCAACGGCACCCAAAGACTGAAAGGAATGAACTCTTCCGGTTATCATAGAAAACTCCTCCGTGATTGAAACAGGAACGGAAAAGCGAGGCTTTTGGCCTCGCCCTTCGTGATATAAGAAGTATTGAGTTAAACAGCGTTGTGAAATGTTCTGGAGATGACTTCTTTTTTCTGCTCCAAAGTCAGCTTGTTGAATGTTACCGCATATCCGGATACACGAATGGTCAGTGTCGGATATTTTTCCGGGTGATTCATGGCATCAATCAGAGTTTCACGATTCAGGACGTTGACATTTAAATGATGTGCATTTTGAGCAAAATATCCATCCAGAATATGAATCAGGTTATCATTGCGTTCTTCATCGGTATGTCCGAGAGCCTGAGGAACGATGGAGAAGGTATTGCTGATACCGTCCTTGCAGGTCTGATAGGACAACTTGGCAACCGAGTTCAGGGATGCCAGAGCACCGCTCTTGTCACGTCCGTGCATCGGATTGGCACCCGGTGCGAACGGCTCGCCGGCACGACGTCCGTCAGGAGTATTGCCGGTCTTTTTGCCATACATAACATTGGATGTGATGGTCAGAACGGAGAGGGTATGTTCGGCATTGCGGTAGGTCGGGATTTTGCGAAGAGCCGCAAGGAACAGCTCCGTCTGCTCTTTGGCGAGAAGATCGACGCGGTCATCATCATTTCCGTAGTAAGGGAACTCACCGGTTGTTTCAAAGTCTTTGATTAAGCCGGTTTCCGGATCGCGAATAGCGCGAACCCTGCCGTAACGGATGGCGGAAAGTGAGTCGGCAAGAACCGACAGACCGGCGATTCCGAATGCCATATAACGATGGACATCGGTATCGTGAAGCGCCATCTGCGTCTTCTCGTAAGCATATTTGTCATGCATATAGTGAATCATGTTCATTGCCGTAACATAGGTCTTGGCAAGCCAGTTACGGTAGATGTCCATCCGTTCCAAAACCTTGTCGTAATCCAGATATTCGTCTTCGTAGACCGGCATTTCGGGGCCGACCTGAATGTTATAACGTTCGTCACGACCGCCGTTCAGGCTCATCAGCAAAAGCTTTGCGAGATTTGCGCGGGCACCGAAGAACTGCATGTCTTTGCCGAGGCGCATTGCGGAAACACAGCATGCGATGCCGTAATCATCTCCGTAAATCGGACGCATCAAATCATCATTTTCATACTGAATAGCATCCGTGTCGCAGGACACTTTGGCTGCAAAATGTTTGAAATTATCCGGCAGCTCCGAAGACCAGAGAACAGTCAGATTCGGCTCTGCGGACGGTCCGAGAGTGTACAGTGTATTTAAAATGCGGAACGAGTTCTTGGTGACCAGAGTTCGTCCGTCCTCGCCCATGCCGCCGATGGACTCGGTAATCCACATCGGGTCGCCGGCGAACAGTTCGTTATATTCGGGAGTACGCAAATGACGTGCCATACGAAGCTTCATGACAAAATCGTCCAATAATTCCTGAAGCTGGCTTTCGGTATAGGTTCCGTTCTTCAAATCCCGTTCGAAATAAATATCCAGGAAGGTGCTGGTCCGTCCGAGGCTCATTGCCGCACCGTTTTGTTCCTTGATGGCGCCGAGATATCCGAAATACAGCCACTGAATGGCTTCTTTGGAGTCGGTGGCAGGCTTGCTGATGTCGATGCCGTAAAGCAGAGCCATATCTTTCAGCTTGCCGAGGAAATTAATCTGCTGATACAGTTCCTCCAACCGGCGAATGGTTTCCGCATCTGTCAGTTCCGCGCCGAGACGGGCTTTATCCTTTTGCTTTTCCTCAATCAGGCGGTCGATTCCGTACAGAGAAATTCGTCTGTAATCGCCAATAATACGACCGCGGCCGTAAGCATCGGGAAGACCGGTGATAATACCGACGTGACGGGCTTTGCGAATTTCATCATTATAGACACGGAATACACCGTCATTGTGAGTGGTACGATACAGGAATTCTTCCTCCACCTTTTCGGATAATTCGTATCCGTAAGCCTGACATGCTTTTCTTGTCATGTTCAGACCACCGAACGGGTTGACGCCGCGACGAAGCGGACGGTCTGTCTGCAGGCCGACGATCAACTCATTTTCCTTATCAAGATAACCGGGTTTATAGTTCAGAAGAGAAGTGACATGCTGCGTGTCAATGTCCAAAACACCGCCGAACTGTTGCTCCAGATCGAACAGATGAGTTAACTTGGTCATCAGCTTATCGGTACGGTCAGTGGCTTTTGCCAGGAAATTGCCGTCACCGTAGTAGGGAGTGTAATTTTTCTGAATAAAGTCGCGTACGTTGATCGATGTTTCCCAGTCACCGCCAACAAATCCATTCCAAGCTTCCATAGTATACATACCTCCGTTGTTTCACAAAAACCGCTGCTGCATTGCACGGCAAAACGCTGTGTCCGTTGCACGGCACAGGCACGTAACAAGTCATAAACGAGAATCGTCCGAAAGAAACAAAAAAGGCAACATTCCCTTGCGAAAATGCTGCCCAGACGGTCGGCTTAATGACAGATTCCTGTCTCTGCACGCGGTCTCCCTGTGGTTGGTTCCACTGATCCGTCAGAAACCGCATGTAGTTCAATTACAAGTAGAGAATAACAAGATTTAGCGGAAAAGTCAATCTGAAATATTGCACAAATAATCTAAAATGGACTGAAGAAAATACGTCATAAAATCAGAAAAAGCAAAAAAACGTAAACAGTGGGCAAAGATTCCGTGCTGTTCGTAAACGGAAAATATGGTATAATTCAAAATGAGATACCGTAGCGGTTTTCGGTACGACGAAAGGAGATACCGTACACGGTTTCCAGTACGACGAAAGGAGATCCCGGGGATTTCGGACTGCCCGGGACGCAGAAATGATGAGAGAACAGGTGGAACAAATGCTGGCGATGTTACGCCGGGAAGAAGTATATATCCAAACCCATAATTATCCGGATCCGGATGCGATGGCATCGGCCTTTGCATTGCAGTACTGGCTGCAATGTCACGGCATTGAGACAAAAATATGCTTTTTCGGAACGGTGGAAAAAGTCAATATCCGACTGATGATGGAATGCCTCGACATTCAGTGTATGGAACGCTCGGAAATGAACAAAATCAGTGAACAGGCCGTTGTCATTACGGTCGACTGTCAGAAATACAATACGAATCTGACCGATATGCGGGGGGAGGAGCGAATTTGCATCGATCATCATCCGTGGGTGACTCATCAGAATTATGATATTGTGATTCATAAGATTACCGGTGCCTGCGCCACAATCATTACGGAGTTGTATTTGGAATCCGAAACGCCGATTCCGAAAAATATTGCGACGGCGTTACTGTACGGATTGAAAATGGATACCCGAAATTTCTGCTCCGGCGTAACGGAAGCGGATATTGAGGCATTTGCCATTTTGCATCAGCTTGCGGATAATGAAATGATTCAGAAACTGGATAACAGTACGCTGGAACTGTCGGATTTGCATGCCTACGGTGCGGCGATTCAGAATATTCGTGTATATGAATCGGTTGGATTTGTCAACATTCCGTTTGACTGCTCCGACGGTCTGATTGCGAGCGTGTCGAATTTCATTTTGTCACTGGATGCCGTGGAAGTCACGGTTGTATATGCCAACCGCGGAGGCGGCCTTAAGTTTTCCGTACGCTCCGAACGCGAGGATGTCAACGCCGGAACTCTGATTGAGGAAGCACTTCGGGATATCGGCGGTGGCGGTGGACATGCGACGATGGCGGGCGGAGTCGTGACGAGGGAGGTTTGCGAGATTCTGAGTAATCGCGTTGAGGATGAAATTCAGCGCCGGTTTATGCAGGTGTATCTGGATATGACGACTCAGAATACGAAGGAATACGGAGAATACGGAGAATACGGAGAATAGCGGAGGGAAATCATGAAAAAGAGAATGCTGGAATATTTGGCACGGATTGAGGAGCTGTTGGCGCATCCGCCGTTCGGAGTTGACTATGAGGCGGAAGTGAAGAAGCATCTTGTTCAAATCGAATTTTTCATGCATGAACGACTGATTCATCTGATTGTTACGGTTTTATTTGCAATCATGACGGTAGGTGTGATATTATATGATGTTGCGGCCCCCAGTATACCGTTGCTGCTTCTGATTGCGGCGCTGATGTGTCTTCTGGTCCCTTACATCATGCATTATTATTTGCTCGAAAACGGAGTTCAGAAAATGTATGAACAGTATGACGAGCTGGTAGAGAGAAGCGAAACACAGAAAAAGGAACAGGCATACGAGGAACAGGAATCGTTTCGATGACGGGGCGCAAAGACAGATGGATGACATCTGATTAAATGATATATTCCGACGCAGCGTTAGAGAATGTCGCCGGAACGGTAGGGAGGAAGAAATGTACTTGTTCAGAAAAATGAAATCCCGTGTTTGCCTTATGATTATGAGTGTGCTGCTTTTGGTCAGCACAGCAGGTTGCAGTCCCGTTGTGGAACCGGAAAATGCAAACGCACCCACAAGTGCCGGAATAACGGTAACAATCGCGCCGGAACCGACGGACGCACCGGAGCCGACGGACGTGCCGGAACCGACGGATGCACCGGAACCGACGGACGCACCGGAGCCGACGGACGCACCGGAACCGACGGACGTGCCGGAACCGACGGATGCACCGGAACCGACGGACGCACCGGAACCGACGGACGCACCGGAACCGACGGACGCAC
>JAZLJJ010000059.1:0-25699 GCA_045597325.1 Lachnospiraceae bacterium
CAGCTTCCTTCAGATTCGAGGTCGCCCTCGACACCCTTGCCTTCGGCTATATCCTTCCCACTACCGGGCGGATTCGGGACTTTAACCCGTTAGAAACGTGCGCCGCTAGGCGCACAACGGAAAAACCGCTCTGCACTTACGCGCAGAGCGGTCTGACTCATAAATTTTCTCTCTGAAAATTCTCTTATTCCCCGGTTTTCTCGTTGGAAAGCGTATCGTCTTCCGACCAGAATAACTCGTCAAGAGAGGAGCCGAGCGTCTTGCAGATATTTCTGCAAACATTAATGGTGGGATTATAATCTCCACGCTCAATCGCATTAATGGTCTGTCTCGACACACCGACAATGCTTGCAAGCTCCTGTTGTGACATATCCTTGCCGGCACGTGCTGCTTTCAGTTTCAGGTTCTTCATTTTCATCACTCCTTCTCTGAATTGATGTTGTTCATCATGAACACGTTTCCTTTTATCAAGGAAGATTAGCTCAAGAACATTGTATTTTATTATTTGCAACTTGTCAACTGGTTTTCACATTAAAAATGACGATTTTCTGATGAAAAAATGTGTTTTTTTGCAAAAAAATCAGCAATTTTACCGATTTTTAATATTTTTCACCGAAATACTCCTTCATTTGCGAATCCGAAAGATTAAAATACTCTTTCAAATCACCGAGGATTTCCCTGTCGCGTTTTCCGTCCGCAACATACGAATACAGGCTGTTCATGCTCTGTTTCCAAGCCGAAACGGTCCGTCCCCATTGCACGCGGTCGGCTTCGATGTCGCCGTCCAAAAGCGCTGCGAACCGGTCCAGTTCCTTCGTTATGGATTCTTCGTTCAGTACATTGTTCATCTGGTACGCGTAACGCTTCAGAAACGCGTCGCGCCCGTTCTTATTTTTCAAAGCGCTCTGCATCACGGTCAGGAACGTGTCGCTGCCCTCTATGGTGCCCTCGATTTCATTTCCCTTGTGACTGAAGAAACCCCAGTCCATGTCGTAGAACATCCAGCGGAATTTGCCGTCATTTTCCGAGGAACGGAACACACGGATGTTGGCCAGGTCACGGTCGCCCATATACGTTCGGAAAATGAACCAGTCGAAGAGGCTGTCCATGTCCGCCATTTCCGTCAGTGCCCGGTAATTCTCATCCTTCGACATGTCGTTGTTCCGGCAGAAGGAAATCATGGAATTGTACGTCTTAATGGAGCCCGCCTCGCAGTTTCCGTTGCATTCGATGACATCCACGGAATCGGCGGATACGTTGTAATGCGTTGCCACGTAATGTTCATCAAAATGTTCCCGGATAAAATAAATTCCGAAGAACGAATCTCCCAGATACATCACAACCGGTTTGCAGTTCTGTACGGCCAGTGCGGAGTTACCGAGCGCGAGATGCGTCATAAATTCGTCCCGAATCATGGACGCGGCCCAGTCCTCGCTGCCGCCCTTCAGAAGCAGGGAATCGAACTCCTCCGCCTCCATATCGTCAAATACCTTGTAATGAAGCTTTCCGGCGCCGTATTCGGAACGGAATTTCACCGTAAAGTTCTGCTTCTTGCCCTTACGGCTGTCATTTCCGTGAAGCTTCAGAGCGCACGGAATCGAGAATTTCTCCTCGCCGTTCTCGAGCAGCGTCATCATAATTTCCGTTTCGCCGTGCCCTTTTATGTCTGTCAGCACCCCGTTCTCGCCGGTCAGCGTATTCTGCGGCGCCTTAACGACCAGAATGGGAAGCGTGTGTTTCTTGTCGATGACATAGGTAAATGCCGTCATATCGCTTTCGCGGCCGTCCTTCACCGCAAATGTCCGGATGGTCGTTACGTCCGTTACCGAAATGCCGTCCCGATACACCTTGGATTTCGTCGTCGGCCGGCTTCCGTCCGTCGTGTAATAAATCGTTCCTTCTCCGAACAGCGTCACCGTCAGCGGTTCCGAATAACAGCCGGATGCAAAATTCGCTTCCGGCACAGACGTTCTTTCGGCATATCCGTTACCGTTCGCCGTTCCCGGCGTTGCGCTGTCAAAATACAGCCATTCGCCGTCTTTTCGACCGAAGCTCGTATTTTTCGGCAAATCCTTCGGCACCTTGATGCGGTCGCAAAAGCCCTCGCTGTCGGACAAATACACCTTTTCACCGGACGAACTGATCTTAAACGACGGCCGGTTCTCCTCCCCGTCCCCGTTGCAGTACAGCAGATACCGTTCGCCTGCTGCCAGCGTCACATCGGGAAGACGGAATTTCTGCGGCTCATTTTTCGAGTCGGAAATCCAGTACTGCCCAAGCGAAATCGGCTCCGAAGACCCATTCTCCAGTTCAATCCAGTCGCAATAACTGCCGTCCGGTGCCGCAAAGGTATCATTGGACGATACGGCTTCGCTGAACATCAGACCGGTCCGCGGCATGCTTCCCCAGTCAATTTCCGGTTCCTCCGGGTCCGCACTTCCGGTGATTTCGGGAGTTGTACCGCCGGGTGTCGGCGTAATCTCCGCGGGTCCGCCGGGCGTTCCGGTAACTTTTATCTCTTCCTGCGTCTTCTGTCCTCCCGGCGTCGTTTTCTCATTTTCCGGCGCTTCCGCGACCATAGAACAGGCCGTTACGGTAATCATCGTAACCGCCATCAATACACAAACCAACCATTTCTTCATGCAATCAACCAATCCTTTTCCCGTCCTGTTTATTCCATACCGAGTTCCGCCGAGTCAAGCATCACGGTAAACGGTCCGTCATTGAGCAGGCGCACCTTCATATCTGCGCCGAACTCTCCGTGCCGCACCGTAAAACCGTACTCCCCGGCCAGCTTGTCCAGGACATACCGGTACAGTCGTTCCGCATGCTCCGGATTGCCCGCCCGCACAAACGACGGCCGGTTTCCCTTCCGGCAATCCGCATACAGCGTAAATTGCGATACAACCAAAAGACTGCCGCCGACATCGACGACAGACAAGTTGGTTTTTCCGTTTTCATCTTCGAAAATGCGAAGCCCCGCGAGCTTCTTCATCATTTTATCGGCAATCTCTTCGGTGTCGGTTTCACAGGCGCCGAGCAGCACCAGATACCCTTTTCCGATTTCTCCGATTACCGTTCCGTCAACGGAGACCGAAGCCTCCGAAACTCTCTGTACCAAAAATTTCATACATTTTCCTTCCCGATTTGCCTACACCCTTCCGGGTTCCGCCCGCACAGCGTCGGTGCCCTTCCCGGTTACTGTTCGCACAGCGTTGCCCCGGTCCTTCGCCATTTCCCGAAACAGCGCAACGTCCATCTGATGATTCAAAAACCCGTCAACTTTCAGAATATTGCCTTCATTTACGACGCCTTCCCTGCGAATCTTTTCTTCCAAAAGCTTCATATCACGTTCCACGTTCCTCTTTTCTGTCTCTTCCGTAACGGCCCGATTGCCGCAAACTGTTCGGTTACCGGGAGTTCATTTCCACCGTATGATACGGAATTTTCAACTCCGTCAGAAGCTCCCGTTCCCGGTCGCTGCAGGTGAAAATGAGCACCTGCCGGTTGGTTTCCGCAAGCATGGACAACGTGGAACTCAATCGACTTCTATCATAATACACAAAGCTGTCATCAAAAACAAGGGGTAAATGCTCGTCCTCATACATAATATCGGACACCGCAAGACGAAGCGCCAGATACAGCTGCTCGGTCGTTCCGGAACTGAGCTTGGTAATATCGGTTGCCCGGTACGAATTGCCCGTCCGAACCGTCAGTTTCTCATCCGCCGCAAGCTTCCGGTATGCCCCCGCCGTAATGCGGTTTGCCTGTTCGGACAGCGTTTCGTTCAGTTTTCGTCCGAAACTGTCATGAATATCCCTTGCCAGCGCCTCAATCGTATCCATCGCCAGGCACAGGGCCAGCATCTCGGTCCGGTCATGTTCCGCTTCTTTGCGGCATTCCTCCAGGTCCCGTTCCGTCTCGGCGAGCTCCGTCTCCAGCGACGCACCGTCCTCCACCTGCTGCGACAGACGCGCAATCATTTCCGTCAGAGAATCCCGTTCACGGGCCAGATCCGCCTTTCGGTTCCGGCACTGAACGCTTCTTGCAAGCAAATGACTTTGAATCGCGTTGACCTGACTGCCCGTCAGCTCCGGAATCGGTTCAAATGCCCGGAATTTCGACAGAAGCGTTTCCCGTTCCGCATCCAGCTCTGCCTCCAGTGCCATCAGTTCCGTTTCCTTCTCGGCAATCTGCTCCTCGGTCGCACTCAGACGGGTCCGGTCTGCAATCGCACGGTCCCGCTCGTCATGCAGCTCATCTTCCGTCGGAAGTGCCGCAATCAATGCCGCCAGTTCGCGCTGTTCCGCGGTTTCTCCGCTCATCAGCCCGGTCAGCCGGTCATTTAGCTTCTTCTGACGGGTATTCAGTTTCCGACGCATCAGAAGCGTTCCTCCGAGTGCCGTAATTCCGAGTACCGTCGCAACAGTCAGCCAAACAGCGATTCCCGGAATCCGAAGACAACCGGTCACGGCAACAATTGCAAAAAATACGGCAGCGGCAAGCAGCAATCCTGCTGCCAGAGCCGGCCAGACAAGCCTCTTTTTCTCCTGCGTAACACGCTTCAGCCGGGCTTCCGTTTCCGAGCGTTCGTATTCGGCCTTGGCATCGGCACTGGCTTTCCTGCGAAGCAGTTCGTCAAGTTCTTCCTCCCGCGCATCGATTGCTTCCACACTGCGCACGGTACGGGCCAGATTGTCACGGAGTGTCCGGCGTTCCTGCAAATCTTCCTCCATGCGATCCCGCTTGGACAGCTGCTCCAGATACGCCTCATACTCCCGTTTGCAATCGGAAAATGTGTGCTCCTCCGTGAGTTCCGCCTCTTCCGACAGAATCTCCAGCTGCTCTCCGATTTTATCCCGTTCGTATTTGCGTGCGGTCAGCTGCTCCGCTTTCCGCTCCAGCTCATTTTGCTGTGCCGTCAGTGTGTCCAGGCGTCTTGCAAGCTGCTCTTCCTTCTCGGGAAGATTTTTCCTGTCCAAAAGCTTTTTCTTTTGGAGCAGAACATCCAGAGCGCCGTTGACGTTCAAATCCTGTTCGCGGGACGTGCTCAGATTGGTCAGATAATCCGTCAGCATCGGTGCCAGCTCATCATTCGGAGCAATTCCGCCCTGGGCCACCGATACGGTATTCAGATACCCCGATTTGGTCAGACCGGAGCCGAGCGCCGCGAGCAGTTCTCCGGTCACCGGTACCTCCCGCATCGACGGATATTCCAGCACCTGCAGAGGTTCGCCGTCTCCGAGAAAATCCCGAATCACGCGGTACGAGACCCCGTTTACCTCAATATCCATGGCCCCGCGATACGCACCCGGCGTATCCCACGGTTTGTATTTTGTAAACAAATCATCGCGTGCACGACTTTTCGTCAATCCGAACAGCATCGATGTCAGGAACTGGCGAAGCGTCGATTTGCCCGCTTCATTGTCGCCCTGAATCAAATTTATCCCGTCGGAAAATGTGTATTCTTTCTGTTTCAGTTTCCCGAAATTCTCCGGGTACAACCCATTAATCTTCATAAATCCTCCATCCGGACAATCCCGTCAAGATTCGTAATGTCTTCCGTGCCACCGGCCGTAACGCCGGGTTGCGTCGATTCCGTCCCGTGTCCACCGGCCGTAACACCGGTATGCCTCGCTCCGTCCCGTGCCACCGGCCGTAACACCGGTATGCCTCGGCTCCGTCCCGTGTCCGCCGTACCGTGTCACCGGTCTCAGCGCCGGTCCCCGAGCAGTGCCGAAAGGCCGTAATCCAGTGCCTTTTGTGCCACCTCGTCAAATTCCCCGCGGTCTTTCAGCGCATCAATAAACATGCCGACCAGATTATCCGCATTGTCGGCCCGAAGCCGTTCCAAATCGTACTCCGGCCGCGTCATATCCAACACCTCCGTAATCGTTCCGAGGCGCCGGATGGCCGACGTATCGAATGTCATCTCTGCGGCTCTGCATCCGGTCAGGAAAATGCGGTACATGTTCTGTTCTCCCTGTTTTGCAATGATTTCGGACAGCCTGTCGCACAGCTCTGCCTGTGTCATATCCGCCGTGCAGGGAACCGTAATATCCCGGTATTCTCTCTTGGAAAACGGAACAAATGAGGCCGTTGTCTCATAGCTGCCCGACACCTCCGTAATCTCCACCGACATATAGCCGTGCGGCCCCGTTTCATTTCGGTCAAGCGGCTCCGGCGAGCCGGAATAGGCCATTGTTTTGGTAATCATTTGCGGCTTGTGAATATGACCGAGCGCCACGTAATCCCAGCCGTTTGCCGCAATCCGGTCAAAATTCATCGGTGCGTTTTTCGAATCCCCTCCGTGCGCCAGCAAAATGTTAATCCCACTGCCGAGTGGTCTCTCCGCATCATAAACCGCTTCCTTCACATCGCGCGTGTGATAGCTCAGGCCGTAAACCGTCGTCTTCAACTCCGGAAATGTCACATGTCCCATCGAATCGTCCAACAGCATGGTCACTGCATCCGAACGGTCCGGCGAATCGGGAAGCCACCCGTTCTCTCTCGCAAATGCCGGATAATTGGAGCGTGCGCCGGCATAATCATGATTTCCGGCAATCAGCACAACCTTCGTCCGAAGCAGCTGCCCAAACCGGTATGCCAGCTCCTTCAAATCCTTCTGCCTCGGCTGTATGTGGAACAAATCCCCCGCAATCAGCAGAAGGTCCACATCTTCCGTATTACATATATCGATAATCCGTGCAAATGTGTCCGAAAGCTCGGCCGCCCGTTCCTTTCCGATCGGCAGCTCCTTTTCGGGCTGCATCAGCAAATGCATATCCGCTATGTGAATCAGTTTCATACCCGGTGTCCTTTCTCATTTATCGCAAATGACCGTCTGTCTTTCAGTATACCCCTTCTTTGGAATAAAGCATAGCAACAATTTTGATTTTCGTCATTTTTCCCGAAAATGCCCTGTTTCCTTCCCTATAAGCCTGTCGCTTGCGACAGCCCCGCGCCGAGCGCGGGTTGCGAAGCAACCGGTTTCCTTGCGCGCGAGTGTGCATCCTCGCGGAGCGTTTTTTATCTCATAGGACATTCCTATGAGATAAAAACGCTGCTCCGGCATATCCCCGTTATCGGATAACCGATAGCAGGAAATGTTCCAATGCCGGAACAGCGTTTATCATATTGTTTCATTTTGACAGCCGGGTCGGTTTCCGAACCGCATCACCGGCGCTTTCCGCTTATTTTCCGAAAAGCTCCTCCCGTAACGAATTCATCTGGCCCTCGGTTATCGGAATCAAAGCCTGGCTCCATGCAAAACTGCCGTATTCCGTTACAAAGATTTTCTCCTTCGGAATATCGTAAGTCGAAAGAATCAGCTTCATTTCCTTCGATGTTACACCGGAATATGCTCCCATTTGCCACATTTCCTGCGGTATCGTACGTTCTCTGTCAATTCCGTCGGTCGCATAATTGCCGGACACCAGCCCGCACCGGATGTTTCCGTCCTCCAGCTGCCAGACAAGTACGGTAAGACCCTCTTCCGTAGAAAGACCAAACCATTCGCTTTTCCGCTCCTTTAATTCTGCCAGAGCATCATCATCAGCGGAGGCTGCCGAATAATTTTTGATTAAAACCAATACAATTCCCAAAGCCACTGCAAAGCCAAGCGAAGCAACAACAATTCCTACTGTTTTTTTCTTGTTCATATCAATACCTCCGCTTTGATTATTTTTGTTTCTTCTGTATTTTTCTGTCACTGTCATATTCCTTTATTCGACATCCTCACCGCCGACCCGACTTTGTCGAGCCTATTTCTGGGTGGAATGAACAACTCCGGACCAATAGAGGGAAATATCACATTCTTTACTGTGGTACGAATCATTAGAAAGCGCCCATTTAGAAGGATAATCATTCCAGTATTCGCCCAATGCAATGCCGGGCACATATCTTTTCAGCTGCTCCTTTGTCACAAGCACCGTAATGTATCGTTCGCCGCTTAGACGTTTACCGGTATCTCCTACACATCCTTCCTCCAAAACCGGCCATCCAAGTCCTTTGAAGTATTGCATCACCTGTTCAACCAAATTATCATGCAAAATCTGACATGCCGCTTTTCCTTCTTCACTTATACTCCATTTTACAAATCCTTCTTGTTCCTCATCATTGTGAAATTCTCCCAAAAAGCCACGCAGTTGCATACATTTGTGCCTGAACACCTCATCCGCCGGATGAACAATAATCGAAACCCTTAAATAATCCGAATCCTCGATTTGATGAAACGCACCCCAGCCAAGATAACTCTCTATCACACTTTCAGTTCGTATCCAATCATCAAGTAGATAATCATAATAATTAAAAACCGCCTCCGATTCCAAAACATCGTACACCTTATGTCCGCAATACTCTCCGATTATCTTCGCCTCATTATAATCATTATATTCTTCAAGCGGAAGAATCTGCAAAATCTGAGAATCCTTTGAGAGCAAAAGCATTGTCGAATACGGTATTTCAAGTACAAGCATAGTCGAGGTTCCAACCTTCACCCGCGTTTCTGTCAGCTCCGGATATTTTTCAAAAAAGGATGCCACTTGTGTATCAAACCATTTGCATGCTATGGGAGCCCGCAGTTCAGCGCATAACATCCAAACTCTCTCCTGTAGGTCTCCCGTCAGACCGGGTACTTCCGAATACCTGCGACTTTTACCTTTACTAATTAGATATTCCTCCGGAAATAATTCCTCAAACAGTTTCTTACCTTCTGCTACCACATCTCCGAAGCTAATCTGCACTCTCGCACAACGTGCAGTTCCGTCCAGTTCTTTCAATGATGCATCAATCTTTGCCCGATTTTCGGCCGTTACCCCTTCCGGTGTCGGCTGCGGTTCCTGCGATGGTGTTGCCGTTGGTGTCTCTACCGGAAGAATCTCGACCGGTCCCTGCTCCGGTGTTGTCGTTGGCATCCTTGTCGGCATTTGCGGCTCCGGAGTTGTGTCCGTTCCCGTCGGAGTTATCGCCTTGGTCGGTTCTGAAGTTGGTTCCGTTCCCGTCGGAGTTCCCGCTACGGTGGGTGCTGAAGTTGGTTCCGTTCCCGTCGGAGTTCCCGCTACGGTCGGTGCTGATGTCACCGAATCCGGTAACTTATTGGTTTTGGTCGGTTTGGCACAGGCCGTTACAATCCATGCAATCCCGACAATCCACATCATCAATTTCATTTGTTTTGTTCGTTTCATAACACAGACCTCCTCTCTATGTTCAATCTCCTATATTTCCACTCCACATTGCAATTCCAATGTAGTCTTTTCCACTATGTCCACCTAAATCTCTTATCTGAATTGTATATGTCCCTGTCATATGTGGCGTAAATTGTACAATTTCAAAATTCCCCATAGTTGTTGTAGACGCTGCTGCAATACTTCCTGATGGATTTAAAATATAAAGATCCAGATTCGACATCGTTCCTGTGGAAACACTTCCCGTTGCATGTGGATTTGAAACACTGTTCTGACGAAGCCAAAATATACATACGCGTATTACCGAATTTTCATTTGCCGAAATTGTGATTGTTTTGTTATACGGAAATCCATCATCATACACAGTAGGATTCCAACATTTACCGTTAGCAACGATTTCCCTTGCCCAACGCGCATCTAAGATTCCTGCACCTTCTTTATTGCTTATCTGTGCCATATTATTGACTCGAACTGCTGTACTAAATGTACTTCCTGCACAGCCCGAATTAGTTGCATCAATCTTATGAACTGCTGCCGCCATCAAAATTGCACCAACTTTCGTTTGTTGTACTTTTAAACTAGCATTATAGCTACACAGCTGAGCAATAACTCCCGTTACTTGCGGTGCCGAAAAACTTGTTCCACTCGCTGAATCCCCATGCATTGTCCAAAAATTTTCCCCATAGGCAACTATATTCGGTTTTTCCGCCCGTCCTGACCCGGATTCCAAATATGAACTAGAACATGCCATTTCAAAACTGTTATATCCATTCCATTGTGACGCTCCGTTGCACTTATACGCCCCTACTGTAATTGCATTATATGCCATTCCGGGAGAAGTCACCCATTTATCTGATTCCCCTCGATTTCCTGATGATTTTACAACGTGAACATCATGAGTTACTGCTATATGATCAACCCATTTACTGGGAATGTCATATACCCCGTGTGAAACATTGCCTCCGCTTGATAAATACATGCTCATATTAATTATATTCACATTTTGGGATATTAGCCATTCAACACCATCATAAAAATCTGCAGCAGTTCCGTTTGCTTTACAACAAAACAGTTCAGCATCAGGAGCAACACCAGTATTCCTGCTTGACGAAAGAGTTCCAACAAGTATTCTCGCTACAATTATTGCATGTTCATTATCTGAACATGCTTCATTAGTTCTTAGATGGATATTAGCTGAAGCCAAATAATCATCTTCTAACGTAGGATAATTTTCCTCAATCATTCCTATTTTTACACCCGAACCACGATTTGCATTAACATCCCTTACATAATCTGCTCGTGAGAAAACATTAGCGGTTTCTAGCCCTTCATCCTCAATTTTGCAATCATAAAATCTTGTAATCCATTCTACTTGATCATTTTGGGCCATATCCTCAACAATCGAATATGTAGTTCTTAAAATAATCATGGGCGAATATTGACTCTGAAAAATGCACTCTGCATTTTTTTCGTATTCACAATAGAATTTTCCATTTAATTCCTTGTAAAAGTTTCTATATATATCCCTTTTATGCTCAATTGCTGCCTGTAACTTATTTGCATCTGACTCACTCAAAACGTCGGGCTCAGCATTTTCTTTTACTTGAACATATAATGCGCATTCGTCAGGATATCGAGTTGCGAATTCTCTAATAACATCATCATACGCAACATCATGTAGAAAAACCATTACATCCACCATCTCATCACCCTGGAAATCACCCTGCAGATCTTTGGACAATACCGATTCATTAGCTATTGCATCAATTTCCGGAGTAACACAAATCGAAAAAATAGTAACCGCAATAATCAGCATACCAACAGTAAGCTTCTTTAACATTCTACACAATCCTCCTCTCGTACTTCTTGGTAGTTCCATTGTTAATTTACCATTGTCTGTTGTATATCCTGCCAGGCATCCACCTCCTTAAAATTGTTACCTTCCCGACCATTCACTCTTTTTCTCCTAAGTATTTCCCAAATATGTCTCTTTTCTCCCCATCACATAAATGCTTCTTTCAAATGCGGGTAAATAGCATTGGCATTCCGGTCATTCTATACTATAATCTCAAATCAGAAATCAATTATTATTCTGTAACCTGCCGGCGGACGATTTCCGCACGGCCGAAAAACATACATTTAGGAGGGTAACATGAATTCTTTTCCAATTTTTCCAGATACCGCAACGCTGGTGAACGCGCCAACATCAATAACGTCAATTCGTACGGTCCTCCGTGCTACTCCCTGTTTACGTCCACGGGAGTTCTGTCATTGCATCAGCAAACGGAATACAGTTTCGTCCGGTCCGGCTGCATGCTGTTTTCGTCCGGTCCGATGTTTTGACAGTGGAACTGTTTCCCCGTCATGTTATACGGTTTGTCTATTTCTACCATATCACTATTCGGTTACCTTGTCAACCCGTTCCGTATACTTTTTTAGAATTGTCTAACATTACTCCTGTTTTTCATTCCGTCAGGTCGTGCATTTTTCCCATTGACTTTCGTTTCGACCGGGAATATAATGCAGGTGCATAAAGGTATTGGAATACATGTGCTGCGAAGGAAGTTTCACTGACCTCAAAGCCCGATTTATATTCTCTGTTCTGCCGGGGCGGTCTGCCAACCCGAAAGACAGCGTTATTTTTATGCCAAATATCATGTGAAATGAGGTAATTTTTATGAAACGTATCATTGCGCTTCTGCTGTGCATGGCTATGCTGTGCGGCATGACAGCCTGCGGCAAAAAATCCGCCGGCAACTCTTCCAAAGCGGACACTCCCGCTGCCAAAGAAACTCTTAACGTCGCTGTTTTAAAAGGACCCACCGCGCTCGGAATGCTTCCTTTGATGAGCGAAAATGAGGCCGGTGCCTCCGCTGTTGACTATCATTTTACTGTCGCAGGCGCTGCCGATGAAATTACGGCCGCCATTATTAAAGGGGATATTCCCGTTGCTGCCGTGCCCTGCAATCTCGCCGCAACACTGTACAACAAAACAAAGGGCGGCGTCAAAGTGGCCGCAATCAACACCCTCGGCGTTCTCTACATTCTCGACACCGGTGATTCGGTTCAGTCTGTTGCCGATCTGAAGGGCAAAACCATTTATTCCACAGGCGCCGGCACCACACCGGAATACACTCTACGCCATCTGCTGTCCGCAAACGGAATCGACCCGGACAAGGATGTTTCCGTTGTCATGCTGTCCGAGGCTTCCGAAGTCGCATCAAAAATGGCCGCATCCGACGAAGAAATCATTGCCATGCTGCCGATGCCGTATGTCATTTCCGTACAACAGCAAAATCCGAATACACGAATTGCCATTGACGTTACCAAAGAGTGGGAAGCGGTTAACGGCTCCACGGTTGTCACGGGTGTTCTGGTGGTAAACACGGATTTTTACAACAAAAATCCGAAGCTTGTTCAGACATTCCTCTCGGAATATGAGAAGAGCACCGCTTCTGCTTCGTCGCAGGTTGAGGCAACCGCTGAACTGGCGGAGCATTTTGACATTTTCAAAGCCGCCGTTGCGAAAAAGGCCATTCCTTACTGCAATATCGTGTACCGTGCCGGCGATGCCATGAAATCGGATGTTGCCGCATATCTGAAGGTTCTGTTTGATTCCAATCCGGCATCCGTCGGCGGTGCAATGCCGAACGATGACTTTTATCTGGTTCCGTAATTAATGAAAATTTTACTTGACATTTTCGGACGGATACAGTATAACATTGTTAGACGGTAATTCACATTTACCCGATATCATTTGCAGTTTTTATTTAGTTTTTTGCGTCCGGTCGTACCGGCAGGATTTTTGACAACGTTTCCGAATGGCTGTCCGGATGCATTTATTTGGAGGAAATTACTGATGTTTGACAATGATTTACTGAACAAATTTTCCGATGCATTCAATGAAATGCTTGGCGATCTCGACAAAGGTCTTCGGGACGGTGTCGATTATCTGAAAGATAAAAAGAGCCGCAAAAGCGACTGGGACGAGGTGTTCAACAAGAAGGAAGAAACTTCGGAGAAAAGGAGTTCTCCTTTCGAGAACCTCAAAAACAGCGAGTTTTTCAATTTTGAGAATCCGCTGAACCGGTTCCGCAGATTCCACGCCGATGTTGTTCGCAAAGACGGAGCGATTTTCATTCATGCGGAGCTGCCCGGCTACGAAAAATCCAACATTAACGTTGATTACAAGAATGAGGAAATCATCATTCGCGCCAAAAGAAACCTGGACAACAATCCGGACAAGAGCTTCATGGAATCCAACGACCGCTACTACGGCGAGGTGGAGCGTTCCTTTAAAGTCGGCAAGATTGATGTATCCACAATTCGCGCATCCTTTAACAACGGAGTATTGACGGTAAGCTGCAAGCTTCCGGGCGAAACCTCCGAAATCAAAATCGAGTAATTATTTTATTACACACACAGTAAAACGGGACGTTTGGCAAGGGTAGCCGCGTCCCGTTTTTCATTGTCCGGCGATTTGTTCCTGCCGGCATTATTTTCACTGTTCAACCGTTTCCGCAAGTCGGCCTGAGCTCTGTGGTCACGCTTCCGGTCTCTTCGTTTCGGCCAACCGCCGCAAAATGCCGAGCAGCAGCTCCCACGTACGGCGAACGGAGTCGATTTCCATCCGCTCCGCCGGCGTATGAATATCCAGGATATTCGGTCCGAAGCTGACAGCATCCGCATCCGGCATTTTCTCGATAATCAGGCCGCATTCCAGACCGGCATGTATGGTCTGCACAACCGGTTCGCAGCCGTACTGTTTTCGATACTCCTCAATCCAAATGAGCCGAAGCGCCGAATTTTCGCGGTATTCCCACCCGGGATACGCACTGTGACGAACCGCCGTTCCACCGCACAAGCGGGTCAGCGTCGCAATTCGGTCGCCGAGAAGCTCTTTCTTATACGAAACCAGACTGCGCACCGAACTGTCGATTATCACTTCCGACCCTTCGGTTCGCAAAATGCCGACATTGTTGCTCGTTTCAACCAGTCCGGCCGGTTCGACACTCATACTCTCCACGCCAAACGGAACCGTTGTCAGGAAGTTCAGCACTCCGTCCAGGCAGTGTGCATCCCACGCCGGCAGTTCCGTGTCCGGCAGCTCCGTTACAACAAACCGCAGCTTCGGCTCTTTCATGGCATATGCACTGCAAATGCTCGCTGCTGCCACCGATGCCGCTTCCCGTACCGCTTCCGCCTCTCCTTCACAGACACCGATTACCGCCTCTGCCGAAGTCGGGATGGCATTGTCCTTCTCTCCGCCCTGCATCGATACCGCAAAAATGTCCGCTGCAGCCCGAAGCCCGGACAGCATTTGTCCCAACAACAGAATCGCATTGGCACGGTTCTTGTCAATTTCCGTACCGGAATGACCGCCCCGACAGCCTTCTGCGGCAATTCGGAAAAACCGTCCTTTCCGATTGCCCGTTGTCAGCGAAAATACGGATTTCTGCGTCAGACCGCCGGCACATCCGACCAGCAAAATGCCTTCCTCTTCCGAATCCAGATTCAGCCACCGACGTCCTTGGACATGAGCTGCCTCCAGGGCCGCCGCGCCGTCCATACCGGTTTCCTCATCGATGGTGGCAACCAGTTCAAACGCCGGATGAACGATATCGTCGGAATCCAGAATCGCCAGACCGTATGCCAGCGCAATTCCGTCATCGCCGCCGAGCGTCGTGCCCTTTGCGTACACATACCGGCCGTCCTCCGTAATATCGGTATCCGGACCGCAGGTCAGCAAATCCACCGGGCATCCCGGTTCCTTCACCGTAACCATATCCATATGCCCCTGCAAAACCACTCCCGGCGCTGCCTCAAAGCCGGCCGTTGCGGGTTTCCGAATAATCACATTGCCGCACGGCTCCGCAATATACTCCAGATTCCGGCATTTTGCAAACTCCTGCAAATACCGGCTGATTTGCCCGGTATGTCCCGAACCGTGCGGAATTTTGCAAAGCTGTTCAAAAAAATACCAAACCCGTTCGGGCTGTAATTGTTTCAACTGTTCATCCGTCATATCGCCAAACTCTCCGTTTCTCAAAATCCTTTCCCGGTCTCACTCCGGGCTGTTTCCGATTTCTTTCCCGGCCTCGCTCCGGG
Source organism: Lachnospiraceae bacterium (assembly GCA_045597325.1). Taxonomy (GTDB): domain Bacteria; phylum Bacillota; class Clostridia; order Lachnospirales; family Lachnospiraceae; genus ISDg. The sequence goes on from JAZLJJ010000059.1 coordinate 15,294, forward strand.
CTGTTTCCGATTCCTTCCCCGGTTTCGCTCCGGGCTGTTTCCGATTTCTTCCCCGGTTTCGCTCCGGGTCCTGTTTCATAGTATACCGAAACCGCGGTTCCGTCAATGTACGGATTGCGCTTCCGTCCGCAAAAATTCACCCCGGCCGGCAGAAGCAGCCGCGTCTTCGAAAAATGATGTCGGAATGAAGTCTGTTTCCGTCAAAAATACCCCGCGGCCGGCAGAAGCCAGCCACGTTTGCCCCAATCGACACAACGAAAAGCGGGAAGACTGTTACGTCCTCCCGCTTTTCTAGAAAGTGTTAATAACAAAGGTGAATATTATCTTCTGTCATCTCTTTACAGTTCTGATTATATCACGTTCTTCCCTGTTTCGCCACGATGACATTTCGCCTCCACCGATGAGTCTTTCAATTTTTTTGATTTTTTCCTATTTGTTGACGTATTCTGCGACATCAAAAACCAAAAAACCAAAAAGCTTCGTTTTTCCGTATTCGTCCTGTGTCATCTTCCCCGAGAGGGCTCCGTCGTGCATCGGACATTGCAATGAATGGCGTAGGCGATAGTCCACCTTGTTTTACTTCTTCTGTTTCTTCATATTCTTCAATATCAAAATCGCCTTTTCCTAAAATTAGTGGCATTACCTTATGCATTGAATTGTTAAATCGCTCCAATATTAATTCATCTAGGTAAGAAAAGATACATTCATATAATTTAAAAATGAAAGACGCCGCTTGCTTTTTTACAACAAACGGCTTATAATCAGATTAAGAAATCAAAGGATATTCGCGTGTCCGATGGTTTATTGGGAATTTAAAACCAAGTTTATAAGTTATTACAGGCTATTCCCTATTAGCGTAGGGGATAGCCCATTTTATTTCTTGCGATTGATATGGTTTTCTATGTATGTCAAAGCGGCAAATACCAACAATAACAATGTCAACACTTCAAGTGTATTCATAGTTCCCTCCTTTCCGTTCCCGAAAAGGCAATCACCAGACTATCCCTACAATATTCTCAATGGATTACTGTTTCATTATATCATATAGTTCACAATCGAACAAGTGTTCTTTTTAAACTTTAAATCTATATCCGACGCCCCAAATCGTCTCAATATACTGTGGATTGGATGTATTGACCTCGATTTTCTCGCGAATTTTCTTGATGTGCACCGTTACCGTTGCAATCTCGCCGACCGCATCCATTTCCCAAATATCCCGGAACAGTTCTTCCTTTGAAAATACGTGATTCGGGTGCTCCGCAAGATACGTCAGCAGATCGAATTCCTTCGTCGTGAAAATCTTCTCTTCGTCATTCAGGAACACGCGGCGAGCCGTCTTGTCGATTCGAAGACCGCGAATTTCGATTACCTCATTTTTCGGCTGCTGCGAGCTTCCCACCAGGCGGTCATAGCGTGTCAAATGAGCCTTCACACGGGCCGTCAGCTCACTCGGGCTGAACGGTTTGGTCACATAATCGTCCGCACCGAGCCCAAATCCGCGAATTTTGTCAATATCCTCTTTCTTCGCGGAAACCATCAGAATCGGAATGTTCTTGACTTCGCGAATCCGCTTGCACACTTCAAATCCGTCCATTTGCGGCAGCATCAGATCCAGAATTACCAGATCGAAATTTTCTTCCAGAGCCCGCTTCAAACCGGTCTCCCCGTTGTCCGCAATCATTGCGCGGTAGCCGGCACTTTCGAGATAGTCGCGCTCCAGCTCCGCAATCGCATCTTCATCCTCTATAATCAGGATTGTTTGTTTTTCTTCCATCGTTTTCCTCCGTTTATTTTCTCCTGTTCTTTCGTAACCGGTTCGGTAACAGGCTTCGGTAACGAGAACCGGATGGTCGTTCCTTCGCCTTCTTTAGACAATGCTTCCACCGTTCCGTTGTGGTCGCTGATAATTGATTTGACAATGGACAGTCCCAGACCGCTGCCGCCTTTTTTCGTGCCGCGCGAACTGTCGCTCCGGTAAAACCGGTCAAAAATGTACGGAACATCCGATTCCGGAATTCCGCAACCGTTATCGGAAATACCGATCCAAACCCGGTCCGTATCCTCCTTCACATGCATCCAAATGCGTCCGTCCGGCTTGTCCATGTATTTCACGGAATTTCCCACAATATTCATAATAACCCGTTTGATATGCTCCGGATCGAAAATCAGCTTCACCCCGTCCGACAGCTGCTCTTCGTACGTCAGGGTAATTCCCTTCGTTTCCAAATCCAGGCTCTGCTCCTCAATACAGTCGAGCAGATACCGATGCAGCGGCACCTCACGAAAATTATACGTCACCGCCTGCTGTTCGATTTTTGAGAAAAATGCGAGCTCATCCACCATATGCTGCATATCGCATGCCTTGGAGTAAATGGTTTTCAGATACCGCTCCTGCTTCTCCGGCGTATCGGCCACTCCGTCCATCAGTCCCTCCGCATAACCCTTGATTGCCGTTAACGGCGTCTTCAGGTCATGGCTGATATTGCTGATCATTTCCCGCGATTCCTGCTGATATGCAAGCTGACGGTCGGACATGGTTTTCAAATGAATTCTCATCGTTTCAAAGTCGCTCTGCAGCTCCCCGATTTCATCCTTTTTATTCGGTACGATGGCGTAGTTCAGATTGCCTTCGGAAATCCGGTTTGCCGCGACTCCAAGCACCGCAAGCGGCTGTACAATGCTTCGATACAGCCATGTCACAACAATCACGGTGGTCAGAACCAGACCGGCCAGCAGTGCAACAAGAAGCTCAACCAGGGATTTTCTCATCTGCGGGAGCAAATGCTTTACATCCGTGAAAATGAACAGTGACGCATTTTCCCCGTTCCCGGTCTGAAAATCGATTTGTCGAATAATCGCATGCGACGACTCTTCCAGATAAATGGAATTTTTTGCCTTCGAATCCGGTCCGACATATGCCGGCAGCTCGCTTTCTATCGTTTTGAAAAAAGGCTCATTTCCGATATATTCAATTTGTTCGCCGATACGAAGACAGAGGAACGAAAATTTTGCGTCAAGCCGCTGATTCTGCTCGGCCAGCCATTTCATGTCCGTCAATCGCTCCGGATTGTTTCGAAGCACCGCCAGAAACTGCCGGTGTTCCTCCTCGGCCATTCCCATAAACATCGACGGCGAATTCTGAATCAGTTCGATCATGTTCGCATCGACATCGTAGGACGCCGATATCATCTGCGTTTGCGTATTCAAAACAAGCACCATAACGATACCGATAATCAAAAGCGGCAAAAGAAGGCATAAAATAATTGCGGTCAAAATGCGTCGCCTAAGGCTCATTCTTCGCCACCCCCTGTTCTGTATACTGTAATTCCGTAAACGACCCTGCCCGGTGCTTTCTGTCGGAGCTCACGCCCCGGCAACTCCTGCCCGGGCTCACGTGGCCCGTTCGCATGCTTTTATTTTTCCATATTCTATCATGTTCTTATAAAAAATTATAATAAAATGTTTATTAATTCGAATAACTTTTTCGAAAGTTACCGAGTTCATTTTGCTGCGCCGTAAAAAGGCGGCTTGTCTGTTTACCGGATTGTCCGTTTACCGGCTTGTCTGTTTTACTTGCCATTTGCGAAAAACGGGGCAAAATCCATTAAATTTAATTGCGAAAAACGGGGCATGTGCTTTGAAAATGATGAACAAAGCATATCGCTTGCGATATGCCCGCGCCGCCTGTGCGTCGCGAAGCGACATTTTTCCTCTGCACAGGCGTGTGCATCCTCGCGGAGCGTTTTTTTATCTCATAGGACGAACTTTCCTATGAGATAAAAGAAAGGAACCTGCCGATGCATGTTCCTTTCGCTGTTCTCATTTCCGATTTCGCAATTATTCTTTCCGAATATCTTCAACAATCTCCTTGGACTCCATCAAACCGAATCCGGTCACTTTTCTGACCAGTTTCACCGCTTCCACCGTCATATCGCGGTCCAGAAGCTGCTTGATCATATCAATATCGTCCCCGCTGAGCGTTCTCTCCTGCTGAACGGCCGGTTTCTTTCCAACAAGATAGCCAATCATTCCGGCTGCATTCAGAAGCAGGGCGAGCGACCACAAAATCACAACGGCCACTCCGCTGCCCTCCGCCACCGCCATGATTACCAGCGCGGTGCAGCATGCCGTTCCCAACACGGAAATCCAAAAATTTCTCTTGGCACTCTTCTCATATTTATCTCCCAACCGGATACTTCTGTTCATTGTTTCTGTCATAGCAACATCCTCCTTTAACATTCTGTCCAGAGAATAATTGTAAGTATCACTGATTTTAATTAATGTTAATAAATCCGGATAACTTCTTTCATTCTCCCAATTCGATACTGTTTGTCTTGTTACACTGAATTCTTTTGCAAAATCCTCCTGCGTCAGATTGTGCTCTTTTCGGATTTCTACAATGGTCTGACCTAACTTCATCGTTGTGTCCTCCTTTCGACTCTCACTATATCGAATGAATGCTGTTATGACAAGCAATTGCCGTTTTACATCGGCCATTTTCGCCCCGCAAATCTTCTTTTACATTTGCGAAACCCGCTATTTCAGGGCATTTGCGAGTATTTTGAAAATGCCGGACAATCGCTTTCCCGTTCCATCTTATCAGAAAATAAATCGATTTTCCACCTCATTTCCAATATAATTTGCGAAACCTGCACCGCCACGACCTTCCTCCCCCTAACCGGAACAAAGCATATCGCTTGCGATATGCTCGCACCGCCTGTGCGTCGCGAAGCGACATTTTTCCTCTGCACAGGCGTGTGCATCCTCGCGGAGCGTTTTTTTATCTCATAGGACGAACTTTCTTCCTATGAGATAAAAAAGAGCCTCGGAAGAGTTCTCTTCCGGGGCTCCTGTTCAGCGTTTCCGCCACAACGTTTTTAACTGTTTCAAATAACGGCTTTCATCACTCATCGTACTGATATTCGCCGTCCGCAATATGCTCGCCGTTCAGAACACGAACCATCAGAAGCGATGCCTTGCGCACAGAATTTTCATCCAAAATGCTGACCCAAAGCTTGCTGCTTCGGTAGCAGTCGCACAGACGCATATCGCCCTCGCCGACAGCCGCATATGTGGTAATGTGCCACTCTTTGTTATCGGACATTTGCATCGCCACAAGCTCGGTAATCTGTTCCAGCGTGATGTCGGTCTGAATATTCTTGGACACTTCGCCGAGCAGGGACTGATAATTCTGAAGCACCGCAGAGGATGTAACCTTGGAAATCAGGCCCTTCACAAGCTCGATATGATGCTTGCCACGAGTAATATCGCCGCCCTGAACCGTCTTACGTTCCCGTGCAAAGGACAGTGCCTGAGAACCGTTCATATGGTTCACACCCTTATTAAAATGATATTTTCCGTGACGGGCCGTGAAATCATACAGCGAAACGACATCCACACCGCCGAGAATATCCACAATACCTTCGACACTTGTAAAATTCACACGAACATAATGATTAATCGGAACGCCGTACAGATTTTCCAGCGTAGACATGGAATAATCCACACCGTAATTGCCCGCATGCGTCAGTTTATCACGCATATCCTTGGTCTTGCCCGGAATATCCACATACGCATCACGGGGCGTCGTAACCATAGCAATTTCCTTCGTCTTCGGATTGACAACAACCAATACGTTAACGTCGCTTCGGCTCTTGGTCGTAATCGCGCCAAACGTATCGATACCGCTCAAATACAGAACAAACGGCTCAATGGACAAATCCTTCGGCGGCGCGGTCGGTCTCGGCGGCACCGGAGTTGCGTCCGGCTCAACCGGAATCACAAAATCAATGGAAATTACGGCAACCGATTTGGTATCTTCGGAGAAAATGCGCTCAATTTCTCTTGCTTCATATTCGGCATCAATCATTTCCGAATATGCACGGTCCATGAACACGGCCTTTACGCTGCCGTCGTACAGAGCATCCGCCACTTCGGACAGATTATTTTTCTCCACCAGATTCAGCGTTGTCTTCGCCTGCGCCTTCAGGTTGTTCAACGCTTTGCTCATTGCTTCGTCGTTGCCGTCCATCGTATATGCAATCGGGTATCCGGTCACGTCCTTCAGCTCATTTGCCGGATCCGACTTCAGTACAAAGACACAATATTCCTCGGTCTTTGTGGTATTGGCCGGTGCTACGCCCATCGCGTCCTGCGTCTTCTTTTCAATGGACAACAGTGTTGTAAATATAACCGAAACAATGCACACGCAAATGATGGCAAAGAATTTTCCGAGAATCTGAATATTTTTCAGATACTGAAGCAAAATCGACAAAAGCAGCAAAAATGCAAACACCGCTGCAATTGCAAACAGGAGCTGGCGAACCGTCATGCTCCTAAAGAACGCATTGAACATTCCGATAATCGTGTCGGATTTGCAAAGCTTTGAGAAATACAGGATGAACATGCCCGCTTCGCCGAGTACCACGATAATCGATGCGATATTATTGATCTTGTCATCGGTCCACCAGTAAATCAAAATGCAAACCGTCATCAGGCAGAACATAATCACGCTGCCCTTCGGTTCAATCAGATCATTTTTATAATTCAGCGTGCAGTAAATTGCGGAAATCAGCATGGCAGCCGCAATCGCCGTTTCGCCGACTTTCAGGACAAACCAGCTGTTTTTGTCTTTTTTGTCCTTCGGGCTGAACATGATGTGGACTCCGGCAACCATGACCAGAATAAAGCATTCCAGCACAATGAACATCGTCTCTTTACCGCCGAGAATCGCTTTGCTCTTCATCATTCCAAGCGTAATCAGCCAGAACACAACGCCGATTCCGCAAAATGTTGCGGAATACACTTCCCGGTATTTCGTCACCGGAATCAGGTAATATCCGATTACCGTAAGCGCAATCAAAATGATAACAAAGCTGGCCTGCACAATGACAAGCGGCAGCAAAACCGACGTAATGGAAACATTTTTCACAATCGTCGCTTCCAGCGTAAATAACAACAGAACGACCTGTGACATGAGCAACATTGCCGCAAGGCCGGCCCGTTCTTTCTTATATGTCATACAAATAACCTCCGTGACTGATGCGTTGCTGCATCGTCGAAAAACACAACTTAAAAAAACCGGCATTTTCCCCAATAACACACGCATTATATGCTAATACGATTTTTTTTGCAAGTATATTCGCACAAGATTCACGGTTTTGCGACCTCATTTTTGCCGATTGGACATGAATTATTCCATGTTCTGCGCATCATTTCGCCGGCCGGACATGAATTACCACATATTCGCTGATGCCTTCCGTTCTCACCGGATAACCCCAGCCGGAAATTCCGGAGGTCACAATCGCCTCCATCCCGCCGCTCATCGTCTTTCTTCCATATAATAAGTCAGAATCCATCGTCAGTGTAATCATCCAACCGAGCGGGAACATTTGTCCGGAATGAGTATGACCCGACAAAAGCAAATCAACCCCTGCCTCGTCCGCCTTCACAAATTCCGACGGCTGGTGATCCACCGAAATCACATATTCATTGTCCGCAAACTGCTCATTCTGCAAATACGATTTCCGAATCGAACTCCGGTCCTTTCGACCGAATACCGTAACCGAGTCGGAAATGCGCAGCGACTCGTCCTCCAGCACCGTAATCCCGGCAGTATTAAGCGCCGCCACCAGTTCTTCTTTGGAAAATGCAGGTTCCTTCGACGAATACGGCGACAAATCATGATTTCCGAATACATAAATGCGATTCTTCGCCGAAACGGTTCCCAAAATTTCGACAACCTCGCGCATTTCCGCCGCAGACGTCTGCTCATCGGTAAGGTCTCCCGCAATAATCAGCAAATCCGCGTGCTCATCATTCATTTTCGCAGCCGCATCCTTCAGCGTTTCCGCCGACTGCGCCGTTCCGTAGTGAAAATCCGATACGAGAAGAATCGTCATTTCCCGGTCAATTTCCTTCGATGTGACGGTATATTCCGTCCGCCGAATCGTTCGAATATTCCACGCCCCATACACGCACAAAATGATTCCCAGGAATACTGCCGGCAAACTAAGCCGATAAATGACATTCCAGGCCTTCGGAGGCTTCCGTTTGCTAATCAGGTAAATCACCAAATGAACCGGCTCCGTCAAAAGCGCGGCCATTCCCGCATTCAGGAAGAACGGAGGTCCGTACGGAACGAACAGACATAATGCGGCAACAACCGCCACAATTCCGAGCAAAATCAGCATTTTCAGCTTCTTGCTCTGTTTCGGAAAGAGAAAATTCACCATTCTCTTAATAATATACAGACAATACAACGCAATCAGAAACAGTCCGCCAATAATCATAAGCCAAATCAATCGTCTCATTTTTCTCCCTCCCGATCATTTAGTTCAATACATCCATACAAACGTGCCGCGTCGCCGGGCGCCGGCCTTGTGCCATTTCGTACGTTATTTCCGCGCGACGGCCTTGTGCCATTTCGTACGTTATTGCAGGCGACGGCCTTGCGTCATTTCGTACGTTATTACGAAAATACGGCTGTATTAGTACCTCGCTATCGGCACTAATACAGCCGGTATAAACCATTATTGCTGAGTTGACTGCTTTTTCTCATTTGCCACATAAGCCGAAAATACCATACCGGTATATTTCTTGAAACAGCGGCTGAAATAGTTCGGATCGGGGATTCCAACCTCCGATGCAATCTGATACATCGGAATTCCGGTCAAAGCTACGCGTTTCGCATGCTCAATTCGGCAGCGAACCAAATAATCGACAAAGCTCTCGCCGGTATCATTTTTAAATTTACGGCTCAAATAACTCGGATTAAAACCAAATTCCTGCGCCACTTTCGTAAGATTCAGGTCCGGCTCAAAATATCTCTTTTGAATATATTCTTTTACCTGTTCGGAACTGTGACCGCCCTTTTTCTCGGAAATATCTTCGGACAAAGAAATCTCTTTCCGTTCCGGTTTGCTTTCATGTAAAAATTTCTGAAGACGGGCCAGCGTATTATTGATATCGCCACGGTCAATCGGCTTCAAACGATAGTCAAATACGCCGATTCCGATACATTCGCGTGCGTACTGAAACTTATCAAATGCAGACAACACAACAATCGCCAAATCCGGATAACGGGTTTTTGCCAATTTCGAAAATTCAATACCGTCCATAAACGGCATCTGCACATCGACGAAGCATACGTCCGGCTGCAGCTCATCAATCGTATTGATGGCTTCAATTCCACTGGATGCGGATCCGATTACTTCCATATCAAAAGACGCCCAGTCGATAGTCTTTGTAAGAAGCTTATAAACAGCAGGCTCATCATCAATTATCATAACCCTATACATATTTCGAATCCCTCCCGGATTTCAGAATTATTTCATAAAAATTAATCAAAATGAATTTCAACAGCTATATATTAGCACAATTTTTTCCTTTTGTCTTTAAAAATTTTATCATTTTGTAAAATTTTTTAATATAATATCGGTCGTTCCGGTATAGGATTCCATACATTTACATGCAAATAACACAGACTGATTTGTCATTATATAATGAAAAAAGCCTTACGAACAATGTCATAAGGCTTAGTATGAAGCACGCGGGAATCGAACCCGCGACAACTTGATTAAAAGTCAAGTGCTCTACCGACTGAGCTAGTGCTCCATCTCATAATGAGAACTTTTCCATATCTTCAGATATAGAAAAATGCCCAGAACCGGAATCGAACCAGTGACACGAGGATTTTCAGTCCTCTGCTCTACCAACTGAGCTATCTGGGCATGGTAAAAACTATTTTGTTTTATTTCCGGAAAATTGCGGGGGCTGGATTTGAACCAACGACCTCCGGGTTATGAGCCCGACGAGCTTCCAGACTGCTCTACCCCGCGATGCTAAATGGATGGGGAAGGATTCGAACCTTCGAAAGCGTCGCTAACAGATTTACAGTCTGCCCCCTTTGGCCACTCGGGAACCCATCCAGATGGGGCCTATAGGGCTCGAACCTATGACCCTCTGCTTGTAAGGCAGATGCTCTCCCAGCTGAGCTAAGACCCCTCTATATACAAAATTCTCAGTCATACTGAGTTTTCGTATAAACTATTTAATTTTGACCTTTGGTCAACGACCCGAATGGGGCTCGAACCCATGACCTCCGCCGTGACAGGGCGGCGCTCTAACCAACTGAGCCACCGGGCCAGCATCAGGTATACCCTGAAAAATTCATACCGATTATATCTCATCACCTTAACAGGTGATGATCTGCGCATTGCCCTCTGCGTAGCAGATTTTCAATGGCAATGCTTCCCGTCATCTTGCAGAAGATGATATCGTAACAACAACTGAGGTCAAGCCCTCGACCTATTAGTATCGGTCCGCTCCGTATGTTTCCATACTTCCACTCCCGACCTATCAACCTGATCGTCTCTCAGGGGTCTTTCTGACTTATGTCAAGGGAT
>JAZLJJ010000060.1:0-30260 GCA_045597325.1 Lachnospiraceae bacterium
ATACTGAACAGCATCCAGCTTAAACTGTTTGTCGTGTTGTTTACTTTTACGTGGCATGATGAGTTCCTCCTCTTTGGATATAATACAATATTTTAGGAGAAATCGCATTTTAATTTGAACTATTTATATACTAACAGCAGAGTGGGGCATGGCGGGCCCCGGAACGGATTGAATATCGGATAATTTTTTTTGAAAAATGAATCTTTTCCGTCGAGAACTCGTCTTTCATTATGTAGGGATTATTGGTGTGTATTACGGAGGAAGTGTTGTGAAAGACAAAGCGTTGATGTGCCGAATAAGCAGGTTGTTGTGTGTGGTTATTGTGTGTGTGTTATTTTTTGACAGGGGATATTGCAGTGAGATTGCATATGGGATGACATCTTCGGATGACGCGGTTTCCATAAATGCCGGGACAGCGTCCGATACTTCGGTGTCTGTGTCCGGCCAGGAAAATCCTGCGAAAATGATGGCTGGGGCGGAGTGTTATGAATTTAATGGATCTTTCACGTTTTATGAGCACATTTATCCTGTGATAATACGCTATTTTTCCCAAGATGCAAAAACTTGTCACGAAACAATTCCGCTTACCGGAGGTACAATTCTGGTAATAATTAAAGATACCAGCGCACCTAAACTAAAGATGCATCTTTATGACAATCAGTCCCAAAGGGGTGCCTTTGGAAGCAATAGAATTTCATCAAGTGCGTCAGATTGGTTGGTTCCTGAGACAAGTTATCCAGCTGAGACTACGGAAGGGTACCAGCAGTTTTATTTTTCTGTATTTGATAATAAGTGGTCCGGCAAAGAGAGAAAAGGATATTATGAGTTTCGTGTAGAAGGGAAAACAGACAATTTAGACGGATATGAGTTTACTCAGGAAAAAGGTGTTACATTCGATATACCGAAAACAAGTTACATCGCTAATATTTCAACGAATAATTCCAAACATATAAGTACAGTCGATTTGCCGTGTAGCGAAGGAAAATTTACCATTAGTCTTTCTGGGAAGAGATTAGGTAATATTTCGCGTACCGCTGATAGTAAGTTAGGATTTGTCCGGGTATCGAGCGAAGAACTTTATAGTTCAGGAACACAAAAAAATTATACAATTGAGGTTCCTGCCAATACCGGTACACCAAGGTCAGAGACAATAAATTTTTATTGGAGTAGTGCGGATGTAACGATGTACAGTGTTATAGTTAATCAGGCAACGCCAACGCCGACGCCAACAGCTACTCCGACGCCAACGCCAAAGCCGACGAATACACCGATACCGCCGACGCCAACGCCAAGCCCGACGCCGACGCCAAGTCCAACACCAAGTCCAACACCGACGCCGACGCCAAGTCCAACACCAAGTCCGACGCCAAGTCCAACACCAAGTCCGACGCCAAGTCCAACACCAAGTCCGACGCCAAGTCCGACGCCAAGTTCAACACCAAGTCCGACCCCAACGATCCGGCCGACGCCAACAGCTACTCCGACGCCAACGATACCGCCGACGCAACCGACGGCGACTCCGACCCCGACGCCGGGAAAGCATAAGGACATGCCACACACATACGACCCAACGCCGACGCCGACACCAAGGCCAAGGTCGACGCAACCACCGGCGACCCCAACGCCGACACCAAGGCCAAGGTCAACGCAACCATCGGCGACCCCGACGCCGACACCAAGGCCAAGGTCGACGCAACCACCGTCGACCCCAACGCCGACACCAAGGCCAAGGTCGACGCAACCACCGGCGACCCCGACGCCAACGATACCGCCGACGCCAACACCAAAGCCGACGTCAAAGCCAGCATCAAGGTCGACACAAACGCCAAGGCCAACGTTAACGCCAAGACCAACGTCAACGCCAAGGCCAACGTCAACGCCAATACCGACTCCGACACCAACGCCTATCGTATATTATACAGTGTCATTTGATGCTGACGGTGGCACCGGAGAACCGGAGGCCATCACGAAAATGCAAGGTGAAAACATTTTGCTTCCAACTCAAACGCCGACGAAGTCGCGACATGACTTCGATTGTTGGGTAACTGTGGTTGATGGGGAAGTATTTTCCTTTGAACCGGGACAGGAGTTCCGGCTTGATGCCGATGTTACTTTGATTGCAACATGGATAGCAAACTGTGATTATTTTCCAAATGAAAAGGGTGGAATATGGAAACCCAACGGAACATGGATAGACTATGGACTGACGGCAGTGGAAGCCGGAGAAAAATTCGAATGGGTGGAAGAAATTGATTATATTTCGCCCTACGATGTTGCTCAATATTACAGGGACCTTAAAATTGCGGAAGATGCAATAGAAAAGAACGGCCAAACGATTTCAACGGAAATGAATCGCATGTTGAGTGGCGATTGCTACGAAGAGTCGATGGTTTTGGTATTGTATCAGATGCGATACGGAGGTCTTGCGGATATAGATCGACTTGTGATAAACGGCACACTTTCTGCTGCGGTCCGGTATTTGAAGAAGCATATTCAACTGGAAAATGCAACGACTATTTCTGCACTTGCGGATGTAATCGAAGATCAATGCGGTGCCGAAGTCAACAATCTTGGAAATATAAATATTCTGGCCCGGGCAGAATCAGGGCTGAGAATTGTTCGAAAAACGGCAATTTGCAAGGATCCGGAATGACAGAGTTGATTGCTTTGAAGGATTCGACACAATACACACTGACGTCAAGTTATGCTCTGAATAAGAGAACACAAGATGGATTTTTGGTATGTTATAATCTGAATTCCTCGAGTGCAACGGGCGGACCGAGCGAGCCGACTTATGGAAATCTTCAAACAGGCACTGCTAAACTGAGCAGCGCAACACCGAGCCGTCCGGGCTGCCGGTTTCTTGGATGGAGTCTTGTTTCGAACGACAAGGTGGCAGATTATCAGTCCGGAGAAACGGTTACATTTTCAAATCGTCCCAATGCGGATTATGTGGAAGTTTTTGCTGTTTGGAAATCGGATTACAAGTTTACATTGGATAGCAACGGCGAAACAGGAAACAGTTCCACGACATTGGAACTGACCAATGCATTGCCGAATGAAACAGTTGATTTGAACAAATATAAAAATGTGTTTGGAAAGCCTGACGGATGTAAATTGGCAGGGTGGGGAGTAACACCGGATACGCTCTGCTATGCTCCCGATACGAAGATTACCGTTCCGGAGAAAGATTTTACGTTATATGCAATTTGGGCAAAAGATCAGTATCAGCTTATTTTGCATGATCAGTTCTCTTTAATGGAATTGGGAAGAACATATTGTACCGGCAAACAGACTATTACAATTCCCGATATTGCTCCTGAAATCCCGGGATACACATTTATTGGTTGGAAGGATATGGATGTTACTTCGGACCGGGATGAGTACGAAAAAAACGGCAGCATTTATATGGATGAGGATATTGATCTTGTTGCCGTATACGATCCCGTAGGAATAAACTCGAACAAATTCACGATCGTGTACTTGCCAAATGGTGGTACCGGCGGACCCGGACTGGTGGAATATGCGCCCGGTGAAGTGGTATTATCAGAAATAGAGCCGACTTTCCCCGGATATGAATTCCTTGGCTGGTCAACTCAGAATATGTTCGGTTTGTATGTCGGTGCTACAGAGTATCCGAGAGGAATAAAGAATACGATAACGGGAGTTGCGGGAGAACGGATTGAACTGTATGCGGTCTGGGCACTCGAAAGCTCCAATCGTGTCAAGTTTGACCTTGAAGATATTTACGGACCAGCAGCGATTGATGATGCTCATTTTGACAGACCGTATGAGTCGACAGATTGGGAGTATATCAATGATACCGCATATTATGTTGTCAAGACAAGGGCTGGCTTTGGTTCGATACTTTGCGATACGCACAGTACGGCCATGGTACTGGAATTCTATGAGGGTGGCTGGAATTTAAAGGCCTACGGAACGAAAGAAGGCAACATCGAACGTCTGCGTCTGAATATTCTTACTGCAGTTACCAATACACCGGCGGAGATACTTGACAGCTTATTCAAAATAGGAAAAGCGGCACTTGACGTCGGCTGCGATCTGACAAGTGCATATTTCCCCGGAGGAATAATTGTCAACGTTGTGGAAATTCTGGACGAATTAGTAAAAAATGCGCGTAAGCTTTCGGATTACGACTTCCTGGAGGATTTGGTCATGAAGAATGTTTCTGATAAGACTGAGGCAAAAGCAAAAGGTACAATTGACGGTCTCCTGCTGGGTCAGGCTCTGGTGGTTGCAAACTCCGGGTGCGGTTTGGCTCCGGATGATGAGGCCGGAAAGTACCTGGTAACGTTGTTTAAAGTCACGCTGGAATGTATCAAGGAGGATTTGACAAAAGGAAACGGCGGTATGGATCCGTTCGGCAATTATGATGTTGCACTTGCAATGTTCCAGCAAAGAGTCAAGGATCAAGAGTTCTGTGACACAATCGTAAATAATATTCCGCATTATATTGATGAGATTTATAAGCATATAAGCTACTGAGTTAATTCAGAAAAATAAGGATTTGCCGGAAATGCTGCAGATACACTACACTGTTGTGCAGCATTTTCCGGCTGACTGTGAAGGAGAATGAAAGTGAAAAAAATACAAAAGATGATATTTCTTCTGGTTTTGGTAATGATGCTGAACGGTTTGCTTGCGGCTTGCAGCAAGAAAGAAACGTCCGGAAAGCAGGAGCAGTCGAGCATTGCTTCGGAGGAAAATCAGGTGAATTCAAAGGATGGAATGCAGGACGGTCAGATGGGAACAAACGCGGATGGAACGCAGGCGGACGGCAAACAGGACGGACAGCCCAAAGGAACTCAGGATGATGCGAAGACGGAAGCAAACGACACGGAATCTGTGACGGTAACGACCTTCAAACACGGAACTCTGCCGATTGAACTGGAAATCCCAGAAGCCGCAACAATGAGCGAAACGGAAGACGGTTTTACGGCGGAAACCAAAGGATATGTATTATCGGTTTACGGCGTTGACAGTTATAACGGCACTGTTTTGAGTGATGCGATGGAAGTTCTCGGTCTTGTTAACGCAAATGAGACAAATGAGGCAGCAAAAGCGGAAGCCAGAGAAATTCTTCGCCTGAATGAGTTCTCGGTTGATCCAAATGAAAGCAGCAAAATTCTTGACACGGCTGACGGAAACAGCGCGTTCTGGTGTCCGATGACCAAGATGGAAGTTGAAAATCAGTCCGGTCAGAAGACGGAGGGCGAAGGTTTCCTGACGGTATATGAGAACAATAAAGGGTATGGAGTATATGTTGTGTATGGCATCATGAAGGACGGCAATTCCAAGGAAGAAGTTCGTACTATGCTGGAAAATTGTGCCATGAGTCTGAAGCAGGACGATACGACAAAGGGCGGATATACGGACTGGGAAGGAGCTTTGCCGGACGGAACAAATGTTAAGGCAATTCTCCCGAAAGATTTGATTAAAGGAACAGCGGATGAGAAAAACGGAATTTGCCTTTATTTTGATGAAGAAGAGACCGGACTGTTCCTGATTCAGCATTACAATACAGCCGGTATGTATGATTCGGAAGAATACTTACAGTATTTGCTGGACAGCGTCAGTAAGAAAGAAGACGTTACCTGTTCGGATATCGAAACCTTCCGGGGAAGTATGACATACAGTAAAGCGGTTGTTTCGTATAGCATTGACGGAGTTGCAAAGCAGGAGATTATTTGCGTCAATACAAATCGTGGTGAAGTATGGGTTGTGGACCTTGCCGGAACAACGAAACAGGTGGAAGAACAGCAGGAGAATTTTTCGGTATTGCTGGAGTCCCTTCAGAAAAATCAATAGTTTATAAGTTAATTCCCGGAAAGACCTCTGACTTGTGCAGCGGTCTTTCTTTTTATGTGCTGAAATCTCATGTTCGACAGGGCATTTGGCATCATTTTTGTATTGACAGGAAGCTTATTTGAATGCATACTAATTTGGTACGAATGTAAAACACAAACGACAATAGAAGCAAAGCAAATGTCGAAAGGGGAAATCTGAATGAATAGTAACAAGAGTGAGAACGAAATGCCGAATTCATCACGGAAAAAAGGATGGATTATTGCCATCGTGGCGGTAATTCTGGTATGTGCCGGGATTGGAGGCACGTTGCTTTATAAGAAGCTTTCCAAGGACGGTTCGAAGTCTAACCGGGATAAATCGAAGACCAAATCATATTCCATCGGAGAGTATCTTAAAAAGTCCGATCAGAAGCCGTTCCTTATGTATTATACCGACGGCGCTGAGAAGGATTCTGCAATTCTTTCGGTATTTGTAGTCGATAAAGGAAAGGCTGCAGCGTTTCCGGTGTCGATGCTGAAGAGCCAATACGGCAATGCAACAATCGGAAATTTTCTGAAGTATGACGACGAAACGATTATTCGGGACTTATACGACGGTTTCCGGAAGCAGCGGGAACATTTGGCAGAGAGCCTGACAAACAGTTCGGCTGACAGCGATGAGAACAAAGAGATTCTGGAAAGTGCGCAATATTGGAGTATCATTAACGAAACCCCGTATTTGAGTGAAGTGGTTCGTGTGATTCGTCCCGAAGAAAGTTCGGATGGCAAAACCTATGAAACGCTTTTGTTGCCTTATTTTTACAAAGGTGATAACTGTGTTTATATTGTAAATGAGCATGCGGAATTTTACGTCGCGGATGAGGCCGGACTGTTACACAAAGTAGATGATTTTGCTGACTATGATACGTTTAACGGGGAACGGTCGCCGTTCATTTGTTTTCAGTGCGACGGATTTGTAAAAGGATCATTTTCGGGAATTCCGTATGCCGGCATGGAGCAGCTTGCAAATGATGGTCGGGAGAAGCGATGTCTGATTGTAAAAACACAGGAAGAAGACACTTCGTTCCGGGTTGACACGTCGAAGGATGGAGCCATGGTTGAAAATGAACAGCCGGAGTTGCAGCTGCAGGAGGAGGCAATCAGGGTTCGGACAGACTGTCTTGCGTACGGATATGGGCCGTTTGAAAAAGCGATTGAGATGCCAAAAGAAAAAATCGTTATGTGGTCCCCGGCAGCCGAAGGTGACAGCAATCATCAGGTATATGAAAAAGCCATCGATGAGGTACGTTTGTTATACCCGAATGTAGATATTGAGTGGAGGACATTTAGCGACTCTGAGGCCTATAAACAAATGGTTAGCACAGCTGCTGAGACTCATGTAATGCCGGATATTTTTATTACATGGTCTTGCACCCATATGAATGACTTTGTCAACGACAATGTGCTTTACTGTCTGGATGAAACTTACAAGGCATATGCGGATGTACTTCCGGAAACAATGTGTCGAAATGCGATGTTTGACGGAAAGTTGTATGCCGTTCCGTTAGCGATGACAATTGCCCCGATGTTTGTCAATATGGATTTGTTAAATATGGTCGGTTATACCGAGGTTCCCAAAACATATGAAGAATTTATGCAATGTTGTGAGGCATTGAAGGCGAGAGGCATTATTCCAATCGGATGCAGTGATTCGGAACTCCGGTGCATCAGTGAATTTGTTGAGTCGATGCTGGTGAAGTCATGCGGTGCAGAAACAGTGGATAAGATTTTTCAGGGATATGATACATGGAAAAATGAGGATGTTACAACCGCGATTAATCTGTTTCAGCAGATGATTGTAACGCATGATTATTTTGAACGGAATCCTTTGGCACTTTACAATGATGAAGTTCAGGATAACTTTCTTTTTGGAAAATATGCATTTTATATCGGTGGTTCATGGTTATGTTCTAAGTACAAAGAAGGAATGCATGCGAACATTAAGATTGCGGAGTTTCCGGTTATTAATGAAGAGAAATCCCAACTTGGTGAAATCATCGGCGGTCCATACGAGATGTTAGCGACATCGACATCATCCGAAAAGCCGGAATTGGCATCCGAGATTATGTTTGAAATCGGAAAGCGTATCAGTAAATACAGTTATTTGGATGGGTGTGGCCTGCCGACGTGGAAAATTGATTATGATGATTCCAATATTAGTCCGTTGACAAGAGAGGCGGCCAGATTTGCAGCCGATGCGAAGTATCTGGTTCTGTACGGAGAATCTTCCATGTGTGCAGATGACGTACAAGCATATTTTGAGGTTCTTTCTCATGTTTACGGCAGTGAAATTACTGCGGATGAATTTACCGAAACAGTTTGGCGGGGAATCCGGTAACCGAGAGCCGAAAATCAGTATTGACGGATGAAACAAAACAGTCGGCATGATTGCCGCAAAGCGGCAGCTGTTCTTTCAACAGAAGCATACTATGGATACGTTTCTGGCAACGGGGGCATACGCAATATGAATTCGGTTTGCAGGGAGCTGTTTCGCACCATTCATGAGGAGTTTCCTTAAGCTCAAATCAGGAATATGTTATTTGTTAATCAAATAAGCGATAATTCAGGAAAACGAGGAAAAGCTATGGATTATGATCTGTTTGGTTGGGATGTAAATAAAATTCTGGAACGATTAAAAACACAAGATACAGCCCATAATAAAGAAGATGAAGAAGTAAAGAATGCTTATGAGGCTGCGTCGGGAGTGGATTTAGAATTTCAACGTAAATTATGGGACGAGAGGGCGAAAGGCTATTGGGGAGAATATAAAGTTTTTTCATTGCTTTTTAAAAAAGTGGATTTGCCTTGTAAGATATTGGTCAATGTGAGAATTCCGGCAGACGACGGTCACAGCACAGAAATTGATTTAATACTGATAGCGACAACAGGAGTTTATGTTTTTGAAGTAAAGCATTATCAAGGAAGAATATACGGTGGCTCTGTGTCACCGACATGGACTGCGTATTTTAAAACAAGAGAGAGTATTTCGTTTGATAATCCGCTTATGCAAAATGAATATCATATAAAGAATTTGAGTAAATTAATTCCTAAAATAAATATTTATTCCTATGTTGTATTTACAAATCGCATTGCAGATACAAAAGTGTCGGGACGATATCCCGGAGCAAAGACGGTATGTGATATAAATGATCTTTCTGATAGACTGTCTGAAGATTTTGCAGGACATAAGGAAATTTATTCAGAGGAACAGATAGAACAGATATTTAAGAAAATCAGTCCGTATTCGCCAATGGAAAGTAACAGCGGCGATTATTTCAAAATGGAAAACAGAAGTGTACCTTTTAGTGAATTTGCCGATGCTATTATTCAAGAGTTGAACCAAGAGAAGGAAAAGAACCGGGAACTTGTAAAAACGGAAGTATTACGACAAACCGAATCCTTACGACACCAGCAAGAAGAATTGGAAAAACTGAAATGCGAAAACTTAATGCAGATGGCAGCAGCATCGGAAGAGAGGGACCAAGCCGTGCATGCTTTGGAAGAGTTTTCAAAAAACTTTAAACTTGTATCACCGAGTATATGCGATAATGTTGCAATTAATAAAGACTGTTTCACATCGGAAGTAAAGTTCGAATATTCGGATTCATTTATGAATACAATCAATATGACTTTTTCGTTTGGAAATTTGTCTTCTGAATGGTGGATTAGGACAAAGGACGCATGGTTTATTGTGGGCTTGAGAAATGGGGGGGTTCAGAAATATGTTTTAAAAGAACATATCAAGAATTATAGTGGACAAGCATCATGGATTCCGCCGCAGGGAATGTTACAAACGCATACAATTCTATTGTACAACACTACGATAGAAGAAATCAGGTATATTAAGATGTGTAATGCGGAAGTTACGTCAAATCTGCAAATAACGAGTAGCAATTTGGCACCGGGAGTAGAATTTGAAGTATATGTCGGAGAAGGAGTTCAGTCTATATACTGTACAGAAAATCTAACGTGTGGAATATGATTGGCAATCCGTTGAGAAAGGTAGAATAAGAAAATATTGTATAAAAATAGGTTTTAGAAGCGAGTGAATAGATACTTGGCAAACAATTACGCAGGGCTTAAAAAGTCCTGCGTAATTTGATATGAAACGCTGACGTTAAGAGTTCGGAAGTGCGGAATAACCGCAGGGATTTGATCCGGATGTTGGGATTGCAGTTCTCTTTTTTTATTTCGGACTTGTAATAATTACGGCAGTTCAGGCAGTATATAAGTGAAAGATCTTTCATAGCACACAAGGAGCAAAAAGAATGAATTCGGTCAAGGTTGAGAAAATAGCAACACAGTATCTGAATTCGCTCTATCGAGTCGCACTGAATTATTG
This sequence comes from Lachnospiraceae bacterium, assembly GCA_045597325.1. Classification (GTDB taxonomy): domain Bacteria; phylum Bacillota; class Clostridia; order Lachnospirales; family Lachnospiraceae; genus ISDg. The sequence goes on from JAZLJJ010000060.1 coordinate 10,210, forward strand.
TAAAAATGCCGAGGATGCGGCGGATGCGGTGCAAAATGCGTTTTTGGTTCTCTTGCAGGCAGACAAGGAATTCACGGATGAAGAGCATATTCACAGATGGCTTATCCGTGTAACAATCAATGAATGCAAACGGTAATTTAAAAGAATCATCGGGAACAGTGCAGGATGCCGGGAAACAGGCGGCCTGCCCTGTTTTCTTGTAAATGAGGAAAAAATCGGTTATAATATAGCATATTTATCGGAAGTGAAACTTATCGGAAGTGAAACGGGAGAGACGATTATATGCACAGACATACAACTCACAATCTCATACCGAAAATTGTGATGCTGCTTGCTGCGGTCTGCTTCTTCGGAATTGTAATGCAACAGGGGGACGGACGAAGTGCCCATGGTGCGGTTATATACAGAGCAACCTATGAGGCGAACGGCGGCGAGGGGACCGAGGGGGAACCGCTCCGCTATACCGTGTCATTTCAGACAAACGGAGTCGGCTGTCAGTACATGCCGGGCACACAAACCAAAATACACGGTACGGATTTGTGCCTGCCGCAACAGCATCCGGTTGCGGAGGGATACCGGTTCCTCGGGTGGTCCGCGTCCCAGGATACCGTGCTGCCGGAATACGAGCCGGGCGACGTGTACGCAGAGGAGCAGGATGTCACGCTGTACGCAGTCTGGGAACGCGTGACATATCAGATTCGATATGATGCAAATGAGGGCTCGGACGCACCGGAATCGGAAACCAAATCCTATAATTCCGTTCATGAACTTTCCCGAATGCAGCCGGTTCGGGACGGTTTTTATTTTGCGGGATGGGCCGAAACGGATAATTCCACGGACATTGAATACGAAGCCGGAGCCCGTTTTTACGGAAATGAGTCCATTACTCTGTATGCTGTCTGGAAGCCGCTTGCGCAGAATGAAATCGGCATTTGGCTTTCCGCAAACGGCGGCGAATTGGATGACCCGTACGGTGGGACGGAGCCGTGTATCTGCGAAACCGTCCGGTTTGACAAGAAGGAGTATGCCATCTGTTGGGTCAGATTGTCCAGGCTTGCGGTAACCCGGGAAGGCTATACGTTTCTCGGCTGGTACGATGAGAACAACAATCCGGTAACGGCAATGAACGCTGCGGAGTTGACCGAAGCACAGGGCCATGTGCTGCAAATGCGTGCGCAATGGATGGAAAACCGCTCGATGGAATATAACGGTTATTCCGGAAAATATTCGATTCTGTTACGAAGTCTGGTTCCGCATACGTGGACGGTGACAAGTGACTGTAACTGGATTGAAAAGCTTTCGGTGGAGTCGGTCGCAAGGGGAACGAAGGTGTCATTTTTCCTGAAAGGCAATTACGGAGAAACGAGAACCGGTACGATTGTTCTGACCGATGCACTCGGGACGACGGTGACAATCCCGATTTCCCAGACGATATCCAATTTCTGTAATTATTTGTGCGAGCCGGGACAGCCGATTGATTTCCTGTACGGAGTTTTTCCGCTGCTGCGGCACGGCACGTTGGACAATACACTGTGCACCGATGCGGCATTGGCGGATTTGATGCAGCGCAAGCTGGCACGGGACGGCAAATTAAGCAGTTCCTGCTTTTTCGAATACCGTGACATTTTGAAGGCAAACTGGATTCCGGATGACAGCAGTCAGTCAATTGACGAGTTGCTGAAGGCGGCGCGGATTGAAGCGGCGGAACGCGGGAATACGGGGTCTCTGTGCCCGGTCATTTCCCTGAACGGAGAAAAGCTGCCGGTATCGGAACGAGTCAATGCGGCATTTAAGGAACGGAGCGGTCAGACAGACTTTTCGGTCAGCACCAATTCACTGGGCATTTACGAGGATATGGACAAGGTGACGTATCGGTTTCATTTGGAATGCACCGACGGTGAAAACAGCAAAATCCGCTTCCGCGAGTACCGGGAGAAACGGGACATCACCGAGGATATGAGCGAGGAAGAACGGGCCGAGGCGGAGACGTGGAACCTAAGTGTGGACGAGGACCGTCAGGCCAACCGGGCAACTCTGGCAAAGCTTCTTAGGGAACATCCGGATGGTCTGTATACGCGAATCACCTATACAACGGTGAACGGAACCGAGCGCCAGCATACGTTTCTGATTACCCGCATAAGCGACGGTGTGATTTGGTATCTCGATAACGGCTGGGGCTCTGCGGAAGGTACGTACACCGCCACCATGCAGTATAACAGGGCGGACATTGCGGAATCGGAGAAAAACGAAGATTATATGATCAGCAAAATGATGTGGATGGGCTGGATTGCCGGCAAATGACGGAGGAGAAATATGGCATTTGGATTTTTGAAACGGAACAGGGGGCGGAACGCGGAAACGGATGCGATGTTGGCGGAGGCGGCAGAGTATTTGAAGAGCCGGCCGAAGGTTGTTTGGAATCCGTACCCGGAGTATGAACCCGCAGTCATGACAGTGCTGGGGTCATTGCAAACCGATACCGATTATCTGCGGCATTATGAGAAGCTGAAGGATAAGGCCATCGAATCCATGTCGCTTACAGAAATTGCAACGATGTACACCCGGATGCTTCGCGGGGAGCGTTTTAGCGATGGGTTCATTGCGGAAAATATCGAGGACGGGACACTGTACCGACTGGTTTTGCGGCATACGGAACTGCTGCGGAAATAGCTTGCCGTACAAGTCCGATTTTATCAATCGGGCTTTTTTTGTCTCATAGGAAAGTTCGTCCTATGAGATAAAAAAACGCTCCGCGAGGATGCACACGCCTGTGCAGAGGAAAAATGTCGCTTCGCGACGCACAGGCGGCGCGAGCATATCGCAAGCGATATGCTTTGTTCAACGGTTCTGTTTGAGCTTTTGATAGTTTATATTTTGGGAAAAAACTTTTTTGATAATTTTTTTGAAAAAAATGAATCCAAAAGTTCATCATTACGTCTTATAGGTGTCAGAGAAATGAATCCGAACGGATTTTTTGCAGGAAAGGAAGACGAAAAAATGGCAACAAAACAGGAGTTTGAAGCACTGTATCGGGAACATTATCAGCTTGTGTATTATACCGCAGTGCAATTGATGGGCGATGTCGGTGCCGGCGAAGATATGACGCAGGAGGCATTTATCACCGCTTTCTTGAAATATGATGAACTGAAGAACAAAGAAGTATTCGGATCCTGGGTGAAGAGAATTGTCATCAACAAATGTATGGATGAACTTCGAAAGAGAACTCCGATTCCGACGGAAGATGAGACGATTGAAGTGCTGACCGGGCAGGAGGAAGACGAGAATTTTCTTCCGGAGGAGTATGCCTTGCAGGAAGACAAGCGAAGGATTGTCTTTTCCATTATGGGAAGCGTGTTGTCCAGAAAACAGTTTGAAACGGTGCTGCTGTACTACTACGACGAACTTCCCGTACTCGAAATCGCACAGCTGATGGGCGTTCCGGAAGGAACCGTGTTATCCCGGCTTTCGGCAGCCAGAACGAAGATAAAAAAAGGTGTTCTGGAATATGAAGAAAAGAATCATGACAAACTGCACAGCGTAGCCATACTGCCATTCCTCGCTTTGCTGTTTAAGGAAGATGCAAATGCATGTGTTTTGCCGCCTGTGGAAATTCCGGCCGAAGTTATGGAGCAGGTATGTTCGGACGCTGCGGCAACGGGAGCCAAAGCAGCCGGTGCTGCCGGGAAGGACGCTGCGGCAACGGGAGCCAAAGCAGCCGGTGCTGCCGGGAAGGACGCCGCGGCAACGGGAGCCAAAGCAGCCGGTGCTGTCGGGAAGGACGCTGCGACGGCAGTATCCAAAGCAGCCGGTGTGGTGAAGACGGGGGTAGTAGCGGCAAAACTGAAAATTGCACTGGCAGCAGCGGCGGCAGTGATTTGCATCGGAGCCGGTGTGGTCGGATTCCATTACTGGAAAAAGTCGAAGCCGGAGTCGGAGAAGGAAAAGGAACTTCCGGAGCTCGGATATGAGGTACAGCACGAATTCGCATACGCGGATGAGGACGATACCGACGGAGACGGTCTGACCAATGCCGAAGAACGGGAACTGGGAACGGATATCAATCTGGTGGATACGGACCGGGACGGTTTGTCGGATCGGGAAGAGGTTGAAAAAAAGAAAACCGACCCGTGTTCTGCCGATACCGACGGAGACGGACTGGATGACGGAATTGAAATCCTTGCCGGTTTGAATCCGAAGGAGCAGAAGTCCGATGGTGATGTGAATGACGGAGATGTGGAGATGTCGTTCAAAAAGACCGTCGATGATGCGGTTTTGTCCGTGAAAGGAAGTGCGAAGGCTGCGGCTACCATATTTGATGTGTTTGAATGCAGTCAGGCCAAAGCACCCGGTGTTCTGAGTCAGGTGTATGAGGTCATTTTGCCGAAAGAGGGCGTTACCAAAGCAATCTTGACCATTCCGTATGCCGGTATTTCCGGAAAACGCGACTACAGTCATTTTAAGATTTATGAGATGAAAAATGACGGGGGACTGAAGAAAATCGGCGGAAGTTTCGACACGGAAGAGGAAACGGTTTTCTGTGAGATTACAAATTCCGGAAAATATTATCTGGCCGATGAGACCATCGTGGAAAATGACGCGGATACGGAGATTCTGTTTGTTATCGATGATTCCGGTTCGATGTACAGCAAGGAACTCGTTGGTCCATCAATGGAAAACGATCCGGAGTTCAAACGGTTGGAAATGGTTCGGCAGTTGGTGGACATGATGGATGAGAACACGCATTTTATGCTGTCCACGTTTACGGGAGGAATGAGCTTTAAGATCATTTCCGAGCCGACCGATGAGACGGATGTTACCACGACCGACAAAGAAGAAATTTATAAGGCGATTGAAACGATAAAAACCAATACCGAGCACAATTTTAACGGTACGGATATCGACGATGCCATGGTGGATGCAACGAACGCAGCAACGACGGAGGAAAGTCGAGGAAGACACCGTTACATGATTCTGCTGACGGACGGTTACAATGAATGGGGATTGTTTGGGCAAAGTCTTCACAGTGAGTCAGAGGCAATCAAAGCGTGCAATGAAGCCGGAATTACCCTGATTGTAGTCGGTTTGGGACACAATCTGAATGTCAGCTATCTGCGGCGTCTTGTTCAGAATACCAATGGACTGTATGTGTATGTCGAAGATGCCAATGCGGTAACTCAGGTGTATGATCGTATTATGGCGGCTTTGACCAACTGGTATGTCGATTTGGACGGAAACGGCGAAATGGATTCCATTTTGTATGCTGACAACGGATTTGACATTCGGAAGAACGGCTGGGGATTCAACAATTTCTATTTCATACCGAGCTATAATGAGAGCAAAGTATGGAACGGTCAGGACGAGGGTCTTGCCGCAATTGCCCAGCTGAAGTATCGCGGAAAATTACCGCTCAGCGCGGATGCCGTGGAAGAATATGAATCGGGTCGTCTGTTCTCCAAGGAGGCCGCAAAGTATGCGGCGGATGCGTACGACATTACCGAAAATACGGCATTTACGGAGGCTGCATCGTTATATGAATATTCTCCGTTTCCGGAGCTTCGGACCGAGCTGGATAAGGAATTCTGGGAATATCGGAAATACGATTCGGAAGATTCGACGCATTTGACATACAGCGACAAGGTTCTGGAAATTGTGAAATCCAATCCGTTGCTGACACTGAAGAAAATTGAAATCGGAGACGGTTCGGAAGGCTTGTTCTGCGGAGAAAAGGTGAAGGCCAAGACCGCGGACTGCATCGTCTGTACAACAGCGGTTTCCGTGGACGACCTGACCGAAGAACAGAAGCAGACATATGAGGTTCTGCAGATGATTCATAACTTCTATGCACGTCAGGGAATCGATAAGAAGTTTACGATTCTGAAGTTCGGTGAGCTTCAGAATTCCGGAAGCCGGGACGATCTTATGACTCTGATGGAGTGGATCCGGGACGGTGAAGCTCCGATGCTGAGTGCAAAGGGACATACGGTTTGCGCACTGCGTCTGTATCGGGAAATCGATGATCCGATGAAGTTTATGCTGAAGGTGTACGATCCGGATGATAATTCGCACGAAAAGACGGTGACAATACGCCGAATTCTGAGGGCAACCGGAAGCAAAAGCAAAACGACTCAGTATTTCTATGAAGTAATTGATGAAGAAGGAATTTTCGGCGAAAAGGGAGATATTATTAACGCGGAATTCCGATTAATAAAGTAATTAAAAAAGCCCCCTGCGGTTCCGCCGGAACCGGATGTTCGGAAACCGAACAACGATCGGCAGCGTTTCGCAGGGGGCATTTTGTGTATATGGATGAGTCCGTTCCGCGGGTTGTGTTACCGTGACCGGATAACCGTGGCAGGATAACCGTGGTCGGACAACCGTGACCGGATTACCGTGATCGGACAACCGTGACCGGATAACCGTGGGCCGGATTATCGCAACCGGATAACCGTGACCGGATATTTGCGTCGGAACTCAGTCTTTTTCAACAAATAATGCATAAATAAGTCCGGAAACAATCATTGCGATAGAAGCAATCAGAATCAAATAATAACCGGTACTTTTTTTGATGAATTCGTCCAGGAGCTTTTTGGCTAACTCGCCGCCCGCTTTGGGATTTACCAGCTTGTCTCGAACCGTCAAAAAGGTAATCAGAGAGAGAGCACCGGAAAGACTCACCCCGATATCCAGGCGAATCAGCGAGAACAGGATTCCGGCGAGAGCACAACCAATAAACAGAACCTTATATCCTGTTTTCAGATAAAGCGGTTCGGAATATTCAACGCCCAATAAATTCATTTTAAAGTTAAACGTAGACATAAATGCAGCAACAATCAGAACGACGGAGCAGAGCAATCCGAGGTAGTTGCGTTTACCGGTGTTATTCATATGACAATCCTCCTAAAATAAATGTAGCGCCCCGTATTGTCGTTTGAGGGCATGTTGTCGAAACCGACGGACAGGATTCCCCGTGCATTTGTCAGTTTGACTGAAAGTCACATTTATCATACCATGAAGCCATGTTTTAATCAATACAATTCGACAAAAAAAGGTATTTTTGTAAAGAAATATCGGGATTTACGAAAATAAAGAAACATGCTATAATGCGTTTATTTCAATGACGGATGAATTTGAACGAATACAGGGAGGATTACAAAAATGAGATTACGCCCGTATAAGAGCTGTGATGCAGAAGCAATCGCCGCATGGCTGCAGGATGAGGATGTATTTCAAAAATGGGGTGGCGCCCGCTTCGGAGAATTTCCGATTGACGCGGCGACAATCGATAACAAGTATCGGAACCAAAACGGAGACTGCGCCGAGGACGATAATTTTTATCCGTGGACCGCGGTAGATGAGGCAAATCGTCCGGTCGGTCATTTTATTATGCGGTATGTGAACGGAGACGTGAAACAGGTGCGATTCGGATGGGTTATTGTGGATTCGTCGATACGGGGCCGTGGATATGGCCGGACAATGCTGGAAATGGGCCTTCGTTATGCCTTTGATTTCTTGCGGGCGGACCGCGTTACCATCGGTGTGTTCGAGCAAAATGACATTGCACATGACTGTTACCGAAGAGTCGGCTTTACCGATGTCGGGACGGTTCCGGGAACTCCCTGGAACGTAGTGGAAATGGAAGCAAAAAGAGTGTGAGTTTTTTGGGTGAAACTCCCGGCGAAAATGTGATGCCTGCCGGTAAAATCAGAGAATTGCGCGGGTATTACCGGGAGAGATGAAAAAATGCGAAAAAAAACATTGTATTGTGTCATTTTTTTCGCAATTTTTTTTTAGAAAAGTTTATAATCGAACATGGATAATTGCTTTCATTTGTGATATAATTATACCATTATGGGGAAACGGTTGCCGAAACGGCGAAAACCGCGTATCCGCAGGAAAGTGAGTGGTCGGGTGTATGAATAAACATGTGTTGAATGCACTGCTGGAAAGCATCGTTCGGGAAGATTTGTTAATCCTGCTGGTTGCAATCCTTACGGTAGGACTGGTGGCGGCTGTTTGGAGCCTCTCAAAAACGATGAAGATGGATATGGAAGAAAGCCTGAAAAAGACGATGACATTTTCGGAATCCCGGCTGAAAATGACATGCCGGTTGTACACCGTATTTGTTACGATGATTTCGGTATTTCCGTTACTGGGTATGCTGGGAACGGTATTCGGACTTTTGGGACTCGATCTTGCAAACGGCAATATGAGCAATATTCGGGACAATTTCTTTCATGCACTGACATCAACCGCGTGGGGTATCATTTTCGCAGTGATTTTCAAAATCGTACATGCGTGCATGGTGGATGAACTGGAACTGAGAATCGAGGATTATCGGAAGAGAACGGTCGAAACGGAGCCGATGACCATCGAGGCGGAGACGGAGACCATCGAAACGGAGCCGGAGACAGCCGAAACACGGAACAGAGAACGGAGTAAACGAAACAGAGAACGGAACAGAAAAACGGAGTAAACGGATATGAAAAAACGGGAACCGGTACTGGATTTTACATCTTTGCTGGACGTTACGCTGATTATCATTTTCTTCTTTGTTCTGTTCAGTCATCTGGATGATGAGGAGAATAAAAACCGGACCGATGCTGTGATTCGGGAATATCAGGCGGCCATGCAGGAGGCGGAAAAACGGGAAACGGAAGCGGACGGCTTGAAACAGCAGCTGGAACAGGAGCTTTCCGTTGTTCGGGAGTACAGTGACAAAAAGGCGGACGAAATCAGTGAGATTCTGGAGTTCAACAAAAGCGGAAATTTGAAACTGATTTTGGATGTGGATGAAGCAGATCCGACCAAATGGAAGCTAAGGGTGATTCGGGGAGCCAACGTCAATTTTATGGAAGGCAATCCGGAAATCGGAACCGAGCTGATCGAACTGTTGGAAACGCTTGGGTATGAACAGGACGTAACCATGTTCTGTGATCTGGTTTTTGACGGTAATGCGCCGGGAACGCTGACGGCGTACAAGATGCTGTCATTGAATTTGAACGAAGTACGGAAGAAATATCCGCATTTATATACTTCGGAAACTGATTTATCGATAGGAGAATAACCATGAAAAAATTAATTATCTTTCTTTTGATTGTTGCAGTTATCGGTGTGATTGTGTATTTCGCTCTGAACGGCGGCCTCGGTAGCGGAGAAGGAAACGGCACCAAGTCGGATCAGGAGGAGCAGACGGAAGAAACAAAGTCCGGACAGGACAAGAATGCAAATGACGGAAGCAATGTGCTTAAAATCAGTGTTTCCGGCAATGAGTATGTGTATGAAAATGAGCGTATTTCCCTGGATGATTTTATGGCAGAAGTGACAAAGGCCGGTGAAACGGTCAGCGTTGAGGTGAAAAACGACAACGCGTCGCTGAATGCGTACAATGATTTGCTGAACAAATTAAAAGAGGCCAATATCAGCTATTCGGAGCAGTAAAAAAACGGGCCGCAGACGGATTATTTGATTTGTAAACTTTATTGAGCGGAAAACAGGTGACAACGAAAAATTGTCTCCTGTTTTTTTTGTCTCATAGGAAAGTTCGTCCTATGAGACAAAAAAACGCTCCGCGAGGATGCACACGCCTGTGCAGAGGAAAATGTCGCTTCGCGACGCACAGGCGGCGCGAGCATATCGCAAGCGATATGCTTTGTTCTGCTTTTGGATTAGGGAAATTGCGTGCCTGCTTATAATAACTGGAGTGTGCCCCTTCGAAACGGAAAAAGCCAAAAAAGAACCAATCTGAAGTTGATATAGTCCATTCTTTTCTGCCCATATCTTGTGTAGAATATGTAATGTATAAAATGAAACGTACAATAGAATGCGTAATTATCGAGGAAGGTGACACAAATGAATGTATTTAAATTCGGCTTTCATCATTGGAAAAAATATCTTCCGCTGGATATTCTGACCAAGCTGATGAGCTGCATCGCTTTGACGGCCGATCTGATGATTCCGATTATTACCGGAATGCTGATTGATTATGTTATCCGGAGCGAGGAATTTACAGATCAGAACGGCAGGGGCGTTTTCGGATTTTTGATGACCGGCAAATACGGAGAACCGCATACCATGAAGCTGTTCTGGACGCTTGCCATCATTTTCATGGGGCTGGTTCTGCTGAAAGACATTATCGTCTATCTGAAAAACTGGATTTTGCAGATTCTCGGACTGGGCCTGGAAACGGACCTTCGAAAAGTGACATTCAGCAAATTGATGAAGCTGGATTCCGAGACTCTTGCCGAGTACAATACCGGTGAAATTCTGACAACGCTGAATTCCGATACCATCATGTTTAAGGAAATGTTCTGCCGAATGATTCCGAACATTTTTGAGAGTCTGTTCGGTCTGGTGGTGGCGGTTGTGATGCTGGTTCAAATAAATATTTACCTGTTGATTATTCCGGTCGTTCTGACGCCGTTTTTCACAATGGCACTGCTGCGGTTCCGAAAAATGGCACGGCAGAATTTCCGCAATATTCGTGGTCGTAACAGTAATATGAGTTTGACCGTTCAGGAAAATATTGAGGCGGTTCGACTGGTGCGTTCCTTTACCAATGAGGAAGAGGAAAAGCGGAAGTTTGATGATGCCAATGAGACACTGAAAAATGCGCACATCGAGCAGATTAAGCTGTCATCGCGGTTCGAGGCCATTTTCAGCATCGTTCGCCAGACGGCTTACATCGGCAGTATTGCGGTTGCGGCGGTTCTGGTTATAAAGGGATATCTGCAGATCGGTTTCCTGGTTGCCAGCGCCGATTATGTACTTCGTATCATGAATTTTGTTACCCAGATTAATAACAGCATGTTCCAGATGCAGCAGCAGCTGGTATCCGGTCGGAAAATGCTTGATTTCGTCAATTGCGAAAGCAAAATTGTCGATGGCACCGAATCGGCGAAGTCGATGGAAAATGTTCATTTGCAGATTCATAACGGAAATCTGAACATTCAGGGACAGCAGATTCTTCGCGATATCAATCTGGACATACCGATGGGCAAGAAAATCGGTATCGTCGGCGGAACCGGAAGCGGCAAGAGCGTGCTGCTGGAATCGCTGATTCGAATTCATGATATGACGGGCGGAGAGATTACCCTGAACGGAACGGACATCCGACAGTTTGATTTGGATTCGCTGCGTGAAAAATTCGCATACGTTTTTCAGGATGTATTCCTGTTTTCCAATACCATCAATTCCAATATTGCATACTCCGAACCGGAGATTGAGCATATGGAAATCGAACGTGCCGCACAGCATGCGCAGGCACACGGGTTTATCCGGAATCTGACGGACGGATACGAGACGATTGTCGGTGAACGAGGACTCGGTATTTCGGGCGGTCAGAAACAGCGTGTTTCCATTGCAAGAGCGTTGCTTCGTAATGCGCCGATTCTGGTTCTGGACGACTCCACATCGGCCTTGGATGTGACGACGGAAAAGAATTTGCTGGAAGCCATAAAGACATATTATCCGGAGAAAACGCTGCTGATTTCGGCTCACCGTATGTCTTCGGTTGTGGACTGTGATGAAATCATTTACATGAAGAACGGAATGATTTTAGAGCGTGGAACATTCGAGGAACTGATGGCACTGAACGGTCATTTTGCCCAGATTTACAAGATTCAGAAAACGCAGGAAGGCTCTGTCAACTTTGATGCTCTGGCAGACTCCATTGCGGAAGGGAGGGCATAACAATGGCTAAGAAAAATACGTATTTTCAGGATGAAGTGATTCAGAAGAAAGTCGATATCCGTTTGATTGGTCGTGTATTCCGCTATATGAAGCCGTATCTCCGGTGGTTTATACTGGTCGGCGCGCTGATGCTGACGGGTGCCGGACTGGCCATGCTGTCGCCGCTTCTTCTTCGCAGAATTATCGATTACACCACGATTAATAAGGACTATAAAGAGCTGGTCGTCATTATTGTTTCGATGGCGGTTGTCGCTCTGTTGGAAATCGGAATCAATTTTGCACATCAGCGAATCATGGGAATTGTCGGACATAAGATTATTTGCGATGTCCGGAAGGAAATTTTCTATAAGCTGCAGGAATTGCCGTTTGATTATTTTGATTCCCGGCCGAACGGTAAAATCGTCGTTCGTGTAACGGATTACGTCAATGATCTGGCCAATTTCTTTACCAATTATGTGCTGAACCTGTTGTCCTATCTGGTAAAGCTGATTATGGTTACATTTTTCATGCTCGGACTCAGTCCCGCACTGACCGGCGTGGTGTTCCTGATTGTAATACCGATGATGACCTGTGTTATGATTCTTCGGTATTTTATCCGCAGGGAATTCTCTGTTTTGCGTGCAAAGAACTCGAACCGTTCCGCGTTTCTGGTGGAAACGATTATGGGCGAGAAAATTGTCAAGAGCTACAACCGCGCGGAATCCAGTGAGAAGACATACTACGATATTCATGACAAATGCGTGAAGCAGTGGCTTCGTATCGTTAAGCGAAATGAGCTGAACACTCCGATTGTCGAAACGTTCTGGAATCTCGGAACATTGAGCCTTTACGGGGCCTCGCTGTACCTTGTGCTGCACGGAAATGTGACGCTGGGTGCCGGTCTGATTGTTGCGTTTGCACAGTATATGACTCAGTTCAGCGGACCGATTACAATGATTGCCATGATGATTCAGCAGCTGGCACAGGTGACCTCCAATCTGGAGCAGGTATTTGATACGATTGATTATCCGGTTGATATTCGCAGTGAAAAGGATTGCGAGGTACTGGAGCATGTTCGCGGAAAAGTTGATTTTAACGATGTTACGTTTGCATATGACGAAGGAGTCAATATTCTGGAGCATTTCGACCTGCATGTTAAGCCGGGCGAAACCATCGCACTGGTCGGACCGACGGGAGCCGGCAAGACAACGGTTATCAATATGCTGACCCGGTTTTACGATGTCCGCGAGGGCAGCGTAACGGTGGATGACAGGGACGTTCGCAATGTGACGCTCGATTCGCTGCGGCGGGAAGTTGGCGTACTGATGCAGGAACCGTTCATTTTCAAGGGGACGATTTTGGAAAATATCCGCTACGGCCGGCTGGATGCAACGGATGAGGAATGTATTGCCGCCGCGAAATTTATATATGCGGATGATTTTATCAATCGCTTTACGGACGGGTACAATCACGTTCTGGAGGAGCGCGGAAACGGGTTGTCGGCAGGAGAAAAGCAGCTGCTGTCATTTGCAAGAATTATTCTGAAGAATCCGTCCATTGTAATCCTGGATGAGGCAACCAGTTCCATCGATACCGAAACCGAAGCGTTGATTCAGAAAGCGTTGGCCAAGGTACTGAAGGACAAGACGGCATTTATGGTGGCACACCGGTTGTCCACGATTCGCAGTGCGGACCGGATTTTGTACATTTCCAACAAGGGAATTGCGGAACAGGGCAGCCACGAGGAACTGATGGCACTAAAGGGCCTGTATTATGCGTTAAATTAATCATAAGGGGAGTACTGACTGCGGTCGGTGCTCCTCTTTTGGAAGTCGAACGGGGACTGATGGATTATGTGATTGTTGCCGAGCTGGTACGTTCTCCGATGGGAGTGTTTCAGTCGTTGTACGAAAGCGGAGAAATCCGATGGAATACGCCGAAAGAAGCGGATATTGCGGGATGTACTGTGGCGGCAATCGCTCCTTTTTTTGCCGATGCGACGCAAATGGCAGCCGAACTGTGCGTGAAATATCAGAAACCGTATGTGACCATTGACTGTCCGCATACGGAATATTTGCATCGACATGCCGCCGTGAACGTAATTTCCAAGGAATGCCTTGCAGATGAACGATATCGATTGCTGTCGAGGGAAGAAGTTCTCGCGAAAATGACGAACGAAACGGATGGACTTGTCATTATTACGAGCGGAGCACAGGATATGCTGTTCGGACGAAAGGGAGAGCCGGTGCATAGAATGACACCGTTTTCCGTGGATGTTCGAAGCACGTTGGGAGCGGGAGACACCTTTAAGGCGGGATGTGTGTACGGATTGATGAAGGGATTGTCGGACGAGGAACTGGTGCGGTTTGCATCGGCATGTTCCGCCGTTGCGATTTCAAGGTATCCGCTTCCGTTATATCCGCCGACCCTTGCGGAGGTGGAAGCTCTGCTTAATGGCAGTCGGTAGAGTCCGGACAGATACAAACGGCAAGACTGTAGCCGGGAACGGTATCCGGCAGGAGCAGAGCGTCACAGACGGTCGGATTTTCCGGGGAAATGACGGAATACCGAATGCCGGAACAGGGAGAGTCGGAATACCGAATGTCGGAACAGGGAGAGTCGGAATACCGGGTGTCGGAACAGGGAGAGTCGGAATACCGAATGCCGGAACAGGGGACAGTGGAAACCGAACGGGGATTGACTGAAAATCCGCGTCCGAGTGCTTTGACATAGCTTTCCTTTAACGACCAGATATTATAAAAACAGGTCATGCGGGCTGCATTCGAAATCGGGTGCAGCCGTTCTTTTTCATCGGAAGTACAGACGGAATCAATTAATTTCTCATAGTCCGGCTGATGAATCTGAATGTCAATTCCCAAAGGGCGGGGACCAACCGCGCAGGCGGCATAACAGCCGGAGTGCGAGAGATTGAAACAGATACCGGGATAATCGGAAAGAAACGGCTTGCCGTAGGAATCCACGGAACGGACGGCAGCGAGCCGCAGTTCTTCGGTGGATTTTTCCGCAAATTCCGGCATTTTCGACAGTGCACAGAGCAGAAGATAATCGGCTCCGATCAGAAGCTGCCGGTCCTCCGGACGCCGGTAACGAAGAAGTTTTTCCCGGCGATCTGCCGAAAGCCAGTTCAAATTATCGGATACGGTTACGGAGGATACATCCATGACATAAATGGCGGAATGAAATTCCGGAATCGATAAAAAACGAATCGGTGCGGTTTCCGGTTGAAACGGTGATAACAGATTCATGGCGGCCTCCTGAAAGTGATACCCGTATTATAGACGGAATTTCGGGAAAAGGCAATCCCGGGAAAAGGCAATCCCGGAAAAAGGCAATTCCGGAAATCGGAAAACGAGAATTTGAACATTGGAAAAACACGATGTGACATTTGAAAAAAGTGTCTCGGAAAATGATGGAAAACAGGAAGGAAAGTTCACAAAAGTTTCACAGAACTATTTACTGATTTGCATTTTTATGGTATAATTCAAAAGTTCTTTTAAATGCTTTCGGCAGGCATTCCGAACCGTTCTTGAAATCGCGATTCGATAACGGGCACAATACGATTGTACCGGGATGAAACAGGCCGGATAAATATGGGTTAAGGCGGTTTTTTGCCATGAAATCGAAGAAATCGATTATGATTGCAACCGCCGTATTCTGCCTGGTTGCAGCCACGGTCCTGATTTGCGGCAGTGCCGATGTTCGGTTTGAAGGAACGTTTTGGGCGTTGGTTCCGCCGTTAACAGCGATTGTTCTTAAAATGCTTACGAATAAGCTCAAAACTACGGTAACGAGTGCATAATGAACGATAACAGGCCCGCAGTGATGGTTACTGCGGGCATTTTTATCTCATAGGAAAGTTCGTCCTATGAGATAAAAAACGCTCCGCGAGGATGCACACGCCTGTGCAGAGGAAAAATGTCGCTTCGCGACGCACAGGCGGCGCGAGCATATCGCAAGCGATATGCTTTGTTCAAAGACAAGGGAAAGACAAGACCATAACTTAATAGTGAAAATGACCTTGGAGAGGGTCTTTAAAAACTACTACTGTATAATACGAGGAGAAGAAAAATGGGTACGATACGTGTGACGGGAAAAGGAAAGGCTTCGGTTCGACCGGACCGGATTCAATTATTTCTGACGATTTCGGAATTGAGCAAAAAATATGAGGATACGGTGGCAACGTCATCGAAAATGACCGAGACCATGAAAACTGCGCTGGAACAGGCCGGATTTGAGGCAACCGCACTGAAAACCATGGATTTTGCCATTGATGCCGAGGAAAAGGGATATCAGAACAAAAAGGGTATTTGGACCAGCAAATTGGTCGGATACCGGTTCCGGCATGAATTAAAGCTGGAAATGGATGCGGACAACGGTTTGCTTGGAAAAGCACTGACTGCGATTGCAGACAGCGGAGTGTCGGCATCATTTCGCATCCGATATACGGTGAAGGACCCGGATGAATGCAGAAATCAGGTCCTGAAGGCTGCGGTCTCGGATTCGAGAAGTAAAGCGGAACTGCTGGCCGTACAGGCGGGAATGCGACTCGGAAGCATTGTCACCATCGATTATTCCTGGGGCGAAGCCGAGCTGTATACGGAACCGATGATGCGCAGCATGAAGTGCATGAGCGTGGATTGCGCCGGGGACGAAGCGGCAAACGGCGGATTTTCGATGGAGGCGGACGATATTCGGGTGACGGATACCGTTACGATTGTCTGGAATCTGGACGATGCCCGGTAATTGCGCCCGGTAATTGAATCCGGATAATTGTGTCCGGTAATTGTGTCCGGATAATTGTGTCCGGATAATTGTGTCCGGTAATAGCGTCCGGTAACGCCGGCGAAAATTGACGGAAATCGTAAGATGGTTTGTCATTATTTTACATAATATTAAGAAATAAAAAGAAATTCTGAAATTCCGTCCGAAGATGGGACAAGGCAACCGGAATGTGGTACAATTCCGTTGTCGGGAGAAATTCCGTAAACAAATATTAAACGGAGGTAGTTTACGATGGATATTAAGGAAAAGATTGAAGAATTGGCCGGAAAGGTTAAGAAGGATCCGGATATGATGGATAAATTCAAGAAGAATCCGGTTGACACCGTAGAGTCGATAATCGGTGTGGATTTGCCGAAGGATCAGGTGGAAAAGATTGCCAACGGTGTTCTTGCGAAAATCAATGCGGACAAGATTACCGGTGCATTGGGCGGTCTGTTCGGAAAATAATCCGGCGTATCGGATATCCGGCGGAAAATTCCGGCCGGGAAACGGTTTGGCCGGCGGATTTTCGGAATCCGGCACGGAAGAAAGAAAAATCATGCCCTCCGGTGCGGTTGAGGCGGGAAATCCGGTTGTCGGACTTGTCCGGACCGGTGTCCTGTCCCTGTCGGGGGGCATTTGTATATTGAGGGAATGTGAGTTGTAACTGACATCGGCAGCGATGTTACGGAATCGTCGCGAGGGGAATGAAGGCACTGGGAGGTGCTTTTATGAAAATGGCGATATTTGATGCCAAGGAATATGATATCCGGTCCTTTTCGGAACAGAATACGGACGGACAGTTTGACTTACATTTTTTTGAAACCCGGTTGACTGCGGAAACCCTGAATCTGACGGTGGGAATGGACGCGGTCTGTGTTTTTGTCAATGACGAAATAACGCAGGAGGTCATTGACGGATTGTGTAAAAACAAAGTAAAGGTGCTGGCACTGCGCTGCGCCGGCTTCAATAATGTCGATGTCGAGGCGGCCCGCGGCCGGATCCCGATTGTCCGCGTGCCGGCCTATTCGCCGCAGGCGGTTGCGGAGCATACGATGGCGATGCTTCTGACATCGGTTCGAAGAATTCACAAGGCGTATATCAGGACACGTGAATTCAACTTTTCACTGAGCGGCCTGACCGGAATGACCTTGTACGGCAAAACGGTCGGGATTATCGGAATGGGACGAATCGGGAAATGTTTTGCGGAGATTTGTCTCGGATTCGGAATGACGGTGCTTGCCTATGATCGGAAGCCCCAAAACGATGACCGAATCGAAATCACGACTCTTGAGGACATATGGAGCAGGAGCGATATCATTTCCCTGCATTGTCCGCTGATGGAGGAAACAACGCATCTGATTCATGCGGATGTCATCGACAAAATGAAGAAAGGCGTCATTTTGCTGAATACGTCCCGGGGTGCGCTGGTGGATTCGGAGGCACTGCTTGAGGGAATCAAGAAAAAGAAAATCGGTGCGGCATGTCTTGACGTGTACGAGGAAGAGTCCGATTTCTTCTTCCGGGACTGTTCGGGGCATATCATGTCCGATGATACGCTGGCCCGGCTGATTTGCATGCCGAATGTGATTGTGACGTCTCATCAGGGCTTTTTGACAAGAGAAGCGCTGATGACGATTGCGTCCGCAACCCTGCAAAATGTCCGGGAAATCGCGGAACACGGACCCGGCAACGGAAATTACGATTTTTTGGTGAAATGACAGAATCACGGATGCATTTGCGGGTTCTTTGTGGTATAATTAAATATCACGTAAAAAAGAGGAGGTTCCTGTATGGGAATGACAGAACGACCCGCAGTCGGAACGCGCGCCGACGGTGGAAAGTATTGGGAATACGAATTTGAAAAGTTTTATCTGAAGACGTATATCCCGGCAACTAAAATTGACGGACAGGTCAACAATTATACCTTCCGTGCACCGCTTTTGCTGGTATTCGAAGAGACACGCAGGAGTATGGAGGAGGCAATCGCATTTGCGGATTCCACCGGCCTTGCGGACATTGCATCGGCAGTGGATTCATCCGTGCTGTTTGTGTATCCGACGGCAGAGGGCGGCTGGAAAAATGCTCCGGAGGATTTGTATGCATCGCTGATTGCAGAAGTGAAGATGAATCCGTTCTATGAGGACGGAATTGTCTCGATTACCGATTTCTTTACCCGGACGTTTCAGGGGTATTTTATCCGCGGTGCAATTTTCCGTGCGGATATTTACAGCTACGGCGAATCTGCCGATTATGTTGCCGGGAATCTGCTGCGAAAGATTGACGGAGAGTATCTTTGGGGACCCGGAGAAATTACTCCGGCCATGTGCTCCATGGAGCGTCTGAGCGTAATTCCGGCTCCCGAGCGAAAGGATATCGGAATTCTCAGTGTCGGCAATTCCGCAGAGGTCAATGCGGCACTGGCAGGGTGCGAAAATCTTCTGATTAAGGAAAAGGCGGATTACCGGGCAGATTTCCGGAATTTTGTTCGGAAGTTTAAAATGTGGTGCGGTCATATGGAATTCGAACCGGATTTCGAAGCTCTGAATATGACGGAGGAGGCCGGATTCACAACGGTTACCACATCGCCTGACAATCACGGACGGTTTAAGGATTCGAAGAGCCATAAAGTCGGTTATTTTGCATATTACAATAACGGTCTGTTTGAAAACGGACCGGTTCCGTTATTGCTTGGCTTCCACGGCGGCGGAGATTCTTCCTTGTATCTGACGTTTGTTGCGGAATGGTATGAGATTTGCCACCGGTACGGATTCTTGTATGTGTCTCTTGAAAATCATCAGGATGTGACGGCAACCGAAGTTGTTCAGATTCTGGAGGATTTGAAAACCAAATACAGGATTGACGAACATCGTGTGTATTGTACCGGATTTTCGATGGGCAGCGGAAAGACGTGGGATATGTATCAGGAATTCCCGCAGCTGTTTGCAGGAATGGCTCCGGCCAGCGCATTGTTCCCGGTTTACAACAATCCGTTCGGTGCACCGCTCGGCGACCGGCTGAACAAGACGGTTCCCGTTCCGGTATTTTATTCGGGCGGAGAGCGGTCCCACGTTCCGGAATTGCCGCGACAGGCTGATTCCGCAGTGGAGAGAATTCGCTATGTGGCAGAGGTTAATCGTCTGAAGAAGTCCTTTGACATTTCCTTTGACAATAAGGACAACTGGGAAAATCCGCTCTGGGGTGTGTCCGGAGACCGTACCGAGGTATTGTATGATGAATCCCGTGACAGTCATTTGACGATTCAGTATTATGACAGCGAAGACGGAGTATGCCGTACCGCATTTGCAAGTATTGACAATCAGGCACATGAATGCCGCCATCATACGAATGAACAGGCGTGGAAGTTCATTTCACAGTTTACAAGATAGGAAATGAACCGGCAGCAAAAATGATAAAAAAATTAAGAGGCTTTGGTCAGAATCGACCGAAGCCTCTTTTTGGTTGTGCGCCTAGCGGCGCACGTTTCTAACGGGTTAAAGTCCCGAATCCGCCCGGTAGTGGGAAGGATATAGCCGAAGGCAAGGGTGTCGAGGGCGACCTCGAATCTGAAGGAAGCTGGATGTGAGGAACATACTAACTCA
>JAZLJJ010000061.1:0-40563 GCA_045597325.1 Lachnospiraceae bacterium
TGCGCCCCTTATTGATAGCGGGCGCTGCGCAACGATAGGGGCATTGTTGTCTCCGCGCCCGCGGTATGCTCGGCTCGCGACGCAAAACTTTCCTATCGTTTTCTCCTGTCCCGTACGGAGCCTCTGTCGTGCGGGAAAACGTATCGGACGGACAGCACATTGGCAGGAAAGTTTGATTTGCAGGTCTGCGACGCTAATTTTGCAGTTGCATTTTCGGCAACTATTATTTATAATAGGCAGTGGTCCTTATTTGGCGCAGGTGGATACCATTCCAACTGCGCTGATTTGGTTTTATGGATATGCTAAATTTTTACCAGGAGGTTTTTATGGAACGTTTACAAATAGAATCACCGGGAAATGAACAGAAAGCCCTGCAGGAACTTTACAGGATGCTTGGCAGACGGTTGGAGGCGGCACCCGGTGGTCTGTGTCCGATTGACGTTGTCAGAAACATGATTCGAATCAGCCATAGCCAGAGCTGCGGCAAATGTACTCCCTGCCGGCTCGGACTGGGTCAGCTGGATCAAATGATGGAGAAGGTTCTGAACGGCACTGCGGACGAGACGATTCTCGAGACCATTGAAAATACAGCAAAACTGATTCTTGATACGGCGGATTGTGTCATCGGTACCGAGGCGGCAAAAATGGCATTACTGAGTGTGACCGAGTTCCGTGAGGAGTATTTGAGTCATATTCGGAACGGTCAGTGCAGCTGCGGAACGGACTGTTCGATTGCCTGTGTCAATGCCTGTCCGGCACATGTCGATATTCCCGGATACATTTCGCTGATTGAGGCGGGCCGGTATGAAGATGCAATAAAACTGATTCGAAAGGACAATCCGTTCCCGTCGGTATGCGGATACGTATGCGAGCATCCGTGTGAAGCACACTGCCGCAGACGGATGGTGGATGATGCGGTTAATATTTGCGGACTGAAGCGATTTGCGGCTGACCACGCAACGGTGACGGACCTTCCGGAAAAGGCTCCGGCAACCGGCAAAAAGGTGGCGGTAATCGGCGGTGGTCCCGGCGGACTGACGGCCGCATATTATTTGGCATTAATGGGACACGAGCCCTTTGTATATGAACAGAGACCGAAGTTGGGCGGTATGCTCCGGTACGGAATTCCGGATTACCGGTTGCCGCAGGCGGTTCTCGACAACGACATTCGGTATATTCTGAACAGCGGTGTCAAGGCACAGTGCAACGTCAGCATCGGAACGGATGTTACGCTGGAAGAACTGAAGGCTCAGTATGACGCAGTCTATATTGCAATCGGTGCACATGATGACAAGAAGCTCGGTATTGAGGGCGAGGACAGTAAAAATGTTGTCAGCGCCGTTCAGATGCTTCGGAATGTCGGTGAGGGAAATGCGGAATCGTTGTCCGGCAAGCGTGTGGTTGTCATCGGCGGCGGAAATGTTGCCATGGACGCGACCAGAACGGCACTTCGCCTCGGAGCAGGCAAGGTTACCTGTGTATACAGACGAAGAATCGAAGATATGACCGCACTTCCGGAGGAAGTTCGCGAGGCTCAGGCAGAGGGTGCCAAAATGCTGGCTCTCCATGCGCCCGAGCGAATCGAGGCGGATGAAAACGGAGCGGTTGCTGCATTTTGGGCAACTCCGCAGATGGTCAGCACCATCGGCAAAGACGGACGGACATCCGTGAAAAAGGCAGACAAGCCGGCTGTTCGGATTCCCTGCGATTACATTATCGTAGCAATCGGTCAGGCGGTTAATGTGGCTCATTTTGAACAAAACGGAATTGCCACCAAGCGCGGAACCATCGTTGCGAAGCCGTCCGGTTTTGTGGAGGGCAGCGGCAATGTATTTGCCGGAGGAGATGCGGTATCCGGCCCGGCAACGGTAATTAAGGCTGTTGCGGCAGGAAAAGTTGCTGCGGACAATATCGATAATTTCCTCGGTTTTCACCATGTCATCAAGACGGATGTTGTGGTACCGGAACCGAAGTTTTCGCCGGCTCCGCCCTGTGGCAGAGTGAATCTGAATGCAACCGACATCGATACGATGGAAGGAAATTTTGATATCGTGGCGGAAGGAATGACCGAACAGGAAGCTATGCAGGAATGCTCGCGCTGCCTGCGCTGCGACTGCTTCGGATACAGTAAGTTCAGAGGAGGAAGAAGCAACCAATGGTAAATATCGTAATCAACGGCAAGGCAGTAGCGGTACCGGAAGGAAGTACCATTTTGGAAGCGGCCGAACTTGCCGATATTCACATTCCGCACCTGTGTTATTTGAAGGACTTAAATGAAATCGGAGCCTGCAGACTTTGCTGCGTCGAGGTGGAAGGCGAAGATAAGCTGATTCCCGCCTGCGACACCAAAGTTGTTGAGGGCATGGTGATAATTACAAACAGCCCCAAGGTAAAACTTGCAGCCAAACGAAATCTGGAACTCATTATGAGCCGGCACAAAACCGACTGCACAAACTGTGTACGGGGCGGCAACTGCCAGCTTCAGACCCTTGCAAATGAGTACAATCTGATTGGAAATACCTATTCGCAGTTGCCGGACGACTCGGCCCGGAAGGAATGGAATTTACGCTATCCGATTATTCGCGATACGGATAAATGTATTCAGTGTATGCGCTGTATTCAGGTCTGCGACAAGGTGCAGAACCTGCATGTATGGGAACTGCTCGGAACGGGAAGCAAGGCAACCGTCGGTGTGACGGGCAACCGCGCCATCGCGGAAGTCGACTGTTCTCAGTGTGGTCAGTGCATTACACACTGCCCGGTCGGCGCTCTTCGCGAACGTGACGATACGGAAGCGGTTTTGGCAGCATTGGCCGATCCGGACAAGGTTACCGTTGTCCAGATTGCACCTGCGGTTCGCACGGGATATGCGGAACTGCTCGGCGCCGATCCGGAGAAGGCAAATGTGGCAAGACTTGCCGGTGCATTAAAAGGCATGGGCTTTGATTATGTTTTTGATACATGCTTTACGGCGGACCTTACCATTATGGAGGAGGGAAGCGAATTCCTTCGCCGTCTGCAGGCAGGAGAACTGAAGAAGTATCCGATGTTCACAAGCTGCTGCCCCGGCTGGGTTCGCTTTATCAAGAGCCAATATCCGGAAATGGTACCGCAGCTGTCTTCGGCCAAGAGCCCGCAGCAGATGTTTGGTGCTTTGACCAAATCGTATTTCGCTGAGAAAATGGGCCTGGATCCCGCGAAAATCGTATGTGTTTCGATTATGCCCTGTACCGCAAAGAAGGGCGAAATCGAGCTGCCCGGAATGACGAACAAGGACGGCATCCGGGATGTGGACATTGTCCTTACAACAAGAGAATTAATGAGACTGTTCCGGTCGGAAGGCGTGTCTCTGGAAACGATTGAGGAAGTTCCGTTTGATACGCTGTTCGGTGACTATACCGGAGCCGGAGTTATTTTCGGAACGACCGGCGGCGTTATGGAAGCTGCCCTTCGTTCGGCGTATTTCCTCGTAACCGGAAAGAATCCGGAAGCGGATGCATTTTCCGCGATTCGTGCCTGTGATTTTCAGGATGCGGGCGTTTCTTACGGAAATAATCCGGATACTGCAAGCTGGCGTGAGGCAACCTATGATTTGGCCGGAACTCCCGTGCGTGTTGCCGTGACAAGCGGTCTCGGCAATACCCGCAAGCTGATGGATGCGATTGTGAGCGGAGCGGTTTCCTATGATTTTGTGGAAATTATGGCATGCCCCGGAGGTTGTGCGGGTGGCGGCGGTCAGCTGATTCACTGTGATGATGCGGAACGCGGAATGATTCGCGGCGATGTGCTGCGGAAACTGGACAGCGCGAGCGCAGTTCGGTTCTCTCATGAAAATGCGGACGTGAACAAGCTCTATGACGAATGGCTGGAAAAACCGGGAAGCGAAAAGGCGGAAGAATATCTTCATGTCAAGCATACCGTCGGCTGATCGGTTACGGTCAAATGAAGTTTCACCGGAAACAGTCGGACGGACAGTCTGTGCCGGAACCGGAGAAACAGTCGGACGGACAGTCTATGCCGGATTCGGAGAAACATTCGGACGGACAGTCTGAGCCGGAACCGGAGAAACCGTGCCGGTGACATATTCGAAATGCTGTGACAAAGACTGAAATCAATTAAGAAAACCGTGAAAACGGAACAGAACCGTGTGCCCGGGAACGGAAACGTTTCTTATAGGCAGCGGTTCGAATCCGGTTCACGGTTTTTTGACTTCATGCGCAGGAAATGTTTGTCGGGAAGAAAATTGAAGATACAGAAAAAATAAAGCAACCGAAGCCGCATAACCGAAAAACTGAAAATACGGCAAAAGCAACCGAAAATATGACAAAATAAGAAGCAACCGAAGTTACGGCAAAAGAGTCGAAAATTTTATGAGGGGTTGACCGGGAAATATGATAGAATAGAGTTCAGAGGAACTTCTGTGCAGAAACAGAAAAAGGTTTATCAATCCGATACGCAACCGGATTTTGAAAAGGGAGAATGCAGAGCATGACAGAGACGGACATTTTGATAGTTGAAGACAATAAAGAGATTTGCGACATTTTGACCGGTTTCCTGAGACGGGAAGGCTATACGGTTTCGGTCGCGGATTCCGGAGAAAAGGCATTGAACCTGTTTGAAAAGTATGGGGCCAAGCTGCTGCTCCTCGATTTGATGCTTCCGGGGCAGGACGGATTTGCCGTATGCTCGAAAATCAGAGAGATTGCCAATACCCCAATCATTTTTATCAGCGCAAGAAGCGACCGGGAGAGTAAGCTCAACAGCCTTGTTCTGGGAGCGGATGATTTTATCGAAAAGCCGATTGATATTGACATTTTGCTGGCTAAAATCAACGGAATATTCAAACGAAGAATCGCGGGTGACGTGCTCAGGGACGGAGATATTGAAGTCAACCGGGATACCATGAAACTGACTGCGAACGGAAAGCAGTATGACCTTACGGTGAAAGAAATGGAGCTGTTGTTTCTTCTGATCGACAATAAGGGTGTGACGTTGAAGAAGGAATATCTGTTCAATACCGTTTGGGGATTTGATTCCGATTCGGAGCCGCAGACACTTACCGTTCATATAAAATGGCTTCGCGAAAAGATTGAACCGGACTCCAAAAATCCGATTCATATCAAGACAGTATGGGGAGTTGGATACAGATATGAATAACTATCGGCGCAAATGCATTTTCATTATACTGCTGCAGCTCATTGCAGCGGTCATTTCCGTTTTGTATGTAAGCGGAGTTATCGGTGGGGAACCGAAGCACGGATTCAAGGTTCAGGTAAAGCGGGCGGCTGACAAAATTGAGGAAGCCGTGGACGGCGGCGAAGGCAAAGTTGACCTTTCCGCAATCGATTTTTCCGGGTTTGATGCCGTCATGAACGTAACGGTATTCAATCCGGATGAGGTGCCGAAATATCAGTATGAGGTATATGAGATAGGCGGTACCTGTTACCGAATCGAATATGAGGAGAGAAATTCGGGGAAAATGACCGCAATCTGCTGCGGTGCATTTGCCGTTGTCATTTTTGTGACGATTTTTATGATGATATATATCGGCAGGAATATTATCAGGCCGTTTCACCGGTTCCGGGAGCTGCCGCTGGAACTTTCCAGGGGCAATCTTTCCGTTCCGCTCAAGGAAAATAAGAACAAGTTCTTCGGAAACTACCTGTGGGGCATGAATCTTCTTCGCGAGAATCTTGAGCAGTCGAAGGATTCGGAGCTGTCGTTCCAAAAGGAGAAGAAGACACTCATTTTGAGTCTGGCTCACGATATCAAGACTCCGCTTTCTTCGGTCAAATTATATTCAAAGGCATTGGCGGAGAATCTATATGACTCGGAAGAGAAGAAGCGGGAAGCCTATAACGGGATTCAGAACAATGCCATTGAAATCGAAAAATACATCAGCCGGATTATGAAGACCGCCAATGATGATTTTCTGAATCTTACCGTCAATATCGGCGAGTATTATTTGGATGAACTGATTCAGAGAATACGGGTTTACTATACGGATAAGCTCAGGAATCTTCATACGGAATTTGAAATCGGTGAATTTGAAAACTGTCTGTGCTACGGCGACGTTGAGCGCGCCGTGGAAGTATTTCAGAATATTATTGAAAATGCTGTCAAATACGGGGATGGTGAGTATATCCGGATTTCCTTCGGTGAAGAAGAGAACTGCCGCCTTGTGACAATCACAAACTCCGGGAAACAGCCGGCACCGAACGAACTGCTGCATCTGTTTGATTCCTTCTACAGAGGAAGCAATTCCAAGGGCAAGAAAGGAAACGGTCTCGGACTTTACATCTGCCGTAAGCTCATGCGCATGATGGACGGCGATGTTTTTGTGAATACGGAAAGCGGGTCGGGCGAAGACGGCGATAACATGATGATCACTGTGGTAATCCGGATGGTTTAGCGGAGAAGCAGTATTGAAAATGCGTTTAAGGATTATTTAATAATTCCCCGGCTATACTCTCATCAGAAGGGTTGATCAGTGCACGAAAACCTTGTGAGTTATTATTTTTCTGACGTGAGTAGGAGGAAACAATGTTTCTGCGAATTTTTAAGAGAGACTTGAAAAGAAGAAAAGTGATGAATGCGATTCTCGTCGTATTCATTACGATTGCGGCCATGTTTACGGCCAGTTCCATTCGGAATTTTTTCTCGATAATGGCGGGCGTGGATTACTTCTGTGAGATTTCCGGGACCGGTGATTATCTGGCATTTGTGACCGACGAAGAAGAAATCAACAGTCTGAAGGTTTTTTTGGAGAACAGCGAGGACGTTCAGGGGTATCGAGAGAATACTTCGTTGTTTTTGAGCAGCAGCAATATTGAGCTGGAAGCCGGAAGCGGTGAGATAAGCGATATGCAAATACTGGAAACACCGACTGCCGACGGATATAAGTTCTTTGATGCTGACGATAAAGTGTTAACCGTGGATACCATCAAAGACGGTGAAATCTATTTGCCGGAGTCGTTACTGTCTTCCGATGAAATCAAAATCGGTGATGCGGTGACAATTAAATACGGTGACAAACGGAACGAATTTATTGTTTCGGGCGCATTTAAGGATGCTGTTTTAGGTACCGGCATGGGGTCTGGACGAATGCTTGTCAGCGCAAATGATTTTGAATTTCTGCTTGGTGATACGCTCGGCACGGAGATTTATCCCACATCCATCTTTTATATCGATACCGATAATATAAAAACCGTGGAAAACTATCTGATGAGCCTCGACCATGTACAGGATAAACTCGAGCGGTCGAATATCAATATGTTCTATATGATTCCCATGATTATCTCAGGCATTTTCCTTCTGGCGGGAATCATTCTTATGATTGTCTCATTCCTGATTGTAAGATTCTCAATTGCCTTCTCGGTACAGGAAGAGTACAGGGAAATCGGCGTCATGAAAGCTATCGGAATAGGAAACAGAAGAATCCGGAGAATATTTATCACGAAGTATGTCTGTTTCGGATTTTTGGGTTCGGCTGCCGGTTTGGCGTTAAGCTTTCCGTTCCGGGCCCTGATTCGGACGATTTCCGATTCCCATATGGTTTCCGGGGATTTCGTGGGTCCGATTTTGAACGTAGCGGGCGCAGTATTTGTATTTGTACTGATTCTGTTATTCGCCTACAGATTCACGGGCATTGTAAAGAAGAGTTCTCCGATTGATGCAATCAGAAACGGGCAGACGGGCGAGCGATATAAGCGGAAGAGTGTACTGTCACTCAGCAAAGGAAAAGGCAAAACGTCATGGTTTATGGCACTGAACGATCTGCTCAGTTCCCCTCGAAAATATATCAGCATGATAGTTATTTTTACTCTCTGCATATTACTCACCATGATACTTGCAAACACGGTGAGTACACTGAGAAGTGACGATCTGATTATCACGTGCGGCTTTATCAAGTCGGATGCCTATGTCGAAATACCGTCCGAAGAAATGAAAGACATCTTTGTAGACGGTTCCCTGAAGGCATCCGAGGACGTGGTGAAAAAAGTCGAAGAGGAGTTAAATGAGAACGGAATTCCCTGCTCCTGCCATGCTCATGTCAAGGTCGACTGTACGGTCACAAACGGTGATGCGACACAATTATATATGGCAAAAAAACCGGTGGCGATATCCGTTTCCGACTATGTCTGTTACGAAGGAAGCACTCCGACAAAGCCGGATGAAATCGCAATTACAAAAACGATAGCAGATTTTTTTGATGTCGGTATCGGCGATTCTCTGACATTTGATGCGGCAGGCGGAGCTGTGACCTGTATCATTACGGGTCTGCATGATGATATGAACAGCTTCGGCAAATCATTTCTTGTACACGAAGACCTTAATTTGGGAGAGAAAGCCAATTATAAGTTTTCAGGTTATGTGGAAATCACGTATACGGATAATCCGACCGACGATGAGAAGGCGAAGCGGATTGAGAAACTGAAGGAACTGTATCCCGACGGCACGATTTATACCGCAGGTGGGCTTGCCGATAATATCACAAGGTGCTCTGATATTCTTGACGGTGTAAAATATGGGCTTATGGGTGTTACGGTTGTGGTTATCCTGCTCGCGGTTATCCTGATGGAAAGAACCTTTATATCGGATGAGAAATCGCAGATTGCACTGCTTAAGGCAGTCGGATTTAAGAACGCAGGAATTATATCCTGGCATGTAATCCGATTCAGCCTGTTATCCGTTGCATCGGCTCTGCTGGCGCTGATTCTGAATAAGCCGGTAACGGCGCTTCTTCTGACACCGATATTCAACATGATGGGTGGACGCAGTATTGCTTATAAGATTGACAGGCTGAGTGTTTACGCGGTAATTCCGTTACTTGCGGTGGCTGCCACCGTTCTGTTCACAGCAATTACCGCTCAGTATTCAAGAACTGTCAAGGCAAGCGATACGGCGAGCATCGAATAAGTGGTATGAAGAACCGGGGAATTGAAATTTTTTGGAGTAAACTGAAACAGAATTTTTTGTTTAAACTGAAACAGATTTTTTGTTTAAACTGAAACAGAATTTTTTATGCAAACGAAACAGGAACATTTTGTATAAATTGAAACAGGAACATTTTGTATATAATAAAAAGAAAGTAGAGTGAGATATAATCATGAACAAGATATTGGAAGTAAAAGATCTTTGCAAAACATATATTGTAAATAAGCACCAGAACAACGTTTTGAAGAACGTCAGCTTTTCCGTTGAGGCAGGTGAAATGGTTGCGGTAATGGGGCCTTCGGGCTCCGGCAAATCGACACTGTTGTATACGGTATCGGGCATGGATGAAGCGACGAGCGGACGGATTCTTTTTGACGAAAAGGATATTTCCAAACTGAGCGCAAAGGAGCTTGCAGACTTACGTCTTCAGAAGATGGGATTTATCTTCCAGCAGATGTATATGATGAAAAATCTTACGGTGCTTGATAACATCATTCTCCCGGCCGTGGAGAATAAGGCAGCCGGAGAGAGCCGTAAGGAGATTGAACTCCGAGGACTGAAACTGATGAAGCTTCTGGGAATTGAGGATGTTGCCGATAACGACATCAACGAAGTATCCGGCGGCCAGCTTCAGAGGGCA
Organism: Lachnospiraceae bacterium; assembly: GCA_045597325.1. GTDB lineage: Bacteria > Bacillota > Clostridia > Lachnospirales > Lachnospiraceae > ISDg. The sequence goes on from JAZLJJ010000061.1 coordinate 9,578, forward strand.
TGTATCTGCCGGAGCATGATTAACAATCCGGATGTGGTATTTGCCGATGAGCCCACCGGTGCGTTGAACCGTTCGTCTTCGGATGAAGTTATGAAGGAACTTGTTAAGCTGAATCAGCAGGGCACGACAATTATGATGGTCACGCATGACGCCAAGGTCGCATCGCAGTGTACGCGCGTGCTCTATATCGATGACGGAAATATCAGGGGCGAGCTTCATCTCGGCACCCTGTCCGGCTCGGAGAACGATATTCAGAAGAGAGAACGAACGCTTACCAACTGGCTGGGAGAACAGGGCTGGTAAAATGAATTTGGACGGGCGAGTAGTGCAGTAAATGCATTGCTCGCCCCGTTTTTTATCTCATATCGCGACGCACACGCGGCGCGAGCATATCGCAAGCGATATGCTTTGTTCTCTCATAGGAAAGTTCGTCCTATGAGATAAAAAACGCTCCGCGAGGATGCACACGCCTGCGCAGAGGAAAAATGTCGCTTCGCGACGCACAGGCGGCGCGAGCATATCGCAAGCGATATGCTTTGTTCCGGAATACAAAAAGGTCCGGTGCAAATGTGATATGTATCCAAAATTCCGGGTACATATCAACATTCACATCGGACCTAACTATTCTTATTCCGATCTGTTCTGCCGAGAAACTGCTTCTCCGTCTCGGTTAATTCTTCCGTTCTTTGGAAATTACCATAATACAGATAATCAGCAAAATCGACATCATCAGCGCAATGGCAACCGCAATCATCCATTTGCTGTTACCGGTTCCGGTCAAATCACCGTCATCGCTGAACGGTGTCGGAGAAACCTCATGGTTCTCCGGAATCGTTTCCGGTGTGGCGGTCGGTGCAATTGTCGGCTCGGCAGTCGGTGTCGGCTCCAGCACCGGTTCCGGTGTCACAACCGGCCGTTCTTCCTCCGTCTTTAGGCGAAGCTTCGCATAAATGGTCGTATCTCCGTTAATTACGGTCTCCGGTGTATACGGAATCGTATATTTTTTATCCACATACCAGCCTTCAAAAACCCAATCATTCGGTTCGGGATTTTCCACCTTTTCTTTGCTGTAACCGACGAAATAATTCTCTCCGCAAACCATATAGGAAATTCTCGGCTGACCGACAACATCGATTTCGTACGTGGTAATATCTCCGTTGGTTGCTACGACACAAAGGTTTCTCAGGTCCGCCGGATCGGTCAGTCCGAATCCGTCCAAAACCTTCTTAATATCCTCATATTCAAACCATGCAACTTTCTTGTCACCGATGGATTCCCGATAAGAAATATCCACCGGCATCCACCAGAGCTTCTTTGCTTCACTGTCCAAAACGATTTTCGGCTCTCCGCTTCCGGTATAAACAACGCCGATTTTCCGTTCCTCCGCAAACCAGGTACTCTTAGCCGCGATTGTAATATATGCAGCATTCCACTGCTCGACATCGGTCAGGCCGTCGCTGTCATAGAAAATCTGGGAACCGCCCAAATAACTGTTTCCGTCTTCTTTGATTTCCAGTGCGGAACCGTACTGTACCGATTCATATCCGGCGATTAGACTCTGAATCACCTCCGGATACAGCCATTCACAGGTCGAACGGTTAATATAGGCATGGCTTTCGCCGCCCTTATGGGTATTGCTTCCGTTATCCCACAACACAATCGGAACTCCGTACGCTTTGGATTCCCTGCCCATGAATTCCGCCCATTTGACACGTTCCTCCGAATTGCCCTTTTCCGTTGCACCGGTTTCTCCGATAACAACCGGAATGCCCTCGTCCAGGAACACGCTCCGAATTCCGCGGAACACACTGTCAATCTGCTGACCGTCGGTCGCCGGATTAAACGTTATCTGCGTATCCTGCAGGCAAAAATCATACGGTGTATATGTATGAACCGATGCAATCAGGTTGTTCACAACCTGTCCCTGATAGGTCGGAAGCTGAACCGCGCCCATTACCGTCGGAGAGCAGGACGCCGCGTATGCCGGAATCATCAGGCAACGCTCGCTGTTATGTCCTTTTCCGTTTGCGCGAACGGTTTCCGCAAAAATCTGATTCAAATAATTGATTGCCCCGTACGCTTCCCGGTTTCCGCTCCATTCGACAACGGACCCCTGCATTCTGGGCTCATTCATGCCTTCGAAAATCAAATGCTGGTCATATTCGGCAAAATACTCCGCGACCTGTTCCCAGACCGCTTTCATCTTAATGCCGACCGTATAGTAGCCTTTGTCAAGGTTTTTCACATTCAGCCAGGGCTCATGATGCATATTGATGATAATGAACAGATTTTCCTCATAGCAATAGTCAACAACCTGCTTCACTCTCGCCAAAAACGCTTCATTGATACGATAATTGTCAAAGTTGTTGATTTCCCGATCCCATGTAATCGGAATTCGAATCGTCTGAAATCCCGCCTCGGCAATGGCATGAATCAATTCCTTCGTAACAACCGGATTGCCCCAGGACGTTTCATGTTTCAAAACATCATCCTTGGTTCCGCCCGCCGCATCAAACTGATTGCCGAGGTCCCAGCCGAGTCCCATCATTTTCACAATGTCATCCGACGACTTCCCCGTGAGTTCCTGCGATGCGGGTGCCGATTCGTCTGCCGACGGAACGCCGAGCATTCCCGCCGTCGTAACAAGAATCAGCAATAGACACACCAACATCTTTGCGCAATACGATTTTCGCATTTTCATAATTATTTCCTCCTGCTGTTTCTGATTTCCATCCGTACCGGATGGCATTCCCTCCGCCACACAATCCTTACTGAAGAACTTCGAAAAAGCTCAACAGAGAAATTACAAAAATCAATATCAAAATCAGAGGCAGCACATACGTGCAATACTTCCTCATCCACGTTTTAACCTTCCATCCGGTGCCCTGATTGGCTTCCGACAGGAACTTGTCAAAGCCCCAGCCGAAACGACTGCTGATACAGTACAAAACATATGTCAGCGAACCGAGCGGAAGCATCAGATACGAAACAAAGAAATCCTCCAAATCGGAAATATCCTTCTTCGCCAGGCCGAACGGGTGAAATCCGGACCATTTGTTAAATCCGAGAATAACCGGAATATTCAGTATCGTCAGCCCAATCCACGTCAGAAATGCCACTTTCTTTCGTGACAGGCCCGTCAGTTCGCACAGCGATGCGATAATATTTTCATAGACCGCAATCACTGTTGACAGCGCCGCCGCCAGCATGAAAATGAAAAACAGGCATCCGACAATCCGTCCGCCGGACATTTGATTGAACACATTCGGCAGGGTTACAAACAGAAGCCCCGGGCCCTGGTCCGGCTTTGTACCGAACGTAAAGCAGGCCGGAAAAATGATAATCCCTGCGACAATCGCAACCATTGTATCCAGCAAAATGACGTTGCACGATTCCCCGAGCAGAGACCGTTCTTTTCCGATATAACTTCCGAAAATGGCCATCGATCCGATTCCGAGGCTCAGCGTAAACAGCGCCTGAATCATCGCATTTCCGACAATGCTGAATGTGATCTTGCCGAAATCCGGCTTCAGATAGAACGACAGTCCATCCACCGCTCCGTCCAGCGTACAGGCAAAAATTGCCATTCCGATCAACATCACCAAAAGGGCCAGCATCATAAACTTCGTTATTTTCTCCAGGCCGCCGTTCAGACTCAGGGAACAGACAAACGACGCGATACCGGCGACAATGACCACAAACAACAGCATCATTCCGGGTTCGGCGGTCATTTGGTGAAATACGGTTTCGACCTGTTCCGGATTCTTCCCGGCCAGTGTTCCCGATATCGAATATATGCAATACTTCAGAATCCAACCGGCAATCGTCGTATAAAACATCATCAGAACAATGTTGGCTGCCAGTGACAGATATCCGTGCAGACGCCAGTCCGGCTTCTCCGGAGTCAGCTTTTCATACATGCGCACCGGGCTCGCCTGAGCGGCGCGTCCGAGGCTGAACTCCATCGTCATGACCGGAAGCCCGATCAGCAACAGACAAATCAGATAAATCAGGACGAAACTTCCCCCGCCGTTCTCTCCGACCATCATTGGGAATCGCCAGACGTTTCCCAATCCGATAGCACAACCGGCACTCAGTAAAATGAACCCGAGTCGACTGCCGAAATGCTGCCGTTCGGTTTTCCTGTTTGTTTCCATAACCTTACTCCGTATTCTGTCTTGCTCCGTTCTTTTCCCGCAGAACGAAAAATGTCTTCCTCAAAAAACTCTCATTTCAGTTTACCATATCAGTGCGATAATTTCCACCTTATAAAACAAATTTTATAAGATATCACTTTTTTTAAAATTTTATCTATGGTACAATAAGATACGGAATTTTGGGGCTGTAAGGAGGATGCAATGAACCGTGAACGAATATTACAACTGATCGACAACCGGGAACAGATTCATCTGACGGTGGTCGACACGGTAACCTCCACCAACACACTGCTTCGGCAGCAGGGTGCGGAAGGTGCCCCGGAAGGAACACTGTTGTCCGCTTCTCATCAGACTGAAGGGAGAGGACGTCTCGGGCGGCGTTTTGAATCGCCGAGCGGAACCGGTCTGTATTGTTCCGTTCTGCTTCGTCCTGACAAACCCGTTTCGGAATCCCTTGTTATTACCATGAAAGCGGCCGTCGCCGTATCGCTTGCGATTGCCGACTGCATGCAGGTAATGCCCCGGATTAAATGGGTCAATGACTTATATCTGAACAACCGTAAGGTCTGTGGCATTTTAGCCGAATCCGTGTTATGTCCGGGGTCTGACCGGATTGATTACACCGTACTCGGAATCGGTCTGAATATCGAACCTCCGGACGGTGGTTTCAGTTCCGAGCTTGCCGATATTGCCGGCACTCTGTACAACCGGGGAGAAGCACCCGCAGATGCTGCGGAACAGCTTCTGGCCGCAATCTGCAACCGCTTTTTTCCTCTGTACCGTTCCGATTCCCGCGACTTTATGACAATTTACCGTCAGAACAGCTATCTTGCGGACCGGCACATTTTCATTCAGGATGATGTCACCGATGACACCTCCCTTCGGGAAGCCATAGCCCGTTCCGTTACCGAAGACGGCCGGCTGGAAGTCGAACTGCCCGACGGTACACGCGAATATCTGTCATCGGGCGATGTCCGAATCCGGATTCCGCGATAAACGAAAGTTTCCTGCCGATATCAGAAAGGATTGTATGCATGAATATTGATGAATATCAGAAGGCCAAACGGGCCGGTGAAAAAGAATATGACGCCTGCGTTTCCAAAGGACTTCATCCCTATCTCGTCTGTCTCGACGACCTGCTCTCCCATGTGGAAATCGACAGCCGTCAAAAACTCGGTCTGGTCGAAATTCCGATTGACCAGATTGCGGGAACCTATAACGAAAACCGAAGCAATGCATTTGCCCGGAATTTCATGCCGCTTTTGAGCAAGGATTCCGAGTTTGCAATGAAATGGGCGTCCCTGTACGATTCCATGGAAGCGGACGGCATGCGCGACCCCGTAATCGCCTATGAATTTCTGAATAAGTTTTACATTCAGGAAGGCAACAAGCGGGTCAGTGTGTCCAAATGCATGGGCGCCGTTTCGGTGGAAGGCTTCGTCACCCGAATCATTCCGAAGAAAACCGATGCCAAGGAAATTCAGCTCTACTATGAATTCCTGGATTTTTACGAGAAAACGAAAATCAACTATCTGACATTCTCCCGGGAAGGCAGCTATTCCCTTCTTCTGAAAGCAACCGGAGCGGAAACGGCCGGTGAATGGAATCAGGACCGGAAGGATGATTTTCGCTCCACTTACATTACCTTCAGCAAGGAATTTGCGGCACGCGGCGGAAGCAAACTGTCCCTGACAACCGCCGATGCGTTTCTGGTATATCTGAGTATTTTCGGATATGAAGAAGCCAAAGACGCCCCTGCCTCGGAATTCCGCAACAATATCAATAAAATCTGGAACGAATTTGAACTGTACGGGCGCAAGAAAACGATTTCCATTTCCATGAATCCGATTTCCGAGCCGAAAAAGCATACCTTCTCCATGCTGATGTCACCGCGTACCTATGCGGCCGCATGGATTTACGAAAAACCGAAGGAAATCAGTGCCTGGACGTACAGTCACGAACTCGGCCGGGAATATATCGACGATGTATTGAACAAACAGGTACAGACCGAAGCGGTATTCGGCGTTTCCACCGCCGATGCGGTCGAGACAATGGAGCAGCTCATTCGTGACGGCTACAACATCATTTTCACGACCTCGCCGCAGTATTTTGCCGCTTGTGCCAAGGTGGCGGTGGCGCACCCCGACGTCAAGGTTCTGAACTGTTCTCTGAACCTTTCGTCGCGTCATGTCCGCACCTATTATCTGCGAATGTACGAAGCCAAATTTATGATCGGTGCACTCGCCGGTGCCATGACCGAAAACAATAAAATCGGTTACATCGCCGACTATCCCATTTTCGGTGTCACGGCCTCCATCAACGCATTTGCTCTCGGTGCCCGAATGGTCAATCCGTATGCCGAGATTTATCTTGACTGGACTTCCTTAAAAAACAGCGATCCGCGTGACAATTTCGAAAAGCTCGGCATTTCCCTGATTTCCAGCCGGGACCTCAATGCACCTGCCACGATGTCCCGTGAATTCGGACTGTTCCGTTGCCGCAACGGCGAGGTACAGCGCAATTTTGCCATGCCGGTATGGCATTGGGGAAAAATGTACGAAGATATCATCCGAAGCATTCTGAACGGAAACTGGAAGGATGAGGAGGATGCCGCTCACAACCGGGCTCTCAATTACTGGTGGGGCATGTCGGCAGAGGCGATTGACGTGATTTATTCCGAACGCATTCCGACCGGAACGAAAATGCTTCTGAAGATTTTGCGGAGTTCCCTGACATCCGGTCATTTCAATCCGTTCTCGGGACTTCTGAAATTCCGCGACGGAAGCTCCCTGGAAGCCGGCGACGGACTTTCCCCGGAAACCATTTTACGAATGGACAAGCTGCTGTATAACATTCACGGATATGTTCCGTCCGTTGACGATATCAAGGACGAATACCGTGCTTTTATTGAAACGCAGGGTATTTTCCGGCCGGAAGCGGACACTCATCTGAGCGACTCCAGCGCATTGGAGGATGCACCGGTCAATTCCTATCCGATCGATTACGCATCCGACGATGACATGCCGGAAGCACTGGGCAATGAAGCGGACGATTCGTCCGGTCAATAATGCATGACCGGCAGACGAACGGTGACGATGCCGGGGGAAGCTCCCGGATTACTCTCCGAAGCGAATTCCGTCGGATGGATTACTTATGAGGAAAGGGTTACGCTCAATGAAAATACTGGTTGTTTCAGACAAAGAATCCGGAGCTATTTGGGATTATTACGAACCCGGAAAGCTTGATAATTACGATTTGATTATTTCCTGCGGAGATCTGGCCCCGCAGTATTTGTCGTTTCTTGCCACATTTTCCAAAGCACCCGTTTTGTATGTTCACGGCAACCATGACGACTGCTATGCGGACACCCCGCCCGAAGGCTGCACCTGTATCGACGGTTCGATTTACCGCTTTCGCGGACTTCGGATTCTCGGTCTCGGCGGCTCTATGCAATATCGTCCGGGGATCAATCAGTATAACGAATCCATGATGAAAAAGCGAATCCGTAAGCTCCGTTATCAGCTTTGGAAAAATAAAGGCTTTGATATTCTGGTAACGCATGCTCCGGCAAAGGGGCTCGGCGACTGCGACGATCTTCCACACTCCGGTTTTGAGTCCTTTCTGACCCTTTTGGACCGTTACAAGCCGGCATATTTTCTGCATGGTCATGTTCATACCAACTATTCGTACCGAAAAAAACATCCGGTTTCCTACGGCAGCACCCATGTCATTAACGTATTCGAAACATACGAATTGGAACTTGAGGAAGACCTTGCCGGTTTCTCGGATACAAAAGAAAAATAAGAAAACGACGCATGCAATTCGTAAATATTGTTGAATGTACTGATAACTCTTTATATTTTATTGATTCTTTTCTTACTGCGATATTTTTTTATGTTGACAAAATATGCGATACGTGATATTCTGTGTGCCAGTAGACATTGTTTGTTTTTTTGTTAATATATTTTATGGGGTATTTAAAATAAAGAAAAATACAGTAATCATTCTTGCTTTTATTATGTGCATTCTATTTAGTGAAGGTGCTTTAGCATCATGGTATTATGCCTCTGTAAGTAAAACAGGAATAGCAAACGTAAGTTCAGACTCTATTGTTTCTAATTCAACCGGAATTGATTTTTATGTATCCAGTACATCCGGAACAATACATATGTTGATACTACATAAAACTTCTGCCGGCGATTCCTATCGCAGCGTTGATATTATTCCGGGATCTGAGAATTTTATTGATGAAGATGAGTTTTGTGAGGCCACACTTTCATATTTTGAAGATAATTATTATCGCCTTGATTTAAAAGGATGGGGTCAAGGTTATGGGTGGATACAAATTCATAATTATCATTAATAATTCTGTTTTTCATTATCCTTTTTCAATAAACGTTGTGAGGAGGACACTCAGCCATGAAAGCAATTCGTTATCATTGGAAAGCGCTTATCCGAAATAAGGTTTCGATGATGATTCTTCTCGGACTGTTCCTTCTGACACTGATACCGCCGTATTATTGTTCGCTTTTTTCGGGAACCGAAACGCCTGTTGCCGACGTATATCGCAGCTCAACCGGCGCTTTTTTCTATGCCTTTCTCTTATTTCTCTTTTTAGGCTTCTTTATCTCCCGATTAACCGTCGAAGCCGGTCTGAAAGAGGTCTTTTGCCGAAGTGAGCTTACCCATTACACACTCAGCGGTCTGGCCGTTTCTCTCTTACTGTCGGTAGCTTTGACGGTTTTGATTCTGATTCCGAACCTGATTGCCTGGTTTTTGGATAACCGCCAACAGAACAATTATTTACGGGAAATTCTCGTAAACCTTATTCTTTACGAACTGTTCGGAAATATCATCGCAACTTTGTTCGGCTTAATTTTCGGACTTCTGAAGAATCTGTATGCAGGACTTGCCGGTATTCTTCTGACTGCATTTTCGGCGGGACCGTTTCTTTGGACAGTTGCGCTGAATATTCGCGGAAGCCTATTATGGTATCCCGTTCTTCTGTTTTCTTTTATTCCGAAGGGGTCTCACGGAAATATCAATTATCATGGCTGGCATTTCGGCATATATCGGGCATTTATCGGAATTTTTTGCATCAGCATTCTCTTTCTGATACTCGGTTTTCTCCTTCACTTTCGTCGTCGAATCCGCCTTCTTTTTGGAATTACCGCGTTCCTTTTTCTGACCCTGCTTTTTTCGTGGGAGCATGCTTTTAGCGGTATAGAATGCACTTCCGGTTCTCTGACCTCATATTATTACCGATTACGGAATGACCGGACAAGCGGGCATCCCAATTCCGATACGGCCAATCATATATGGGAAGAATTTTCCGTCAATCGATACGAAATGACGTTTTCCTGTTACGATAAACTGCGTGCTGACGTGACTCTGACTCTGGACAACCGAACTTCGGAACGATGCGATTTCACACTGTATCGCGACTATTGTCTGTCATCGGTAACCGATGGCGATAACCAAGCTCTGACATACGAACGCGAGGGTGGCCGTCTCACCGTATGGTTACCGTTATCAGCAAATACGATTCACCTTTCCTACAGCGGAGGGAACGGTCCCTGTTATGCCAACGCGGACGGTCTGTATCTGAGACCCGGATTTCCGTATTATCCGATTGCCGGAGTACAGAATCCTCTTAACAAAAACGGATCGTTTGCTCCGTGCCTGCACGAAACGGCACAATTTACGGTCAATGTCCGCACCTTCGGAGCCGTATACAGCAATTTAGAGCAAGACCCTTCCGGACATTTTTTCGGAACATCGAATGCGTTGGTTCTGGTCAGCGGAAACCTGTCCGAAAAGAAACTTGGAACCACTCGGGTTATTTATGCCGATTATGATTTTATGAAACTGTCTTCAACGGAAGCGGATATTTGGTGGTCCGAAGCGGAAAATGCGCTAAATGCCTGCAACACAAAGCCTTCGTGCATTATTTTCGGCAACAGTGCTTCGGAATTATACACAACCGAAATTGCCGAAGTCTATTCCGACTGGTGCTTCTGGCCGAATTTCCGAACCCCTTCGCAAATGAAACAATTCGACATTTGGGGCAATTCTCGGTAATTGCAGGGCATTTTCAAATACAGGAGGTATCTCATGCAAATTAACGGATTGACAAAGCGTTACGGAAAAACAGTTGCATTAAACAATGTTTCCATTTGTCTCGACCGTAAAATTTACGGGCTGATGGGAGCAAACGGTGCCGGCAAAACGACTCTGTTGCGTTGCATTGCCGGTCTGCTCAAGCCGGACGCCGGAACCGTTACAGCGAATTCTGCGGGCGGAATCGGGTATCTGCCTCAAAGCTATGGTGCAATTGGGAATTTTACCGTTTTGGAAATGATGGAATTCTATTCCGTTCACCGAAAAATAAACGCTGACCGGAAAACGCTGCTCGGATATCTGAAAGCGGTTCATTTGGATGAACAGGCCGATACGAAAGTCAGCAGGCTTTCGGGAGGAATGCTGCGACGGCTCGGAATTGCGCAGACACTGATCGGTGAACCGAAGCTTCTTTTGTTTGACGAGCCCACCGTCGGTCTGGACCCGGAGGAACGTCACAATTTTTTGCAACTGTTAAAGCAGCTCGGCGAAGGACGAACGATTATTTTATCCACACATATTCTCAATGATATCGATGAGGTCTGTGAGGAACGGATTTTCCTGGCAAGCGGAACCATCTGTGCAACCGGAACCGGGGAAGCTCTGTGTCAACGGGTAGAGGAGGAATCCGGAGCCCCCTGTAATTCTACGGAGGAAGCATATTTATGGTTGGCAAAGCATATTTGAAAATGCTGTTTTTTCGGATAAAAAAGCGAAAGACTCTTCTGTTGATATGGCTTCTTACCGTTTCGGCAGTTCTGCCTTATCTTACGATTACGATTATATGCCGTTCAAACATAAAAGACCTTTTCGAATGGCCGGAATTACCTGCCTATTATCTGACTGTCGTCTGTCTCCTGTCCTGTCTGCTGCCATTGGAAATGATGCGAATTTACGTGGAAACAACCGGGAACGAAACTTTTCTTTTATATTGCCGCTATCCGCATTCGGATGCCTGTGCGGTATTGCCGCTCTGTCTGATTTTCAGCGGGTTTTCGGTTCTGCAGCTGACCTCCTATACCGAATATTGCCTTCGTCTGACCGCTGTTTTGCTTTGTACGATTGTCCTTGTCAATTTGACCGGAATCGCCTTATATTCGCTGTCCGGTTCCTATGCGACGACCCTGATTGCCTGTCTTTTGCTTTCGGCGGGACTGTTTATTCCGAAAAATCCGGTTTTATCGCTCTCCGAGATAACGGACAATACGGAACTGCGGCATTTTTTTATCCGGATTGCCGTACTGATCATTCTCATGCTGGCTGCGGATTTTGCAGCGGTACGCCGGATACGGTATCGCACCGCTTGACATCCGATTCCCGAAATGGTATTCTCATTAACGGTGAGTTCGAAACCATCCTCACCTAAAACAAAACTATGGAGATTGTATTATGAATAAAAATAAAGCGCTGCGACTGACTCAGGCAGCAGTCACAGCAGCATTATATGTCCTCTTATCGGCACTTTCCCAAAGTGTCGGTTTCTGTAACGGCATTGTTCAATGCCGTCTTTCCGAAGTTCTTACCGTACTTCCCGCATTGTTCCCGGCAACGGTTTCCGGCCTTGCAATCGGCTGTTTTTTAACCAATCTTCTGACCGGCAGTGCCATATGGGATATTCTGTTCGGTACCCTTGCAACCTTAATCGGTGCGCTCGGCACGATGTTTATCGGTCGCCTTTTTTCCGATCGCAAACGCCTTTTGCCGATTCTTGCAGCCGTTCCGCCGATTCTTGCCAATACCGCCGTCATTCCTCCGATGCTTGTATATCTGTGCGGTGCGGAAGCCCTGTTACCGTTTCTGTTTTTCAGCATTTTCGCAGGGGAATTCATATCCTGCGGAATACTCGGTTTTTTGCTTCTGAGAATTCTTATCCGGAGAAATGATATCCGTTCCTGACGTTTGCGTAACCGTTCACAATTCCCGGATTTTCCCGTTATTGCGGGCAAATGAAGCTTCCGCTTCGGTTCCGATTAACGGTTTCCGCTTTCGGCTTCGATTTTCTCCGCAAGCTCGCTCAGATACAAAAAGCGTTCCATTTTTTCTTCCAAAAGAGCTTCCGTTTCTTCCTTTTTCCGGGACAACTCGGTCAACCGAGTATAATCGGAAGCCAGCTTCGGGTCCTCCATCTGCATCCCGATTTCCGCGATTTTTTGCTCTATTTCCGCAATATCGTCTTCAATTGTCTCATATTCCTTCTGTTCCCGATAGGTAAATTTCAGCTTTTTGTTCTGTTCTTTCTGCTCCTTATACGCCCTCGCACCTTCGGCATTTTTCACACCCGCCGTGTTCTGATAAGACACACCTCCGGTATCGTGGTCCAGAAAATATTCCGTATAGGAACCGTTATACAGCAAAATGCGTCCGCCCGGTTCAAAGGTGAGCATCCGATTGACAACGCGGTCCAGAAAATACCGGTCGTGTGAAACGGCAATGATAATTCCCGGGAACGTATCCAAATAGTCCTCCAGTATTTGCAGTGTGGCGATATCCAAATCATTGGTCGGTTCGTCCAAAATCAGCACATTCGGTGCTTCCATCAGAACCCGTGCCAGATACAGTCGCCGCCTCTCTCCGCCGGACAGCTTTCCGATTGCGGAATACTGCGCCGACCCATCGAACAGGAAATTTTCCAGCATTTGCGATGCCGTAATATAACCGTCCTCCGTACGAATCACCTCCGCCTTGTCGCGGATATAATCAATCACCCGCTCGGACGGATTCATTTCCTCGCAATCCTGTGCATAATAACCGATTTTCATCGTTTCGCCGATTTCGATGCTGCCGCAGTCCGGTGCAACCGAACCGGTAATCATTTTCATCAGAGTGGATTTGCCGCATCCGTTCGGTCCAAGAATGCCGATGCGGTCATTTTTCAAAAACGTAAACGTAAAATCCTCAATCAGCCTGCGCGTCCCGTAGGACTTTCCGAGATTCCGAATTTCCACGGTCTTTTTTCCGATTCGCGAAGCAATCGCCTCCACGCTGACCGTGCCGTCCTCAACCGGCTTTTTCTCATCCCGCAATGCCTCATACCGTGCGATATGTGCCTTCTGTTTGGTCGAACGCGCTCTTGCGCCGCGCTGTATCCAGGCAATCTCTTTTCGCAAAATATTGGCATGCTTTTTCTGCGTGGATTGCTGCATTTCCTCCCGTTCCTGCTTCAGGGCAAGATATCCCTCGTAATTCGTATGATAAGAATACAGCTTTCCCTTGTCGAGTTCGTCAATCCGGTTGCATACCAAATCCAGAAAATACCGGTCATGCGTTACCATGACAAGACATCCCCGGTAATCATGCAGCCACTCCTCAAGCCACTGCGTCATCGCATTATCCAAATGGTTCGTCGGCTCATCCAGTATCAGAATTTCATTTTGGGACAGAAGCGCCGCTGCCAGAGCCACCTTTTTCTTCTGTCCTCCGGACAGCGTCCGAAGCTGCATATCATAATCGTCAAAGCCGAGTTTATTTAAAATAGTCTTCGCCTGTCCCTCCAGACCGAAATTCTCATGTTCGTCCCGGTTTTCGCCGACCACATACTCGTAAATCGTCCGGCTTCCGTCAAATTCCGGATTCTGCGGAAGATAGTTGATAACAACCTGCTTCCCTTTTGTATATTCGCCGTCGTCGAATTCCTCCAGTCCGGCAATAATCCGTAACAGCGTTGTTTTTCCCGTTCCGTTGATTCCGATAATCCCGACTTTTTCGCCCTCTTCCAGTGAAAAATCGATTCCGTCGAAAAGAACCTTGTCGGTATATGCTTTTTTCAGATTTCGTATTGTCAGCAGATTCATGGTCTATCCTTTCGTTTTCACTGTCGAATCAGGAACATTTACAAGAAAGCAGGTCGCTTGCGACTGTTCCGCCGTTGCCTCTCACGGCTTCGTTTTCACAACGGTAAAGCGATGGTCGGGGAAAAATCCGGAATCCGAAACCGGCTCGCCGGCATCCAGAAGATGTGCCGTTTCTCCCGACGCCCGTACCCGAAGCCACGCAATTCCCGGCTCCCGTTCCTCGGTCTGCAATACGGAAATGCCCGTCGGTGCCGAAAAAAATCCGTGCCACAGCAACGGAGCCGCAATTCCCGTAACATGTCCGATAATCGTAAGTGTCGCAATCATATGGCAGAAAATGACAACGGTCCGCCCGTCGTCCCGGCCCGGAACGTCCGTCCGATAAATCATTCCGTCGCGGTGATATCCGTATTCCGCCATCAGTCCGTCAAAACCGTTCGTCAGCTTTTCATATCCTTCCCGACAGGACGGATCGCTGAAAAACGGTGAATTCAGCCACGTATCCTTACAAAAAATATCCGAATCCTTCGTCCAGTCGGACGGGAAGAAATCCCAGGCCCGGTCCTTTGCGGGGTCCTTCGGATCTTCCGCTTTTCCCGTATATTCCTCCACCCACGGAAGTACCGTTGCCTCTTTTCCGAGCGGTTTCAGGCAATACTCGGCCGTCAGCCGGGCTCTTCCGAGCGGTGATACGTAATATTCCGTCACCTCCGGATCGAGCGCCGCCACCCATTTTGCAAGTGCCGTCGCTTCACGGCGTCCCTTCCCGGTAAGCGAATCCAATACATAATCCGGATCTCCGTGACGTACAAAGATAATTCTCATTTTCGTTACTCCTTTTCCTATGCAAGTTGAAAATCGCCGCTGACAGCAGCGTCACCGGCGACTTGAATGTTACGTATGGATTTCTCCGAAGCATAATTTTTGAGGGAAATGCCTTGCCGCAGCAGCTTCATTTTCCCAATGCTTCATCGTCTCGTTACCGGCTTCCCGATATTCCGTATCAGCCCCGGCCAAGAAGCTTTCCTACAATCACAAATATCAAAAACAAAATGATGTCCAGAACCACGATGGTGGAGCCAACCGGCGTAATTAACAGAATGGATAACAGGATTCCGAATGCCGAACTGACAACGGCAAAAATCGACGAGCACAGAATAACGCCTTTAAAGCTTTTAAATACTCTCATCGCAGACAGTGCCGGGAAAATAATCAGTGCGGACACCAGCAGGGAACCGATTAGGTCCATCGCAAGTACGATAATCACCGCGGTAATGGCTGCAATCAGCATATTGTATGCCGCGGTCCGAAGTCCCATCGAACGCGAAAATGTTTCATCAAAGGTAACCGCAAAAATCTTGTAATAATACAGAATGAAAATGCAGATGACCACCACCGACATAATCACACAGGTCAGCACATCGTCCCGATCCAGATTCAATATCGAGCTCGAACCGAACAGGGTACTGCACACATCTCCCGATATATTGGTCGATGTCGGGAATTTATTCATCACCATATATCCGACCGCCAGCGCTCCGACGGAAATCATCGCAATCAGCGCATCTCCGTTGATTTTCTTCGAGCGCCCGGTCCACAGCAGCAGAATTGCCGAAAGGATGGTAACCGGGAACACAAACCACAGATTGTTGGTCAGGTTCAGCACACTTGCGATTGCCATTGTTCCGAATGCCACATGCGACAGTCCGTCTCCGATGAACGAAAATCTCTTCAGCACGAGAATAACGCCCAGCAATGCGGCGCACAACGAAATCAGCACAACCGCAACCAGAGCGTATCGGACAAATTCAAATGAACAATAGTATTGAATAGTTTCGAGCATAGTTTCCTTCCTATCCGGCAGGTAAATACCGTCAGAAACTCCACTGCCGTTTCGGACAGTGGAGTTCCGTATAACTTTTTCAGATTCTCTCATGCTTCCTTTTGATGCATTTTCATACTGTCAAAAGGGACTTTCCGGTTCCGAATATTCCTTCCCGGAATTTCGGACAAAGTTCTCATCCGACCGAGCAAAATCATTTTGCCGTCAGATATTTCTTCTCGAACTCGGCAACGGGAATCGGACGTTCAAACAAATATCCCTGTGCCGTTGTAAAACCGCAGGAATGAAGGAATTCTGCCTGTGCCTCGGTTTCCACGCCTTCGAACACCGCTTCCTTCTTCACGGATGCAATCATATCACACATGCAGCGTACGTAATCTCTTTCACTGTCGGAGGTACCGATGTTATTCAGGAAATTACGGCTGATTTTAACATTATTGACCGGGGCGTTAACCAGCATGGACAGGGACTCGCTTCCGGAGCCGAAATCGTCCAGTGTAATCGTAAATCCACGATCCTGCAAATCCCGGATGCTGCTGTTGACATCCGCCTTGTCTGCTGCCAGCATCGCCTCATTAACTTCGATTTCCAGATATTTTCCGGCCACTCCGTACTGTTCGGCCAGCCGGCTGATTCGCTCGTCAAATTTGGTAAAACTCTTATTGTGCTTGCTGAAATTGATGGAAATCGGAATCATTTCCGTTCCGTTCTTTTTCCAGTTTCGTAACGTCTGAAGCACATTGGTATAAATGCAGAAGTCGAGGTCCGTAATATGTCCCGTCTTCTCCAGAATCGGAATGAAGTCCGCGGGAGACCGGTACGTTCCGTCGTCGTTGCACCAACGGGCCAATGCTTCGGCACCGATGACACGACGTCCCTCCAGTGAGAATTTCGGCTGCAGGAACACCTCGATTTTGTTATCCTTAATCGCATTCTGAATTTCGCCGGCAATCGTCTGTTCATAGGAACGACGGTTTCGCAGCTCGGTTGTGCAAATGCAGTACAGCTGGTTCTGCTCGGTTTTCGCCTGCTTCCGCGCCAGATTGGCATTGTCCATTGCCATTGCAATATCCTTTTCGCCGCGCTTCATGAAATACACACCGCTCGTAAGCTGAATATCAATGCCGGGGTACATCTTGGTCTGATGCTCCACAAACACCTTGGACCAGCTCTTCAGCTTGGCAATAACCTGTTCCTCCGTCTGTCCGTTTACATAAATGAGGAAATAGTCGGAGTGAATACGACATGCGAAGCAACGTTTTCCTTTTCGAAGGAACATCGAGCCGAAATCGCGCAAAATGCGGTCACCGGCCGGATATCCGTATTTTTCGTTGATAAATGAGAAGTCATTGATATCGCAGTAAATAATTGCATGAACCGGATCCATTTCCGGATCGTTCAGCACTTCCTGAGCACGGCCGCGGAATGCTGTTCTGTTATACAGATTGGTCAGTCGGTCGGTACTGTTCAGCCGGTTGATAATCATTCGGTCATTGCTGCGGTCTTTCTGCAGACGACGTTCCTCATCAATCATGGTCAAACGACCGTACACATAAATGACCGTATCCTCGGAATCCCGGATACCGATCATATTGACATTGCACCATTTAAAATCCTTACCGTCGGCCTTAATTCGGAATTCGCCCTTGCCGTTAATTCCGTCTTTTGCCCGGTTGTACAGCTGCATAAATGCATCATAGTCTTCCGGGTGACAGAATTTTGCCGGAAGATTATCGGCCAGCATATTCGGAACAACACCGTCATGACCGAGCAGGCCGCTGATTCTTGTCGGAACGCTCAAACGGTCTTCCTTAACGTCATAACCGAACTGAATATCATCCGACACATCCTCAATCTGACGGTATCGGTCGAGCTGATGTTTCATGTTCATTTCCGCATTGATTCTCTGTGTAATTTCCGTAAATGCACAGCTCAGGAGAACTCCGTCATCCTCGGTCCGGTTAACGACAAGTGCATTGCAGTGTACCCATGATACACTGCCGTCAAACCGGTTAATACGGAATTCCGCTTCCGACACGGACTGTACATCACCTTTTGCATCAAACAGATGCAGCACGGTCTTCATGTCGTCCGCCGCTACGATTTCGGGGAAATAATTATTGTGAATAGACGTAAACTGATCCTTCGTATGTCCGATAATCCGATAGAAGGTATCATTTGCATAATAGATTTCCGGTACATTGTCCCGTGCGATTCGTCCCTGATATTCAAAGACGGCAACGCCGACGGGCAGATTGGTCAGGAAGCTGGTTACCTGACGTTTCTTCAGCATTTCGCCGGTCACCTGCGTAATCGTAATATCAAACAGACCGTTCTTCATCATTTTCTTCTGACGGCGGACAAAGCACTGAACGGAAATCAGCTTGCCTTCCGCTGCCAGCAGACGATGTTCGATGCAGACAACCATCTGTTTCCGGATTTTCTCATCCAGAATCCGCTTGATGGTCTCACGGTCTTCTTCCGCAACGTAATCCATGTAGCCGCCGGCATTTTTGATGTTCTGAATGCCGAGCATCTCTCCGATTCCCGCGTCGCACTCAACGATAGAGTATTTCTCATCGTCCATTACCGTGCAGGTACCGTAATAAATCTGGCGTGCCACACCGCGTCCGGCATCGGCCATGGCGGTTCCCTTATCGCCGACCAATTCATTCAGATATGCCAGAAGCACATCTTCTCCCGCATAGGAATTCAGAATCAGCTTCTTGGCTCTGGGCTGACAGGAGCAAATAAACAGACAGGACAGGAAAATAGACCACGTCAGCGGATATGCGCCTCGTTCGATGGAGCTCACCGTCTGTCTTGTGATTCCGATCATTTCTCCGAATTCTTCCTGCGACAGTTTCATAACCTTACGATATGTCGGAAGGTTTTTGGAAAAAATCGTCAGCATTTTCTTACGTTCGTTTTCACCTAATGTTATCATATGTCCCTCACTTCCCATATCCGCACCGGGCGGATAAACACTTTCTCGTCCCGAAACGGCGAAGACACACTTTCCGATTGCCTTCCCGATTTCTGCCGGAACCTTCTTCCGGCTCTTTTTCTGCCGGCACCTTCTTCCGGCTCTTTTGACCTCATCCGGTCATAACACTCTTCGCGGACCGTCACCGATTTCCACCACATAAAATGTCGGTGCATATCCGATTGTTTGTGTGTACACATCCGATACCGCCTGCTGCATCGTTTCCACACAGTCTTCCCGAACCAGTGCCACGGCACAACCGCCGAAGCCCGCCCCGGTCATTCTCGCGCCGATGACACCCGGCTGCTTCCACGCGGTTTCCACCAGCGTATCCAGCTCCGTCCCCGTCACTTCGTAATCATCCCGAAGCGACACATGAGATTCGTTCATCAGCTGTCCAAACTCCTCCAGCCGGCCTTCCCGCAGCACCGAAACCGCCCGAATCGTCCGTCGGTTTTCACAGACTGCATGTTTGGCCCGCTTTTTTCGTACAGGAGATGCAATTGCCTCACTCAGCCGGTCAAACCGTTCCTCGGTCAGGCTGCCGAGAGATTCGATTTCCTCCGCCGTTCGGAGTTCCCGCAATGCCTCCTCGCATTCGCTGCGGCGTTCATTGTACTTGGACTCTCCGAGCCCGCGCCGCTTATTGGTATTCATTATGACAATCCGGACTCCGTCCATATGAATCGGTGCATATTCGTACCGAAGTGTGGACGTATCCAGAAAAATCGCACAGTTTTTCCGGCCCATGGCAATTGCAAACTGATCCATAATGCCGCAATTGACGCCGATAAATTCATTTTCCGCACGCTGACCAATCAACGAATTGGTAACCCCGTCCAAAGACAGCCCGTACAAATCCTTCGCCAGTTCGCCGGTCAGAATTTCGATGGATGCCGACGAAGACAGTCCGGAGGAATTCGGAATCGTTCCGTAATACAGAACATCCAGTCCGAAATCAAGGTCTTCACCCGCCTCGCGCAGTGCCCACAAAACACCCTTCGGGTAGTTGGTCCAGGATGCTTCCCGGTCATATACCAGCCGGTCCAGTGCCCCTTCGATAACCCCTTCATCCGGAAAATTCAGAGAATACATCCGAAGTTCCCGATCGGCGCGCTTTCTCGCCACCGCATACGTTCCGATGGTTAATGCACAGGGAAATACGTGCCCGCCGTTATAGTCCGTGTGTTCTCCGATCAGGTTCACACGTCCCGGCGCAAAATAGGTCCGAATATCTCCGCCCTCTCCGAATACCGAGGCAAATTCCCGTTGTAAATCCATAATTATCTCCGGGTCGCGGAATCCGATGCATCCCGCAACGTACTTCTGTGTTTTTTGTTTTCTGCCTTGTTTGCATACATGCGGTCATCACTCATGGTCATCCATTCACCGAGCGTCCGTTTCTCACTGCCGATACAAATGGCATGTCCGTAACTCGGCTGTACCAGGAACGGTCTGCGGGACCGCGCGTTGTAATCCTCCAGGAATCCTTCCAGTCGCTCGTAGAACCGCTGCACATCCTCTTCGGTGTAATCGAGTGCCAGCACCTGGAATTCGTCACCGCCGACACGGTAGCAGCGCTCATTGTCAAAGCAGGCCGCATACATGGCATTGGCAATCGCCTTCAGCGCCACATCTCCGCTGGCATGACCGAACGTATCGTTAATTACCTTCAGGTTATCCAAATCCACACCGATGATGGCCAGCGTATGACTTCCGTCCTCCACCTGTGCAAACATTTTCGCCGAATCCTCTTCAAATCCGTAACGGTTTTTCAAACCGGTCATAACATCACTGACATACATACTGGACAGCTTATCGACCAGCGTCTTCATCCGCTTGTTGATTCGCAGACGCTCCAGCACGTTGCAGATAATGATGATAATGTACTGGAAAAATGCTTCCGGCGCGGCATTGTTTCGGAAATTCATCATCGCATAGCCGTAACACAGTTCCTGAAAATGAAGCGGCACCATATAATATCCGCAGGGAGCCTCGTACACATACTCCTCGGGTAAAATGTCATCGATGTTGAAGACATGGTCCAAATGACCTGCCATAATATTTTCCGCAATCGCCGTCCGAAGATGCATTTTCTTCGTAAACGTCTTCATGTCGGACCTTTCCGCCGTTTCCCATGCCACATCGTTCAGGGCGATAAAAAAGTCGCGGAAGTTCTGATTATTGAAAATATATGTATAAATACACTCGTTCAGTTCGTCCATGTTATCGACATTTTCCATGTCCACACTCATGAAAACGGTCTGCAGATTGTAATGTTCGGCTTGATTGCTTTCATCAAAATACCGACGTACCGAAGAAATAATCCGCTCATGGCTTTCCTTGCCGCATCCGCAGGATTCCCGGCATACAACCTGTGTCGGAACATAATCAATCGTATTTTCCTGCTGTCCCTGAATCATATTGATGATCATGTCCACCGCTTTTTCCGCCATCTTCGAAACATCGACACGAACCGACGTCAGCGACGGCACGTTGGCCTCCGCCTCCTCCACATCGTCAAAACCGGTTACGGCAATGTCTTCCGGAACCTTCAGTCCGCGGTCGTTCAGCGCATTCATAACGGCAATGGCCATGTAATCATTGGCGCAGACGATGACATCCGGCAGCTTGTCACGGCCGTCCAGAAGTTCCGTCACGATGGCGGTTCCCTGATTTCTCCAGAAATCCCCGTAGAACAGGCTTTCTTCATCGAAATCGATATGATTTTCTTTCAGCACACGGCGGAAGCAGCGTAACCGCTTGATGGCATCCGGATGGTCGACCGGTCCGCTGACATAACAAAAATCACGAAATCCGTGTTCTTTAATCAAATGAGTTACAACTCCTTCCATGGAGTTTTCATCATCCACCAAAATGCTGTTATATCCGTCATACTGCCGGCGTATGCAGACAACCGGGCAGTTTGCTTCCTTCTTCACTCTTTCGAGAATCCGTTCCTCAACCACATCATCGCTGAAGGTATCCATACACAAAATGATACCGTCAAAATTCCGGAAGTTCGGCAAGTCCGCAATCATTCGCTCTCCGCGAACAAATGCTTCATTCTTCCCATAGCCGCCGAAAATCGCATAAATCAACGTATAATATCCGTAAGCGGATGCCCGTTTTGTCAAATATTCCAACAACGTATGCTGGTATTCCGATGTCAGTCGCGAAATAACAACGGCAATCTTTTTTTGCTTTCCCAAATCCATTCTGTAACCCTCCGACACAATATGTCTGTTCTATTCTTCTCCTTCTCCGTTCAATGATAGACAGCACAATAACCCTATTATGTTCAATATACTATTTTTTTCTGATTTTCGCAATATTTTTTTCCAAATTTTCGTCTTTTCTGCAATAATTCTATACATTCACCCCATAAGGTGATATAATACGCTTGTTTCTTTGGACGAACGGCGGCATTTTTTCATTTTCCCGCCGCTATTTATGTTTTTCGGGTGGTGTGTATGACGGACGAGCATCGGTATTTTATGAAAAAAGCGATTCATCAGGCAAAACGTGCGATGGCACTCGGCGAAGTTCCGATTGGCTGTGTTATCGTTTTCGAAGGCCGGGTAATCGGACGTGGTTTCAACGAACGGCTTTCCAAGCACAGCACTCTTGCTCATGCGGAAATGACTGCCATCCGACAGGCCTGCCGAAAACTCGGTGACTGGCGTTTGGAGGGTTGCACCATGTACGTCACGCTGGAGCCGTGCCAAATGTGCTCCGGTGCCATTGTGCAGGCCCGTATTGACCGTGTGGTGGTCGGTACCGACAATCCGAAAGCGGGATGTGCCGGTTCCATTCTGAACCTTCTCCAAATGAAGGAATTCAACCACCGTGTCGACATCGTAAACGGAGTCTGCGCCGACGAATGCAAAGACCTGTTGCAGACTTTTTTCCGTGATATGAGACTGAGAGAGAAACAAAAGAAAATGACAGCGGCCGACAGTTCCGCAGGCAGCGCGAACTGATTGCCCTGTTACCGCGACGGAGGTAGATGGATGGATATCCATGGATTACAAAAACTGACATTGCTGGATTTTCCGGGGCACATGTCCTGTACGATTTTTACGGGCGGCTGTAATTTTCGCTGTCCCTTTTGTCACAACGGAGGGCTGGTACTTCATCCCGAACAGTTTCCCGCACTGAATACGGAGGACATTTTTACCTTTTTGGAATCCCGAAAGAAGATTCTCGAAGGCGTATGCATCACCGGCGGGGAACCGACTCTTCAGCCTGATTTGTCGGCATTTATCACACGCATTAAGGACATGGGCTTTAAAGTGAAACTTGACACCAACGGTCAGACGCCCAACGTCGTATCCTTCCTTTTGGAACACGGGCTGGTCGACTACGTGGCCATGGACATCAAGAATTGTCGCGAGCGCTATGGTAAGACCATCGGTATCGAAGGATTTCGCACCGATGCCGTCGAAGCAACGGCGAGTCTCCTTATGGCATCATCGATTCCGTACGAATTCCGTACCACCGTCACGAAGGAGCTGCATGACCGGGAGGCATTTGAACAGATTGCCGAATGGGTTGCCGGTGCACAGCATTATTTCCTTCAGCCGTACCGCGACAGCGAGCAGATTATCATGCCCAACACCTTCCACACGCCGTCGGGCGATGATTTGCTGACCTACCGGGAAATTCTCCGCAAGACCGTGCATAAGGTTGCCATTCGCGGGCTTGACTGAGTTTTCAGCTGTTTCATTTTGTCCCATATCATTGACATTTTCCCTCTTCCCTGCTATACTTTAGGTGATTTCACGGAAGGGGGAAATTTTTATGAATTCATATGATTCCGTTTTGCAGGAGCTTACCGTTCTGCAAAAGAAACCAAGGAAGCGTCTTTTGCTCACCTTTCTTCTGCCGATTCTATTTGGTATCGTAGCTTTTACGACAGTCTTTCAAAGCCCGTTCGTGATATTTTTTGTTTTCATTTTGTTTATCATTCTGCTGCTCGCCTATTACGAAGCCGCAAAGAAGCAATACACGAATTATTACAAATCCAAGCTGGTAACTTCGATTTTCAAAAATACGTTTCAGAACCTTGTCTATGAGCCCGCTCGGGGATTTGACCGCAGTTTCATCGCAGGTACCGAACTGGTTTATATGGGGAACGAATATTCCTCCGAAGACTATATCAGCGGCGAATACAAAGGCATTTCGTTCCAGCGTTCCGATGTCACCATCGAAGAGGAAACCACATCCACCGATTCCGAAGGCAACACAACGACCAGCACCACCACCTATTTCAGCGGCCGTTGGTTTTTCATGAACTTCAACAAAAACTTCTCCCGCGAGCTTATGCTGGTCCAGAAAGGATTTTCCTACGCCAACGAAAAAAAGGGGATTTTCACCAAAAAGGACGAACGCCGTCATGAGATCGAATTTGAAAATGAGGCATTCAACAAGGTTTTCCGCTGCTATTGCCAGGACGATCAGGAAGCCTTTTATCTGATTACACCGCAGATTATGGAATCCCTTCTTTCCTATTCCGGGAACTCGGACGGAAAAATTCTGATCGGATTCAAGGACAACGTGGTTCATGTTGCAATCGACAACCGAACCGATATGCTCGAACCCCACGTCCTGCGGGCACCGTCCTATGAGCGGGATATTCGCCCGGTCGAATATGAAGTCAACGTAATTCAGAGCTTTATCGATCTGCTAAATCTGGACCGTAATATTTTCCGATAACGATTTGTGATTTTTTTGTGAAAACCTATTGTAAATGTGATTTACATTTGTTATAATACCGCCAATACATACGAACCGGTTTTTCGGTGTATCAGAAAGGGAGCTATTTTATAATGAATGAACAACTTCTGTATGATTTGAACCGCGAGCGAAAAAAAGTATTACCCGCACTCTGTATCTTTATATTTTGTCTGGTAATCGGAATCCTGTTTGTTTTCATCGGTCCTGTCGGTCCAAACTTAACTTTATACGGCATTTTCCTTTTGATAATCAGTGCCCTGATTTACTTTCTCTGGTATTCGCCGCAACATAAAAAATATGTTGCGAATTACAAGGAATCCATTGTACAAACTCTGTTTCGGGAACAATTCGACCATGTCAACTATCTTCCGGGCGAAGGATTTTCCAAGGATTTCATCAAAGAAACCGGATTTATGATGCTCGGTAACCGGTATCATTCCGAAGACCTGGTATCGGGGCAATACAAAAACATTCCGTTTACCCGTTCCGACGTTACCATTCAGGACCACCGAAGCAACGGTAAATCCTCCTATACGGTAACATATTTTCAAGGACGCTGGATTACCCTGAAATGCAACAAGCAATTCAGTACGGACGTTCAGATAATTCAAAAAGGGTTCTCCTACTCCAACAGGAAACGGAAAAATTTTCTCTTCCGCTCAGAGGACAGACGTCATAAAGTGGAATTTGAAAATGAAGACTTCAACAGCAATTTCGATTGCTATTGTCAGACCGATCAGGATGCCTTCTATCTGATTACCCCGCAGATTATGGAAAAGCTGATACGATACACTTCCATTACGGACGGTAAACTGATGCTTGGTTTCCGCAATAACATAATTCACCTGGCAATCAATTCGGAAAAAGATGCGTTGGAACCGCATATGTGGAGTGAATTGACCTATCAGGACGATATTCTTCCGATTAAGAAAGAAATCAATATTATTACAGACTTTATCGATCTTTTGAGTCTGGACCGTGACATTTTTATCTCATAGGAAAGTTCGTCCTATGAGACAAAAAAAACGCTCCGCGAGGATGCACACGCCTGTGCAGAGGAAAAATGTCGCTTCGCGACGCACAGGCGGCGCGAGCATATCGCAAGCGATATGCTTTGTTCTTAGTATCTAAGCAATTGTGCTTTAGATAGATTTTTGTTTGAGGCCAAAGGTCTCAGAAAGAGAGGACATGTATGTTATATGTTGGCATCGTTATCGTTGCTTTGTTACTGATTCTGGCTATCTGGTGGATTTCGACCATGAATCGTCTTCGTCGTTTACAGGTCAAGATTCAGGAAGCATTATCCGGAATTGATGTTGCGCTGACCAAGCGTTACGATACCCTGACAAAGATGGTGGAAATTGCAAAGAGCTATGCCAAGTTTGAAAAAGAGACGATTCTCAGTGCCGTAAAGCTTCGTAAGGGTATGAGCATCTCCGAACGTCAGGACGCAATGACCGTCATGGATGAAACCAAGCAGGGTCTTAACATCCTGGCCGAGAACTATCCGGAGCTCCATGCAAATGAGAACTATCGTCAGCTTCAGGTTTCCGTTATGGATGTGGAAGAACATTTGGCTGCTTCCCGTCGTGCTTACAATGCAAATGTTTCTCAGTTGAATCAGGCTATTCTGATGTTCCCTGACAGCATTGTTGCAAATTCCCTCGGAATCCGCAAGGAAGAATTCTTCGAAGCAGAAGCCGCAAAGCGTCAGGATGTGAAAATGGATCTGGACATTTGATCATTCGGACATTTGATCATTCGGACATCCGATCATTCGGGCGTCCGATCATTCGGACATCCGATCATTCGGACATTTGATCATTCGCAACAATCTTACCAAAGGTCTTCGTAATTCCGCGTAATTCAATAGCCGGTATTGTATTTGTTTCGCTCAATTCCGAATCCTCCCAGATATTCTCAATACTTCCTTCTGATGTTTCCTGCCTTTGCGGAATCCAAGACTGTTTTAAGCGCTCATTTTTCGTCTGAATAAACCAACTTTAGCGGGGCACAACGCCCCGCTAAAGCCAATTATTTGTTCTGTTATAATCTTTATTGAAACGAATCAGAACGCTTCGTTCAAAATCTCGATACCGTCAATTCTGAGGTCAAATGCGGGAGCACTACGCTTTACGGACTCTGCAAATGCACCGTCGATAATAACTTCGGTATCCGGTGTGTAAGCCGCATCGGTATCCACGTCAGCAATGTAGGAGTTCACCGGTGCATTGTTTACACTGAATGTGGAAATATCGAATACCTTAACGGAACCGTTGTTAATTTTGCCGATAACTTCATCCAGCTTTTCCCTGGTTCCCTTTGCAGCAGCCTTCTCGTTGATTTCGGAAAGTTCTACGGCACCATCCTTGATACCTGCGGTCCAGTCAGCCGGAATGGTTTCCTCGTTCTGAACAGCCTTGGTTACAAACTGGAAGTAAACAGACCAGTTGATACGGGAAGAAATGATAAATGTATTCGGACAAGCGTTTACCGTGCTTCCGTTGTAAGAAACGTTCGGAACACCTGCGGTTTCGCAAGCGGTCGGAGCGCCCCAGGAATCGGCATGCTGGCTGATCAATACGCAGCCTGCGTTAATCAGAGTGTTGGCAGCTTCCTTTTCCTTGGTCTCATCAAACCAGGAACCGGTAAACTGAACCTTCATGGTTACGGAAGGACATACGGACTTTGCTCCAAGATAGAAGGAGGTATAACCGGAAATAACTTCTGCATAGGTGAATGCACCAACATAACCCATAACAGCCTGCTCCGGAGTAATCTTGCCTGCTTCGATCATTTCATTCAGCTTCAGACCTGCAGCAACACCTGCAACATAACGGCCTTCATAAATATTTGCAAATGCGTTGTGATAGTTCGGAAGGTTCTCGGTATGAGCCTTGGTACCGGTAGCGTGGCAGAACTGAACGTCCGGGAACTCCTTGGCTGCCATAATAACATAATCCTCATGAACGAAGGAATCTGCGAAAATAATGTCGCATCCCTCATCTACAAGGTCTCTGCATGCTTCGTAGCAAGCATTGCTCTCATCGATACCGGTCTTGACTACAATCTGTGAATCCTTAAGCCCAAGAGTATTCTTAGCATCTTCCAATGCATCGATAAAGTTCTTGTCATAAGTGGAATTCTCATCATGAAGACAGATCAAACCGAATTTGAATTCGTCGTATTTCTTGTCCTTTTTGCCACATGCGGTCATCGGAACAATCATGATGACGCAAAGTAACAAAGCGATAATTTTCTTCATTTCAATACTCCTTTTCTGCAAAAAAACATTTATGTAAAAAAATTTACATCAAAATGAAAAAAGCGCAGACTTCCATCGGTAATAAAAGCACTATTCTTTTTTATGCCGACTTCATCCACACCACTTTTTGTTTATAGTCATTCTATAGCATAAAAGTCAATATTGTAATCCATCAAAAAGTGTTTTTTTCTTTTCTTTTTCGTGTACAACATGCACAATGTGCATCCTCGCGGAACGTCTTTTTATCTCATAGGACGAACTTTTCTATGAGAGAACAAAGCATATCGCTTGCGATATGCTCGCGCCGCCTGTGCGTCGCGAAGCGACATTTTTCCTCTGCACAGGCGTGTGCATCCTCGCGGAGCGTCTTTCATCTCATAGGACGAACTTTCCTATGAGATGAAAAACGTGCCCCGCATGTTCTGTGGGACACGTTACATCCGTTTTCTTTTTGAACCGGAATCCGAATCAATCGTCTTCGTCATCCAGTTTCTTTCTATATTCTTCGACGTCCTCTTCCGCTTCCGAAACCATCCGTTCCAAAATCGTAATCCGGTTATTATTCTCAGATTCGTCCTTCAGTCTTTCTTCCAGACGGTCCGCAATACCGTTTTCGTTGGCATCCGTTTCTCCGGCGGACATCAGCCATTCACGTTTGAGACGGCGTTCTCTCTTCGGAGCCGGTTCTTCATCATCGAAAGCCGATAAATCCAGTTCTTCAAACAGTGCCGGTTCCTCATTTTTCTCCGCTTCTTCCCCGTCTGCTTCATTTTTCGGATGATTATTGCGGGGCTTTCTCTTACGCTTTTTACGGCCTTCCTGTCCTTCGCCTTCGTCCTCCTGCGAATCAAAGTACTCCGCTTCCGCCTCGTCCAGTGCATCGGACTCGGCGACCAGACGCTCGGTCAGGGTATCCTCCGTCATCGACTTATTTGCAATCACGGCACCGGGGCTGATAATGTATTCCTTGGTTTCCTTCGGAAGATTCTTGCTTTCCAGCCGAACCTCCAAAGCCGACTTCATCAGGTAATAAATCAATGCACACGTCGGCGTTGCCACAATCAGGCCGGCAACACCGAACAAGCCGCTGCCGAGCATACATGCGCAAAGTACATACAACGGCCGAAGGCCGACTTTCTTGCCGACAATATGCGGATCGAGATAGTTGCAGTCAAACTGCTGCAGAACAACCAAAAATACGGCAAACACAAGACCGCAAATCGGGTTCAGACAGAACAGGAGCAAACAACACGGAACTCCGCCGAGGAACGGTCCGAAGAACGGAATGACATTGGTTACTCCGACCAGAACACTGAGCAAAATGGAGTAGCTTCCGATTTCCGGGAAGAAAATTCCGAGAATCGTCGAACCGATAAAGCAAAGCATACCGATAATCAGCGAGTCAACAATCTTGCCGAAAATCGCAGCGGTATAAATCTGGTTGGCTCTGTGCAGTGTCTGAATCGTATTCTTCGATGTTTTCTTCGGAAGAAGCGAGAACAGAATCTTCTTGCACAGACCGATATAGTATTCCTTGCTCATCAACAGATATACGCTGACAATCGTTCCGATCAGCCAGTTATAGAGCACTTTTACAACAAATTTAACACTGTTCGTAACCGCATCCGTTGCCTTGGATGTAAATTCCGTCAAATGATCGGTCACCCAGTTACCGAATGCCTGGCTGATTTTCGAGCTGTACTGGGACACCGTGGCATCCAGTCTCGGATTCTTTGCCAGGAACGAATCGATATACGTCTGAATCTTCTGAACATAATCATTAATATTCGGAATCAGGCCGGATACACTGTCAACAAATTCCGGGATAACCGTAATCAAAATCACGGTAATCAGGCTGAGTGCAAAAATTAAAGTTATGATAATACTGACTGCCCGCATTCTGCGGCGACTTTTCATCAGCCATTCCTCGTCTTCGGGATGTGCCGATTTGCTCCTGCAGCGAAGCAGAAGCAGCTTGTTTTCCAGCCACCCGACAATCGGGGACATGATAAATGCGAACACAAATCCGCATAACGCCGGGGACAGCGCTTTGGTAATACTTTTAAGGGCTCCTCCGATTACCGGCAGTTTCTTCAGCAGGTAATACAGAATCAGTACTGCGGCCAATACGGCAAATGACATCAATGCCTGTGGGAAATAATCCTTTGCTCTGTTCAAATGCCGTTTGGTCTTCATGTTACGTTTTGTGCGGAGCATTGCCCGCTCGTTCTTTTCTTCCATGACAGAAGACCTCCTTTTCTAAACCGTTTCGGTTTTAGTCTCTACCTCACAGGGGAATCAAACCGACTCAACCCCGGGGAAACTCTTCGTGCGTTTGCGCACGGAATACAAGGTTATCATAGCCTTTTTGGTCTTTGCATGCAAGTAAAAAATCAATTTTTCAGAATATCTTCACGTTCTTCGTCGTGCAGGCGTGTGCATCCTCGCGGAGCGTTTTTTTGTCTCATAGGACGAACTTTCCTATGAGACTAAAAAAAGAGACCGGGAATCCGTTTCCCGGTCTCTGTCGTTATTACTAAGCTATAATCGAAGGCTTCGATTCATCGTAATGCTGATTACTGAATCTCAACAACATTCATGCTCTTGATACAGTCAATCATCTCCTGAACACCTGCTACTGTTTCGTCAGTAACTTTGGAAATCATAATCATCTGTCCTTCAATCATATAAATTCCCATATAAATTGTCTCATTGCCCTCATCGTATTCGATAATCTTCCAACCGTCCTTTTCGGACATCAGTTTTGCGGTCTGGTACAATTCCTGCCAGTTGTTCTCTGTATCATTTTCTTCACCGACATACACTACGATAAACATTCCGATATCCGTAAACGTATCGTCTTTTGCAACATAAGCAACACCATCCGAAGGAGCACCAAGCAACTCGGTAACTTTAAATTCCTTCATATCGACAACCAGTTTCAACTCGTCGCCGCTAAGAGGAATCTCAATATTGCCTTCTGCGGAAACAGGAGCCTTGGTCGGTTCCGGTACATCAGTCGGTTCCGGATCATCGGTCGGTTCCGGTACGTCGGTCGGGTCCGGTACGTCGGTCGGGTCCGGTA
>JAZLJJ010000062.1:0-24068 GCA_045597325.1 Lachnospiraceae bacterium
CCCCACTCCGCATCTCCGACAGACGCATTCCTATGAATTGTTTTAACCCACTCATCATATTCGGAGACCGGTAAACCCATGCTTGCACTGATGCCGAACTCATTATTGTCATAATGCTCCTGCATATATTCCTGCAACATACTCTTGTCGGTAAATTCCGGAAGTCTGTAGGTCATATTAACAGGCATAACTTGGGAAATCGCATCAACAACAAGGTTCTCGGCTCTCTTTAAAAAGTCAAGGTACTCCTCTCTTGTAAATACTACGTACGGATAAATTCCGAGCTCGTCAGAAGGAATGGAATACATTGCTTTTATCTTATCCGGAATCGCATTATGCGGTAAATAATCAATATAATCGGGGAATTCCGTTAATCCGGCTATTTCTGTAAAATATCCCGAAGCTGGATGCGAATCCAAATACTCGCGCTCGATGACAAAAAAGTCTTTCATTCGTTCTTTTCGGTCAAGAAGCTTTTTGACCGAATCCCAGTTTTCGGGCAAATCGTGTGCTTTTGCGGCAAGCTCCGGAATGTCAAGAATTCTTTTCCATGCTGCGCTCACCCGTTCGGGGTCTCTGATAGTCCTTTGGAGTTCGGCATCTGTTATTAGATGGGAATAGTATCCGAGAAGAAATGACAGCTCTTCCTTTGAAGAAATATTATTCTTCCGATTGACAATATATTCTGTATAAAAACGCTTCGTATCGGAAACGTCCTTTCTTTCGCCACTCATCCAGTGCGTAACTTCCCTGGATGGCGTAAAATTTTTTCCATCGGAATTAACCTTGTTGCAATCCGGCGCAATATTCCCAACGCAGAATTCATGCTTGCAAAGTATCGGCAAACGCTCCAATACCCGGTCCGCAACTATTAAATGTGATACCCATTCTGCCATATTAATCTGTCTCCATCCCCATATTTATTTCATTTGTGAAAGTGAAAGATAATCAACGTTCTTCTCGGATGACTATGACTCGTCAATCCGGATTATAAATCATTCTCCATATTAATGCAACCGGACTTTCTTCTCCTTCTGCTTTCTCATACTTGTCTAGCCATCTTAGATATAATTCAGTTTGTCCCTTGTCCTGAGGTTCAAACTCACCAAGTTTTAATTCAATCACAACCAATCCAACCAATCTATGCATCGTTCTATGATAGAATAGCAAATAACGGAAGGTTTATTCCGATAACGGAAGAAGCGAGACGTGTCATAAAGATTGCCAGAGATATCCCCGGGGATTCTCCGTATCTCTTTCATGAGGAAAACTGTTCGAAGATGATTCCTACAGACGGATATATCCAAAATCTTCGGTATCGCTGTAGAAGACTTGGATGTGTACCGACAAATAACCATGCTTTTCGTATGGCTTTCAATTCAAGGCTTATCGAACTGGGATTCAGTACGTCTGACCATGCTTTAATTCCGGGACATGAAGTTCAGACAAATGAGGCTCATTATTCTCTGACCGATAAGAGACGACTTAATGACATAAAGGAATGCTTAAACAAAAAGGAGCCTAAACAGGCTCCCCGAGCGTCCACGAGAGGATTTGAACCTCCGACACCCGCCTTAGGAGGGCGGTGCTCTATCCAGCTGAGCTACGTGGACCCATTTACCAAAGGATGCGGAACCATTCTTTGGTAGCTATTTAGTTTTACTCACTCATACTCACTCACTTGAGCTTTTGAGAAATCCCATATTTATGCGATATACAGGCATTTGCCTTCCGCTTAGGAGGGGCCTGTTATATCCCTTTAACTATGCATGCAAAACATTATGAGACTGTTGCCTGCAATCCTATACCGGAGGACGGCACTAATAATTGACAGGCAATTCGCAGTGAAACAACCGCTTACGATTATACCCGTTTTTCATCAAATGTTCAATACCCGAACATATTTTGTGCCTCGCAGGCAAACAATTCATTTTGTTTACAAAACTCCTTCAAATTCAACTTCGCCCTGAAGCCAGACAACACCGCGGAATCGTCTGCCCACCTCGGGCACGCCAATCAGATCCTTCTCATTGACAGCAACACGAATCGTAATTCCGTTGCACAAAACAGTCATAATGCAAATCTGTTCGCCGGAATAGGAATTCACAGACCAGCTATACTCCGTGATGCAGCCGAAAATCTTATAAATCTCGCTTTCCAGACCATACGGAATAAATGAGGTTTCCACGATAGAAAAGATATCTTCTTTCATGATTCTCTTGCGAACACGGGTGAACTGCTCAACCTCACGCAGCGTCAGCTTCTCCGTCGCGAGCGGGTCTCCGTTTCTTGCTGCATACACAAGCGACTTTTCCTTATCCAGATTCTCGTCCAGCTTCTCACAATACTCTTTTGTAGAAGACGTCGGCATGATAATGGTTCCCGACTGGGCGAGCGCCGTCAACGCCACCGGAAATTTGAACTCCATCAATTGATCTTCGGAATAAATCAAATAATCTGCACAATTCTGTAAATTGAACACAATCGAGCTGGAAAATCGAAAATCGTCAAATAACACAACAAACGAATCCGAGTCCGCTTTTTTTGCAATTGTTATGTCCTCCGAGTTTCCAAAGGAAAGAGAAGTCAAATACGGAAAATAGTTGTCAAAATGAAATTTATCGTTCTCATCAATCTGACCACGAACCCCAACGCCGAATCCACCACCTAAATCGCAAAAATATTCCACAAATTGCAAATCCCCCTGTTTGGAAAGGGAAATTTGCTTACGTTTTCGTGAATAATCCATTACGTGATGTATCAACATATCTTCTTTTTCTTTTGTATCAACACTTGAAAGGCCTATACTTCTAAGATAGCTATGCATTTATTACTCCATTTTCAACGTATAACGCGTTATAATATGCCTCTGAAACAGGATTTTTCTTCAATATTCCCATCGTTGCCTATATATAGTTTGTATTATCTTGCGTTAGATAATGCATTATATTGAATATACATACAAATTGCTTTTTTCTCGTTTTTTCTGTTTTTTGGTTTACGAAAATGACCTGGCCAAACATTTTGTTTGCATACCGGAAATCGTTCAAGATGAAGGAGAACATCTCTTGCCAAAATTGTTCTTGCTGATGACGAGCATCGCTTTTCCTATTTGGACCGAACTGCCTCTCTCATAGACATCGCTTCTTCCAAAACTTCCTTTTCTTCATCAGACAGAATAACAAAGGTATTTCCTTTTATAACTTCCTTCATATAAGTGTAACAGTTTTCACTGTTATGCATACTGGTCATAATGAATCCGTCATTATCATCATTTAACAAACACAAACTGTAACTCAACTTGCCGCCCATCTCTACAAATGCATCATAACGTTTTACGGCAATTTTTTTAAATGATGTGTCCTTCGCATCTTCGAGCAACTTTACTCTGCTTACAATATCTGAAATTTGATTTTTGTTAGAATCAATTTCCCGAAACCGGGAAAGGATTCTCTCTTCCAGGCTTTTCCCGTTCGCACCTTTCATAAACTTCTTATACTTCGCTGCCAGGCGATTATACTTCATAATCATTACCAGGCAAACAACGATAAGAATTATCATGACGATCAAAATAATATAAACGAGTATTTCAATATCAATACCCAAAAAATTGAGCATGTTTCCTCCCTATCCGGCATAATACTGCCGGTCCTGATTTCTTATTTTCAAAATTTCCTGCTATTAATAATTTGCCCCAAGCAGTTCCATCAGTCTTTCAAATTCATCCAGCGAAAAGAACGAAATTTCAATTTTGCCTTTGTTTCCTTCTTTTCTTGCAATAGAAACCTTTGTACCGAGGCACTTCTTAAGCTTCTCTTCGCATTGTGCATATGCCCTGGCAACAGCTGCATCTTCCTTTTTTACCGGTTTCTTTTGTTTTTCAACCGGATTCAGAATGTTCTTTACCAAAGCTTCCGTATCACGAACATTCAGGTGTTCCTTTACAATTTTGGATGCAGTGCTGAACTGTAATTCCTTATCATCAAAAGCCAATAACGCTCTTGCATGACCGGCAGAGATTTCCTTATCAATTAACATCTGCTGTACACGGTCATCCAGTTTTAACAAACGAAGGGAATTGGTAATTGTTGAGCGGTCCTTTGAAACCCGGCTTGCAACATCCTCCTGCGTCAAGGAATACTCTTCAATAAGCTTTTGATATGCAACTGCCTCTTCAATCGAGTTCAGGTTTTCACGCTGAATATTCTCGATCAATGCCACTTCAAACAATTCCTGAGCGGAATAATCCCGGACAATTACCGGCACAGTTTTCAAACCGGCCTTCATTGCAGCACGCCAGCGACGCTCGCCGGCAATAATTTCATAAATACCGTTCTTCTCACATACAATTAACGGCTGAATAATACCATGGGCCTTAACAGACTCCGTAAGTTCATTTAATGCTTCCTCATCAAATTGCTTACGAGGCTGTTCACGGTTCGGTTCAACCTTGCTGATTGATACATATGTTTCACGTGAAACATCCTTTTCGGGAGTCTCAACCTTTTTCGCGATATCTTTATCCATTTTCTTGGAAATCAATGAATCTAACCCCATTCCAAGTCCAGATCGTTTTGCCATATTATCCTCCTAAAATACTTCTCGTTAAACAGTTAAATCATACTATATCGAAATATCTTTATTTTTGTTTATCAGAGCGAAGAAGTTTCTTTCTCTTTACGAGCTTTTTATTGTTTTGTCTTAATACTTCTACTGCAAAATCCCGATACGATTGAGCTGCTACGGAACGTTTATCATAGAATGTAATCGGCATTCCGTAACTCGGTGCCTCAGCAAGACGTACCGTTCTCGGTATTACTGTCTTGTAAATGCTCTGGTTCAAATTATTGTAAACATTCTCCACTACCTGGGATGAAAGATTTGTTCTGTTATCATACATCGTAAACAGAACTCCATCTACTTTCAGATTCTCATTGGTACGGTCTTGGATTACTTCAATTGTATCGAGTAACTGCTTCAGACCTTCCAAAGCGAGGAATTCGCATTGAAGCGGAATAATTACCGAATCAGAAGCAGTAAGTGCATTACAAGTCAATGTATTGAGAGAGGGCGGACAGTCAATCAAAATAAAGTCATAGCGATCCTTAATCGTGTCCAAAGCATTCTTTAATACAAAGTTTCTATCGTCAAATTC
Source organism: Lachnospiraceae bacterium (assembly GCA_045597325.1). Lineage (GTDB taxonomy): Bacteria > Bacillota > Clostridia > Lachnospirales > Lachnospiraceae > ISDg. The sequence continues at coordinate 5,156 of JAZLJJ010000062.1, forward strand.
AACGATTTCAACCTCTGCGCCGGCAAGATCAAGCGTTGAAGAAATAACATCAATTCCTACATATTTGCTTTCAACAATACAATCTGCAGCAGGAGCCTTACCGGTAAACATCTCATATACAGAGTTTTCCTGTTCGTCCTTGTCAATTCCGAGGCTTGTAGTTGCATTTCCCTGAGGATCAACATCAACAATCAAGACATTCATATTGTATTCTGCAAGGCAAGCTGCAAGACTCACAGTAGTCGCGGTCTTTCCGACTCCACCTTTTTGATTTGTTATTGAAATAATTTTTCCCATATATTCCTCCACAAAACATAAATTTGTTCTTAGGATGCACTGAAAATTATAGCACAGAATATAAAAAAGTACCACTACAAGATATGGTGCTGATTTTGTTCAAAAATACTATTTTCTATGTTTCACGTGAAACATTAACGATTTGACTGTTGTTGATTTGTATAATTGAGCATCTCAAAATGTACAAATTGATCAAATATCAATATGTTTTCTGTTATAGATAGTCACAAGAAGTTCATGTAAACCTTTATAAGCGTCTCGTAGCAAAAAGATAAATAGAATGGTTTTCGGTTCTCGGTGTTTATTGAATCCCCGTCACACTGTGCCGGTTGCAGAACAAAGCATATCGCAAGCGATATGCTCGCGCCGCCTGTGCGTCGCGAAGCGACATTTTTCCTCTGCACAGGCGTGTGCATCCTCGCGGAGCGTTTTCTTATCTCATAGGACGAACTTTCCTATGAGATAAGAAAAGGACTATGTTTCACGTGAAACATAATCCTTCATATGGGTTTCTGTTTGCTTAATCTCTATAGTGCTCAAATTATTCTGCTTCTAATACTGATACTCATTTCAATTAGTTCTTCATAAATGTTCTGATTTATTATTTGAGAATACCTGCATTTTGTATTGTTCTGTTAATAAACAATCGCATGAATCATAAATATAGATTAGCTTATCATAATAATGTTTCACGTGAAACATTATAAAATTGGAGCATTCATTGGTTTGCCGCCTCCGCGAGGATACTTGGATGGGGTGTTTGATATCTTTTGTACGATTATCAGACTTCGTCCAAGATCACTCTTTGGAACTGTAAAGTTCTCTGTCGCAATCAACTTGCCACCCATTATATCGATTGCTTTCTTTGCTTCATTCACTTCAGCTTCCGCTTCGCCGGATTTGTACGGAATAAAATATCCGTTTTCTTTTACAAATGGCAGGCTTAATTCTGTTAAAGAAGCCATTCTTGTAACTGCTCTGCTGACACATAAATCATATTGTTCTCTGTATTCGGATTTTCTTGATAATTCTTCCGCTCTTCCATGTATACATGTGACATTTGTAAGATTACATTCTCTTACAACTTCTTCCAAAAAACGTATACGCTTATTCAAAGAATCCAGAAGAGTTATCTCGATATCAGGGAACAATATCTTAATCGGGACTCCCGGAAATCCGGCTCCTGTTCCGATATCCAGAATTTTTATATTCTTCGATAAATCGATATACTGATTTGCCTTCACGATGCAAAGACTGTCAAGCCAGTGCTTAATACAAACGTCCTGATATTCGGTAATCGCAGTAAGATTCATTACTTTATTGGTTTCAACCATCATATCATAATATGTATGTAATTGATTGAGCATAGTATCATTGTATTTGATTTGCAGGTCATTCAATCCATCAATCAATAAAGTATCGTAGTACATGATAATCTCCTTTTCGGCTAATTGTCAGGCAGCTTCGCCTTTCTCCGCCTTTCTCGTCTTTGCTCCGTTACTTACTTCTTTACTTCCTTCAAGACTCTTCGCGTCTGATTTAATGCAAAGTACATTAATTTCGTCCTTTATTCACCTTTTCTGCTTCCGAGATATACCAGAAACACGGAAATATCTGCCGGTGAAACTCCGCTTATACGGGATGCCTGTCCGACATTTTCCGGTCTCTGTTTCTGAAGTTTCTGTCTTGCCTCCAGGCGAAGAGAAGGTATCTTCGTATAGTCAACGTCTGCCGGTATCTGCTTATTTTCCAACTTGGAAAAATGTTCCACCTGCTGTTGCTGACGTTCAATATATCCTTCGTATTTCACTTCTATTTCTATTTGTTCTATAACAGCTATATCTATCGGTTTTCTGTCCGGATCGAGGGGTGCCAGCATTTCATATGTCATTTCCGGCCGTCTCAGGAGTTCCGTCAATGATGTTGCGGTGTGAATTTCGGATGAACCGATTTTTAATAAATATTCACAAACCTTTTTATTTGCCCCCAAAATCGTCTCATCCAGACGTCTTCTTTCCTCTATTATGGATTGCTTCTTTTGAAGGAATTTTTCATACCGTTCTTCGTCAATCAATCCTACTTCATGTCCGATTTCGGTCAAACGCAAATCGGCATTGTCCTGTCGCAGCAGTAAACGGTATTCGGACCGGCTTGTCATCATTCGATACGGCTCATGTGTTTCTTTTGTTACCAAATCATCAATCAAAACTCCGATGTACGCTTGGGACCGATTGATGATCATCGGCTCCTTCTCCTGAAGCAGTCTTGCGGCATTGATTCCCGCAACAATTCCCTGTGCTGCGGCCTCTTCGTAGCCGGAGCTTCCGTTCGACTGTCCGGCACTGAAAAAGCCGTGGATTTTCTTGCATTCGAGCGACGGCTTCAGCTGCATCGGATTCAGGCAGTCGTATTCGATTGCATAGGCATTTCGCACTACCTGCGCATGCTCCAGACCGCGAATGGAACGGTACATTTTCAACTGAACTTCTTCCGGAAGACTGGAGGACAGTCCCGACAAATACATCTCATTGGTGTAATCGCCTTCCGGCTCGATAAATACCTGGTGACGGTCCTTATCGGGGAATTTCACAACCTTGTCCTCGATGGACGGGCAGTACCGCGGTCCTGTTCCTTTGATATTGCCGGAATAAAGCGGTGACCGGTCGATATTGTCACGAATGATTTCGTGCGTGGTTTCATTGGTATATGTCAAATAACACGGCTCCTGCTCTTTTGCAAGCTGTTCCGGTGTATTTGTAAAGGAAAACGGTACGATTTGTTCGTCCCCGTCCTGTCGCTCCATAACAGAAAAATCAATGGTTCGTTTATCGATTCTGGCAGGTGTTCCGGTCTTAAAACGATACAGTTCAAGGCCGATTTTCATCAGGCTGTCGGACAGCATTGTTGCCCGCGGCAGACCGTTCGGACCCGTGTACTGACTGACTTCACCGAAAATGCAGCGCGCATTCAGATATACGCCGGAGCACAAAATGACCGCTTTACACGGGAAAATGCCGCCGGACGCAATTTTGACTCCGGTAATTTTCTTTGTTCCGTCCTCCAAATCTTCACAGAGGATTTCCGCAACTTCGGCCTGCTTCAGTGTCAGATTGTCCTGATTTTCCATGACCTTTCGCATCTCTGCGGAATAGCGCTGTTTGTCCGCCTGTGCGCGCAGGGAATGAACGGCAGGACCTTTGGATTTATTCAGCATTTTGCTCTGAATAAATGTCTTGTCGATATTCTTTCCCATTTCTCCGCCGAGTGCATCCAGCTCGCGCACCAGATGGCCCTTGCTTGTTCCTCCGATATTCGGATTGCAGGGCATCATTGCGATTGTGTCCGTGCTTACCATAAATACGATTGTTTTGCAGCCGAGCCGTGCGCTGGCCAGTGCGGCTTCACATCCCGCATGTCCCGCTCCGATTACGGCCACATCGTAGGAATCACATTGAAATTCAGGAATTTCCATAACGTCTCCTTGCTATTACTTACAAATTTCCGGGAAAAAGTTCTGATTATATCTTCATCGCCTATTTTTCTCATGCAAAATATTGAGAAAACAGTTTTCATAATCTCTTCTTTTGCCTATTTTTCCCATACAAATTTCCGGGAAAAAGTTCTGATTATATCTTCATCGCCTGTTTTCTCATGCAAAATATTGAGAAAACAGTTTTCATAATCTCTTTTTCCGCCTATTTTCCCATACAGAATTCTGAGAAAATGGTGTTAATAATATCTTCGTCCAGTTCCTCTCCGAGTATTGTTCCGAGGGACTCATATGCCGCCGTCAGATCGATTGTGTAGAAATCCTCCGGCATGCCTGTCAAAATGCTGTCCAGGACGCGTTTCAGGCTGTCCTGTGCCGCAAGCAGCGCCTGTCTGTGGCGCTCGCTCGTAATCATATATTCCTCATCGGATTGGATCTGATTTTCAAAAAACATTGTGCTGATAACATCCTGCATCCGGTTGATTCCGGTTTCATTCTTCGCGCTGATTTCAATGATTTCCGCATTGCATTCGTGTTGTTGAAGCAGCGTTTGAAGGGCTTCCGGACCCGTTACCGTTGTCAGGTCGGATTTATTGAGAAGTGCAATCATCGGACGGTTTCCGTACTGCCGGACAATGTCTTCGTCATTGTCATCGAGATTTGCGGACGAATCGGTCACATACAGAATCAAATCCGCCTCTTCTGCCGCATTTTTGGCACGTTCGACGCCGATTTTCTCTACCGTGTCCTCCGTATTCCGGATTCCCGCCGTATCCATTAAAAGCAGCGTAATTCCGTTAAAATGAATCTCTTCCGTCAGGGTATCGCGCGTCGTTCCCGCTATGTCCGTCACGATGGCACGGTTTTCGCCAAGTAAAGCATTTAAAAGAGAACTCTTGCCGGCATTTGGTTTACCGAGGATTACGGTTCGGATTCCGTCGTGAATCAGTCGTCCGTTTTCCGCGGTTTCCGCCAAATGAGTTACGATTTTCAGATGTCTCTCGGTCGACTCTGTGATTTTCTCCGTAAAGCCGTCAAAGCTCAAATGCTCCGGATCGTCCAGTGTCGCTTCGATTTGGGCAATTTCCCGCAAAATTTCTTCGCGCAGCAGCATGATATCGCGGCGAACGCGACCTTTCAGCTGTTTCATGGAATTCTTCAGTGACAGTTCATTTTTCGCACCGATCACATCCGCTACCGCCTCTGCCTGCGTCAAATCAATTCGCCCGTTCAGATATGCCCGTTTTGTAAATTCTCCCGGCTCCGCAAGTCTCGCGCCGGCCTTCAGAACTGCCTGCAAAATCCTCTTCGTAACGAGAATTCCGCCGTGGCAGTCGATTTCAATCGTATCTTCTCTTGTAAATGTTTTAGGGCTTTTCAGAATCAGCATCATCACCTCATCGATGACAGTGTCCGATTCCGGCTCCGTAATATATCCGTACTGTACCGTGTGGCTCGGATATTTCGTGACATCGACATGATGTCCGTTCCGATAAAACAGTCCGGATGCAATCGCTGTTGCTTCCGGCCCGCTGATTCGTATAATGCTGATTCCGGACGGAGACAGCGCCGTTGCGATTGCCGCTATGGTATCGATTGTCTGAATCATATCCTCACCTCCCGTAAAAGAATCTCTACAGTTTTCAAGGTACGAAAGTACCTTTTTCTTATCTCATAGGACGAACTTTCCTATGAGATGAAAAAGCAAGGGAATCACGTTGCCGCAATTCCCTCACCATCCAATAACCTAAGTTGCTTTAGTTGTTATTCTGATTCTGCTGTTCTGCCTGAGCCTTTTCAGCAGCCTTTGCTTCCTTGTATGCAGCATAGTCCTTCATATAGTCCTTGCTGTAATCGGAAGAGTTGGCATCGCTCTGATAACGTTTCTGAGCATTTCTGTCCTGATACCGTCCGTTGCCACGGTTGCCATAGTCACCGCGACCGTAACCGCCACGGTTACCGTAACCGCCACGATTGCCGTAACCACCGCGATTGCCGTAGCCACCACGGTTGTTGCCGTAACGGGACTCATAAACAACACCCTTCTTCATGCTGACGATAACCTTACGATAAGGCTCCTCGCCCTCACTGTGAGTCTCAACATACTTATCGTTCTGCAGAGCTGCGTGAATAATACGTCTCTCATACGGGTTCATCGGCTCGAGAGCAACGCTGCGTCTCTGCTTCTTAACCTTCATTGCGATATTCTTTGCGAGATTCTCAAGGGTTTCCTTACGTCTCTCACGATAATTCTCGGTATCAAGCTTAATCTTGTAATACTGATTGCAGATTCTGTTCACAACAAGGCTTGTCAGATACTGAAGGGCATCCAGTGTCTGACCGCGCTTACCGATCAGAGAGCCCATATCCTCGCCTTCGATATTGATATAAATGTTGTCCTCTTCCTCGTTTACCTCAGCGGAAACTTCTGCGGAAAGACCCATTTCTTTCAACACTTTGCAAATAAAATCAACCGCAACTTCAGACGGTGTTTCACCGTTTGCAGGCTGTACCGAACTCTCGCTGAGAACGGCCTGAACCTCTTCCAGAATACCGGTTGTTTCGGTTGCTGCATCTGCAGCCTCATTTGCTGCAGCTTCCTTGTTTTCGCCGGAAAATGCAGCACGAATTTTAACATTTTTGAAAAGTCCGAGGAAACCGCTCTTTTCTTCTTCAAGTACTTCTACCTGAAGATCCGAAACAGCACATCCGAACTCCTGTGCAGCTGCTTCTTTTGCATCTTCCAAGGTTTTTCCGGAAAATTCTTTAAATTCCATGTTATTCATCCTCTTCATCATCGTTATTTAACAAATTGGCAATTGCTGCAATTCCGACTGCTCCGCTTTCTTTTTCGGATGCTAATTTGGCCAGCTTATCCTTTTTCTTTTCGGAGACCGTACCATTCGTATGAACGGATTTTTTATCGGAATTTTTACTCTTATCACTATTTGCGGAAGTATTGATTGTAGCAATGGATTTGGTATTCTTCGATGCAATCTGATTCATCTGGTTGCTCTTTGTATAAACACCTAATTTCTCATTGCGCTCTCTGATTTTCTCCGCATTTTTGCTGACGATTTCATCAATGTCAATTGTGTCAAAATACTTATTGATACATATTTGCTGAACCAACTGTACACCACTGTTGACAATCCAGTAAATGCCGACACCGATAGGCATATACACACAGAATACACCGGACATAACCGGCAAAATGGTGTTCATCACCTTCATGCTGCCGCCCAATGTACTTTCATCGTTGCCCTTCTGATTATCGTTCTGAATCTGTGAAATCTTACCGCACAGATACTGTAAAATCATAGCCAACAGAGGAATAATAATTCCCGGGAATTTGAAACCCGGAGCATCCAGAATGTTGTATTTGCCAAATAAGCCGTTGATATCGATAATCTTATCAACATTCTTCTCCTGCGCTTTCATGGCCGTGTTAAATGAAATCGATTTGGCAAGTTCATTCCATTTATCAACATCCTGTGTAATTTCACCGTCTTTGTCTTTAATCGGCTCCAGAATTCTTCCGTTTCGGAAATCATCCCAGGCCTTTGTTGTAAACACTGTATAAATGTCGATCAAATCCGTTGAATTGAATTCTTTGATATCATCTTTCTTCTCACGGGGAGCAATTCCTTCTACTTTAATGAACTGTTTGATTGCTTCCGTAATGTCTTTATCAGTCAGATTGGAATCTGCATCATCGAGATCGATAACCGATTCCGCAACGTTCTGATACAACTCCTTGACCGGTGTTACATATGCGGGAATCGCATAAATAACCTTATACAATGCGATGATGACAGGGAACATAATCAAAAGCGGCAAACAGCCCGTAAATGCACTGACACCGTATTTTCTGTAAACTTCCTGCTGTTCCTCTGTCATTCTGGTCATGACATCCCTGTCTCTTCGGTCATACCCTTTATATTTCTCGGAAATGGCCTGAATTTCAGGATTCATTTTTGCGGAAACCTTTGCAAATTTCTGCTGCTTAATCGTAAGCGGAAGCATTAACATCTTCACTACGATTGTAAATACCACGATGCAAATTGCAATATTCTGGAGACCGACAGCGGCAACCAGTTTGTAAATTGCATTGAGGATCACACCCATGATATAGGCAAACGGCTTGAAAATACCGGTTACCCGTGTCAAAAATATCAAATTCATTTATGGTCCTCCTGAGTACGAAAATCACGGAACCGGATCATATCCTCCCTTATGAAACGGGTGGCATCGTAATACTCTGCGCCCTGCCAAATATGTTCCTCTGATTGCTCCGTATTTTTCTAGTGCTTCCACTGCATACTGGGAACAACAGGGATAATAAATGCAGCAAGGCATCTTTTTTCTTCCTGAAAGATATTTTTGATAAAGTCGAACCATTTTCAATAAAATTCGTTTCATACCAAAATTTTTTGCAAACCGCACAAATGCATAAGCGCATTCGTTATCTCAGCCTGCGTTTTTCCTTTGCTCGTTCCTCTTGCAATGACGATGATGTCCAGCCCGATGCTGATCCGATCACCGTTGCATCGTAAGCTTTCCTTAATCAGTCGCTTAATTCTGTGCCGAACGACACTGTTACCGATTCGTTTGCTTACGACAATTCCTATTCTGTTGTAATCCAAACCGTTCTTTGATACATACATCACAAGATCACGGTTTGCCATGGAATGTCCGCTGTCATAGGCAGTCCGGAATTCCTGTCCTTTGTGTAATGATTGCATCATGTCAGTAACCCTTCATTATATGGAACCGCTATTACGCGATTACCCCGGCACCGGTTATGATTTGTTTCCGGTTTTCTAAAGAAAGAGAAAGGTCACATTGTATGCGACCTTAAACGGTAAGACTGTGTCTGCCTTTAGCACGTCTTGCGGAAAGAACCTTTCTTCCGTTAGCGGTTGCCATTCTCTGACGAAAACCATGAACCTTTGCATGGCTCTTGTTCTTGGGCTGAAATGTCATCTTCATAATAAGAAGCCTCCTGTAAAATTAGTCAATTGCCCATTTTTGGGCATACTGCGTCACTTATTATAGTTATTTTACCGGTTGCCGTCAAGTAAAATTATTTGAAAAAATCCCAAAGTAATCCACTTTTTTTCAGGAAAATGTGGATTATTTACAGTATTTTCTTCCTTATATATAAATATATATTATTTTTCTTGCCTATTTTTTGATTTTAGAGTATAATAAATTGTGTCTTTTCGGTATTTTAAATTAAGTTATCCACAATATGTAGTGGATGATTTTTTAAAGCCGGAGAATCTATGAAACTGCACTAAAATTTCCTTTATTTTTAGTCACATTGTATCGCTGCTTTACGATAAAATGTACTCTAAAAGGCGGAGGGTAATCAATATATGTATTCAAAAAGCACTCTTGAAGAGAACTGGAAACAGATAATCGAACGAACCAAACAGGATTATCAGGTTTCTGACGTATCCTATACAACCTGGCTTCGTCCTCTCAGCGTTTACGACATCGATGACAATATTCTGACGCTGGTTGCCGGTACTTCGGTTAATCAGGCCAGCATTTCCTTTATTCAGAACAAGTATTCACAGTTTATCAAAACATCTATTATGGAAGTTTTGGGTGAGGAATACGATTTCGAAATTATCATCATTTCTCAGGCTCAGATTACTAAGATGGAGGAGGAGCGCAACCGGGATGCACGTCCCGATACGAACCTCGTATCCAATCGTATGCTGAATCATTATACCTTTGATAATTTCATTGTCGGTGACAACAATAATTTCGCACATGCGGCAAGTCTGGCGGTTGCGGAACAGCCCGGTGAAGTGTACAATCCGCTCTTCATTTACGGCGGGCCGGGACTCGGCAAAACGCATCTGATGTATGCAATTGCCAATTTCATTATTCAGAACAATCCGAACAAAAAGGTTTTGTACGTAACAAGTGAAACTTTTACAAATGACCTTGTTACGGCCATTCGTACCGGTGGTGCATCCGCATCCGAGGCGGTTCGAAACAAATACCGTAACAATGATGTTCTGCTGATTGACGATATCCAGTTTATCGAAGGAAAGGAATCCACGCAGGAAGAATTTTTCCATACCTTCAACGAAATGAAGGATTTCGGCCGGCAGGTCGTTATTTCTTCCGATAAGAACCCGAAGGATTTGAAGATTCTCGACGAACGACTGACATCCCGGTTCGAATCCGGTCTTGTTGCCGATATTCAGCCGCCGTCATTTGAAACGCGTCTGGCCATTCTTCGTAAGAAAAATGAAACCAATCCGATTCCTTTGTACGACGATGTTCTGGAATATATCGCTCTCAATATCAAATCCAACATCCGAGTTTTGGAAGGTGCTCTCACAAAGGTTGTTTCAATGAGCCGCCTTCAAAGAAAGCCGATTACCTTAGAGCTTGCTCAGGAAGCTCTGAAGGATGTTATTTCTCCGAACGTCCGCAAAACCGTAACACCGGAACTGATTCTCAATGTTGTTGCGGAACATTTTGAGATTACCGGAGAACAGATTAAGTCCAAGATTAAGAGCCGTAACATTGCCAATCCGAGACAGATTGTCATGTACCTCTGTCGGGAACTGACATCCCTCTCTTTTGACGAAATCGGAGTTTTCCTCGGTGACCGCGATCATTCCACGGTTCATTACGCATATAACAAGATTGCCGAAGATATTAAGAAGGAAGCATCCATTGCAGCCGTAATCGATGTCCTGATTAAGAAAATCAATCCGGAAGACAACTGACGGTATAATTCATCGGTTGATAGATTGTGAATAACCTTGAATTATTTTGTTGATAACATGGATTTTTTAGGGGATAACCGGTTGAAAATATTGTTTATAACGAATTATTTTTTCGGATAACCGTTTTTCGTTAATTTTACGTATTTTCGAAAACCTGTTTTTCCGGAAGTTTTCCACAATTTGGATTTTTTATTAAACATCCTATTCACATGTTTATAAATGATTCAAATGCCCTTGTCCGTAAGGCGAGAGGCACATTTCCACAAATCCACAGCCCCTAATACTTCTACTGTTTCAATAATATATATATTTTTATTTATTCTTAGTGACTTTGAGTGAAGTCCGGATGAAACCGGTTCGGTAAATCCTATGAAACTGTATTTTGATTGATATAGATTCTATATTTTTTCGGAAAGGAAGTAATGTATATGGAAATTATCTGTAAGCAGGAGGATCTGGTATCCTCTCTTAATGTAGCACTGAAAGCGGTATCCTCCAAAACCTCATATCCGATTTTGGAATGCATTTTGATGGAAACCGAGAATAATGAAGTTCGGATAACGTCAAATGATAACGATTTCTGCATCGAAACAACCATTCCTGCGGTAATCAATAAAGCCGGAAAAATTGCGGTCAATGCAAGAATGTTTTCGGATCTGGTTCGGAAGCTTCCGAACGATGATGTTATCATTTCCGCTGATGATAATTACAAGACTTCGATAGTTTGCGGAAAAGCCAAATTTGCCATCAGCGGCCAGTGCGGTGATGAATTTCCGAAGCCGCTTCCGTATGACAACGGCAATCCTATATGCATTTCCCAGTTTACGTTGAAGGAACTGATTCGCCAGACGATTTTCTCCATTTCCGATAATGAGTCCAACAAGCTGATGACCGGTGAGAATATTGAGATTGAGGGAAATCAGCTTCGTGTTACCGCGTTGGACGGATATCGTGTCAGCATCCGAAACGTTGAGCTGAAGGAAAGCTATGAGAACCGGAATGTGATTGTTCCCGGCAAAACGCTGAATGAAATCGGTAAGATTCTGACCGGCGATATGGACAAGGAAGTGCGCATTTTCTTTGATGACAAGAACATCATTTTGGAAATTGACAGCACGATTGTTCATTCCCGCCTGATTGAAGGAAAATATTATAACATTAACCAGATGCTTTCCTCGGATTATCTGACCAGGCTGACGTTAAATAAGCGCGAGCTCATCGATTGTATCGACCGTGCGAGCCTTTTTGTAAAGGAAGCGGAAAAGCGTCCGGTTGTTATCGATATTTATGATAATTATATGGCTATCAGCATCAACTCGTCTCTCGGCAGCATGAATGAAGAGATTATGGTGGAAAAGGAAGGAACGGACCTTTCCATCGGATTTACACCGAAGTTCCTTCTGGACGTGCTTCGTGTTATTGATGATGATACCGTTACGTTGTATATGACCAATGCAAAGGCTCCCTGTTTCATTCGTGACAATGAGAACCGTTACATTTATATGATTCTTCCGGTTAATATCGGAATTCGATAGAAAGGAACGACAATGGAACAGATTGCAATTCGTGATGAATTTATTAAGCTCGGCCAGGCAATGAAACTGGCCGGTCTTGCGGAGTCCGGCGTGGATGCAAAGGATGTTATTGTTTCGGGAGAAGTTACCGTAAACGGCGAAGTTGATACGAGACGCGGCCGCAAGCTGTATCCCGGTGATGTTTTTTCATTCCGCGGTACGGATGTTACGGTTACTCACAGATAAGGTATGATTGAATGATTATCAATCGGATTCAACTCAATAATTTCAGAAATTATGAAACCCTGGACGTGGATTTTACACGAGGTGTCAATCTTCTGTACGGCGATAACGCTCAGGGAAAAACCAATATTTTGGAAGCTGTATATGTTTCGGCAACAACCAAATCCCTTCGAAATTCCAAAGACAGGGAAATGATCCGGCTGGGGCAGGATGAGGCGCATATCAGTACATATCTGACCAAGGACAACTGTCCGCATAAGATTGATATGCATTTGAAGAAAAATAAGGTCAAAGGAATTGCCATCGACGGCATCCCGATTCGAAAGGGTTCGGAGCTGATGGGTCTTTTGCACGTCATTTCCTTCAGTCCGGATGACCTTTCCATGATGAAGGAAGGACCGCAGGAGCGTCGTCGTTTTCTGGACATGGAGCTTTGCCAGATGGACCGCGTATATTGCAGCAATCTGGCCGGCTATAATCATGCATTGGTGCAGCGAAACAGCCTTTTGAAACAGCTCGCGGAATCGGGTTCGAAGGAACTGGCGGAAACGCTGGAGGTTTGGAACCGGCAGCTGGTGACTTACGGAACGGAGGTAATTCGGCGGAGAAGGTCATTTGTCTCGGATATTATGCCGATTGTGAAGGCGAAACACAGTCAGTTAAGCGAAGGACGCGAAGAACTCTGCATGAGTTATCTTCCGAATTGTTCCGAAGCGTCGTTTGAGGAAAAGCTGTTTTTGGAACAGGACAGGGATATTTTTCTTCGTTGTACGTCCATCGGGCCGCATCGGGATGATTTGGATTTTACCATCGACGGAAACAGTGTGCGGCTGTACGGTTCGCAGGGTCAGCAGAGAACGGTTGCTCTGGCGCTGAAGCTTGCGGAAATTGAAATTGTAAAAAATCGTCTGAAGGAAGAGCCGGTGCTTCTTCTGGATGATGTTTTGTCGGAACTGGATCGAAACCGGCAGCTTCAGCTGTTGTCGGAAATCAGATCCATTCAGACAATAGTGACCTGTACCGGTATGGAAGAATTTGTGTCCTGCCGAACAGGGGAAGACAGTGTATATCTGGTTCAGAATTGCAGTGTCAGAAAAATGCCCGGGGAAACCCCGGAGTTACATTAGGTTCGTAATATTTGGAGGTTAGTATGAGCGAAAATCAGGATTACGGAGCAGAACAAATCCAAATCTTGGAAGGACTGGAGGCTGTTCGGAAGCGTCCCGGTATGTATATCGGAAGTACGTCCGCAAGAGGTCTTCACCATCTTGTATACGAAATTGTGGACAATGCCGTAGATGAGGCTTTGGCAGGAATCTGTACGGAAATTACGGTAACACTGAATCCGGACGGTTCCGTTACGGTTCAGGATAACGGACGTGGTATTCCTTTTGAAATCAATGAGAAGAAGGGTATTTCCACGGTTGAGGTTGTCTTTACCATTTTGCATGCCGGCGGTAAATTCGGCGGTGGAGGATATAAGGTTTCCGGTGGTTTGCACGGCGTTGGTGCTTCGGTCGTAAATGCACTCTCCGACTGGCTTGTCGTAGAGGTTGAGCGGGAAGGCCGGATATTCCGTCAGCGGTATGAGCGCGGAAAGACCGTAACAAAGCTTGAGGAAATCGGAACCGGCGACGGACACGGAACGAAAGTTACATTCTTCCCGGATGCAAGCATTTTCGATGAAATTGTTTTTGATTACGGAACATTGAAGCAGCGTCTTCGTGAGATGGCATTTTTGACCAAGGGCCTGAAGATTACGCTGACTGACCGCCGCGAAGAGCCTGAGGTATCCAAGACGTTCCATTATGAAGGCGGCATTAAAGAATATGTTCAGTATTTGAATAAAGGAAATTCCGCACTGTATGATGATATTATTTACTGCGAAGGTACGGTGGGTGACGTTTCCGTTGAGGTTGCGATGCAGCACAACAACGCTTACAACGACAACTGCTACAGCTTCGTCAATAATATTACGACCCCGGAAGGCGGTATGCATCTGATCGGTTTCCGGAATGCCCTGACGAAAACAATTAACAGCTATGCGAGAACCAATAAGCTGATTAAGGAAAATGAGCCGGCTTTGGACGGTGAGGATATTCGGGAAGGTTTGACGGCGATTATCAGCGTCAAGCTGCCGGATCCGCAGTTTGAAGGTCAGACCAAACAGAAGCTCGGTAACAGCGAGGCACGTACCGCAGTGGAGAAGCTCCTCAGCCAGCAGCTGACCTATTATCTGGAGCAGAATCCTTCGGTTGCCCGTATTATTATCGATAAATCCCTTCTCTCCCAGCGCGCCCGTGATGCGGCTCGGAAAGCCCGTGATTTGACCAGACGGAAATCACCGCTGGAAAGTCAGAGTCTTCCCGGCAAGCTTGCCGACTGCTCGGAGAAGGATCCGACCAAATGTGAAATTTTCATCGTCGAGGGAGATTCCGCCGGCGGCTCCGCAAAAACCGCGAGAACCCGTGCGACACAGGCTATCCTTCCTCTGCGAGGCAAGATTCTGAACGTTGAGAAAGCCCGTTTGGACCGGGTTCTTGAGAATAACGAAATCCGTGCCATGATTACGGCCTTCGGCACGGGTATTCATGATGATTTCAATATTGAGAAGCTTCGTTATCACAAGATTATTATCATGACCGATGCCGATGTCGACGGTGCTCATATCAGTACTCTTCTGCTGACGTTTTTGTACCGCTTCATGCCGGAGCTGATTAAGCAGGGTCATGTATATCTTGCTATGCCTCCGTTATATAAGGTGGAGCGCGGAAACAAGTCCTGGTATGCGTACAGTGATGACGAACTGAATGGTATTTTGCTGGAAATCGGACGTGATCAGAGCAACAAGATTCAGCGTTACAAAGGTCTTGGTGAAATGGATGCCAGTCAGCTTTGGGAAACCACCATGGATCCCAAGAGACGTATTCTGCGCCGTGTCAATATGGACGAGGACAGCCTGAGTGAGCTGGATTTGACCTTTACGACACTGATGGGCGAAGAAGTTGAGCCGCGCCGCATTTTCATCGAGGAAAATGCGAAGTATGCGGAAAATCTTGATATCTGATACCGGAATGAGGAATGAAAATGGACGAAATTAACAATAACGTAATAGATGATCACGTATTTGACAAAGTCGATGACGTCGATCTTAAGAAAATGATGGAGAAATCCTTCGTGGAGTATGCCATGTCGGTTATTGCTTCCCGTGCGCTGCCGGATGTTCGGGACGGTTTGAAGCCCGTACAGAGACGTATTCTCCATGCGATGAACGAATTGAACAACGGCCCCGACAAGCCGCATCGTAAATGTGCGCGTATCGTCGGTGAAACGATGGGTAAATACCATCCGCACGGCGACAGCTCCATTTATGGCGCTTTGGTTTGCATGGCGCAGGAATGGAATACCCGTTATACGCTTGTTGACGGACACGGAAACTTTGGTTCTGTCGACGGTGACGGTGCCGCCGCAATGCGATATACCGAGGCCCGTTTGTCAAAGATTTCCGTGGAAATGCTGGCGGACATCGGAAAAGATACCGTTGACATGCTGCCGAACTTCGATGATACCGAAAAGGAACCGGCGGTCCTGCCGGCCCGTTATCCGAACCTTCTTGTAAACGGAACAACCGGTATTGCCGTTGGTATGGCAACCAATATCCCGCCGCACAACCTTCGGGAAACCATTGATGCGGTAATCAGGATTATTGAGGATAAGAAGGCCGGAATCGAAACGACAATCGATGATGTCATGAAGATTATCAAGGGACCGGATTTTCCGACCGGTGCACAGATTCTCGGTACCAGAGGAATTGAAGAATCGTATCGGACCGGACGCGGCAAAATTCTGGTTCGCGCGATTTCCGAAATTGAGCCGATGGAAAACGGCAAGCACCGTATTGTTGTAACGGAATTGCCGTATTTGGTAAATAAAGCCCGCCTGATTGAGAAAATTGCGGAGCTGCATAAGGACAAGAAGGTGGACGGCATTACCGATTTGCGTGATGAGTCCGACCAGAAGGGTATGCGTATCGTCATCGAACTGAAGAAGGAAGCAAATCCGACCGTTGTGCTCAATCATTTGTATAAGCATACGCAGCTGCAGGATACCTTTGGCGTTATTATGCTTGCACTGGTGAACAACGAGCCGAAGATTTTGAACCTGCTTCAGATGCTTCAGTACTATCTCCTGCATCAGGAAGAAGTCATCACCAGACGTACCAGGTATGATTTAAATAAGGCCGAAGAACGTGAGCATATCATGGAAGCTCTGCTGAAGGCACTGGACTTCATTGATGAGGTCATTTCCATTATTCGAAGTTCCAAAACGACGCAGGAAGCAAAGCAGCGTTTGATCGACCGGTTTGAATTTGATGATGTTCAGGCTCAGGCAATCGTCGACATGCGTCTTCGTCAGCTGACCGGTTTGGAACGCAACAAGCTGGAGGAGGAATTTGCGGCATTGGAGGCTAAAATTGCCGAATATCGTCTGATTCTCTCCGATGAAAATGAGCTGCTCTCCGTTATTGAAACGGAAATTACGGTTATTCGCGACAAATACGGTGATGACAGAAGAACGTCCATCGGATATGACGAGTATGATTTCAATGCCGAGGATTTGATTCCCGACAATGCAACCATTATCGCAATGTCCCGCAAGGGCTATATCAAGAGAATGGGTCTTGAGAATTTCCATACGCAGAACCGTGGCGGTCGCGGCATTAAGGGAATGCAGACCATTGAAGACGACTTTATCGAGAAGCTTCTGATGACGACAAATCATCATAATCTCCTCTTCTTCACCAACCTCGGACGAGTATATCGTCTGAAGGCATACGAAATTCCGGAGGCATCCCGTACCGCACGCGGAACGGCAATCATTAATCTGATTCAGCTTCAGCCGGATGAGCGCGTTACGGCAATCATTCCGATTCGGGAAATGGGCGATGACCGGTATTTATTTATGGCAACCCGCAAGGGTATTATCAAAAAGACCCGTCTGCAGGCATTTGCCAACATCCGAAAAATCGGTATTGCCGCAATTTCACTGCGTGACGACGACCAGCTGATTGAAGTTAAGGCAACCGACAATATGAAGGATATTATGCTTGTGACCAAACACGGTCAGGCAATTCGTTTCAGAGATAATTCGGTTCGTGCTACCGGACGAAGCAGTATGGGTGTATTTGGCATGCGTCTCGGTGACAATGACGAGGTGGTATCCATGTTCTGCACGGACGAAGGCGAGAAGATTCTGTTCATGTCCGAAAACGGATACGGCAAGAGAACCGATCCGGACGAATTTACGACGCATAACAGAAACGGAAAGGGCGTTCGCTGCTACAAGATTGCCGATAAGACCGGTGACCTGATCGGTGCACGCATGGTGGATGAGGATGACGAAATCATTATCATCACCAACGAAGGAATTCTGATTCGAATCCCGGTTAACACAATCAGTATCATCGGCCGTGATACATCCGGCGTAAAGTGCATGAATGTCGATTCTGAAAATGAAGTTCGTGTTGCCAACTTTGCGAAGGTTCGTGAAACGGAAAATCAGACCGACGAGCAGATGCTGTCCGAGCTTGAGGGCGAGATGAGCCTCGAAAATGCCGAAGTCGGCGAGGATTCGGAAACGGCAGAGGATTTAAATGAAATCGTTGAAGGCGAGGCCGGTGAGGCAGATTCCACCGACGAAACCAACTAAATCGACGGAACCGACGAAACTGACTGAATCGACGGAACCGACGGAACCGGCGAAACTGACGGAACCGTCGGAACCGGCTAAATCGACGGAACCGACGGAACTGACGGAACATATTCATTTTGTTTAATTCGGCTTCTCCATATATGTATTGAGAGGAACTCTTTTGCGGAAACAGTATAAAGCTTCGAGTGAACTGTCTCGGGAATTATATTGTTTTTGTAAAGGAGTTCTTCATTTTGCAGGAAAATCCGACATGAGGTTATGGTATCTTGTAATAGATGAAACGGGTATCCATACAAGATATTGTGGTTTGAAACGTAAAATACAAATTCAGGTGTACTATATAATAGGAAGAAACCGAAAAAATGCGGGTTTATCGGAATCAAAACGATAAAAAAAGGATTCTTTTTCCTTACGAAAAGTTGTTGACAAACCCAATATACTTTGATATATTTAACCTTGCACCACTTAAAAAGTGTGCGAAATTTCTGCGAGTATTGAAAGCCGGGTTCGGTTTTCAATGAAACGAATTCAATTTTTGACAGGGATTTCAGCTGTGGAGAAATACTCAAGAGGCTGAAGAGGCGCCCCTGCTAAGGGTGTAGGTCGTTTACGCGGCGCGAGGGTTCAAATCCCTCTTTCTCCGTTAAAACTTCGATTCAAAGCTCCCAAAAAAGTTTTGAAAAAAGTTTTAAAAAGTTGTTGACATAGGCGACACGATGTGTTAGTATATACAAGCTGTCGCGAAAAGCAACAGACATGGTACCTTGAAAACTGAACAGTGAAACAACCTTGAAATTCTTTCAATAGTTTCTGGAAACAGAACGAACCAAACATTGTAAATTTCAGGATACAAAGGCTTTTTTAAGAAGCTAGCGTACCTGAGAGGATAAACTTTTAAC